>JBBCJW010000032.1:0-5867 GCA_037190765.1 Alphaproteobacteria bacterium
CAATCAGCCCCTGAAGCCGATCCACGAACGGCCGATAGTCGGGATCTGTGGCAACGAACGCGGCCACAGCACGATCACGGCCGGTCAGCGGCCTGAGCGTTGGCTCGTAGTGAGGATTCTTCAGGAACCGGGCGTCGAACACCAGGTCGGCCTCGCGCGGCAATCCGCGACGGTACGAAAACGACATCACGGATATGCGCACGCCCGCAGCAACGCGCAACGCGAAGTGTCCTGCGAGAATCTGCTTGAGGCGATGCGGCGACAGGCCCGAGGTGTCGATCCTGACATCGGCATGGTCGCGCATGAAGCCGATCTGGCGCCGTTCTTCGACGATGCCGTCGACCACGGGGCGATCCGGTGCGAGAGGATGCGGCCTGCGCGACTCGGTGTAGCGACGCTGCAGCGTCTCGGTGTCGGCTTCAAGGAAGAGAAGCTGGACGGAAAGACCGTGGTGCTCCTTGAATTCGCGCACGCGTGCGAGCAAGGCGCGCGGATCGAAGCCGAAGGTGCGGGTATCGATACCGAAGGCCAGCGGAGGTGCCTGCTCGCCCGGCTTTCCCGTCGTCGACTGCACGAGGTCGTCGAGCAGGGTCAGCGGAATATTGTCGATGGCGACGTAGCCCATGTCGGCCAGCACGCTCAGCGCCGTCACGCGCCCGGCACCGGAGAGGCCGGAGACGACGACGAACGGCCGGCGCGCGGTTTGCGTCGTGGGCGATGTTGGCGAAGGGCTGGTATCGGGCATGGAACGCGGCGGCGATCATGCCGTCGCGATTCGTGCCACGGCAAGGCGCAACTTGGCACTGGCCGACGCCTCGAAAGGTGTCAACGCCAGCACCGGCAGGTCGATACCCAGCGTTGCTTCGTATGCCGGTTCCGGCAGGCGCTCGATGCGCTGTGGCGGCACGAGATCGACGAGCAGGGCGACCGTGGCGCGGGGAAGGAGCTGGGTGCGGCCGAGTTTCACGATGCCGACGCCACGCACTTCGAGGAGCCCCGCCAACGTCCTGGGGCAGGCAGCGATCAGCCGGCGTCCCTGCCGTGTAAGCCTGGTCTGATCGTCCGCCACCAGCCGCGCCCCGGTCTCGATCAGGCGGGCCGCGAGATCCGACTTGCCGGCGCCGGAGGGACCGCGCAGCAGCACGGCCTTCCAGGTCCGTCCGCTTGTCTTCAGCGCGACGCAGGTAGCGTGGACGAGGGTCGTCATTTGCGGCCGGTCGCGGCCGGCACGCGGATGGTGAAGCGCGCGCCCAGCACCTTGCCGTCGGGCGCATGCCGATTGGAAGCCGTGATCGAGCCACCATAGGTTTCCATGATCTGGCGGCAGATCGAGAGGCCGAGGCCGGAATGCTGGCCGAAATGTTCGGTGGGACGTTCCGAATAGAATCGCTGGAAGATCGATTCGAGGTTGTCCTCGGGAATGCCCTGGCCCTCGTCGTCGATGGTGACGACAAACGGCCCGTTGCGCGGCTCGCGGCTGAGCTCGACAAGGATGCGCGTGCCCGGCGGACTGAACGACAAGGCGTTGTCTATGACGTTGCGGAACACCTGACCATAGCGGCCATCGTGGCCGTGTGCCGCAAAGGGCGGGTTGGTGGCGACGCGAAATTCGATCTCGACATCGGACTTCCGGCTGGCTGTCACCGCCTGATGGTGGACCATGTCGCGCAGCAGCGCTTCGAGATCGACGGGCTTCACTTCGCCGCGCATCAGTTCGGCATCGAGGCGCGAGGCGTCGGAAATGTCGGAGATCAGCCGGTTCAGCCGGTTGATGTCGTCCATCACGATGGCCATCAGCTTGGCGCGGCGCTCCTGGTCGAGGTCGGGCCGCGCCGCCATCTCGATGGCCGACCGCAGCGAGGTCAGAGGATTCTTGAGTTCATGCGCCACGTCGGCGGCGAAGCTCTCGATGGTGTTGATACGCAGCCACAGCGCTTCGGTCATCGAGCGCAAGGCATCGTTCAGGTCGCCGATCTCGTCGCCGCGCTTGCCGAGATCGGGAATCGCCGGCCGGCTCTCGCGCGCCAGGCGCACTTCGTCGGCCGCGCGCGCCAGCCGCACGATCGGCTGGGTGATGGTGCCGGCGAGATAGAGCGACAACAGGACCGTGATGCCGAGCGCGGCCGCGGCGATGGTCAGCATGTCGTAGCGCACTTCGCGCAACGAGGCGGCAATGGCCCGGTTGTCGCGTGTCAGCAGTATCGAGCCCAGCACCTGCTTGTAGCGCTGCACGGGCACGGCGGCGCTCAGGATCAGGCGGCCATCGGGAGCGCTGCGCACGGCCGACGCATTGAAGCCACGCAGGGCGCTGGCCGCTTCGGGAAAGTCACGCAGGGTCGGCGCCGGCCGGTCGACATATTCCGGAAAGCGGTCGACGCGCGAAAGCTGGCGGCCGATCCAGTCCCCGATGCGGTCGCTCCACTGCAGTTCTACGTCGGGCTTGCCTTCATCTGGGGCCTCCGGAGGCGGAAGCGGCACGACATGGATGCGACCGACCTCGCTCAGCACGGCGGAATCGCCGAGCAGCTCGCCAGTCTCGCTGAACAGGCGCGCCCGAACGCCGGTCGGCCGGACCAGACGCGTGAGCAACTGGCGCGCGGCATCGGCATCCATACGGTTGACCGTGGTCTCGCCACCGACGACCGCCACCTCGCCAATGCCTGCAGCGACCATTTCGCCCTGGACCAGCAGCGAGGCGAGCTCGGCGTCGATCAATTCCTCTTCGTAGTCGCTGAGATAGACGGCGCCGAGCGTCAGCAGCGCGACCGGGATCAGGTTCAGCAGCAGAATGCGACGGGTGAGCGGCGAGTGGCTGCGATCGGTGCTGCGCCGGCGCCGCAGCAGCGACGGCGAGTCGGCTGCCGCCGCAGGCGTTTGCGCAGCACGACGGGCGCCGGGGAACAGCCGGCGCAGTGCTGCCACGACCCGCGCTCCGAAGCTCTGGCGTCCCAGCGGACGCGACCTCGGCTCAGGCGTCGCGGTATCGATATCCGATGCCATAAAGCGTTTCGATCTGCTCGAACTCGCCGTCGACTTCGCGGAACTTGCGGCGGACGCGCTTGATATGGCTGTCGATCGTGCGGTCGTCGACGTAGATCGTTTCGCCATAGGCCGCGTCCATGAGCTGGTCGCGGTTCTTCACGTGGCCCGGCCGCTCGGCGAGCGACTTGAGCAACAGGAATTCTGTGACCGTGAGATGCACCTCCTTGCCCTTCCAGGTGCACTGGTGGCGGCTCGGATCGAGGACGAGGTCGCCGCGCACGATGCGCTCGGCCGCCGCTTCACCCTTGCCGCCGCCGACGTCGCCGCGGCGCAGCACGGCGCGGATGCGCTCCAGCAGCAGCCGTTGCGAGAAGGGCTTGCGGATGAAATCGTCAGCGCCCATGCGCAGACCCAGCACCTCGTCGATCTCTTCGTCCTTCGAGGTGAGGAAGATGACCGGGAACTGCTGCGTCTTGCGGATGCGGTTCAGGAGCTCCATTCCGTCCATCCTCGGCATCTTGATGTCGAAGATCGCGAGGTCGGGCGGCGACTGGTTGAGCCCCTCGAGCGCCGAAGCGCCGTCATTATAGGTCTTGATCTGGAACCCTTCGGCTTCGAGCAGCATCGACACGGAGGTGAGGATGTTGCGGTCGTCGTCGACGAGGGCGATGTTCTTGCGCACGGCTTGGCTTCTCCTGCAGGGGCACAGCGGACAACGGACAGTAGACCATGCTATCACAGACCGGGCCGCCGCCGCCGCTTCCCCGGCCCGTAATCCTCAAGCGAACAATTGCGGCTTTTTTGAACCGAAAATGACCCAAAACGACATGCCGCGCTCCGTGCGCGATCTGCTTCGCGGCCTCGACCGGGCCGCCCTGGCCAGCGCCCTGCCGGGCGAAACCGGGACCTGGCCATACGCCTCGCTGGTGCTCGTGGCGGTCGACCATGACCTGTCACCCATCCTGTTGTTGAGCGATCTTGCCGAGCATACCAAGGCGATTCAGGCCGATGGCCGGATCTCCCTGCTGTTCGACGGGACGGTCGGCCTGGAACAGCCGTTGACCGGCGCCCGCGTCACGGTGCTCGGTCGCGCCGAACGTACGACCGACGAGCGGTCGAAGGCGCGCTTCCTGGCGCGGCATCCGGACGCCGCGATGTATGCGGGCTTCAAGGATTTCCATTTCTACCGCGTTGCCGTGGAGCGCACCCATCTGGTCGGCGGATTCGGCAAGATCCGCTGGATCGACCGGGCCGAACTGGCCTCGCCTGAAGCACCGGGCCTGGCCGAAGCCGAGACGGGTATCGTGACCCACATGAACGAAGACCATTCCGACGCCATTCAGCTCTACGCCGGCAAGCTCCTCGGCCTGGACGGGCAGGGATGGCGCATGACCGGGATTGATCCGGAGGGCATTGACCTCCGGCAGCGTGGGCAGGTGGCCCGGCTTGCCTTCGACCAGCCGCTGGCAGCGGGCGGGGACGCCCGGAAGGTCCTGGTTGCACTTGTTGCGAAAGCTCGCGCAGTCGCCTGAGGGCGGCTGTTTTCCGGGGTCTCAGCCTGCTGTCGGAACGCGATTCCGCGCCGCGGGATATCCTTCGCGGATGCGAAGGCCGATCCACATCATCCTCGACACTAACTGTCGCAGGCTCTTGCCACTGAACGGTCGCCCCTTTAGCGCTGAGAGAGGCAACGAAAAGGTCACCGCGACGTTTTTCGGGGGTTGGTAATCCCCTAATACGTTCAATCATCGGATCAGCCCAAAAGCAGGAGAAACGCCGTGCATCAGGCGGGCTTCGTCGTACCCAAATCAGGACTTGAGACGCTCGGATTGAAGAATCTGAGCAACGTCTATTGGAACCTGCAGGTTCCGGCTCTTTACGAAGAGGCGGTTCGCCGCCGCGAGGGCGTCGTGGCCGACGGGGGCGCGCTGGTGGTGCGCACCGGCATCCACACCGGCCGTTCACCCAACGACAAGTTCATCGTCGAGGATTCCGAAAGCAAGGGCCGCATCGACTGGGGCAAGACCAACAAGGCCATCACGCCCGACCGCTATCGCGCGCTCTACAATCGCATGATCGCCTACGCACAGCGCCGCGATCTGTTCGTGCGCGATTGCTGGGCCGGCGCCGATCCCGCCCATCGCATCGGCGTGCGCGTGATCAACGAGACCGCCTGGCACAATCTCTTCGCGCGCAACATGTTCCTGCGTCCCAAGACCGAGGAACTGGAGGGCTTCAAGCCGGAGTTCACGATCCTGAACCTGCCGGGCTTCCAGGCTGATCCGAAGCTCGACGGCACGGCGTCCGACTGCGCAATCCTGGTGAACTTCACCGAGCGCGTCGTGGCCATCTGCGGCACGTGGTATGCCGGCGAGATCAAGAAGTCGGTGTTCACCATCCTGAACTACCTGCTGCCCGACAAGAACGTACTGCCCATGCATGCCTCGGCCAATGTCGGTCCCAAGAACGACGTGGCGGTCTTCTTCGGCCTCTCGGGTACTGGCAAGACGACGTTGTCGGCCGATCCGACCCGCACCCTGATCGGCGACGACGAGCATGGCTGGGCCGAGAACAGCCTCTTCAACTTCGAAGGCGGCTGTTATGCCAAGGTGATCAAGCTCAGCCGCGAAGCCGAGCCCGAAATCTATGCCACCACGGGCCGCTTCGGCACGGTGCTGGAAAATGTCGTGATCGATCCGGCGACCGGCCGCCTCGACCTCGATGACGGCCAGTACACCGAGAATACCCGCGCCTGCTATCCGCTCGACTTCATCCCGAACACCTCGGCGACGGGCATCGCTGGCACGCCCGAGAACATCGTGATGCTGACGGCCGACGCGTTCGGCGTGCTGCCGCCGATCTCGCGGCTGTCGCCGGAGCAGGCG
>JBBCJW010000033.1:0-3459 GCA_037190765.1 Alphaproteobacteria bacterium
CGGATGCTCGGTCTTGGGCGCCATCACCAGCCCGGCGCAGCGCGACAGGCCCGACAGCATGGTGGTCGCCTGTTCCAACGCCTCGGTGACACTGCGGCCGACCGTGGCGCAGCGCGCTTCGATCGATTCGCGCTCCTCCTCGGAGATATTGCCGATTTCGAGCAGGCCGTTGACGAACAGCTTGAGGCCCGCGTCGGTCGGCAGGCGACCGGCCGAGGTATGCGGCGCGTAAAGCAAGCCGGCATCCTGCAGGTCGGCCATGATGTTGCGGATGGTGGCAGGCGACAGCGTCTCGGTAAGCTTGCGGGTCAACGCGCGCGAGCCGACCGGCTCGCCGGTCTCGACATAGCTCTCGACGACATGGCGCAGCACCTCGCGCGCCCGGTCGTTCAGTTCCGTGACCGAGGCCGCCTGCCGCTGCCCCGACGGTGTCTCGGCGAGGCCGCCTCCTTGAATGCCGATACGGTGGATCGCCATGGCAAAAAATGTAGGTAGTGCAGGCATTGCGGTCAATGAAGGCCGGCGTTACACCCACCGGCCTCACCCTGTCAGGAGACCTTTTATGCGCCCTTCCGGCCGCGCCCCCGACCAGCTTCGCCCGGTTTCGCTGGAACCAGGGTTCTCGCGCCATGCCGAAGGCTCCTGCCTGGTGAAGTTCGGCGACACCCATGTGCTCTGCACCGCCTCGATCGACGAGAAGGTGCCGCCGTGGATGCGAAATTCCGGCAAGGGCTGGGTGACGGCCGAATACGGCATGCTGCCGCGCTCCACCCACACGCGCACGGACCGTGAAGCCGCGCGGGGCAAGCAATCGGGCCGCACCCAGGAAATCCAGCGCCTGATCGGCCGGTCGCTGCGCGCCGTGGTCAACCTGCAGGCGATGGGCGAGCGCCAGATCAACATCGATTGCGACGTGCTGCAGGCTGATGGCGGCACCCGCACCGCCAGCATCACCGGCTCCTGGGTGGCGCTGCATTTCGCCTTCGAGCGCCTGATCAAGGAGGGCAAGCTCGCGGTCAACCCGATTACAGGCCAGGTCGCCGCGGTCTCCTGCGGTCTCTGGGAAGGCAAGGCCGTCCTCGATCTCGACTACCCTGAGGACTCCAAGGCCGAGGCCGACGCCAATTTCGTGCTGACCGGCAGCGGTGGCATCGTCGAAGTCCAGGGCACCGCCGAGCAGGACCCGTTCAGCGAAGCGCAGTTCCTGGAGCTGCTGAGCCTTGCCAAGAAAGGCATCGGCGAACTCACGGTGTTGCAGCGCACGGCGGTCGGCAAGACCTGATGGCGCGCCGCTTCGTCCTGCCGAAACTGGTCGTGGCGACTCACAACCGCGGCAAGGCGGGCGAGATCCGCACCATGCTGTCGCCCTACGGCGTCGAGATCGTCTCGGCGGGGGAGCTTGGCCTGCCAGCACCCGACGAGACCGGCAGCACCTTCGAGGAGAACGCCGCGATCAAGGCGCTGGCCGCGACGCGCGCCAGCGGCCTGCCGGTCCTCGCCGACGATTCCGGCCTCAGCGTGCACGCGCTCGACGATCAGCCCGGTCTCTACACTGCCGACTGGGAAGGCCCGACGCGCGACGCCATGGTGGGCATGCGCCGCATCCAGGACGAACTGGCCGCGCGCGGCGTGCCGCAGACCGACGCAGACCGCACCGCCACGTTCCATTGCGTGCTGGTGCTGGCGTGGCCCGACGAGCATCTCGAGCTCTTCCACGGCACCCTCGACGGCTCGATTGTTTGGCCGCCACGGGGAACCGGCGGCCATGGCTACGACCCTTGCTTCCAGCCGAAGGGCGACACTCGCACGACGGCCGAAATGTCCGACGCCGAGAAGAATGCCATCAGCCATCGCGGGCGGGCCTTCCGGATGATGGTCGAGGCCTGCTTCGGATGAGCGCGACGCCATTAGGCGTTTATGTTCACTGGCCCTTCTGCAAATCGAAGTGCCCCTACTGCGATTTCAACAGCCACGTTCGCGACGGCGTCGAACAGGCGCGTTGGCGCCAGGCATTGCTCACCGAGCTGGAGCATGCGGCGCGCGAAGCGCCGGGCCGCCGCGTCGAAACGATGTTCTTCGGCGGTGGCACGCCATCTTTGATGGAGCCCGATACCGTGGCGGCGCTGATCGCACGCACGCGGTCTCTCTGGGACGCTGCCGACGACGTCGAGATCACGCTGGAAGCCAATCCGACCTCGGTCGAGGCCGGCCGCTTCGCCGCCTTGGCCCAGGCCGGCGTCAATCGCGTGTCGCTCGGCCTGCAGGCGCTCGATCCCGAAGCGCTGAAGTTTCTGGGCCGCGAGCATTCGGTCGACGAGGCGCTCGCCGCCTTCGAGACCGCGCGCCGTCATTTCGCGCGCCATTCCTTCGATCTGATCTATGCCCGGCCCGGCCAGACACCGGAGGCATGGGCCGCCGAGCTGGATCGGGCGCTGGGCCTCGCCGGCGAGCATCTCTCGCTCTATCAGCTCACCATCGAGCGCGGCACGAAGTTCTTCACCCAGCATGCCCGCGGCGGCTTCGTTCTGCCCGCCGAGGACGAGGCGGCCGCAATGTACGAGCATACCCAGGCACGGCTCGCCGCGGCCGGCTTGCCCGCCTACGAGATTTCCAACCATGCCCGGCCAGGGGCTGCCTGCCGCCATAATTTGATCTATTGGCGATATCAGGATTACGTCGGTATCGGGCCCGGCGCCCATGGCCGCTTCGCCGAGGGCGCCGCCAAGAAGGCGACCCGACGCGCGAGCGGTCCGGAAGCCTGGCTGGAAGCCGTGGAGCGTGATGGTCACGGCACGGCGGAAACGTCGTCGGTCGAGGGCCGGGATCTGGTGGAGGAGGCGTTGATGATGGGATTGCGGCTGGCCGACGGCATCGACCGCGCCACGTTTGCCGCCGTCACTGGCACCGATCCCGTCGACGCCGTAGGTGAAAAGCGCCTGGCGCCGCTGGTCGCCGCGGGATTTGTCGAGGTCGACGTCACGCATCTCCGCGCCACGCCGGCCGGACAGCAGCGGCTGAACGCCCTTCTGGAGCGGCTGGTCGCATGAAGTTTCTGACGTCCCTCCTCGCCCTGCTGGCGATGACCGCCAGCGCCTCGGCACAACAACAACAGCCCCAGCAGCCGCAGCGTCCTCCCGCAAAGCAGGCACCGGCGACCAAGCCGGCGCCGCAGCCTGTGGCCAAGCCCGGACCCAAGTCGCCTTTCACGCCGCCGGCCTTCAAGATCACCATCGCGACCGAAGCGGCCTTTCCGCCCTTCAACTATCTCGACCGCAAAGGCATGCCGGCCGGCTTCGAGATGGAGCTGGCGCAGGACGCCTGCCAGCGCATCAAGGCGGAGTGCGAGTTCATCGTGCTCAAGTGGGACGAGCTGATCCCCGGCCTGCTCGAAAAGAAGTTCGACATCATCATGTCGTCGCTGGAAGTGACCCGCGAGCGGCGCCAGCGGCTCGGCCTGTC
>JBBCJW010000034.1:0-22128 GCA_037190765.1 Alphaproteobacteria bacterium
GCGCTTTCATCCAATCGTGATCCGCTCTACCGCCGCGTCCAGGGCGGACCGGGCGTGAACTGCTCGACCATGTAGTCGATGAAAGCGCGTAGCCGGGGCGGCTCGAAGCGCTGCGGCGGCCAGATCAGGTAGATCGGCAGGTTCTCGCGCGGATTGAAATCCTCCAGCAGCAGTTCGAGCCGGCCCGCCGCCACGTCGTCGGCGACCATGAAATCGGCCAGCCGCATGATGCCGACGCCCTCCAGCGCCATCTGGTACAGCAGCTCGCCATTGTCGGCGACGAAATTGCCGCCGACCCGGAATTCGCGCACCGTGCCGCCTTTCTTCTCGCGCAGCGGCCAGGTGTTGAGCCAGGTCATGGCGCCGAAGGTCAGGCAGTTGTGCTGCGCCAGATCCTGCGGCGTGCGCGGCCGTCCCTGCCGGGCGACATAGGACGGCGCGGCGAAAATCTGCCGGCTGACCGCGCCCAGATGCCGCGTCTTCATCGCCGAATCGCGCGCGCGGCCGAAGCGTATGCCGATGTCGAAGCCTTCGCCGACGATGTCGACGTTGCGGTCCTCCAGGCTCAGCTCGATCCGCACCTCGGGATGACGCTGCAGGAACTCCGGCACCAGCTTTGCGATCTGCGACAGGCCAAGCCCGACCGAGGTCGTCACCCGCAGCAGCCCGCGCGGCACGCTGCCTTCGCGGCCGATCCGGGTTTCGACCTCGCGCAGTTCCTCGACCAGTGCGGCAGCCTGCCGGTAATAGGCCTCGCCCTCGGCGGTCGGCCGCATTTGCCGCGTCGTCCGCTGCAGCAGGCGCACGCCCAGCCGATCCTCCAGCCGCGCGATCAGCTTGCTGACCGCCGACGGCGTCAGGCCGAGCCTGCCGGCGGCGGCGGTGAAGCCGCCGGTGTCGATGACGCAGATGAAGGCGTCGATCTCGTCCAGCCTGGCCATTTATGAAATCCCGTCACAAATAAAAGTAGAAAATACCCTATTAATTCCATAGTGGGAAAGGCCCAGTCTGCCGCCAGCGCAAACGCTGGAGATCGACATGGACCAAGGGCATCCATCCCTACGCATCCCGCCGGAAATTTTCGAGCAGGCCCGCGCGTTGGCGATGGAGGAGAGGCGCAAGGCCCTCGCCGCTTTTTTCGCGCGGGTCGGCCGCTGGCTGCGCGGCGAAGCCCATCGCCGCGACGGCGAGACTTTCTATCGCTTCCAGCGCAGCGGCCTGTGGCGTGGCATCTGAGGGCCTGCTGGCGCACTGGCGGCTGATGGCGGCCTACAACAGCGTCGCCAACCACCGGCTCTATGCCGCCTGCTCGCTGCTCGACGACCGCGCCCGCAAGAAGGACCGCCGCGCCTTCTTCCGCTCGATCCACGGCACGCTGAACCATCTCATGATCGGCGACCTGATCTGGATGGCGCGGTTCGAGGGCGGCGCCGCGCCCTCGACCGGGCTGGATGCCGAACCCTACGCCCGGTTCGAGGCAATGGCCCGGGCGCGACTGTCGCTCGACCGGCGGATCGAGCAGTTCTTCGCGCGGCTGGACGCCGCGGCGCTGGAACGCGAGATCGTCTACGTCAACAACCAGGGCCGCGAATTCCGCGATCCGCTGTCGCTGCTGGCGCCGCATTTCTTCAATCACCAGACGCATCATCGCGCCCAGGTCCACACGCTGCTGAGCCAGGCGGAAGTCGAACCGCCGGTGCTCGATTTGCATCGCGTGTTGAAACCCGATCCTTGATCGGCGCGTCCGGCCGGCCTCGTTCCGCGCTGCACAACGCATACGGGTGCGGCGCCTTTGCCTTGCCCGTCGGGACCGTTCTATCCATGATCATGAGGTGATTGATCGGACAGCGGGAGCGGCGCGGTGAGCGAGTTGAAGGCTTTCTCCGGCATGCGGGTGGTGGACCTGACCCAGGGTGTCGCCGGCCCGCACTGCACCATGCTGCTGGCGCTGCACGGCGCCGACGTCATCAAGGTCGAGCCGCTGGAAGGCGACTGGGGCCGCACCCTGGGCGAGCTGCGCGGCGATCATGGCGGGCATTCGGTGGCGTTCAACCGCGGCAAGCGCTCGATCGCGCTCAACCTGAAGCATCCCGAAGGCATCGCCATCGTGCGCAAGCTGGCGGACGAGGCGCATGTCTTCGGCGAGAGCTTCCGTCCCGGCGTGGTCGGGCGGCTGGGGCTGGGCTACGAGGCGGTCAAGGCGATGAACGGCAAGATCGTCTACTTCTCTGTGTCGGGCTTCGGGCAGGAGGGGCCGTACAGCCGGCGGCCAACGGTCGACGCGCTGATCCAGGCCTTCTCCGGCATGATGGTGATGAACCGCACCGCCGACGGCGTGCCGCACCGCCAGGGCATGATCGCGGTCGACGTGCTGACCGGGCTGTACGGCTTCCAGGCGGTGTCGGCGGCGCTGATGCGGCAGGTCCGCTTCGGCGTCGGCGCCTTCATCGACAATTCGATGATGCAGGCGACCGCCGCCTTCCAGGGCGCCAAGCTGATGGAGCACGCCATCTCCAACGGCAATCCGCCGCCGCTCTACGTGCCGACCGGCATGTTCCGGACCAGCAACGGCTACATCGTGGTTTCCTCCATGCGCCAGCATCACTTCAACAAGCTGATGGAGATCATCGGCCGGCCCGAGCTGCTCGACGATCCGCGCCTGCAGACGCACGAATCGCGCCTGCGCAGCGCGCCGATCGTCAACAAGGTGCTGGCCGAGGCGTTCCCTGCGCGGACCACCGAGGAGTGGCTGGAGATCCTGATCGGTGCCGGCGTCTTCGCCGAGCGTGTCAACAACTACCAGGACTATCTCGACCATCCGCACGTGCAGGCGGTGCGCAGCGTCGACTGGCTGGAGCAGGACGGCGTCGGCCGCCTGCCGATCGCGCGCATCCCCGGCCTGCCGCGCCCGTCCGAAGATGCCGCCGCTCAGCACGCGCCGCATGTCGGCGAGCACGGCCCCGCCATCCTGCAGGAGCTGGGCTATAGCGGCAGCGACATCGAGGCGCTGGTCAGGGACGGCGCGGTGGGCGCCGGGTCCGCGGCCGCCAAGGCGGCGGAATAGGAACGGCCGTGCCCGGCTCTACCTATTGGTATTTAGAGCAAATTCACACCTTCTCCCGGAATCGCAAGCGATCCCGAAAGAAGGTGATTTGCTCTATTCCCTGATCGGGCCCTTGTCGGAAATGGCGCCGGGCTGCACCGGCGGCCTGGTGTGGAAGATGCGGCCGTCGGCCGACAGCAGCACGGCGACTGGCCGCGTCTGCTCGAAATTGGCCAGCACGATCATGACGATGACCATGATCGGCACGCACAGGAACATGCCGATCACGCCCCACACCGTGCCCCACACCATCAGCGACAGGATGATGACGAACGGGCTGAGGTTCAGCGAGCGGCCCATGATGGCGGGCTCGATGATGTTGGCCATGGAGATCTGCGTCACGCCCATGGTGATGGCGACGATGAAGAACGGCGTCAGGCTGTCGAACTGCACCAGGGTCAGCAGCATGGGCGAGACGATGGCCAGCAGCGAGCCGACGGTGGGGATGAAGTAGAAGAAGAAGATCAGCACCGCCCAGAAGCCGGCGAAGTCCAGCCCGACGCCCCACATGATGCCGTAGCCGATCAGCGCCATGACCAGGCCGAGCAGGATCTTGATGCGCAGGTAGATCTGAATGTCCTGCGACACCTGCGCCAGGATGGTCTTCAGCCGCGCCGAGCGCACCGGGTCGTGGAACAGCAGCTCGATCTTGCGGTTGGCGTTGATCTGCTCGACGAACAGGAAGCCGACATAGACGATGACGATGCCGATGATGCCGGCCACCGAGGCGGCCGCGCCGGCGATGTCGGACAGCACCTGGCCGAGATCGAAGCGGTTGAACACCTGCGACAGGGTGGGCGCGTCGTCGAAGCCCAGCCGGTCGGCCATCTCCAGGAACACCCGCTCCAGCCGCTGCTGGTAGCCGGGCGCGGCGGCGATGACGGCGGTGACGTTGCGGCCGATGATGGTGCCCAGCACCCACAACAGCGAGCCGAAACTAAGGATGGCGGCGGTCAGCGCCACCGAGCGCGGCAGGTTGAAGCGGCCGATGCGCAGGCGCTTGTAGAACTCCGCCAGCGTGTCGATCAGGTACCAGAAGACCACCGCCAGCACCAAAGGCTGCAGCAGGTTGCGGCCGACGATCATCAGATAGCCGGTCAGCGTCAGGATGAACAGCCAGAGGGCGTAGCGGGTTAGCGTCATGCGAGCCTTCGCCGCAGTATGCCCAATTCCGCCGCCGCCGTCTCTTGTCGCCCGTCGCCCTGTCGGCGACGACAAATCCTTTGGTCACCGGCCGCGATCCGACAGATGGCGCGGCACGGGATTGACTCTTCTGCAGGCGGTCTGCATGATTAATCGCAATAAAAACAAATGTTCTTATATAGAACAAAAGGAATCGCAGGGACCTTCAACATCCATTCTGGGGGAAGCCATCGCCATGACCCTGACGAGACGCTCGCTGCTTCGCCGTTCCGCTCTCGCCGCCGCCGCCATGGCCGCGCCACTGGGGGCGCCTTTCGTGGCCCGCGCCGCCGAGCCGTCGAGGATCTCGCTGGGCGGCATGTCCAACGGCTGGTCGCTGATGGCGACGACGCTGATGAAGGAGCGCGGCTTCGACCGGAAACACAAGGTCGAGGTCGAGACCAAGTTCTATCCCACGCTGTCGATCTATTACGCCGATTACGTCGCCGGCCGCATCGACGTGGCAATGGGCGCCTGGGATTTCTTCGCCACGCAATACATCAAGGGTGTGCCAATCAAGCTCTTGGGCGCGGTCTCGACCTATTCGATGGCGGGCTTCCTGGTCGGACCCAGGGGGCCGAAGACGGTCGAGGAACTCAAGGGCAAGTCGATCGCGGCCTTGCAGGGCGGCGGGCTCTACTCGCTGACCAAGGCGACCTTGAAGAAATTCTCCGGCATCGAGCTGGAGAAGGATTCGCCGGTGCAGAACATCCAGAACATCAACGCCGGCGTCACCCTGGTGGCGGCCGATCGCGCCGACGCCACGCTGGTGTGGGAACCGGGCCTGGCCACCGGCCTGCAGAAGATCCCCGGCTCGCGCATTCTCATTACCATCGACGACTATCTGAAGAAGCATGTCGGCCGCGCCGGGCCCTACTTCGCCCTGTCGCTGCAGCAGGAGACCCTGAAGCGCGACCCCGCCGTGGCGCGGCGGCTGGAGGACGTCTATCACGAGCTGTTCGCCCATGTGGACAAGAATCCCGACGAGTTCGCCGAGATGGGCAAGGTGCAGGACCTCGATCCGGCGATCATGAAGGAGGCGCTGACCTCGGGCCGGCTGAAGCTGGCGCTGCGGCCGGTGCGCGAGACCGGGCACCGGGCCGACATGCAGTTTTTCGCCGACCTGCTGAGCGAGAGCGGCGGGCTGCCGGGCCGGCTCGACGGCAATTTCTACATCGCCTGAACTTCCATGACCGACGCGGCGCGTCCCCTGCCAGCCGTCGCCGGACCCTCCACGGCGACGCTGATCAAGCGCGATCTGTGGGCCAATGCGGTGGTGATCGTGCTGCTGGTGCTGGGCATGCAGGTGTGGAGCGGCTTCGTGCCCAACTACATCATGCCCTCGCCGCTGGAGACGGCGGCGGCCATCGCCAAGGTGGTGACGCGCGACATCGGCGACATTCTGATCACCCTGCTGCGGCTGTTCTACGCCGTGGCGTTCTCGCTGGTGGCCGGTTGCCTGATCGGCGCGGCCATGGCGATGATCCGCCCGCTGCAGCCCTACCTGAAGTCGATCATCGTCATCAATACCGGCATCCCGGCCCTGTCCTGGATGCTGTTCGCCATCTTCTGGTTCAAGAACGCCGAGCTGCGCATCTTCTTCATCCTGGCGATGATCCTGATCCCGTTCTATGCGCTCAACATCTACGACGGCATCCGCGCGCTGTCGACCGATCTGGTCGAGATGGTCGAGACCTTCCGGCCCACCCGCCTGCACGTGCTGCGCTTCCTGATAGTGCCGCACATCGTTCCTTACGTGCTGATGACCACCAAGTCGATCATCGGCTACGCCGCGCGCATGACTGCCTTCGCCGAGCTGCTGAGTTCGACCGTCGGCATGGGCGCACGCATGGGCCTGGCGCAGAACAACTTCCACATGGATCAGGTGATCGCCTGGACCGTGCTGCTGGTGGTACTGAACCTGTCGCTGCAGGGGCTGGTGGCCG
Source organism: Alphaproteobacteria bacterium (assembly GCA_037190765.1). Lineage (GTDB taxonomy): Bacteria > Pseudomonadota > Alphaproteobacteria > Reyranellales > JAQSWP01 > JAQSWP01. Next base: position 6,232 of record JBBCJW010000034.1, read on the forward strand.
GCGCCGAGCGCCTGCTGCTGCGCTGGCGGCCGGAAGTGGTGGTGCGATGAGCGAGGAAGTCATCCGGCTCGAACGCGCCAGCAAGTTCTTCAACGGCAAGCCGGCCGTGGAGGAACTGAGCTTCGCCGTCCGCCGCGGCGAGATCGTGGCCCTGGTCGGCCGCACCGGCGCGGGCAAGAGCACCGCCTTGCACATGATCATGGGCGTGCAGGCGCCCGATTCCGGCACCGTGGCGGTCGAGGGCCTCGATCCCTACCGCCAGTTCCGCCAGTTGCGCGGCAAGCTCGCCGTTTCCTTCCAGACCGACCGGCTGCTGCCTTGGCGCAGCGCCATGGAGAACGTCGAGCTGGGTCTGCAGATCGCCGGCGTGCCGGCGGCCGAACGGCACCGGCGGGCGCTGCAATGGCTGGAGAACGTGAAGATCTTCGGCCCGGAGAACGCCGCCAAATACCCGCACCAGCTTTCCGGCGGCATGCGCCAGCGCGTGTCGCTGGCGCGCGCTCTGGCAGTCGATCCCGCACTGGTGCTGCTGGACGAGAGCTTCAGCCAGCTCGACCACGTCACCTCGGCCGCCTTGCGCGCCGACTTCGCCGCTCTGGTGCGGCGGCTGGGCAAGACCTGCGTGCTGATCACCCATCGCATCGACGATGCGCTGGAGATGGCCGATCGCATCCTGGTGCTGGCCGCGCCGGCGCGGCTGATGCTGGAAGTCGCCGTCACACCAACACTGCGGGCCGATGCCGACTGGCGCGAGCGGCAGCATCGCGACATTGCCGCCGCCATGGCCGTGGGGCTGAGCCCGGCACAAGCCGCGCCGCTCGCCGCGGCCGGCTGAGGCAGGAGCACGAAGGGAGGGCCAGATGCAGTTCGAACCGCTATCGCCGGCGATCGGCGCCGAAGTCCGGGGACTCGATCTTTCCCGGCCGGTCGACGAGCGGACCTTTTCCGCCGTGCGTGATGGCTTCCATCGCCACCAAATCCTGCTGTTCCGCGGCCAGAGCCTGACCGAGGACCAGCACGTCGCCTTCTCCCGCCGCTTCGGCGAACTGGAAATCCATCCCGCCAAGCAGTACCTGCTGCCGGGCTATCCGGAAATCCTGGTCCTGACCAACGAGCTGAAGCCGGACGGCAGCCGCGTCTCGATCGCCGATGGCGGCGTCGACTGGCATTCCGACCTGTCCTTCGTGCGCGAGCCCAGCCTGGGATCGCTGCTCTACGCCATGCGCGTGCCCGACGATCCCGACGTCTTCCAGGATACCGAATGGGCCAGCATGTACCACGCCTACGAGACCCTGCCCGAAGCCACGCGCCGTCGGCTCGACGGCCTGCGCGCCATCCATGTCTTCGATCAGGACCAGAATCCGCGCCTGCCGCCGTCCGACACGCGCTACCGCGACAAGCACTCGTCGGAGCTGAAGGCGCGCACGCCGCCGGTCAGCCACCCGCTGGTGCGCACCCATCCGGTGACCGGGCGCAAGGCGCTGTACGTGTCGATCCGCTTCACCGTCGGCATCGAGAACCTGCCCAAGGCGGAGGGCGATGCGCTGCTCGACGAGCTGTTCGAGCACCAGGCGCGGCTGGGCGGTTCCTACCGCCATCGCTGGCGCGCCGGCGACCTGATGCTGTGGGACAATCGTTGCACCAACCACCGCGCCGTCGGGTCGGTGGTGCCGCAGCCCCATATCCGCCGCATGCAGCGCACCACGGTGCGGGGCGACGCGCCGTTCTGAGCCGTTTCAGCCGGCCGCGCGGCGGGTGATGGCGATGCCGGCCAGGATCGCCGCCGCCCCGAGCCAGCGCGCCATCGTCATGTGCTCGCCGAGAAACAGCACGGCGATGCCGATGGCGAACAGCGGCACCATGTACATGTAGATCATGGCCCGGGTGACGCCCAGCCGCACCAGCCCGACGTTCCACAGCGCCAGGGCCAGGGCGGCGCTGAACAGGGCGGTGTAGAGGTACTTGGCCCACAGCGCCGGCGTCATGTCCCCCCACGCCATGTCCCAGCCGAACCAGATCGCCGCCGGCGACATCATCAGCGCCGCCACCACGATGACCCAGGCGAACATGCGCGTGGCGCCAAGCTGCGCCACCAGCGGCGGCGATTTGGCGACGAAGAACGCCCACAGAAAGGCGGTGAACAGCCACAGCAGGCTGGTGAGCAGCGAGCCGAACTCGACCGTGACGGCGCGCAGCGAATTGTTGATGACCAGCGCCACGCCGACGAAGGCCAGGGCGATGCCGAACCAGCCGACCGGCTTCAGCCGCTCGCCGCCCAGCGTGGCCAGAAGCGTGCCCCACAGCGGCGAGGTGGCGATGAAGATGGCGCCGACCGAGGCGTTGGTCAGGCTGAGCAGGCCGGCCCAGCTCAGCTGGAAGGCGGCGAACAGCGCCGCGCACAGCAACAGCAGGCGGCGGTCGGCGCCCGCCAGCCCCAGCTGCTGCCGCTGCAGCGCCATCCAGCCGAACAGCACCAGGCCGGCCAGGCCGTAGCGCGAGGCGGCGAACAGCGCCGGCTCCATGACCGGCAGCACCGCCTTGGCGAAGGGGAAGGAGGAGCCGAACAGGAACGCCGTCAGCAGCATGATCGCATCGCCCGCGCCGACCGGCGCGTTCGGCCGCGATGCCGCCTTCAGGTTTTCAGCCATTTCGGGTTGTTGATCCGCAGCGCTTCTTCGAGGGAGCGCAGAATATGGTCGCGCAGGGCGGCATCGTCGAGCGGGACTTCATCCTTGCTGATGCGCGCCACGAGCATGTCGTTCAGCGCCTCGCGATCGCCCTCGACGCCCAGCAGCGCCACCAATCGCCGCCGTTCGGCCTCGTCCAGCGCCTCGCCCTGCTGCAGGCCGCGCTGGACGATGCCCAGCACGTTGATCAGCACCCGCACCTGGAAACCGTGGTAGCCGGACAGCGTCGGCAGCAGCTCGTGGCGCAGATAGGCGATGGCCGCTTCCAGCAAGATGTCGTTCGACGGCGTGCCGCTGGGCATCAGTCGCGTCCTTCGATCAGGTTCAGGAAATCGTAGAGCGGTTCCTCGATCCGCCGGCCGATGGCGCATTGCTCCAGGCTGATGCTCTGGCCAGGCTCGGCATAGAGCATGCCCTTGCGCAGGCACATCACCGCCCATTTGATCGAGCCGAACGCCTCCCAGAACCGCACCGCCGCGACATCGACGCTGCGACCGGCTTCGCGCTCGTAGGCGGCGAACAGCGCCTCGCGGCTGCCGAAGCCGCCGGCCGGCCTGGCGCCGCCGAAGCGCCCGGTCTTGACGCAGAACCAGCCCAGGTCCTGCATCGGATCGCCGAGCTGGCCGATCTCCCAGTCGAGCACGGCGCGGATGCCGTACTCGGGCGTGGCGATGAAATTGCCGTTGCGGAAATCGCCGTGGATCACCCGCGTCGCCTCGCGCCGCGGCACGTTCTGCTCCGCCCAGCGCAGGCCGAACGCCAGTGCGGGCAGGCGCAGCGGATAATGCTCGACCAGCCGGCGATAGATGCGCACCTGGTCGGCCGCGTCCTGCCGCACCAGAAACGGCACCTTGGCCGGATCGATGGCATGGATGCGCGCCAGCGCGACGCCGGCCTGCTCTGTCATCTTCTCATGCGCCGATGCGAAGGCGGGATCGCGCGCGATCTTGGCGCCCAGGGTCTGGCCGTCGACGAATTCGGTGACGTAGCCGCTGCCCACGCCGTCTTGCGGCTGCAGGATATAGACCACGGCCGGCGCCGGCACGCCGTTGGCCGCCGCCGCCATCATCAACCGGGCGTCGCTATCGCCGCTGAGGCGCGGCGTGGCGTCGATCTCGGGGTTGGTGCGGTCGGTGACGGTGGTGAGCTGCAGGATCAGGCGGCGCGCCTGTCCACCATCCTCCAGTGTGAAAGCGTAGGTCGATTTGGTGGCGCCGCCGGTCAGCCGCGCCAGATCGCGCACCGCGACCGGGCGGCCCAAATGGCGCGCCAGCGCCGCCTCCAGCCTGGCCGACAGCGCCTGGTCCATCACGCCACCGTGTTGCGCTTGGGCTTGCCGATGACGCCGAACAGATGGCCCGCCACCTTGCGGATCTGGATTTCCTCCGAGCCCTCGGTGATGCGGTAGCGGCGATGGTGGCGGTAGATGTGCTCGAACGGCTTGTGGCGCGAATAGCCGATGCCGCCATGCACCTGGATGGCGCGGTCGGCCGCCTCGCACACCAGCCGGTTCGCCCGGTAATTGCACATCGACACCTTGTCGGAGAGATGGATCGCCACCTCGGGCTTGCTCATCTGGTCCATCTCCCACGCCGTCTGCCGGATCAGGGCGCGCAGCATGGCCGCCTCGGTGTGCAGTTCGGCGAGCGGGAACTGGATCGCCTGGTTGGCCGCCAGCGGCTTGCCGAACGGCTTGCGCTGCTTGGCGTATTTCACGCTTTCGTCGATGCAGAACTGGGCCGCGCCCAGCGACGAGGCGGCCTGGCGGATGCGATTCTCGTGCACGAAATGCTGCGCCAGCGCCAGCCCGTCCTGCGGGTCGCCCAGGATCGCCTCGTCCGGCACGTAAACATTGGTCAATGAAATGCGCGGATGGTCGGTGGGCATGTTGAAGGTCCACAGATATTCCTCGACCTTGAAGCCCTCGGCATCGGTGGGGACGATGAAGCAGGTGATGCCCTTGGCGTCGCCGTCCTTGCCCGAGGTGCGGGCGAAGATGAAGTCATGCGTCGCCTCGTGCACGCCGGTGTTCCACATCTTCTGCCCGGTGATGCGCCAGCCCTTGCCGTCCTTCACCGCCCGCGTTTCCATCCAGGTGGCGTCGGAGCCGTGATCGGGCTCGGTCAGGCCGAAGGAAATGCGCAGCGAGCGGTCGAGGATGCCGGGAATCAGCTTCTTCTGTTCCGGCGTGCCGAAGTCGCGCAGCATCAGCGCCGTCGGCAGATTGCCGACGATCGAGCTTTCGTTCTGCAGATCGTTGTGCAGGCCCAGCCCCTTGGCCGCCAGATGCTCGCGGATGATCGCCATGCCCAGATTGGTGCCGTCCCGGCCGCCGAATTCCTTGGGCAGGGCGTAGCGGAAATGGCCGGCCCGGTCGGCGCGCCGCTTCATCTCGGCCAGCAGCGCTTCCCATTCGTGACGCGGCAGGCCCTGGTTCTCGAAATCGGTGCGCGCCCATTCGCGGCGATGGTCGAAGAAGCGCTCGTTGTCGTCCTGCGCCTGCAGCGGCTTGATCTCGCGCTCGATGAAGTCGTCGAGTTCGACCAGATAGGCTTGAATGTCGGCTGGAATGCGGAAATCCATTGGCGCGCCTCCCTTGGGTGAACAATCGTTTATCAGAGCCTCGGGTGGCCGCAAAGCATCTGGCGCGTCAAAGCCGCTATCCGGTTTGACGTGCGGTTCGGCGTCGGCTTGAAATAGAACAATCATGCAATAGAACAATCATGCCGCCGCCCACGCTCCACACCGCCCGCCTGATCCTGCGCCCCTTCATCGACGACGATGCGCCCGCCTATGCCGCCATCCGCCTGCATGAAAAGGTGACGCCGTGGCTGCCGCCGCCGCCGGACGGTGAGACGCCGCTGCAGACGGCGCAGCGCACCATCGGTCAGTTCGGCGCCACATGGGCCGCGCATGGGGTCGGACCGTGGGCCGTGTGCGGGCGCGAAGACGGCCGCCTGCTGGGCCATTGTGGCCTGCGCTACCTGGAAGATTTCGCCGCGGTCGAGGCGCTGTGGACGCTGGATCCCGCCTGCTGGGGTCGTGGCTATGCCAGCGAGGCGGCGGCGGCATCGCTGCGCTTCGGCTTCGAGCAGACTGGGCTCGAGGAGATCTTCGCCATCACCCTGCCGGCCAATCTGGCCTCGCGGACGGTGATGGAGAAGATCGGCATGAGTTACCGCAGGGAAACGGCGTGGAAGGGGTTCGACATCGTCTATTACGACATCGACCGCGCCACATGGCGGGAGAAGTGGCAGAGTAGGCGGCAATGAACACGGGAGGCGGACCATGCTGAAGACCACCATCGCGGGCAGCCTGCCCAAGCCGTTCTGGCTGGCGCAGCCGGAAATGCTGTGGGCGCCCTGGCAGCAGCCGGGCGAGAGGCTGGCCGAGGCCAAGCGCGACGCCACCCTGCTGTGGATCAAGGAGCAGGAGATGGCCGGTCTCGACATCGTCGGCGACGGCGAGCAGTCGCGGCAGCATTTCGTGCACGGCTTCCTGGAGCGGATCGACGGCATCGATTTCCAGAACAAGGTCAAGATGGGCATCCGCGACAACCGCTACGAGGCGGACGTGCCCACCGTCACCGGCGCGCTGCGCCGCCAGGGCAGCGTGCACGGCACCGAGGCCAGGATCCTGCGCGCCGCCACCGGCCTGCGCACCAAGTTCACCCTGCCCGGTCCCATGACCATCGTCGACACCATCGCCGACCGCCATTACGGCGACCGCATCAAGATGGCCTTCGCTTTCGCCGAGCTGCTGAACCAGGAGGCCAGGGAGTTGCAGGACATCGGCATCGACGTGATCCAGTTCGACGAGCCGGCCTTCAACGTCTACATGGACCAGGTGCGCGAGTGGGGCATCGAGGCGCTGCACAAATGCATCGAAGGCCTGACCTGCACCACCGCGGTCCATATCTGCTACGGCTACGGCATCAAGGCCAATCTCGACTGGAAGCAGACCCTGGGCGGCGAGTGGCGCCAGTACCAGGACACGTTCCCGCATCTGGCCCGAAGCCGCATCGACCAGATCTCCCTGGAATGCGCCAACTCGAAAGTGCCCATCGACCTGATCGGCCTGCTGCAGGGCAAGGACGTGCTGGTCGGCTGCATCGACGTGGCGTCGGACCAGGTCGAGACGCCGGCGCAGGTGGCGGCCACGATCCGCAAGGCGATGGAGTTCGTCGCGCCGGAGAAGCTCTATCCCTGCACCAATTGCGGCATGGCCCCCATGCGCCGCGACATCGCCCGCGCCAAGCTGCACGCCCTGGAGCAGGGCGCGGCGCTGGTGCGCGAGGAGCTTAGGAAGTAGCGGCTGCTTTCGCCACCCCTATCGTCATCGCCTGGCTTGACCGGGCCACCCATGCCTGCCTCAGTCAAAGTCTCCTCGCCCTGAGCTTGTCGAAGGGCGAGGGTTCACGCACATCGCCTGTGAACCTCACCCTTCGACGGGCTCAGGGTGAGGGTTACTTAAATGATTTCGTGCCGGATTGAGAAGCCGCCGAGCAACTCGCCGATCTTCGCCCTGGCGGCGTCGCGATCCGCAGCCTTCACCAGTCTCACCGTCGCCAGCGTGCCGAACTCCTTGTGAGCGCCGACGCTGACTTCCGCTTCGATGCCCTCCTGCTTCAGCGGCTCGAGGATGCGCGCGAAGGTCCGCTGGGCGGCGTCGTGGCGCAAAGTCGGCTTGAAGATCTTGCCGACGCCGGTGGTCGGCATGAGGTCGAGCAGCACCACCTCGACCGGCGCGGAGGCGCGCTCGGGCACCCGCGCGCGGGCGAATTCCTGCAGCTCCTCGCCGCTCACCTTGCGGCCGGGCTTGAGCTGTACATAAGCCATGGGCAGCTCGCCGGCATGGCGGTCGGGCCGGCCGACCGCGGCGGCCGATTCCACCGCCTCGTGCTGGTGCAGCGTCTCCTCGATCACCAGCGGATCGATGTTGTGGCCGCCGCGGATGATCAGATCCTTGGCCCGGCCGGTCAGCCAGATGTAGTGCTCCGGATCGATGCGCCCCAGATCGCCGGTGTTGAGCCAGCGTCCCTGGTCGGGATCGTCCGCCTCCGCCGCGACCCAGGCGTCGCGGTCATGCGCGGGCGAGACGTAGCCCTTGAACACCTGCGGCCCGCGCACCAGGACGACGCCCTGTTCGTTGGACGCGCAGCGGCGCCGGATGCGGTTGCCGTCCAGCTCGGCCACGATGATCTGCACATAGGGCAGCCGCAGCCCGACCGAACCGATGCGCGATTCGCCCCGTCCCGGATTCATGGTGGCGTAGCCGTGCAGCTCGGTCATGCCGAAGCCCTCGACGATGGGGGCGGGAATGCGCCGCTGCACCGCCTTGGCCAGTTCCACCGGCATCGGCGAGCCGCCGCAATTGAGCAGCTTCAGCGAGGAGATGTCGCAGCCGTCCAGCGGCACGTTCATCAGCGATCCCCAGACCGTCGGCACGCTGCCGACCATGGTGGGGCGGAAGCGCTCGACCAGTTTCCAGAAACTGCCGCCCACCAGCGGGTTGCGCATGCCCAGCGGCGACAGCAGCACGGTGGTGCAGCCGCCGGCCATCGGGTTCAGCCCGCCGACGATGGCGCCGCCGACATGGAACAGCGGCAGGCCGTTGAAATAGACGTCGTCGGGGCCGGGCAGCAGCCCGTAGCCGTTGGTCAGGGCGCCCATCACCAGCCCGCCCTGGGTGTGCTGCGCCAGCTTGGGCGTGCCGGTGGTGCCGCCGGTGTGGAACAGGGCGGCGACGTCCCCGAAGCGGCTGTTGCGCGGGCGGGGCGGCTGGGCGCCGTCGTGCCTGCCGATCTCGTCCTCGTAGCGCAGCACGTCCGGCGCCGGCTTGCCGCCGACCACGACGATGTGCTGCAGGGTCGGCACCTTGGCCCTGATGTCGGCCAGCTTGGGCCAGATGTCGGCGACGATGGAGGGATCGCAGGTGACCAGGATCCTAGCCTTCGCCTCGGCCATGATGCCGGCGATCTGCGCGGCTTCGAGATAATGGTTGATGGGGTTGGCGATCGCCGCCGTCTCCGCCCCCCACAGGCAGAAGAAGGTCTCGGGCAGGATCGGCATCACCAGCGACACGACGTCGTCGGGACCGGCGCCCAGGGCGCGGAACAGGTTGGCGCTCTGGGTGATGCGCTCGATGAACTGGCGGAAACTATAAGTGACGGGCGTATCGTCGGCCGCGCCGGTCGGCAGATAGTGGATGGCCGGCTTGTCGGGGTGCCTGGCGGCGGTCTGCTGCAGCAGGTCGTAGACATTGGTGGCGGCGATGCGCGCGAGATGCGGCGTCTTCTCGAATTCCTCGACATCGGCCAGGCTGGCAAACGGCATTCCTTCCTCCCGGGACGGCAGCTTCTAAACGGCTGTTCATAGTGTTAGGGATGCGGCAGGCTTCGCGCAACCGCATCCCTTGCCCCGGAGCCGCCCATGGACCGTGTCGCCCTCATCACCTGCGCCACCCGTTTCGCAGGCCGGCCCGCCGCCCGGGCGCTGCTGGCGCAGGGCGTCAAGATCGTCGCCCATGACGATGGTTTCGCGGACGAGGCGGCGCGCCGGGCGTTCGAAGCGGAGGTGCCGGGGGTGACGGCGATCGCCGCCGGCGGCTACGGTGAGATCGCCGACCGCGCCATGGCCGTGCACGGCCGCATCGATATTCTCATCTCCAACGATGCCTATCCGGCCGCCCGGGTGCCGCTGGAGCAGGGCAGTGCGGAAGCCTATCGCGAAGCGCTGGAAGCCCTGGCGGTGCGTCCCTTCGCCATCGCCGGCAAACTGGTTGCCGGCATGAAGAGCCGCAGCTGGGGGCGCATCGTGCTGGTGTCATCGGCCGCCCCGCTGCAGGGCATTCCCAACTACTCGATGTATGTCTCCGCCCGCGCCGCCTGCAACGGGCTGGTGTCGTCCTGGGCCAGGGAACTGGGCCGGCACGCCATCACCGTCAACGCGGTCGGCTCGAACTACGTCGAGAACCCCGATTATTTCCCGCCGTCGCTACTGGCCGACAAGGCGGCGATGGCGAAGATGACGGCAAACATTCCGCTGGGCCGCCTCGGCAAGCCGGAGGAGATCGCCGCCACCATCGCCTTCCTGGCCTCGGACGGGGCCGGCTTCATCACCGGCCATGTGCTGCCGCACGCCGGCGGATGGGCGTAGGACGGTCAGTCGCCGTCGTAGGCTCTAAACATTAAGGAATCGAGCGGATTCACACGATCTGATGGAAGCGCATGTGCTTCCATCAGATCGTGATCCGCTCTAGAAGCAATCATGTTTTGACGGAATCGCTGGCAGTTCCGTCAAACATGCGAATCCGCTCTAATAGACGTCGTCTTCGTCGTCGTAGCCGGCGCGGGTCCAGGCGTTGATCGCCTCGACCAGCGCCAGTTCGGCCGATGCCGGACTGTCGGCGTAGTGGCGGATGACGTATTCCTCGAACTGGAAGCCGCTGGCCGCGCCACGGCCGGCGAACACGCCGCGGCAGGACGGCACGGCGGCGTCCGGCTTCTCCATCTGCAGCGACAGGATGCGGCCCTTCAGCGGCACGCGGCTGGCGAAGCTGGGCATCGTTTCGCAGCCGGCGATGATGACGTAATTGACCATCGGGCTGTAGACCCGCTGCGCCACGTCGATCAGCGCCTGCACGTCCTCGCCCATCGCCAGCACCGAGATGTTCTCCGCCCGCACGCCATTGTCGACCAGCCGCTTGACGCTGGCGGCCATGCTCTGCGGCGTCGCCCGGCGCTCATGCACGATGCGGAAACCCTGGCGGTCGAGCGCATCGTGGATGCGCTGCGCCTCGCCCGGGTCGGGCGCGTTGCCGACCGTGCCCGGCGCCACGATCAGGTAGCGGCCGGCCGGATCAATGCGCACCGGCAGCGGGCGCTCGGCCTGGGTCACGGCCAGGGTGGTGCGGGCGGCGGCGCGCTCCTGGCACAGCGCCGGCGCGGCAAGGGCGGCGGCTGCCAGCAGCAGCGCGCCTGCGGAAAGCAGGAGGCGGGAAGGTGAGGTAGTCATGGCGGACCCTGGACCTTTGTCGAGATCGGCTGTTTCCAGACAGCCGGAGCGGAAAGGGCGCGGACCATATACTCGCTACGCCAAGGCGTCGAGCCCAATCGTCATCTCCCGGTACGTAAGCGCGCCGCGCGAAAGATCAATGCCCAGCAGGTCCTCGCCGATCACGATCGGGCCGTTATAGTCGGCCCGCACCTCAGCCAGCAGCGCGGCGCGGTCGAACTGCGTCGGCACGAAGTGATTGAGCACCAGGCATTTGACGCCGGCCCGGGTCGCCACCTTGCCGACCTCGCTGCTCAGCGTGTGATATGAGGCAACCGCATCGGTGCCCTCCTGTGTGCGCACGCCGGGGATGATCTTCATCTCGCGGTGGATGAAGCATTCATGCACCAGCACGTCGGCCCCGCGCGCCGCCTCGATCAGCGCCGGGCAGAAGGCGGTGTCGCCGGAGAAAGCCAGTTTCCGGCCGCCGGCCTCGAACACGAAGCCGAAGGCGTTCCTGATCGGCGCATGCTCGACGCGCACGGCGCGCACGCGCAGGTCTCCCTGCCGGATGATTTCGCCGTCCTCGATCTCCTCGACCTCGACCTGCAGCGCCAGGGTCGAGGGACGCTTCTCATGGGCGATGCGCTGCTCGAACTCGGGCCGCCAGAACTCGAGCAGGCCGTCGACGAAGCGTTTGGTGCCGCGGGGGCCGAAGATGCGCTGCGGCCGGGCGCGGCCCTGGTGCCAGCTCGACATGACCAGCTGCAGCAGGTCAACCGTGTGGTCCGAGTGCAGATGGGTCAGCAGCAGCGCCTCGATCTCCCGCCCCGGCGTGCCGGCCTGCACCAGGCGCTGACTGACGCCCGAACCGCAATCGACCAGGAAGGCGTGCCCGTCATGGCGCACCAGGTTGGACGGCCCCAGCCGCTGCGGATCGCAATTGGGGCAGCCCGTGCCCAGCAGGACGAAATCCATCGCGCCTTTCCTCCCCGTTCCCCGCCGGCGTTGCGCCAGCCGGGCGATTTGCGGCCCAGCATGCCGCAGCCCGCACCGTTGCAAAACAGCGGCTTATGCAAAATATTCATATTGCTGGTCAATCGACCACTTTCTCGAAATGTTCTCGCACTTACATTGCAAAAAGAAACGCTGTGAACGATGCGCGAACAGGAGCGCCAGTCCGGACGGTGCCGCAAACGAAACGCCCCGCGTTGGGCGCGGGGCGGCGAGGTGGGGAGGATCTGAGCAAATCGGCAGGGAGGGAGGGACCTGCCGCAGGAACAGACTACTCGAAGGCTTCCTCCCAGGTACCGCGCGTGGCGGCTTTTGAGTATTCGGTGGCGCGGTTCTCGAAGAAATTGGTGTGCTCGACCGCGTTCAGCATGGTGTCGAGCCAGGGCAGCGGGTTCTTCTCGATGCGGTAGATCGCCTGCAGGCCGAGCTGGCCCAGGCGGCGGTCGGCGATGAAGCGGATGTAGCGCTTCACGTCGTCGGAGGTCATGCCCTCGATGCCGCCCAGCTCGAAGGCGAGGTCGATGAAGGCGTCCTCGTGATCGACGATGGTCGAGCAGGCGACGTAGAGCTCGCGCTGCAGCGCGTCAGTCCAGATCTCCGGGTTCTCCGAGATGAAGGTGCGGAACAGGCGGATGATGGAGTTGGTGTGCAGCGTCTCGTCGCGCACCGACCACGACACGATCTGGCCCATGCCCTTCATCTTGTTGAAGCGCGGGAAGTTCAGCAGCATGGCGAAGGAGGCGAAGAGCTGCAGGCCTTCCGTGAAGGCGCCGAACACGGCCAGGGTCTTGGCGATGTCGTGCTTGGAGTCGACGTTGAAGCCCTGCATGTAGTCGTACTTGTCCTTCATCTCCTTGTAGTGGAGGAAGGCGGAGTATTCCGATTCCGGGATGCCCAGCGTGTCGAGCAAGTGCGAGTAGGCGGCGATGTGGACCGTCTCCATGGCGGAGAAGGCCGCCAGCATCATCTGCACTTCGGTCGGCTTGAACACCCGCGAATAATGCTTCATGTAGCAGTTGTTCACTTCCACGTCGGACTGCGTGAAGAAGCGGAAGATGTGCATCAGCAGATGCCGTTCCGAATCGGAGAGCTTGTTGCGCCAGTCCTTGAGGTCGTCGGCCAGCGGCACTTCCTCCGGCAGCCAGTGGATGCGCTGCTGCATCAGCCAGGCGTCATAGGCCCAGGGGTAGTTGAACGGCTTGTAGATCGGTTTGGCGTCGAGAAGGGACATGGCTTAATTCCGCAACGAGGTTGAGGCCCGGCCTTACTGGCAGGCCAGGCACTCTTCGTAGTTGTTCGAGTTTTCCTGCTCGCGGTCGGCGTTCATGGCGCGCATGGCGGCTAGCGGCAGTTCGACGGCTGCGCCGTTGCCGTTGGCGGCATGGGCGCCCTGCTCCGACACCACCTCGGCGCGCTGCATCGACATCGAGCGCAGGTAGTACAGGCTCTTCACGCCGCGTTTCCAGGCCATCAGGTGGATCTGGTGCAGATCGCGCTTGTGCACGTTGGCCGGCAGGAAGATGTTCAGCGACTGGGCCTGGCAGATGAAGGGGGCGCGGTCGGCGGCGTGCTCGATCAGCCAGCGCTGGTCGATCTCGAAGGCGGTCTTGAAGGTGGCCTTCTCCTGCTCGTCGAGGAAATCGAGGTGCTGCACCGAGCCGTTGTTGACGGTGATCGAGGTCCAGGTCTCCTCGTCGTTGCGGCCCTTCTCCTCCAGCACCCTGGCCAGATACGGGTTGCGCACGTTGAACGAGCCCGACAGCGTCTTGTGGGTGAAGGAATTGGCCGCCACCGGCTCGATGCCGGGCGAGGCGCCGCCGGCGATGATCGAGATCGAGGCGGTGGGCGCGATCGCCAGCTTGTTGGAGAAGCGTTCCATGATGCCGAAATCGGCCGCGTCCGGGCAGGGGCCGCGCTCCTGCGCCAGCTTGCGCGAGGCGGCGTCGGCGTGCTCGCGGACGTGCTTGAACATCTTCTTGTTCCACACCTTGGCCATCACCGATTCGAGCGGGATGTTGTTGGCCTGCAGGAAGGAGTGGAAGCCCATGACGCCCAGCCCGACCGAGCGCTCGCGCATGGCCGAGTAGGTGGCGCGGGCGAATTCGGTCGGCGCGCTCTCGATGAAGCCCTGCAGCACGTTGTCGAGGAAGCGCAGCACGTCCTCGACGAACAGCGGATGGTCGTGCCACTGGAAATAGGTTTCCAGGTTCAGCGACGACAGGCAGCACACGGCGGTGCGCTGCTGGCCGTGGCGGTCGACGCCGGTCGGCAGGGTGATCTCGCTGCACAGATTGGAGGTCTTGACCGTCAGCCCGGCCAGCTTCTGGTGCTCGGGCAGGGCGCGGTTCACATGGTCGATATAGACGATGTAGGGCTCGCCGGTCTCGACGCGGGCGGTCAGGATGCGGATCCACAGTTCGCGCGCCGACACCTTGCGCAGCACGGCGCCGTCCTTGGGGCTGGTCAGCGCCCATTCCTCGTCGTTCTCGACCGCGCGCATGAAGGCGTCGGGAATGAGGATGCCGTGATGCAGGTTGAGCGCCTTGCGGTTGGGATCGCCGCCCGACGCGCGGCGCATCTCGATGAATTCCTCGATCTCGGGATGGCTCACCGGCAGGTAGCAGGCGGCCGAGCCGCGCCGCAGCGAGCCCTGCGAGATGGCAAGGGTCAGCGAGTCCATGACGCGGATGAACGGCACCACGCCCGAGGTCTTGCCGTTCATGCCGACTTTTTCGCCGATCGAGCGCAGATTGCCCCAGTAGGAGCCGATGCCGCCGCCGCGGGCGGCCAGCCACACGTTCTCGTTCCACAGGCCGACGATGCCTTCCAGCGAATCGGTGGCCTCGTTCAGGAAACAGGAGATCGGCAGGCCGCGCTCGGTGCCGCCATTGGACAGCACCGGGGTGGCCGGCATGAACCATAGGTTCGAAATGTAGTCGTAGAGACGCTGGGCATGGGCGTCGTCGTCGGCGTAGTAGCTGGCGACGCGCGCAAACATCTGCTGGATCGATTCGCCAGGCAGAAGATAGCGGTCTTCCAGCGTCGCCTTGCCGAAATTGGTCAGTTTGGCGTCGCGGCTGGGATCAATAACAACCCGGCCGCCTTCCTGAACCTGAATGACGTCAAACACTTGCGACCCCCTCAGACTTTCTGTCCACACCTGTGCAAAGGACAGGGTGGGGATTAAGACTAGATGTTGGGTGGAAGCTCCCAAGGCCCCACCAGATGTCGATGATAGTCAGAGCGACTTTCGAGTCACGCCTGATATTTTTTCATGATCTTCAGAATGAGCTTGACAGGTTAATGAGTTGATTTTTATGGAAAAATCATGGGAAATGACCATGCAAGATAATTGCCCGGCTACCCCCACAATTAACGCTTCGACGCTGTGTATTTCAGAAATGTTTTATGCTTTAACGCCTTAGAACGAGTCGTCGGCGGCAAGGCCCGTATTTGCTGCATTCGGCGGTTTATCCCCCCTCATCGCCCCCAGCCGGACCTGACCTGCCCCTCAAGAATCCGTTTTTTGCTCTCCGATCTGTCATCGAGACGGTGCAATCTTGGCTCCTGCGTTGTTTTCACGCGTCGCATCCGCAATCCGACCTCATTTTCATCGCAGAAAAGACTGTGACGACGGCCACAGCGTTGGCGACGCTGAAACCACAACATGCCACGCCCAGGATCGACCTCAGTCGGCAGGGGGAAGAATGGATTCGCCAGTAACCGACGCCAAGACCCAGTCGAGCGATCGACGCCAGCAGAATGCGGTCGACGCTATCGCCGCCATTGCCGCCGAGACGCTGGCCGGCGCCTCGGCCGAGGAAGCCGCCAGCTTCGTGCGGGCGCTCTACGACAAGGCGCCCGCGGTCGATCTCGCCACCGCCGCGCCGCGCGACCGCCTGGGTGCGGCATTGCAGCTTCTGGCCCAGGCGCGCAGCCGCCGGCCGGGCGAGACCGATATCGCCGTCTTCAATCCGCTCGACGTCGATCACGGCTGGAACTCGCCGCATTCGGTGGTGATGATCGTCAACGACGACATGCCGTTCCTGGTCGATTCGGTGATGGGCGAACTGGTGGGGCGCGAGATCGCCGTGCACCTGCTGGCGCATCCCATTCTGAAGGTGACGCGCGATGCGTCGGGCAAGCTGCAGGCGTTCGGCGAGGCGGCGGTGCCGGAGGCGCCGCGCGACTCGATGATGCTG
>JBBCJW010000035.1:0-31843 GCA_037190765.1 Alphaproteobacteria bacterium
TCGCTCTCCCGGCCTTCTGCGTTGCGCCCTCGGTCTTGCGTGCCGACGGCGTTCAGCCCTCGACCCCGAACGCCTGCCGCATGCCTTTCAGCGCCTCCTGGTGCGGGCCCCACATGCGGCCGCCGACCACGCCGCCATCGACGATCAGGTCGTGGCCGTTGACGAAGGTGGACTCGTCCGACGCCAGGAACACGGCGGCCTGGGCGATGTCGTCGGTGAGGCCGGCGCGCGGGATGGGCTGCATCTTGGCCAGGCCGGCCTTGACCGCCTCCGCCGTCTGCTCGGCGCGGTCGGCCGGCACCCCCAGCGCCTTGCCGAAAATGCCGGTGGCGATGCCGCCGGGCGACAGCGCGTTCACCCGCACGTTGTGCTCGCCCAACTGCATGGCGACGCAGCGCGTGAGATGGATCACCGCCGCCTTGGCCGCCGAATAGATCATCGACGAGGACAGCCCGGTGCGGCTGCCGGCGACCGAGCCGTTGTTGATGATGCTGCCCGATTCCTGCTTCATCATGATCGGCGCCACGTGCTTCATGCCCAGCATCACCGAGCGCAGGTTGACGGCGATGGCCTTGTCGAAGCCGTCGACCGGAATGGTCTCGATGCCGCCCACCGGGGCGGGCCCGCCGGCATTGTTGAACAGGCAGTCGATGCGCCCGTACTCCCGGGCCGTCATGTCGATCAGCCCCTTCACCTGCGCCTCGTCGGTCACGTCGGTCTGGACGAAATCGCAATTGGCGCCGAGCTGCTTCGCCAGCGCCTGGCCGAGATCGGCGCGGCGGCCGGCGATCACCAGCAAGGCGCCCTGCGCGGCGAACACCTCCGCCGTGCGCTTGCCGATGCCTGAGGTGGCGCCGGTGACGATGCAGACCTTGTCCTTCAGACGCATGCTTGCCTCCCCTTAATTGAGCCTGACACGTTTTCTTTTTTGGTCATTCCGAGCGGAGCGAGGAATCCTCCCCGATTGAAGCCGGGTATCGACGTGACCTCATTTTGTCCCGGACGGACAGGGGAAGATTCCTCGCTCCGCTCGGAATGACGAGAAAAATTACAGGTAGATCGTTGCCTCGAAAAGCATGGATCAGTCCACGCCCAGCCGTTCCTTCAGGCCCTTGTAGGAATCGCGCGTCACGCTCCAGAAATTGCCGCCGACGATGCCGCCGTCGACGATCAGGTCGTGGCCGTTGATGAAGCTGGATTCGTCGGAGGCCAGGAACACGGCCGCCTGGGCCACGTCGTCGGGCGTGCCGGCGCGCGGGATCGACTGGCGCTTGGCCAGCCCCTCCTTCATCTTCTCCGAAGTGCCGTCGGCGCGATCGGCGTCGACGCCCAGCGACTTGGCGGCGAAGCCGGTCGCGATGCCGCCGGGCGAGATGGTGTTGACGCGCACGAAATGCTCGCCGAGCTGGATGGCGACCACGGCGGAGAGCTGCACCAGGGCGGCCTTGGCGGCGGCGTAGATCAGCGACGGCGAGCGGCCGACCCGGCTGGCGGCGCGCGAGCCGTTGTTGATGATGCTGCCCGATTTCTGCGCCATCATCACCGGCGCCACGTGCTTCATGCCCAGCATGGCCGAGCGCACGTTGAGGGCGAAGGCGTGGTCGTACTCGTCGACCGGGATGGTCTCGATGCCGCCCTGCGGCGCAGGCCCGCCGGCATTGTTGAACAGGCAGTCGATGCGGCCGTGCTTGTCGACGGCGAAATCGATCAGCGCCTTGGTCTGCGCCTCGTCGGTGGCGTCGGCGACCACGAAATCGCAGCGCGGACCGATGGCCCTGGCGATGCTTTCGCCCAGCTCGCGGCGGCGGCCGGAGATGATCACCAGCGCGCCCTGCCCGGCGAAGATTTCCGCCGTGCGCTTGCCGATGCCGGAGGTGGCGCCGGTGATGATGCAGACCTTGTCTTTCAGACGCATGTGGATGCTCGCTTCAGAACAGCTCCTCACCCTGAGCCTGTCGAAGGGTGAGATTAGGGAGAGGTTGCCTGTGACCCCTCACCCTTCGACGGGCTCAGGGTGAGGATCGGGTGTGGGTTCGCCGGTCGTTACGCCTTCCTATCGGACATCGTCTCGCAGGGAACGCCGGTAACGATGCAGACCTTGTCTTTCAGACGCATGTCGATACTCGCTTCAAAACAGCTCCTCGCCCTGAGCCTGTCGAAGGGTGAGATTAGGGAGAGGTTGCCTGTGAACCCTCACCCTTCGACGGGCTCAGGGTGAGGAGCTTTTCCGTTGTGTCGATGGTTACGCCTTCCTGCCGCGCATCATTTCGCGGGCGATGATGATCTGCTGGATCTGCGAGGTGCCCTCGTAGAGGCGCACGATGCGCACGTCGCGGTAGAAGCGCTCGACGGCGTAGGAGCGGATGTAGCCGGCGCCGCCGTGGATCTGCACGCCGCGGTCGGCGATGCGGCCCAGCGCCTCCGAACAGAACAGCTTGGCGCAGGAGGCCAGCAGTGCGGCGTCCTCGCCGGCATCGCGGCGGCGGGCGGCGTCCATCACCATGGTGCGCATGGCGTAGGCTTCGGTCTGGCTGTCGGCCAGCATCGCCTGGATGAGCTGGAAATTGGCGATGGGCTGGCCGAACTGCTTGCGCTCGGCGGCGTATTTCAGCGATTCCTCGACGATGCGCTCGGCCATACCGACGCACAGGGCCGCGACATGGATGCGGCCGCGGTCCAGGGTGCGCATGGCGGAGCGGAAGCCCTGGCCCTCGCCCGCCTCGCCGCCCAGCATCTGTTCGGCCGGCACCTTGCAGTCCTCGAAGATCACGTCGCAGATATGGGCGCCCTGCTGGCCCATCTTCTTCTCCGGCTTGCCCAACCGCATGCCCGGCGTGCCGCGCTCGACCAGGAAGGCGGAGATGCCGCCGGCGCCCTTCACATTGGGATTGGTGCGCGCCATCACCGTCAGCAGGTGGGCGACATTGGCGTTGGTGATGTAGCGCTTGGTGCCGTTGAGGACCCAGTGGTCGCCGTCGCGGCGGGCCTGCGTCTTCAGCCCGGCGGCGTCGGAGCCGGCATCGGGCTCGGTCAGGCCGAAGCTGGTGATGATGGCGCCGGAGGCGACGCCGGGCAGGTACTTGCGCTTCTGCTCCTCGGTGCCGGCATTGATCAGGCCCTGGGCGCCGATGCCGATATTGGTGCCGGCGACCGAGCGGAAGGCAGGGGCGGCATGGCCCAGCTCGATCACCACACGGGCCTCCTCCTCGGTGTTCAGCCCCAGACCGCCGTATTCCTCCGGCACGGTCAGGCCGAACAGACCCAGCCCCTTCATCTCCTCGACCAGATCGTCGGGCACCTTGTCCTGCTCGGCGACCTGCTCCTCCAGCGGGATGCAGCGTTCGCGCACGAAACGGCCCACCGTATCGACAAGCTGTTCAAGGGTTTGCGGATCGAGAGGCATGGAGAACTCCACGGAAGGGGGCGTTTTGCGGCGCGCAAATTAGCGCCTCGGCCGGGCCCCGACAATCGCCGGTGTCCACAGGTTTTCGCGGGGCCGCGATGCAACCTTATGCCGCGCCCGTCGTTTGCTTTCCATATCGGCACGTCGGCGCGGCTGCGCCCGGCCGGAACGGATCTGGAGAGAGAAACCATGAATAGTCTGCAAAATCTTTTCCGCCCGCGCGTCTTCGGTCCGAAGGCGGGCATTATCGCCATCGGCCTGTGCGGCGCGCTGGCGCTGGGCGCCTGCGGCGACACCGGCTGGGGCGAGAAGCAGCAGGGCGGCACCGCCATCGGGGCGGGCGGCGGCGCGGTGCTGGGCGCGGTGGTCGGCGGCTGGCAGGGCGCGGCGATCGGCGCGGTGGCCGGCGGCGTGGTCGGCAACCTGGTCGGCCGCGACATGGACCAGAACGAGCGCCGGCGCGCGGAGGAAGCGACCTGGAATTCGGCCCGCGACGGGCGCCGCTCGGACTGGAACTACGACGGCGGCGGGCGCGGCTATTCCGAACCGGCCAGCGACTACTACATGCGCAACGGCCAGGAGTGCCGCGACTTCGACCAGTACATGACCAAGAACGGCCGCGACTATCGCGATCGCGTCACCGTCTGCCGCGATCCGCGCAGCGGCCGCTACAGCCGGGTCTAGATCGAACAGGCGACGGGAAAGGAAAGCGCCGCAGCGAACGGCCAATAGGTAAGACCAGGTAGGATGCCATGCGTATTGCCACCGCCATTGCCATTGCCCTTTCCGTTTCCCTCGCCGGCCCGGCCGCCTTGGCGCAGGGCAAGAACGGCCGGCTATGCGCCGAGCCGGCGCCGGACGATGCGCTGAAAGGCTGCACGGCAGTGATCGAGGCCGGCGGCGAGAAGGGCATGCCGCTGGCGGAAGCCTATTTCAACCGCGGCCTGGCGTGGAGCCAGAAGAACGAGCACGTCAAGGCAGTGGCCGACTACGATGCCGCGCTGAAACTGCGGCCCAAGGATGCGCTGCTGCTGCAGAGCCGCTGCTGGTCGCGGACGGTGCTGGGCCGGCTGTCCCAGGCGCTGCAGGACTGCAACGCCTCGCTGGCGCTGAACCCGAAGGATCCCGACACGCTGGAGATCAGGGGCTTCACCTATCGCAAGATGCGCGATTTCGACCGGGCGCTGGCCGATTACGACGCCGCCCTCGAACTGCGGCCGGACGCCGCCAGTACGCTGTTCGGCCGCGGCGTGACCAAGCAGGACATGGGCGTGCTGGACGAGGGCACGCAGGACATCCAGACCGCGCGCCAGATCGATGCCAAGGTCGATGCCCGCTACACGACAGTGGGCGTGCACAGGTAAGGACGTTCCCTTTCCGCCTGTTCGACCGGATTGCCCCGCGAACGCGGGGCTTTCCTTATGGCGCCCGACCGGTCCAGACTCGTCCCATGCTGCCGATTTTCGCCACCGCCCGCCTGCTGCTGCGCCCCCGCACCATGGCGGATTTCGCCGACTGCCTGGCGATGGACCGCGATCCGGCCGTGACCCGCTACATCGCCGGACCATGGCACGATCCGGCCGCGCACGAGGATTTCCTGCGCCAGCGCATCGAGACCGGTTTCGGCCCCGGGCTGGGCTACTGGTCGATCGCCGCCAAGGCAGCGCCGGACCGTTTCCTGGGCTGGATCCTGCTGATCCCTTATGACGGCATCGGGCCGGAGATCGAGATCGGCTGGCGCCTGAACCGGCGCGCCTGGGGCCAGGGCTACGCCACCGAAGCCGCCCTGCCCGTGCTGCACCATGGCTTCGACACGCTGCGGCTGGCGCGCATCGTCGCCGACATCCATCCGGAGAACCTGCCGTCGATGAAGGTGGCGGAGAAGATCGGCCTGCGCTTGGTCGGCGACATCCGCCACGACGGCGCGCCGCTCAAATCTTATGCGATGACGAGGGAAGAGTACGCCGACACTGCGCCGACGCCGGCCTGAACGGGACGGCCGGCGTCGCCGGCGCGGCGCTTCAGGCCTGGGAGGTCTCGCTGCCGATGGCGGCCACCGTGTAGCGCGGCAGGACCAGGGACAAATCGACGACCGATTTCGCCAGCCGCCGTTCGAGCGCGTCGCGCGGCTGCCATTGGGCCACCAGCGCCGCGGCGGCGTCGCGTTCGGCAGCGGGAATGTCGGCGGCGAACAGCCGGTTCAGCTCGGCCAGGGTCAGGCCGGAGCCGACCCGGTTGCCTTCCGGCGAAACCTGATGCACGTCGAACGACAGGAAATTGTCGCCGGGCTCGAAGCCGATCGTGACGCCGATCTGCCCGTTGCCGAATTCGGCGACATGGGCGCGGCCGCCGACCCGCAGGTCAGTCAGCGCCAGCCCGGCCTTCGCCAGCAGCGCGCCGCTTATGGTCTCGACCAGCGCCGCGAAACGCTTGCCGTCCATCGTTCAGGCCGGCGGCGGCAGCACCCGCACCGGCTTGCCTTCCAGCCAGCCCTTCACGTCCTCGACCACCTCGCGATAGAACACCGCGTAATTGTCGTCGGTGACGTAGCCGACGTGCGGCGTCAGGAAGGCGTTGGGCAGGGAGCGCAGGCGGTGGTCGGGCGGCAGCGGCTCGGTGGCGTAGACGTCGAGACCGGCGCCGGCGATGCGGCCGGTCTCCAGCGCCTCGACCAGGGCAGCCTCGTCGACGATGGGGCCGCGCGAGGTGTTGATCAGGTACGAGGTCGGCTGCATCAGCCCCAGCTCGCGCCTGCCGATCAGCCCGCGCGTGCGCTCGCTCAGCACCAGGTGGATGGAAACGAAATCGGCCTCGCGCAGCAGGTCGTCCTTGGCCACCAGCCGGGCGCCGACTTCCGAGGCGCGGCCCTGGGTCAGGTTCTGGCTCCAGGCGATGACCTGCATGCCGAAGGCGTTGCCGATGCGCGCCACCCTGCCGCCCAGGCCGCCCAGCCCGATCAGGCCCAGCACCCGGTTCTTCAGGCCGCGCCCGACCCTGGTCTGCCACTTGCCCTGGCGCATGGCCTGGCTGTCGCTGTGCAGGTGGCGGGCCAAGCCCAGGATCAGCGCCCAGGTCAGCTCCGCCGTGGGATGGCCGACGCCGCCGGTGCCGCAGACGGTGATGCCGCGCTCGGCCGCCGCTTTCGTGTCGATGGAGAAGTTGCGCATGCCGGTGGTGACGATCAGCTTCAGCTTGGGCAGCGCCTCGATCACGTTGCGCGGCAGCGGCGTGCGCTCGCGCATGACGCAGACGGCGTCGAAATCGCGCAGCCGCTCGATCAGCCGGGCATGGTCGGCGATGTGGTCGTGGAAGAAGGTGACGTCGGCCCGGTTCGGCAGCACCGACCAGTCGGTCGCCTGGCGCGCCACATTCTGGTAGTCGTCCAGCACTGCAATCCTGGTCATGGCACCCTCCCCTGGTCTTTACCGATCCGTCATTGAACAATGTTCCTATTGCACCGCTGTGAAGCGACTCACAAGAGGGGAACCGCCCGCCGCACCACTTTTGCCGCCGCTGCCGCCGCCAGCGGCAGGAAGGCGGGGAAATTCAGGTGGCTGTCGAGGCCGGCCAGGTCGGACAGGCAGCGCACCACCAGCCAGGGCAGGCCGAAGCGCTCGGCCACCTGCGCCACCGCCGCGCCCTCCATCTCCACCGCCAGGGCGCCGAACTGGCTTTCCAGCCGCTCGCGCGTGACGCCGCAGTTCACGAAGGTGTCGCCGCTGACGATGGTGCCGAAATGCAGCGCCGGCTGGCGCGGCGCATCGCCGGTCACCGCCGCCGCCACGTGCGGCAGCACGACATCGGCCAGCCCCGCCTGCAGCGTCTGGCGCAGCCCGGGCGCCATGTCGTAGCCATGGGTGGATTCGATGCCCGGCAGCGGCGCCACGCCGGGCTGGTAGGCCTCGATGCGGCCGTCGATGACGATGCCGTAGTCGTGCTGCACCAGCCTTGTCGCCACCACCACGTCGCCGACGCCCAGCATCGGATCGACGCCGCCCGCCACGCCGCCGAACACCAGCGCGCGGCAGCGATAATGCTGCGCCAGGATGGTGGCAGTGATCGCGGCGTTGACCTTGCCGATGCCGGTCTCGACGAACACCGCCTCCCGCCCCTCGATGCGGCCGCGGTGGAAGACCAGCCCGGCGATGGTATCGCTGCCGTCCTCGCGGTCCTCCAGATGGCGCAGCTCCTCGGGGATGGCAGAGAGAATGCCGAGCGGGGCGGTGGCGGTCATGAGCGGTTCCGGCGGGCGAAAATGAAAGGATTTGCCGCCGGCGGAGGCGCTTGCGACAATCGCCAGCATAGCCGGCCGGACGCGGCCGGCAACCGCCGCCGGAGGAACCATGGCCAGCACGACAGCGGCCCGCAATGATCGCCTCGAGATCGCCCGTGTCGGCGGCGCGCTGGGCGCGGAAGTCACCGGCATCGACCTGTCGCGCGATCTGGAGCCGGACACCGTCGCCGTGCTGCGCGCGGCGTGGCTGGAGCATCTGGTGCTGTTCTTTCCCGGCCAGCATCTGTCCGATGCCGACCTCGAGCGCTTCACCTCCTATTTCGGCCCGTTCGGCGTCGAGCCGTTCGTCGACGGCATCAGCACCGACCATCCCAACGTGCTGGCCGTCATCAAGGAGGCGGACGAGAAGCGCAAGGCCAATTTCGGCGGCAACTGGCATTCGGACTGGAGCTTCCAGGACAGGCCGCCGGCCGGCACCTTCCTCTACGCGCTGCAGGTGCCGCCGCATGGCGGCGACACGATGTGGGCCAACCAGTATCTGGCCTACGAGACGCTGACGCCGGGGATGCAGCGGCTGCTGGACGGGCTGGAGGCGATGCATTCGGCCAAGCGGCCCTACGGGCGGCAGGGCATCTATGCCGACAAGAGCCAAGCGCGGGCCATGAAGATCCATACCGGCATCGAGGCGGAGAGCGAGATCGCCCATCCGGTGGTGCGCGTGCATCCGGAGACCGGGCGCAAGGCGCTCTACGTCAACAAGGTCTACACCATCCGCTTCAAGGACATGAGCACGGCCGAGAGCGCGCCGCTGCTGGACTACCTGCACGCGCATGCGACGCGGCCCGAATTCGTCTGCCGCAACCGCTGGCAACAGGGCACTTTGACGATGTGGGACAATCGTTGTACGCAGCACTACGCGGTCAACGACTATGACGGCTTCCGCCGCGAACTGCACCGCACCACCTGCGCCGGCGACGTGCCCGTCGGCCCGCATCAGCAAAGGCCGATCGCCGCCCAATGAGTTCTTCCCA
Source organism: Alphaproteobacteria bacterium (assembly GCA_037190765.1). Lineage (GTDB taxonomy): Bacteria > Pseudomonadota > Alphaproteobacteria > Reyranellales > JAQSWP01 > JAQSWP01. The sequence continues at coordinate 8,669 of JBBCJW010000035.1, forward strand.
GTACGCCGCCGCCAACGCCGCTCACGCCGACGCCGTCACCGCCGCCCAGGGCCTCCTCACCGCCGACACGCTGCACCGGGTCACGCAGATCGCCCAGGAGGCCGGGCGGGCCATCATGCAGGTCTATGCCGCGCGCATCGACGTCAGCCACAAGAACGACAAGTCGCCGGTCACCGACGCCGACCATGCCGCCGAAGCCATCATCCTGCGCGGCCTGGCCGGCCTGCCGGTGTCCTTCCCCATCATCGCCGAGGAGGAGATGGCGGCCGGGCGCGAGCCCGATACCAGGGCGGGCGTGTTCTGGCTGGTCGATCCCCTGGATGGCACCAAGGAGTTCATCAAGAAGAACGGCGAGTTCACCGTCAACATCGCGCTGGTGGTGGACGGCAAGCCGCTGCTGGGCGTGGTCGGCGCACCCGCCTTCGACCGGCTGTGGCGCGGCCTGCGCGGACCCGGCGAAACCGTGGCCGAGGAAATCGCCAAGGGAACGACGAAGCGGATCGGGACGCGCGACGTGCCGGCCAAGGGCTACACCATCTTCGCTTCCCGCTCGCACGCCTCGTGGAAGAACCACGAGTTGGAGGATTTCCTCGAACCCTTCCGCATCGCCGAGCGCAAGCAGGCCGGCTCGTCGCTGAAATTCTGCCTGATCGCCGCCGGCGAAGCCGATCTCTATCCCCGCTTCGGCCCAACCATGGAATGGGACACGGCGGCGGGCCAGGCGGTGCTGGAGGCGGCCGGCGGTTCGGTGACGACGGTGGACGGCCAGCCCTTCCGCTACGCCAAGCCCGGTTTCCGCAACCCGCATTTCGTGGCGTGGGGCGAGAAGAAGTATTGAGAGACGACTCCCCCGATCTCCTCATGCTCGTCACCTCCAGTTTTTTTACTCGTCACCCCCGCCTCTGAGCGGGGGTCCACGCGGTCCATCAACATGGCGTAGCCGCGCTGAGGCGCGACTCTCTTTTCATGAAGACGATGGACCCCCGCTCGGAGGCGGGGGTGACGAATAAGAACATCGTGTGACGAGTAATAATAAGAGCGGACCAACCCGCCCCGCGCGCCGGCCACCTCTCAGCCAGCCACCTTTCGCCGGCTGCCGCTCAGGTCGCGTGCGAGGCGCAGGCGAAGGCTTGCGGCGGACCGCTGTCGAGGCGGCGCAGCCCGTAGGATTGCCGCCACTCGATGGCTACCGAGCCGTCGGCTTTCACAAGCTGCCAGGTGACGGCGCCCAGCAGGCTGTTGCGGCCCATGGCGGTCACCGCCAGGTCGAACCAGCGGCAGCCGACGCAGCCCGCGCTGCGGTATCCGTCCAGCGCCGCCTGGTAGTAGCGCACGACCTCCTCGCGCGTCGCCAGCCCGACCGAGGAGCCGTCGGCGCGCACCGCCACCACCGGCGGCGCGAAAAGATCGGCCACCCGCTCGCCGTCGAAGGTGGCGAAAGCGGCGACGAAGCGGTCGAAATAGGCGCGCGCCGCCTCGATATCGGCACCGGCTGCGTCCGTCATGCGATTTCCTCCCCCAGAGCAAATCACGTTCTAACGGAATCGCGGGTGATTCCGTCAGATCGTGTGAATCCGCTCCAGCCTGCTGCCGCCAGCTTATCACGGGCGGCGGCGGTCGATCGTCTTCATGAAAAGAGCGCGCACCCCGGCGCGGCCATGCCGTGTCGAGAGACCGCTTGGCCCCCCGATCAAGTCGGGGGTGACGGATAAATAGAAGAAGAGAACGGCTCAGACCCGCATCTGCGCCGGGCGCGCCCACCAGCCGACCACGGCCAGCAGGAAGATCAGGAAGCCGCACAGCATCACCGTGTAGGCCGGGCCGATGGCGGCGAACAGCAGGATGCCCAGCCCGCCGCTGGTCGCCATCGCCGCCGCCTGCAGCGCCACGCGCAGGCGCAGCAGCGCGGTCAGGTCGGTGCCGGTCAGCCGCGTCTGGAACTCGGTCAGCATCAGCAGGAAGTAGCGCGGGCCGCCGAAGCCAGTGATGGCCGAGCACAGCATCATGGCGCCGATCTCGATGCCGCCGAAGCCCAGCAGCAACGGCACCGGAAGGCCGAGCATGCCCAGCCCCATGATGACGTAGCCCGAATGCATGTAGGCCCAGCGATCGCACGGGCGGGCGCGCGAGACGATCAGGTTGGAGACGATGTCGCCGACGCCGTAGACGCCCAGCACGATCGACAGCGCCACCAGCGGCCGGGCGGCGAAGCCCGGCGGCGGGCGCTGCTCGATCAGCATCGCCAGCCCGACGGTGATGGCCAGGGTCCAGATGCCGATGCAGATGACGTTGACCGCCAGCAGATGGGAGATCACCGGATCGCGCCGCACCATGACGAAGCCGCGGCCCAGCCGCATCAGCAGCGTGTCGGCCCGCTCGCCCACCGGCTGCTCGAACGGGGTGGCGAGCTTGGGCCCGGAACAGGACAGGGCGATGCCGGCCAGCGCCATGCCGGCGGCGGCGACCAGCAGGAAGTGCTCGACCTTCAGCACCAGCGCCAGCAGCCCGCCCAGGAACGGGCCGACCAGGCGGGCGATGCGGAAGGTGACGTCGAACATGCCGTTGACGGCCTGCATCTGCGCCGGGTTGTCGACCAGCCGCGGCACCGAGGCGTGCAGGGCGGGGTTGAAGAAGGCGTTCATGCCGGCGACGCCGACCGCGGCCAGCACCAGCACCGGAAAGGACGGCCCCAGCACCAGCCCCACGGCCAGCGGCAGCAGCACGAAGACGGCGCGCACCAAGGTCACGCCCACCATGGTGGTGCGCGGGGCGAAGCGGTCGGCGATGGCGCCGGCGGTGATGCCGATGACGAAGGCGCACAGGTACTGGATCGCCGGCAGGGCGGAGGCGGAGCTGCCGACCAGCGCGATCGCCATCCACACCACCGCCAGGCGGAAGACCTCGTCGCTGATCGACTGCAGCGAGATGCCGACCCACACCGCCCGGATGGGCGTGACCAGGGGCGCGGGCTGTTTCGGCAGGGTGGTGGTCATCGACAGGTGATCGACAGGGCGTGCGGTGGCGGGCGCAGCAGGGTAATCGCGACCGGCGGCAAAACCTCATGCTTTGTTGGCATGGCAGGGGTTCGCCGGCGCTGCCGGAGCCGATCGCGGTCTGGCGGTATCGCGCGGTGCCGTCAAACCCGGTGGATTTGCTCTAGACATCGACAGGGCGGGCAGCTTCGCATGATTTGGTGGCAGCGAAACCGCTTCCATCGACTCACGATCCGCTCTATGGGAGCGCGCCATGGCCCGCATCCTGCCCCCCACCGCCGACAGCATCGCGCAAGCCGCCGCCGCCATCGGCGCCGGCCGCACCGTGGCGCTGCCGACCGAGACGGTGTACGGGCTGGGGGCGGACGCCACCAGCGACACAGCCGTCGCCGCCATCTTCGCCGCCAAGCAGCGGCCGCGCTTCAATCCGCTGATCGTGCACGTGCCCGACGTTGCCGCTGCGCAGCGCCACGTCGAATGGACGCCGCTGGCGCAGCAACTGGCCGACGCCTTCTGGCCCGGCCCCCTCACCCTGGTGCTGCAGCGCCGCCCCGACTGCCGCCTGTCGCTGCTGGTCAGCGCCGGGCTGGATACCGCGGCGATCCGCGTGCCGCGTCATCCGCTGGCGCAGTCGCTCCTGCGCGCCGCCGATCGCCCGATCGCCGCCCCCAGCGCCAACCGCTCGGGCAGCATCAGCCCGACCCGCCCGGAGCACGTGGTGCAGTCGCTGGGCGATGCCATCGACATCGTGCTCGATGGCGGGCCGTGCCTGATCGGCGTCGAATCGACGGTGATCGACGCGCGCGGCGCGGTGCCGGTGCTGCTGCGGCCCGGCGGCATCACGCGCGCGGACATCGTACGCGTGGCGGGTGCGGTGGAAGATGCAACGCACGGCGGTGGTGACGGTGGCAGCGGTGTCGGCAGCGGTGGCGCGAAGCCCTCGCCCGGCATGCTGGAGAGCCACTACGCGCCCTCCCTGCCGATGCGGCTGAACGCGACGGACGTGAACGAGCTGGAAGGGCTGCTGGCTTTCGGTCCCGCGCCGCTGCCGGGCGCGGGCCTGACGGTGAACCTTTCGCCAAGCGGCGACCTGACCGAAGCCGCGGCCAATCTCTTCGCCGCCATGCGCGCGCTCGACCGGCCGGGGCTGGAGCGCATCGCGGTGATGCCGGTTCCCGACACCGGCCTGGGCGAAGCGATCAACGACCGGCTGCGGCGGGCGGCGGCGCCGCGCTGACTCTCTTTATTCCGTCATGCCCCGGCTCGACCGGGGCACCCATGTCGAGGCCGACACCGTTGCCGGTTCGCAAGGAGATCGACCGCTGCCGCCATGGGTCGCCCGGTCGAGCCGGGCGATGACGGTTGTTGAGAAAGCTCGCGCCATAGCTGGCTGCGTCAAGCACAGCGCCGCGCTGACCCTCCCTCTTCCTCTTCGTCATGCCCCGGCTCGACCGGGGCACCCATCTCGATGCCGACGCCGTTGCCGGTTTGCAAGGAGATCGACCGCTGTCGCCATAGGTCGCCCGGTCAAGCCGGGCGATAACGGTTGTTGCAAGAACTCGCGCCATAGCTGGCTGCGTACAGCGCCGCTTTGACTCTCCCCCCTCTCCGTCATGCCCCGGCTCGACCGGGGCACCCATCTCGATGCCGACACCCTTGCCGGTTCGGAAGGAGATCGACCGCTGCTGCCATGAGTCGCCCGGTCGAGCCGGGCGAAGACGGCTATTGAGAAAGCTCACGCCATTGCAAGAACTCACGCCGCGGCGATGGCCTCGATCTCCAGCAGCCAGGCGCTGTCGAAAATGCCGGCGATGATGACGGTCAGGGCCGGAGTGCGATCGCCCAGCACCTCCTGCCGTATCCTGCGGTTGGCGAGGTTGTAGCGGCGGTCGGACAGGAAAATCGTCACCTTCACCAGATTGTCGAGGCTCATTCCCGCCGCGTGCAGTTGGGCCTCGACATTGGCCCAGGCCAGCCGCGCCTGCGCTTCGAAATCGGCCGGCAGCGTGCCGTCGCGCGCCACCGGGATCTGGCCGCTGACGAAGGCCAGACGCTGCGCCCCGGCCACCTCGCAGACACCGGCATAGCCACCCTTGGGCTCCGGCGCTTCGGGCGCGTCGATGAACCTGATCCGCATGACTGCCTCCCTTTTTGCGGTCGATGACCGCAATTCCTCACGGTTACACGGAGATAGTAGGTGATTATTTTTCCTTATACCGAAAGCCAGTGGAAAACCTAGCAGCCGCCATGATCTGGACTCAACTGGCATGCTAGTATCGCTCATGCCCAGAGTGTTGAGAAACCTGCGCGATCTGCCGGCGCCCGACCCCGACCTGCTGGACAGCGGGGCGACCTTGGCCGACCGCTGCGAGGCCTATTTGAAGGACTTGCTGCTGGATGGCGGGCTGGAGCCGGGCCAGCCGATCTCCATCGCCGCCGTCACCCGCGCCATGGGGGTGAGCCGGCAGCCGGTGATGGATGCGGTCCGCAGGCTGGAGATCGAGGGCTTCATCCAGGTGCTGCCGCAGATCGGCTGCCGCGTGGTGGCGCCGCGGGCCGAGGCGGTGGGCGATTTCTTCCAGTTCTTCGCCCGCGCCGAGGGGCTGGTGTGCCGGCTGGCGGCGCAGCGGCGCAACCGGGAGGAAGCGGAGGCGCTGCAGGCGCTGGCCGATTCGGTGCTGCGCGAATCGAGCGCCGCCGGCTCGCCCGATTCGGGCGATCCCACCTACCGCCACCTGAACCGCCGCCTGCACAACGCCATCCACACGCTGGCGCGCTCGCCCATCGCCTCGGAGATTTCCGCCAGCATGTGGGACCGCAGCGACTTCTATTCCCGTGCTGCCTTCGGCACGCTCTATTTCTCGCCCGCCGTGCGTCGCGCCCATGTCGCCATCGTCGCCGCCATCGCCGCCGGCGACGCCGCCACCGCCGACGCCGCCACGGTGGCGCATCTCTCCAGCGTCGGCGAGCGGGCGGTGACGCGGCTGAAGGCGCGGCTGGGGATTAGGGACTAGCCAGTGTGGCGGGCGCTCATCTCAGCGCTTGCCGGAAGTACCTGGAAGAAAGCGCCGCTTTCTACCAAGGCTGTAGGTACCGGCCGCATGATTCCTAAAGAGACAATAGGCTCCACATCTAATTTACAATCCGTCAACTTTTCCCTTGTTGACGTGGCGTAAACCCATATACTGCCGACATGAGGATCGTCGCGCTGCGCACGCTACGCGAGTTCTGGGAAAGCAGACCGGCGGCCGAGGGCCCGTTGCGCTTCTGGTACCAGACCGTCGACAAGGCGGAATGGAAGACGCCGGCGGACATTAAGCTGTCGTTCAACACCGTCGATATTCGGCCACGAAACCGAGTGATTTTCGACATCGGCGGCAACAAGTTCCGCATCGTCGCCGTGGTGCTGCTGAAATCGCAGGTGGTCTATATCCGGTTTGTGGGAACGCACGAGGACTATGACCGCATAGACGTCGATACGGTTTAGCGTGCGGTCGAGAGACGAGAAACGAGTTGCGAGACGCAGAGAGGAGAGAGAACCGGCAACGGTCTCTCGATATCGAGATGGTAACGGCCATTCGCAGCGAGAAGGACTACCGGAATGCCATGGCGCGGATCGACGCGCTGCTGGCGCGGGTCGACGATCTGAACGAGGAGGAGGATCGCATACTGGAGGCGATCTCGATTCTGGTCGCCGACTACGAGAAGCGGCATTTCCCGATCGAGGACATGACGCCGCCCGAATACCTGCGCCATCACATGCAGCAATTCGGCCGTCGCCAGAAAGACCTGGCCGATGTGCTGGGAAGCGCCTCCCTGGCCTCGCATGTGATCAACGGGCACCGCGCGCTCTCCCTCGAGGCGATCAGGAAGATCAGCGCCGCCTGGAATATCCCGATCGCCCTCCTTGCCGCTCCCTACGAACTGCAGAAGAAGCGCGCTTAAAGTCGCTTCGCGGCAGCACGGAACAGATTCGCGCCTTCCGACGCCATCGCACGCGATGCCATCGGAACCCGATGCATTTCGGCAATGCCGCTTTTTGCAGCAGCCGCGATTTCACCACGCGCGCGATGCGCTGGCTCGCGACAGACGAACAGAAACTGGCGAAAACGCGCGCGAGTTCCATCGGAGGCAGGTGCATGTACGAATCCAGCGCCGTCCTTATGCATGCGTCCAACGTTACCGCCGGCCGCGCCGCGTCTAGAATGCGCGCCCCTTGCCGAGGAGGACGCATGACTGCCCATTTCATCTTCGCCGCCACCACCGCAGCGCTGCGCCAGGTGCTGCACCAGGCGCAGGTGCAGGGGCTGCCAAGCGGCATGGCGCCGTGCGCGGTCGCAGCACTGCCGCCCGATCGCATCGAGGAAGGCGACGTGCCGGTGCTGAGCCTGGCGCTGTTGCGGGCCGGGCGCGATCTGGCGCTGGACAACCGCACCCTGCCCGGCGGGGAGCGGCCAGGCGGGGAGCGACCCGGCGACGGCCGGCGGGTGGAGCGGCGGCATTTCCTGCTGCGCTACCTGCTCAGCCTGCGCGGCGGGCGGGCGCTGGATGCGGAACTGATCCTGGGCTGCATCGAGCATTTCGTGCTGCACCAGGCGCCGGTGATGACGGCGCAGATCGAGCGGGCGCTGATGGACGACGGCGCGGAACGGCCCGACATCGCCGCCGCCCTGCGCGAACACCGCATCGGCTCGCGCCTGCAGTCGATCAGGCTGGGGCTGGACGAACTGGCGCTGGCGGAGGAGACCGCGCTGTGGCGGGCGCTGCGCCAGCCGCTGCGGCCGGGCCTGATCGTCACCGCCAGCGTCGCCGCCCTGTCCTGACGCAACGGGGCTCCTGACGGCAGCCGCCGGGCACGCCGGCCCGCCCCCCTTGCCTGAAACGGCGTCAGCGCCGATCCTGCGGCCGGAGACGATAACGCCCGAGGAACCGCCATGTCGCTTGCCCCGCGCCTGATTTCGGACCGCAAGCCGGTGCCGCAGATCCTGCTCGACCGCATCCGCGCCGTGGTCGGCGACAAGGGCTGCCTCACCGATCCCGAGGCGATGCGCCCGCACCTGGTCGAGTGGCGCGACGTCTATACCGGCAAGACGCCGATGGTGGTGAAGCCGGCCTCGACCGCGGAAGTCGTGGCGGTGGTCAAGCTGTGCGGCGAATACGGCGTGCCGATCGTGCCGCAGGGCGGCAACACCTCGCTGGTCGGCGGCTCGCTGCCGTTCGAGCATGGCGGCGAGATCGTGCTGTCGCTGCAGCGCATGAACCGCATCCTCGACATCGACCCGTTGAACTACACCATGACGGTGGAGACCGGCGTCATCCTGCAGGCGGTGCAGCAGGCGGCCGCCGACCACGACCGGCTGTTCCCGCTCAGCCTGGGGGCGGAAGGCTCCTGCGTCATTGGCGGCAATCTCTCGACCAATGCCGGCGGCATCCAGGTGCTGCATTACGGCAACGCGCGCAACCTGGTGCTGGGGCTGGAGGTGGTGCTGGCCGACGGCCAGGTGTGGGACGGCATGCGGGCGCTGAAGAAGGACAACACCGGCTACGATCTGAAGCAGCTCTTCATCGGCGCCGAGGGCACGCTGGGCATCATCACCAAAGCGGTGCTGAAGCTCTTCCCCCGGCCCAAGGACATCGCCGCCGCCTTCATCGCCGTGCCCGACCCGCAGGTGGCGGTCGAGATCCTGGCCGCCGCCCGCGAGGCCAGCGAGGACAACGTCACCTCGTTCGAGTTCATGGGCCGGCTGGGGCTGGATTTCGTGCTGCGCCACACGCCGGGCCTTGCCGATCCGCTGGGCCAGCGCCACGACTGGTACGTGCTGATGGAATGGTCCTCGCCGCGCCCGGCCGCCGCCGATGGCGGGCTGCGGGAGAAGATGGAGGGCTTCCTCGCCGCCCTGCTGGAGCAGGGCAAGGTGCTGGATGCGGCCCCGGCGCAGAGCGAGGCCCAGCGCGCCACGTTCTGGAAGATCCGCGAGGCCTATTCCGGCTCGCAGCGCTTCGAGGGCGGCTCGATCAAGCACGACGTGTCGGTGGCGGTGGCCAGGATGCCCGAGTTCCTGGAGCGCGCCACAAGAGCGGTGCTGCAGGCGGTGCCGGACGGGCGGGTGATCGCCTTCGGCCATCTCGGCGACGGCAACGTACATTTCAACCTGTCGCAGCCGGTCGGTGCGGACCGCGAGCAGTTCCTCGGCCGCTGGGAGGAGATCAACCGCATCGTGCACGACATCGTGGTCGAGATGAACGGCTCGATCTCGGCCGAACACGGCATCGGGCGGATGAAGCTGGAGGAGCTGGCGCATTACCGCTCGCACACCGAACTGGACCTGATGCGCAAGATCAAGCGCGCGCTCGACCCCGACAACATCCTCAACCCGCACAAGGTGGTGGAGGTTTAGGAGCGCATCTCAGCGCCGGGCCAGGGCGGAGTCCTTGAGGTACTGCAGGTGATAGTCGGCGGCGGCGCGCTTGTGCGGCAGCTCGTATTGTTCCAGGCACCAGACGCAGACGCACAGGCTGCGCATCAGGCGCAGGGCGGCGAGCAGGTCGCGGTCGAGCGGCTCGAAGCCGCTGACGTCGGTCTCGGGCAGGCAGGCGATGTCCCATTCGCGCGGGCCGCGGCAGACGTCCTCCAGGTCGTTCCACAGCGCCCCGTCGTGGGTGATGAAGACGTTGCCCAGATGCGCATCGCCATGGATCGGCACGGCGTCGGCCGGCGGCCCGGCCACCCGCGCCCGCAGGCGGTCGAAACCGGCGCGCAGGAAAGCGCGGTCGGCGGCGCCGAGCCCGGGCAGCGCCCGTTCGTCCGCCAGCAGGCGGCGGCAGCGGTCGGGCTTGGCCCAGAAATCCGACAATTCGCCGTCGAACCCGGCCAGCGCCTGATGCAGGCGGCGCAGGGCGGCGGCGGCATGCGCCACATGCGCGGCGTTGTCGTCGTCGGCCGCGCCATCCGCCACGAACTGCCACAGGGTGAAGGCGAAGCCGTCCTCGATATGGGGGCCGGCGGCGACTCCGGGATCGAGACGGACCACCGGGGCGTGGTTCGCCGCCAGGTGGCGCGCGATATCGACCTCGCGGGCGAGCCGGCGAAGGGCCTCGGCATCGTCGGTGCCGACGCCCCGCGCCACGATGTCGTGGGGATACAGGCGGATGCTGATGCGCTGCGATTCGTGCAGGAGCTGCGGGCGCTCGCAGCCGATCCCCAGCCGTCGTGCCAGCCGGGCCGCCGCCTGCGCCGCTCGCAAGGATGTTCCGGTGTGCGGCATGCTCCCGCCATCATGGATGCGACATGAGAACGCGTTCCAGCGGGACCGGCGCGCCGTCGCCCGTCCCCCCATGTCCGAACCCCTTTGGTGCCCGGACCCTCTAATTTCCAGACTCCAGCCGGACTCTATATGTCCGGGTTGCGCGGCGGTGGCGGCGGCGGCTTCTGCTGCTCGACGACCTGATATTCGCCATCGATGACGCCGCTATTGGGCCGCGGCGGCGGACGGCCGCGGAACCAGGCCATGAGCTGCGCCACCAGCGCGATGCCCAGGATGATGACCGCGCCGCCCAGCAGCAGGGCGAAGCCGAACACCGCCAGCACGGCCAGCACCGCCAGCCCGATCACGAGTTGCAGCCAGAACCGCGCCGGCAGCCGGCCCAGGATGCGCCAGTCGATCATCGCCGGGCCGCGCATGGATGCCCCTCCCGCCAAGCCGTGACGGAGGGACATGGGACTGTTGCGAGCGCAAAGCTTGCACAAGGAAGGTCGGTAGGCGCTATCATCAAGTCCCTTCTAACCGAATGGGCATGCATGGCCCAGCACAAATCGCCCGCCCCTCCGGCTGTGGCTGATCCTCATATGGGTATGTCGACCGGCCAGCGCTACCGGCAGAACCTGGTTCCCAAGCTGGTAACGACCCTGGCCGAAGGATATTCCTTCGCCAAGCTGCGCAACGACGCCATCGCCGGGCTGACGGTGGCGATCGTGGCGCTGCCGCTGGCCATGGCGCTGGCCATCGCTTCGGGCACCACGCCCGAGCGCGGGCTGTTCACCGCCATCGTCGCCGGGTTCCTGATCTCCGCCCTGGGCGGCAGCCGGTTCCAGATCGGCGGCCCCACTGGCGCCTTCGTGGTGGTGGTGTTCAACACCATCCAGACCCACGGCTATGACGGGCTGGTGATCGCCACCATCATGGCCGGCATCATCCTGGTGGCGGCCGGCCTGCTGCGCGCCGGCGCCATCATCAAGTACATTCCCTACCCCGTGGTCACCGGCTTCACCGCCGGCATCGCCGTCATCATCTTCTCCAGCCAGGTGAAGGATCTCTTGGGACTGGACCTGGCCGAGCCGCCGGCCGAGTTCATCGACAAGTGGATCGCCTACGGCCAGAGCATCGGCACGGTCGATCCGGCGACCTGCGGCGTGGCCGCGCTGGCGCTGTCCATCATCATCGCCATCCGCCGCTTGCGCCCCGCCCTGCCCGCCTTCCTGATCGCCGTCGTTACCTGCTCGCTGCTGGTGGCGGCCGCTTCCTTGGAGGTCGAGACCATCGGCACCCGCTTCGGCTCGATCCCCAACATGCTGCCCGAACCGGTATTGCCGGAGATCACGCTGGCGCGGCTGCAGGCGCTGCTGCCCGACGCGCTGACCATCGCCTTCCTGGCCGGCATCGAATCGCTGCTCTCGGCCATGGTGGCAGACGGCATGACCGGCCGCCGCCACCGCTCCGACGCGGAGCTGGTGGCGCAGGGCATCGCCAACATCGCCTCGCCGATCTTCGGCGGCATTCCCGCCACCGGCGCCATTGCCCGCACCGCCACCAACATCAAGGCCGGCGCGGCAACGCCGCTGGCCGGCATGCTGCACGCAGCCTTCCTGTTGCTGTTCATGCTGGCGCTGGCGCCGCTGGCCTCGTTCCTGCCGCTGGCCGCCCTGGCCGCCGTGCTGGTGATCGTGGCCTGGAACATGAGCGAGGTCGAACGCTTCCGGCATCTCTTACGCGCGCCGCCGGGCGACCGCTTCGTGCTGCTGCTGACCTTCGCGCTGACGGTGCTGGTGGATCTCACCGTGGCGATCCAGGTCGGCGTGGTGCTGGCCGCGCTGCTGTTCATGTACCGCATGGCCGAGAGCGTGGAGGTCACCGGCCGGCTGCTGCGGCCCGAGCCGGAGGCGGAATCGCCGCACGAGCAGTACCGCGACGACGGGCTGCCCGAGGATGTCGAGGTCTTCACCATCGCCGGCCCGTTCTTCTACGGCGCCACCGCCCGCGTGCAGGCCGCCCTCGACCGCGTGACGCGGCCGGCGCGCATCTTCATCCTGCGCATGGAGGACGTGCCGGTGATCGACGCCTCCGGCGCCCAGGCGCTGGCCGACTGGGTCGAACGCTGCGACCGGCGCGGCACCCAGGCGGTGCTGGTCGGGCTGCAATCCATGCCCCGGCTGGTGCTGCGGCGCATGAACCTGCAGCACCAGCACCCCAACCTGCATTTCCTGCCCGACATGAAGGCGGCGACCGAATTCGCCCGCAAGGCGGAACCGGGCTGAGCCCGACATCGCCGTTGCAGCGACGCTGTGCTAGCAACGGCGCATGGGAGCGAAACTCTGGCAGCCGGCGGCGCTCGGTCTGGCGGCGACGGCTGCGGTCGTGCTGCCGTTCCTGCTGCCCGACTTCATGGTGTTCCGCTTCACCCTGGCGCTGATCTGGAGCATCGCCATCCTGGGCATGGTGGTGCTGGTCGGCATCTCGGGCCAGATCTCGGTCGGCCATGCCGCCTTCTACGGCGTCGGCGGCTACACCGCCGCCATCCTCTCCACCAGGGCCGGGCTGCCGGTGTACTGGGCGCTGCCGGCGGCGGCGATGCTGTGCTTCGTGCTGGGCTATGGCTTCGGCCGCATCGCGGCAAGGCTGGGGCTGTGGTACGTGGCGCTGGCGACCTTCGGGCTGGCCATCGCCTTCCCGCACTGGCTGAAGTCGCGCTACATCGCCTCGCTGACCGGCGGCGTGCAGGGCCTCTATCTCGACCTGCCCGGCGCGCCCGAGTTCCTGCCGCTGTCGCCCGACCGCTGGTGGTACCTGCTGAGTCTGGCGCTGCTGTTCGCCGGCATGGCGCTGACCTGGAATCTGGCGCGCTCCCGCTCGGGGCGGGCGATGAAGGCGGCGCGCGACCACGACCTGGCCGCCGCCGCCCAGGGCATCAACGTGGCACATATGCGCGCGCTGGCGTTCGGCTGGAGCGCCGCCTTCGTCGGCGTCGCCGGCTGCCTGGCCGCCATCCAGCTCAATTTCGTGGCGCCCGGCACCTACACTTTCTGGCTGTCGCTGCAATTCCTGATCGGGCTGGTGATCGGCGGGCTGAACGCCATCGCCGGCGCGCTGATCGGCGGGCTGTTCCTGCAGTTCTTTCCCGACCTGACGGCGTGGCTGGGCAAGGGCCTGTCGTTGCCGCTGTTCGGCGTCCTGCTTATTGTGGCGGCGATGCTGATGCCCGAGGGCCTGGCCGGGCTGCTGCGTCGCGCCATGGAACGGTTGGGAGGACAGGGAAATGCCCGCACTTAAAGGCCGCACCGCGCTGGTGACCGGCGGCAGCCGCGGCATCGGCGCCGCCATCGCCACCACCCTGGCCGCCAATGGCGCCGCCGTCGCCGTGGTGGCGCGCGACGGCGCCAAGGCCAAGAAGCTGGCCGACGGGCTGGTGATCAAGGGCGGTAAGGCGGCCGCCTTCGCCTGCGACGTGGCCGATTACAGCGCGGTCGAGGCCATGCTGATGAAGGTCGATGACCGGCTGGGGCCGGTCTCCATCGTGATCAACAATGCCGGCATCATCGATCCCATCGCGCCCATCGCCGACAGCGATCCGCAGCAATGGGCCGAGAACATCCGCGTCAACCTGACCGGCGGCTACAACGTGGTGCGCGCCACGCTCTCCGGCCTGCTGGCCGCGCGCGGCACGCTGGTCAACATGTCCTCGGGTGCGGCACACCGGGCGCTGGAGGGCTGGAGCGCCTATTGCGCCGGCAAGGCCGGCTTCGCCATGCTGACGCAAGCGCTGGCGCTGGAATGCAAGGACCAGGGATTGCGCGTCTTCGGCCTGTCGCCCGGCACCATCGACACCGACATGCAGGTGAAGATCAGGGCCTCGGGCCTCAACCCGGTGAGCCAGATCCCGCGCGAGAACCTGGCCAAGCCGGAAGACCCGGCCCGGGCCACGCTCTATCTCTGCACCAAGGAAGCCGACGACCTGATCGGCACCGAAGTGTCGCTGCGCGATCCCGCCTTCCGGGCGCGGGCCGGGCTGGGCTGAGGCAGCCGGCCGCCATGTCCGACGAGCAGGATTTCGCCGCCGGGATCGAAACGGCGCTGGAGATCGCCGATCCGGCCGGCTTCCTGCAGGGGCTGAGCGGGCTGCAGGGCGTCCGCCTGCGCGCGCTGCGCCTGGAGCCGGAGCGGCAGGAAGCGGTGCTGGCGCTGAGCGGGTTGAACGCCAGCTTCTCCGGCCTGCCCGACGAGCAGCGCGTGCAGGCGGGAACCCTGCTGCTGCAGGGCGTGCGCGCGCTGTCGCTGGCCGCCGGGTTCCGCCTCGGGCTGCGCATCGCGCGCGCCGAGGTGTCGGAGAACGGCCCGCCCTTCCGCCTCGACATCGCCTTCGACGGTGACGGCGATGGCGAGGGTACGGATGGCGAGGACGGCGAAGGATTGTCGGCGGTGTTCGCGCTGCTGTCGTTCCGGCCGCAGACCACCTGGTATGCCGCCAGCATCGTCATCGCCCTGCACACCAGCGACGATCCGCAGGCGCCGGTGCGCTTCTACGAGAACGTGGTGCTGATCGAAGCGGAGGCGGCGGAAGCCGCACTGGCCGAAGCGCGGCTGCTGGGCGCGGTGGAGGCGGCGATCGACGACGGGCTGGCGATCGACGGCATGGCGGTGGCGCCGATCTTCGCCGGCGTGCGCAAGCTGGTCAGCATCTCCAACCCGGCCGACCGCGACCAGGACAGCGAGCCGCCGGTGTCGGGCGCGGAGATCACCTGGTCGCTGTTCACCGCCCGCAACCAGGCCGATTTCGAGCGCTATCTGGCCGGCGAGGAAGTCGAGCTGACGTACGACGAATAGCGGCACCGCATTCCGCTGCGCAACGCCGGCTTTCGCATTTCCTGCCGCCTTTTCGTGCAGCCATGCCATCGCGGGGCGGAATGCACAGGGGCATCGCTGCTGACCTGTTGTGAACGGCGTTCGAGTCTCGTTAGATAGAGGAAAGAAGAAGAACGAAGCGTACCGGAGGAAGCGATGTCGGACTTGCCGCGTTCGAAACTGCCGCTCTATCGCAACGCCATCGACTGGCAGTGGTTCGACCGCGAGTTCCCCGCCCCCGACGTCTATGCCGATACCGTGTTCAAATGGCCGGCTGATCGTCTGCGCGAGCTGCAGAACCGCCGCTTCCTCGACATGATGAAAATCGGCTGGAACAACGGCTTCTACGCCGCGCGCTGGAAGGCGGCGGGGCTGCAGCCCGGCGACATCGGGAGCATCGACGACATCGGCAAGCTGCCGACCTTCAACTCCGACGACATCAAGGACGACCACAAGGCGTTTCCGCCCTTCGGCCATATCAGCGGCATCGACCGGCCGCGGGAATTGCAGCGCAACCCGCTGAAGATGCAGACCAGCGGCGGCACCACCGGCAAGGCCCGCCCGACCCTATTCGGCGCGCTGGAATGGGAGATGAACGGGCTGCAGGCCGCCCGCAGCCTCTACATCCAGGGCGCGCGGCCGGGCGACGTGATGCTGATCCCCGCCACCTGCTCGCTGGCCAACCTGGCCTGGGTGCATTACCACGGCGCGCACTACTATCTTGGCGTGATGCCGCTGACCACCGGCAGCGGCGTGGTCACCACCTCCTACAAGCAGATGGAGCTGGCGCAGGATTACGGCGTCAACATCATCGTCGGCTTCCCCGAATACCTGACGCAGCTGGCACGGGTGGCGCGCGAGGAGGTCGGCTACGATCCGCGCAAGCTGAAGCTGAAATTCATCGCCTCCTATCTCGGCCCCGACACCGAAGGCGCGCTGCGCCGCAGCCTGGAGGAGCTTTACGGCTGCCCGGTCTACGACAATTACGGCACCAACGAGATTTCGCACGCCTCGTTCGAAGGCCCGGACAAGGACGGGCTCTACCTGATGGAGGACTGCATCCATATCGAGGTGCTGGACACCGAGACCAACCAGCCGGTCGCGCCCGGCCAGCCCGGCAACCTGGTCGCCACCTCGCTGTTCCGCACCATCCCGCCCATCATCCGCTTCAACCTGCGCGACCTGGGCCGCATCGTCGGCGACGGCAAGGTCAGTTCGCTGGGCTCCTCGTTCCGCCGCATGGACCATTTCCTGGGCCGCAGCGACGACATGGTGAAGATCCGCGGCAACAACATCTACCCCATGGGCTGCCTCAACGCGGTGCGCTCCGATCCGCGCACCACCGGCGAATGGGTCTGCGTCTGCGACCGCTACGTCACCGACGGGGTGATCCGCGACGAGATGGTGGTGCATGTCGAGATGCGCGCCGACGCCGCCAGCCTCGACGGGCTGAAGGAGCATCTGGAAGCCCGCCTGCGCAACGATCTGGGGCTGAAGGTCGGGGTCGAGCTGGTGCCCGAGGGCGGGCTGGCGGAGATGGCCAATCTGGGCCGCGAGGGCAAGCCGCGCCGCCTGCTCGACCGGCGGTTCAGGAAGTAGGATCCGACGCCACCGGCGATGGAATCGCCCGTCTAACGGTCATTAGATTCAATTGGCGCCGGCGCGGGGCCTGTGATCCAATCGCGCCCAACAGCACAGCCGCGGCAAGCGGCGCACCAACGGGAGGACGACGAGAGACGCCATGCAAACGCTGGCCGAAATGCTGCGCAGTGCCGCCCGGCTGCTGCCGGACAAGCCCTATATCGTGTCGGAGCGCGAGACGCTGAGCTATGGCGACTTCGACCGGCGGGCGGCGAAGCTGGCCAACGTGCTGCGCGCCCAGGGCGTGGGCAAAGGCGAGGTGGTCGGGCTCTATCTGCCCAGCGAGCCGATGCTGGCGGTGGGGTATTTCGCCTGCCAGAAGCTGGGCGCCATCGCCGCGCCGATGAGCGTCATGCAGCGCGACCGCGAGGTCGCCAACGTCGTCTCGCGCACCGGGATGAAGGCGCTCATCACCTCGGGCGACACGATGGACGTGGTGCAGGCGGTGCGCGCGCAAGGCGTGGCGGTGCCGCCGGTGCTGCTGGTGCGCGGTACAGGTGAAGGCGCGCTCGATGCGGCGGCGCTGATGGCGCAGGCCGCCGACCACTTCGACGACGTGCCGTGCCGGCCCGAGGACACCGCCGCCCTGTTCTTCACCTCCGGCACCACCGGCGAGCCCAAGGGCGCCATGCAGACCCAGGGCAGCCTCTACGCCACCCTGCGCGACATGTCGGTCTACAACGGTTTCCGCTGGAACGCCGAGACGCTGATGTGCGCGCTGCCGCTGTTCAACAATTTCGGCGCCACGGTGATGATGGACCTGTCGCTGTTCGTCGGCGGCACCATGCTGCACCTGGAGCGCTGGGACACCGAGGCGGTGCTCGACCTCATCACGCGCCACAAGGCCACCTTCATGGCCGGCTCGCCCACCATGTTCGTCTACCTGCTGCGCGCCTTCGACCGCTCCCGGCACGATCTTTCCAGCATCAAGATCGCCGTCACCGGCGGCGCGCCGGTGTCGCCCAACATCCTGCAGCAGTTCTCGCAGGAAGTCGGCGCGCCGCTGCTGCAGATCTACGGCGCGACGGAAGTGTCGGGCTACGTCATCGGCGAGCCGGTCATCGGCCTGCGCAAGCCGGGCTCGACCGGCACCACCTTCGGCGGCAGCGTGATCGACGTGGTCGACGACGACGGCAAGGTCGTGCCGCCGGGCACCATCGGCGAGGTGCGGGTGCAGGGCGACGTGGTCGGCGGCGGCTACTGGAGCGACCCGGCCACCACCGCCAAGGTGTTCACCAAGGAGGGCTGGCTGTCGGGCGACCTGGGCTACAAGGATGAGGACGGCTATCTCTTCATCGTCGACCGCAAGAAGGACGTCATCATCGCCGGCGGCTACAACATCTATCCGCTGGAGGTCGAGGACCTGCTGTACCAGCATCCCGCCGTCGCGGTCTGCGCCGTGATCGGCCTGCCCGACGCCGACAAGGGCGAGAAGCCGGTGGCGGTGCTGGTGCCCAAGCCGGGCGAGCATCCGGCCAAGGCGGAGATCATCGAGTTCTGCCGCCGCCACATCTCCGCCTACAAGGCGCCGCGCGACGTGTTCACGGTGCCGGAGATGCCGCTCGGCCCCTCGGGCAAGATCCTCAAGCGCACGCTGCGCGACTGGGCGGCGCAGGGCAAGCTGCAGGCGGTGCCCTGAGGCGCGGCGGCGGCGATAACGACAACAAGACGACGACTGCAACGGACGACAACCAACGGAGGACGCTAATGGGCAGGACAGGAAAACTGGTGGCGCTGACCGCCATCGCCGGCTTCGCCATGATGTCGGCGGCGCAGGCCGAAGTGCTGAAGCTGGGCCTCTCGGGCCCGAAATCGGGCGCCGCGGCGGCCTGGGGCATCGGCTTCGAATGGGCCGCCAAGCAGGCGGCGGAGAAGATCAACAAGGATGGCGGCATCAAGGCCGACGGCAAGACCTACACGCTGGAGGTCATCTCCTACGACAACCAGTACAACGCCGCCGAGGGCGCCAAGGTGGCGCAGACCCTGCTGAACCGCGACGAGGTCAGGTTCGTGGTCGGCTCGATCGGCACCGCGCCGGTGAAGGCGCTGCAGTCGCTGTCCGAGCGCAAGGGCGTGCTGATCTTCACCACGGCGTGGGGCCCGTCGGCCAAGGGGCCGAACTTCCCGCTGACCTTCACCCAGATCAACACCCCGGCCGAGGTGCTGAACCAGCTCTACGGCTACGTCGTCAAGCAGAACCCCAACGCCAAGACGGTGGCGATGCTCAACCCCAACGACGCCACCGGCCAGGACACCGAGAAGGTGGCGCAGGAATCGTGGAAGAAGCTGAACGTCAGGGTGCTGGCCAGCGACTGGTACGAGCGCGGCACCACCGAGTTCCAGCCCATCGCCACCAAGCTGGCCAATCTGAAGCCGGACATCATCGACCTGTCGACCACGCCGCCGACCGACGCCGGCGCGGTGCTGAAGGAGCTGAAGGTGCTGGGTTGGAAGGGCGTGCAGGTGGTTTCCGCCGGCACCTCCTCCTCCTCGCTGATCCGCGTCGCCGGCGATGCGGTGGAAGGCACCTACATGGGCCTGGCGGCCGATTTCGACGGCCCGGCGGCGACGCCGATCCAGCGCGAGCTGAACAAGGGCGCCACCCAGGCCAACGGCGATCCGCTGAACGTCATCACCATCGGCTCGTGGGACGCGGTCATGGCGCTGAAGGCGGCGATCGAGAAGTGCAGCTGCACCGACCCGAAGAAGGTCGCCGAGGCGCTGCCGGCCATCGTGTTCGAGTCCTCCTACGGCCCGGCCGCGTTCGGCGCCAAGGAAGTCTACGGCACGCCGCAGCAGCTTCTGGTCCCCACCATCGTCACCCAAATCCAGGGCGGCAAGGTGGTCGAGGTGCAGCGCGTGATCCCGCCGGAGCTGGAGCAGCGGCTGAAGGCCGCCGGCCGCTAGGCGGCAACTGAAACGACGGCCCGGCCGGCACGTCCGGCCGGGCCGCGCCCTGCCCGCGCAGACAGGACGCTTCGATGGATCTCTACGTTCAGCTTCTCGTCAACACGCTGCAGATCGGCGCGGTCTACGTGCTGTTCTCGCTCGGGCTGACCCTGATCTTCGGCGTCATGAAGATCGTCAATTTCGCCCATGGCGAGTTCTTCACCGCCGCCGCACTGACCATGTCGGTGGCGGTGCCGTGGCTGGCGACGGCACTGGGCATCACCGGCATTCCCGCCTTCGCCCTTTCCTTCGTCGCCGCCATCGTCGTGGTGCTGGCGCTGGGGCTGGTGGTGTTCAAGCTGGGCTTCGAACGCTACCTGCGCGACCTGATCGGCTCCTTCATCGTTGCCATCGGTTTCGTGCTGCTGCTGGAGGGCCTGTACCTGGAGATTTTCGGCGGCGCCCCGCGCATGGTGCCGCCGCTGTTCACCGGCGTCGCCAACATCCTGGGCGCCGCCATCACCTGGCAGCGGCTGCTGATCTGCTTGCTGGCTCTGGCCATCACCTTCGGCCTCTACATGCTGGTGGTGCGCACCAGGCTGGGGCTGGCGCTGCGGGCGGTGGCCGAGGACCAGGAGGCGGCGCAATTGCAGGGCATCAAGTACCGGCGCGTCGCCCTGCAGGGCTTCATGATCGGCTGCGCCCTGGCCGCCGCCGCCGGCGCCTTCATGGCGCCGATGGCCGCCATCACCACCTTCATGGGCGCCGACTTCCTGATCAAGGCCTTCATCATCATCATCATCGGCGGGCTGGGCTCGATCCCCGGCGCCATCATCGGCGGCTTCATCATCGCCGCCATCGAGAGCTTCGGCAGCTACTTCTTCGATTCGTCCACCGCCACCATCGCGATGTTCGTGCTGGTCATCGTCGGCCTGCTGGTGCGGCCGCAGGGGATCATGGGCCATGCCGAAAGATAGGGGCACCTACATCTTCGTCGTGGCCGCCACGATCGGCGTCACCGTCGCCGCGTTGACGGTGAAGGACGACTACGTCGTCAAGCTGATGATGTGGATCGCCGTCAACGCGCTGCTGGCCGCCTCGCTGCGCTTCGTGCTGCTGATCGGCGAGCTGAACATAGCCACCGCCGCCTTCTTCGGCATGGGCGCCTACGCCGCCGGCAGCGTCACCACCATGCTGGACTGGCCGCTGCCGCTGGCAATGCTGGCCGGCGTGCTGGCCGCCGCCGCGGCCGCCGCCCTGTTCGGCGTCGTCACGCTGCGGGTGAAGGGCCCCTATTTCCTGCTGATCTCGTTCGCCTTCACCGAGGTGGTGCGGCTGGTCTACACCCAGAACAACGCGCTGGGCGGCAATTCGGGCATGATCGGCATCTTCCCGCCGATCCCGCTGGAGCCCTGGTATCCCGCCATCCTGATCGTCATCGTCGGGCTGGTGCTGCTGGGGCTCTACGCCATCGAACGCTCGCCGCTGGGCATGCTGTTCAAGGCCATCAAGTCGAACGACCAGATCGTGCTGTCGGTCGGCATCTCGGTGTTGACGGTGAAGGTGATCTGCGTCGTCATCGCCTCCGCCGCCCTGGGCCTGGGCGGGGCGCTGCACGCGCATTCCAACAACGTCATCAGCCCCGGCGACTTCTCCTTCCTGCTGTCGGTGTTCGTGCTGGCCTACGTCAAGATCGGCGGCGAGGAGCATCTGGTCGGCGCCATACTGGGCGCCGCCTTCCTCACCCTGCTGGGCCAGTGGCTGATGGGGGTCAGCTCGCACGAGCGCATCTTCTTCGGCGCCGCCATCATCATCGCCATGATCGTCATGCCGCAGGGCCTGACTGGCGTGGCGCTGCAGATCGGCCGCCGGCTGGGCTGGGCGGCGCCGGCCGCCACGCTGGGGCCGCACAAATGAGCGCCGCCATGCCGCCGACAGCCGCCCCGGACGCAACCGCGCCGGCCCCGACGGCGCAGGGCGACGCCATCCTGCGGGCGCAGAGCCTGACCCGCCGCTTCGGCGGGCTGGTGGCGGTGTCGGATTTCTCCTTCGAGATGCGGCGCGGCGAAATCCTGGGCCTGATCGGTCCCAACGGCGCGGGCAAGAGCACCGTGTTCAACCTGATCTCCGGCTTCATCCCGCCGAGTTCGGGCCGGCTGTGGTTCGACGGCCAGGACATCACCCGGATGAAGGCGCCTGCCATCTCCAAGCTGGGGCTGGTGCGCATGTTCCAGCACTCTTCCATGGTGCCGGACATGAACGTCTACGAGAACATCCAGCTCGCCACCCTGATCCGCCTGCGCTCGCCCACCGCGCGCGAGCAGCGGGTGCGCGAGACGGCGGCGATGTTCGGACTCACCGCCTACCTGGAAGAGCTGGGCGGCAATCTCTCGCATGGCCGCCAGCGCCTGCTGGCGATGGCGATCGCCACCGCGGTGCGGCCCAAGCTGCTGTGCCTCGACGAGCCGCTGACGGGGCTGAACTCGACCGAGACGCGCGACATCCTCGAGCTGTTCCGCCGCCTGCGCCGCGAGATGGGCATGTCGATCCTGCTGGTCGAGCACAACATGCGCGCGGTGATGAGCGTGTGCGACCGGCTGATCGTGCTGCATCACGGCCAGCGCCTGGCCGAGGGCACGCCGGCGGAGGTCAGCCGCGACGAGGCCGTGATCGGCGCCTATCTGGGGAAACGCCGATGAGCGACATCGTGCTCGACATTGCCGGCCTGTCGGTCGCCTACGGCCAGGTCAGCGTCGTCAACGAGCTGACCCTGCAGGTCCGCCGCGGCCGCATCGCCACCATCGTCGGCTCCAACGGTGCGGGCAAGACCACGGTGATGAAGACGGTGGTCGGGCTGCTGGCGCCGGTCGCCGGCACGATCCGCTTCGAGGGAAGCGACATCGCCGGCCTGCCCAGCGACGACATCGTGCGCGCCGGGCTGGCGCTGGTGCCCGAGGGCCGCCGCCTGTTCCGCAGCATGACGGTGCTGGACAACCTGCGCACCGGCGCCTATCTGCGCGACGACAAGGCGGCAGTAGCGCAGTCGCTCGAGCTGGTGTTCTCCTATTTCCCGATCCTGGCCGAGCGGCGGCAGCAGATCGCCGGCAACCTCAGCGGCGGGCAGCAGCAGATGCTGGCGGTCGGCCGGGCGCTGATGTCCAAGCCGCGCCTGCTGCTGCTGGACGAGCCCTCGATCGGGCTGGCGCCGGTGGTGGTCGACCAGATCGCCGACATCGTCACCACCGTCAGCCGCTCCGGCACCGACGTGCTGATGGTCGAGCAGAACGCGGCCCTGGCGCTGGAACTGGCCCAGGACGCCTACGTGCTGGAGAACGGCCGCCTGGTCATGCAGGGCCCCGCCGCCGAACTGGCGCAAAGCGACGCGGTGCGGCAGGCGTATCTGGGGATGTAGGTTTTCTTCGTTCCGTTCTTACTGCAGCCGCCCCTCACGACTGTAGCGGCCCCTCACCCCGGCCCTCTCCCCGCACGCGGGGAGAGGGTGAAGCAGAGCGCACCTTCGATTCCCTCTCCCCGTTTAC
>JBBCJW010000036.1:0-190364 GCA_037190765.1 Alphaproteobacteria bacterium
CCCCGCTTCGGGAACGACGTGAGCCGATGCCGCCGAACGATCTGGCACCAAAGCGGAGGAAACGATGAGCGGAAACAACGGGACATCGCCCTTTCTGATGGTCGACAACGAGCGCAAGATCTTCAAGGTGTCGCGCCGGACCTTCGTCGATCCGGCCGTGCTGCGCGCCGAGCAGGAACAGATATTCGACCGTTCCTGGCTCTATCTGGGGCACGTTTCGGAGCTGCCTAAACCGGGCGACTTCGTCACCCGCAACGTCGCCCGCCGCTCGGTCCTGTTCACCCGCGACGGCAAGGGCCAGTTGCACGCCATGCTGAACACCTGTCCGCATCGCGGCGCCCAGGTGTGCCGCGAGCGCAAGGGCAGTGCCAAGACCTTCCAGTGCTTCTATCACGGCTGGGTATTCGGTCTCGACGGCACGCTGCGCAGCCAGCCCGGCGAGGCCAGCTACGCCAAGGATTTCAACTGCGACGGGCAGGCCAATCTGGTGCCGGTGCCGCGCTTCGACCAGTATCGCGGCTTCTGCTTCGTCTGCTTCGACGCCAACGCGGTGTCGCTGGCGGAGTATCTCGGCCGCGCCAAGGAGTTCATCGACATCGTCTGCGATCAGTCCGAGATCGGCATGACCGTCCTCGGCGGCACCCAGGAATACGCCATCCGCGCCAACTGGAAGCTGCTGACCGAGAACTCGATCGACGGCTACCACGCCGTCACCACCCACGCCTCCTATCTCGACTACCTGAAAAATTCCAACGGCAGCCTGGTCAACGTCGCCCTGTCCGGGACCGCCTACGATCTGGGCAACGGCCATGCCGTGCTGGAATATTCGGCGCCGTGGGGCCGGCCGGTGGCGCAGTGGATACCGATGTGGGGCGAGGACGGCAAGCGCGAGCTGGACGCGATATCCGCCAAGCTGGTCGAGCGCTTCGGCCAGGAACGGGCCGAGCGCATCGCGTCGAAGAACCGCAACCTGTTCATTTTCCCCAACCTGATCATCAACGACATCATGGCGATCACGGTGCGCACCTATTATCCATCGGCGCCGGACTACATGCAGGTCAACGCCTGGGCGCTGGCGCCGCAGGAGGAGAGCGAGTGGGCGCGCAAGTACCGCCTGTACAATTTCCTCGAGTTCCTGGGGCCCGGCGGCTTCGCCACGCCCGACGACGTCGAGGCGCTGGAGCAGTGCCAGCGCGGCTTCCAGAACATGATCGAGGCCAAGTGGTCGGACATTTCCAAAGGCATGGGGATTACCGCCCCGTCCTATGACGACGAGATCCAGATGCGGGCCTTCTGGACGCGCTGGAACGAGCGCGTCTCCTCGGCTGTGCCTCCGGCTTCCGCCGCGGCGTCGTGAGGGAGGGCCGGTCCATGCTCAACGACATCAGCCGCACCGACATCGAGGACTTCCTTTTCCGCGAGGCCGAACTGCTGGACGAGTGGCGCCTGCCGGAATGGCTGGAGCTTTTCACCGACGACGGCCGCTACTACGTGCCGTCGACCGATCTTGGCCCGGATGCGTCGCCGGAAACCAACCTGTTCTACATCGCCGACGACCGCTTTCGTCTCGGCGAACGTGTCACCCGCCTGATGAAGCGCACCGCCCATTCGGAGTATCCGCGGTCCAAAACGCGGCATCTGGTGTCCAACGTGCGCATCCGCGCCCGCGGCGAGGATGCGCTGGAAGTGGGCGCGGCCTTCGTCACCTACCGGACCAAGGATCAGGTGACGGATTACTATGTCGGCAGCACGCGCTACCAGATCGTGCCGACCAATGACGGGCTGCGCATCCGGGAGAAGCGCTGCCAGCTCGATCTCGACGGGTTGCGGCCGCAGGGCCGTATTTCGATCATTCTTTAGTCAACGGATCGCTCATGACGTTTCCCTTCCGCTACCGGCGCCTGGCATATGCCGCTCTCAACGTCACCGACCTGTCCCGGTCGGTGGCGTTCTATCGCGATCTGGTCGGCCTTGAACTGTCGGAGCAGACCGGCGACATGGCCTTTTTTCGCTGCGGGCCGGACCATCACAATTTGCTCCTCTATGGCAGCGGCGAGCCGGGACTGAAGCGCGTCGCGTTCGAACTGGAAAGCGAGCAGGACCTCGATGCCGCGCATGCCTATCTGCGGCAGATCGGTCGCGATCCGGCGTGGGTGGAGAAGGCCGAAACGGATGCGCTGGCGATGGGCAGGGCGCTGCGCTTTCGCGAACCCAGTTCCGACCTGTGCATCGAGTTCTTCGCCCGCATGCGCTTCATGGCGCTGCCCTACCGGCCGCCCCACACCAGGATCCAGCGCCTGGGGCATGTGGTGATCAAGGCCAGGGATCCGGATGCGGTGCACGCTTTCATGACGGAGAAGCTGAATTTCCGCACCTCCGACTACGTGCCGGGTTTCGCCGCGTTTCTGCGCTGCTATCCCAACCCGCTGCATCACACCATGGCGGTGGTGGCCGGCGACTCGAACCGGCTGCATCACGTCAATTTCATGGTTTCCGACATCGACGACATCGGCTGCGCCTTCCGTCGCATGGAAAAGGCGCAGGTCGAGATCGTGTTCGGCCCCGGCCGGCACCAGCCGTCCGAAAGCATCTTCCTCTATTTCCTCGACCCCGATCGCATGACGGTCGAGTACAGCTTCGGCATGGAGGAGTTCCCCGAGGCCGCCGCGCGCGAGCCGCGCATGCTGGAGACCCGGCCGGAGGCGCTGGACCTGTGGGGCGGCTTGCCGACCCCGAACTTCGCCAAGGTCGGCAGCATCGAGGTGAATTCCAAATGAGCGATCTCGCCAACCGGGTTGCCATCGTCACCGGCGCCGCCCGCGGCATCGGCTACGCCATCGCCGAGCGCCTGGCCAGGGATGGTGCGAAGATCGTGCTGGCCGATCTCGACGCCGGACCCTTGAAGGAAGCCGCCGCCGCCCTGGAGCCGGTCAACGGCGGCGCGGTCGCGCATGAAGCGGGCGATCTGGCCGACGAGGCGGTGGCGGGCTGGCTGGTCAGGACGGCGATGGATGCGCATGGCCGCATCGACATCCTGGTCAACAACGCCGGCGGCGGCATCATCAAGCCGTTCCTGGAGCACACGCCGGAAACCCTGCGGACCACCATCGACCGCAACCTGTGGACCGCGGTGTGGTGCTCCTGGCACGTGCTGCCGATCATGCGGCGGCAGCAATACGGACGCATCGTCAATATTGGCGCCGATTCGGTCCGCAACGGGCTGTGGGACCATGCCGGCTACAACGCCGCCAAGGGCGGGGTCCACGGCATGACCACGGGCCTGGCGCGCGAATTCGCCCGCGACGGCGTCACCATCAACACGGTAGCGCCGTGCGCGTCGAATACGCCGCAGATGCGCGAAATCACCGCCCGGGCGCCGGACCTGGCGGCCCGGTTCGTCTCGGTCATCCCCATGGGGCGCCCGGCCGAACTCGATGAAATCTCCTCCATGGTGAGCTATCTTTCCTCCCAGGAGGCCTCGTTCGTGACGGGGCAGGTCATCAGCCTCAATGGCGGGAGTACGATGCTGTGAGCATGTCGGCGGCCAGCGGCGTGCGGCGCTTCAGGCTCTGCCCGGCGGCGGACGTGGCGCCGGGGCAGATCGTGAAGCAGGAACTGCCCGACGGCAGTGCGGTGGCGCTCTACAACCTGGACGGCACGATCCATGCCACTGCCGACCGCTGCACCCATGGCGACGCCTCGCTTTCGGAGGAGGGCACGATCGTCGGCGCGCAGGTGGAATGCTCCTGGCATTTCGGCACCTTCGACATCGCCAGCGGCAAACCGACCGGCATGCCGTGCACCGAGCCTCTGAAGGTCTATCCTGTGTCGATCATCGATGGGATCGTGCATGTCGAACTCTGAACGCCCGCACGGACATTTGCGGGAAACGGGCGAGAGCGGGACGCCGGCTGCCGTGGCGCGTGCCGGCGGCAAGGTGCGCCGCACCCAGGCCGAGCGGTCGAGCGAGACCCGCGGCCGCATCCTGAAGGCGTCCGTCACCCTGATGCGCAAGCGCGGCTACGCCAATTTCCGCACCGCCGAGGTGGCGGAACTGGCCGGCGTGTCGCGCGGCGCGCAGCTGCATCATTTCCCGACCAAGGAAAGCCTGGTCTTCGCCACCCTGGAGCACGTGTTCGACAGCGTGCTGGAGGCCACCCGCAAGCGGGCGCAGGCGCTGAAGCCGGGCGACGACGTGCTGCAGCAGATCATCGACGATGCGCGCGAGTTCTTCTTCAACGACGAGTTCTTCATCACCCTCGACATCGTCATGTCGACCACCGACCAGCGGCTGCGCCGGAAGGTCCTGGCCATGGCGCGCAGCTATCGCTTGCCGGCCGAGCGCGCCTGGCGGGACGCGTTGGTCGGGGCGGGGGTGCCGGAATCGACGGTCGACGACCTGCTGTGGCTTACGCTTTCGATCGTGCGCGGCCTGGCGATTCGCATCCTGTGGCAGAACGAGCCGCAGCGTTTCGACCATCTCTTCGACATCTGGCGGGAGATGGCCACCCAGTACATCCTCAACAAGAAAGGCAAGGGCAAGCCGAAGGGCAGGTGATTGCGTCCGCAGTTGGGACGCCGCATCGCACAATAACAAACAGGACAGACGGCTTGTAAATGGCGACAAGGCCGCCGGCCGATCCGCGGGAGGAAAAGATGCGTGGACTGATGATGGATACGCCTCTGCTCGTGTCGGAGCTGATCCGCCACGCCGGCCGCGTGCACGGCACGACGCAGATCGTCGCCCGCACCGCCGGCGCCGGCTCGGTCCATCGCTACACCTATGCCGATGCGCATGCCCGCTGCCGGCGGCTGGCCAACGCGACGGCGGAGCTGGGGCTGGCCGCGGGCGAGCGCGCCGCTTCCCTGGCCTGGAACACGCACCAGCATTTCGAGCTGTTCTACGGCATCTCCGGCACGGGGGCGGTGCTGCACACCGTCAATCCCCGGCTGTTCGACGACCAGCTCGTCTACATCATCAACCACGCCGAGGACCGGGTGGTCTTCTTCGACCGCGCCACCCAGCCCATCGTCGAGCGCATCGCGCCGAAGCTGGCGACGGTCGCGACATGGGTCTACATGGGCGAGCCGGGCGAAAACGTTTCCGCGTCGCTGCCCCGTGTCGTGGTCTACGAGGAACTGCTGGCGCGCCATTCCGAGCAATACGAATGGCCCAGCTTCGACGAACGCCAGGCCTCGACCATCTGCTACACCTCCGGCACCACCGGCATGCCCAAGGGTGTGGTCAACACCAACCGCTCCTCCATCCTCAGCGCGCTGATGATGAGCAGCGCCGACCTGATGGGCGGCTACCAGGCCGGCGCGCTGGAAGTGGTGATGCCGGTGGCGCCGCTGTTCCACGGCAATGGCTGGCAGATGGTCTATACCGCGCCGCTGAGCGGCCACAAGCTGGTGCTCCCCGGCCGCAACTTCGAGCCCGAGAAACTGCACGAGCTGCTGGTCGGCGAGGGCGTCACCGTCGCTGCGGCCGTGCCGACGGTATGGATGACCCTGCTCGATCACGTCCAGCGCCACGGACTCGATCTGGGCAAGTTGCGCACCGCCCTGGTCGCCGGCACCAAGCCGCCGGCCAGCCTGGTCGATGCGCTGGAGCGCCGCTACGGGGTCGAGGTGGCGCAATGCTGGGGCATGACCGAGGCGCTGGGCGTGACCAAGGCGACGCCGCCGCCGGGGACGCGCGAGGCGTCGCCGGAAATCCGCGCCGCCCATCGCCAGCGGGCCGGCCGCGTCGCTTTCGGCACCACCTTGCGCATCGTCGACGAGGACGGCCGGGAGCTGCCCAATGACGGCAAGGCGCAGGGCATTCTGCAGGCGCGCGGTCCCTGCGTCGCCGGCGCCTATCTGAAGATGCCGGCCAGCGGTCCCGATGGCTGGCTCGATACCGGCGACGTCGCCAAACTCTACCCCGACGGCAGCGTCGAGATCGTCGACCGTTCCAAGGACGTCATCAAGTCGGGCGGCGAGTGGATCTCCTCGGTGACGGTCGAGAATGCGGCGATGGAGCATCCCGCCATCGCGCAGGCGGCGGTGATCGCCATGCCGCATCCGAAATGGCAGGAGCGCCCGCGCCTGGTGGTGGTGCCGCGTCCCGGCGCCCGGCCGACGCCGGACGACATCAAGGCGCATCTCGCCACTCGCATCGCGTCCTGGTGGCTGCCCGACGACATCGTCTTCGTCGACGAACTGCCGATGACCGGCACCGGCAAGGTGCACAAGCTCACCTTGCGCCAGCAATTCGAGACGCGCGATCGCGTCTGAAGAAGAACACACGGGAGGTCGAACGATGCTTTTCACCGACGAACAGGTCGCCTTCCGCGACTCGGTGCGCAAGATGGTGCAGAAATCGGTCAAGCCGATCGCCGACGAGATCGACCGCACCGACCGTTTTCCTGAGGAGCTGGTGCCGGTGTTCGGCGACATGGGGCTGATCCAGCTCCGCCTGCCGGAGAAATACGGCGGCCCGGGCGGCAACATGACCATGTCCTGCATCGCGGCGGAGGAGATCGCGCGCGTTTCCGAGGCCGCGTCGCTGCTGTCGGGCCTGAACGGCATCGGTATGATCAACCCGCTGGTCTATTTCGGCACCGAGGAGCAGCGCCAGAAACTCCTGCCGCAACTGGCGGCCGGCCGCACCCTGACCTCGGTGGCGATCACCGAACCCCATGCCGGCTCCGATGTCGGCTCGATGCGCACCCGCGCGGTGCGCGACGGCAACTCCAGCTACGTCATCAACGGCCAGAAGGTCTACATCACCTTCAGCCCGGTGGCCAAGTACATGACGGTGTTCGCCAAGACCGGCGAGGGCGACGGCACGCACAACATCTCCGCCTTCCTGGTCGATACCGCCACGCCCGGTTTCAGCGTCGGCAAGCCGGAGCGCAAGATGGGCATCAACGGCGTGCCCAACGCTCCGGTCTATTTCGACAACATGCGCATTCCGGCCGAGAACCGCATCGGCGAGGAGGGCGACGGCTTCAGGATCTGCATGCGCATTCTCGACCTCAACCGCCCGACCATCGGCGCGGTGTCGGTCGGGCTGGCGCAGGGCGCGCTCGATGCGGCGCTGGACTTCGCCCGCGAGCGGCGCCAGTTCGGCCGCCCGATCGGCGAGTTCCAGGGCATCCAGTTCATGCTGGCCGACATGGCCATGCATCTGGAGGCGGCGCGCTGCCTGGTGTACGAGGTCGCGCGCGTCGCCGATGCCGGCTTCGCCAGCGAGGAGGAATTCAAACGTTTCGCCGCGCGCGCCTCGATGGCCAAGTGCTTCTGCTCCGACATGGCGATGAAGGTGACCACCGACGCCGTGCAGGTGTTCGGCGGCGCCGGCTTCATGCGCGACCTGCCGGTCGAGCGCTACATGCGCGACGCCAAGATCAACCAGATCTTCGAGGGCACCAACCAGATCCACCGCCTGATCGTGGCGCGGCAGTTGCTGCGCGACGGCATGGCGGCGTAGCGCGGGTTATGCGCCGGCGCATTGTCGTCCTCGGCGCCGGGCCGGCCGGCGTGGCCGCCGCCCTGGCCGCCCGCGCGCGCGATGCCGAGGCGTCGATAACGCTCGTCTCGACCGAGCAGCTCGACCCCTACGAGAAGCCGCCCCTGTCCAAGGCCGTGCTCCTGGGCAAGGCATTGCCGCAGGACGCGCCCATCGTTCCCATTGCCAGGCTTGCGGCGGCGCAGCTCGAGTTCCGGCGCGGCGCCGTCGCCGAGGGCATCGACCGGACCCGCCAGCGCGTGGCATTGGTCGGCGCCGGCGGCCTTGGCCACGAGGCGCTGGCCTACGACGCGCTGGTGCTGGCTACCGGCGCGCGCGTGCGGCAGCTGCCTTTGCTGCCTTCCGGCGCACCGGGCGTGCATTATCTGCGCAACTCCGTCGATGCCGTGGTGCTGCGCCAGGCGCTGGAGCAGGCCAGACGGGTCTGCGTCATCGGCGCCGGGCTGATCGGGCTTGAGGTCGCCGCCGCCGCCGCCAGGCGCGGCCTGCTGACCACGGTGGTCGACATGGCCACCGCCCCGATGGCGCGGCTTTGCACGCCCGATTTCGCCGGCGCGGTGCGGGCGCGGCACGAAGCCGCCGGCGTGGTCTTCCGCCTGGGCGCCACGGTTCGCGACGTCGCGCGGCAGGACCGCGAAACCATCCTGACGCTGGACGACGGCACGCGGCTTGCCAGCGACGTGGTCGTGGTCGGCATCGGCGTGGCGCCCGACGATGCGATGGCGCGCGCGGCCGGGCTGGCGACCGATGACGGCATCCTGGTCGACGAACGCTGCGTCACCTCCGATCCGGCGATCTTCGCCGCCGGCGACGTGGCGCGTCTGCGGACGGCCGGCGGCAGCGTCCGCCTGGAAAACTGGCGGCATGCGCTCGACCAGGGCGCGGTGGCGGGCGCCAACGCCGCCGGCGGCGACGATTCCTATCGGCCGGTGCCGTCCTTCTGGTCGGACCAGTACGAGCTGATGATCCAGGGCGTGGGCTGGCCGGACGGGCTGGCCTCGCCGCCCGTGCGGCGCGACCTGGGCAAGGGCCGCTTCGTCGAGTTCCATGCCGCCGACGAGGTGCTGCGCTATTCGATCGGCATCGGCGCGGCGCGCGATCTGGCGCAGGCGCGCCGCCTGATCGAGCGCCGCACCCGGGTCTCGCCCTCGGCCCTGCAGGATGCGTCGGTGGCGCTCGCGCAGCTGGTGGCCAATGGCTGAAGCGCACGGCCATCCGCCGATCGACGTGCATACGCATGTCGTTCCTGACAGGCTGCCGCCCTATGCCGGCAAGCATGCCGATGCGCCCTGGCCCTCGATCCGTAAAGTCGATGCCTGCCATGCGCATGTGATGATCGGCGGCAAGGTGTTCCGCGAGATCGACGATGCCTGCTGGAGCGATGCGCGGCGCATCGAGCAGATGCAGCCCATGGGGATCGGCCTGCAGGTGCTGTCGCCCATGCCGGAACTGCTGTCGACCTGGATGGCGCCGGAGGACGGCGCCGCCCTGGCCCGGTTCGTCAACGAGCGCATCGCCGAAACCGTGCAGCGCCAGCCGCAGCGCTTCGCCGGGCTGGGCATGGTGCCGCTGCAGCATGTCGATGCCGCCATCGCCGAGCTGGAGCGGGCGGTCGGCGCCCTGGGCCTGCGCGGCGTGGAGATCGGCACCAATGTCGAGGGCGTGCCGATCGGCGCGCCGCGGTTCGAGCCGTTCTTCGCCGCCGCCGCCGATCTTGGCGCCGCGATCTTCATTCATCCGCTGCGCCCGGTCGGCATGGAGCGCCTGGTCGGGCCGCCGATTCTCGAGCAGGGCATCGGCTTTCCCTGCGAGACCGCGTTCGCGCTGGCCTCGCTGGTGACCGGCGGCACCCTGCAGCGCCATCCCGCGCTGCGCATCGCCGTCAGCCATGGCGGCGGCGCCTTCGGCCAGGTGCTGCCGCGGCTGCAGCACATGTGGTCGCTGGCGCCGGCGCTACGCGAGGGCAGGGCGGCGCCGGCGGAGCTGGCGCGGTGGCTGTTCTACGACACGCTGGTCTACAGCCCGCTGGCCCTGCGCTACATCGCCGACCTGTTCGGCATCGGCCAGCTCGTCCTCGGCACCGACTATCCGTTCCTGATCATGGAAAAGGAGCCGGTGGCCCGGCTGGACGCGCTCGGCCTGTCGCCGGAGCAACGGTCGATGGTGCTGGCGGGCAACGCGCGACGCTTTCTAGGCATGTGAGGGGCAGATGGATCTGGGTATCGCGGGACGCAGGGCATTGGTGTGCGGCGCCAGCAAGGGGCTGGGCCGGGCTTGCGCGGAGGCGCTGGCCGAGGACGGCGTCGAGGTCACGTTGGTGGCGCGCGACAAGGCCGGTCTCGAATCGACGGCCGCCGAGTTCGGGCAGCGCTTTGGCAGGCAGCCGGCGATCGTCGCCGCCGACGTCACCACCGATGCCGGCCGCGCCAGCGTGCTGGATGCCTGTCCCGAGCCCGACATCCTGGTCAACAATGCCGGCGGCCCGCCGCCCGGCGACTGGACGACGTTCGAAAGTGCCGACTGGCACAAGGCGG
Source organism: Alphaproteobacteria bacterium (assembly GCA_037190765.1). Classification (GTDB taxonomy): domain Bacteria; phylum Pseudomonadota; class Alphaproteobacteria; order Reyranellales; family JAQSWP01; genus JAQSWP01. The sequence goes on from JBBCJW010000036.1 coordinate 10,051, forward strand.
TCGACGCCAACATGCTGTCGGCCATCTTCCTGATCCGCGCCGCCATGCCGGCCATGCGCCGGCGCAAATTCGGCCGCATCGTCAACATAACCTCGGCCATGGTGAAGATGCCGCACGAGATGCTGAGCCTGTCCACCGCCGCGCGGCTGGGCCTGACCGGCTTCGTGCGCGGCATCGCCCCGTCGCTGGCGAAGGACAACATCACCGTCAACAACCTGCTGCCCGAACAGTTCGAGACCGACCGGCTGCGCTCCAACCTGGCCAAGCTCGCCGAGCGCAACCGGCGTGCGGTCGAGGACGAGGTCAGGCACCAGCTATCCGCCAACCCGACCGGCCGCTTCGGGCGGGCGGAGGAGTTCGGCGCCACCTGCGCCTTTCTCTGCAGCGTGAAGGCCGGATACATCACGGGACAGAACATCCTGCTGGATGGCGGCCGGTATCCCGGCGTCGCCTAGGGAGGCTCTCATGCAAGCCGCCGCCGCTCTTCGCCCCGACGTGACGCTGGACGACAAGTACGCGCTCGAGCAAGGAAGCATCTACGTCAGCGGCATCCAGGCGCTGGTGCGCCTACCGCTGCTGCAGCGCCAGCGCGATCTCGCCGCTGGCCTCAATACCGGCGGTTTCATCTCCGGCTATCGCGGCTCGCCGCTTGGCATGTACGACAACGCGCTGTGGCGGGCGAAGTCGCATCTGGCGCGCCACAACATCCACTTCCAGCCGGGGGTCAACGAGGACCTGGCGGCGACCGCGGTCTGGGGCAGCCAGCAGGTCGGCCTGTTCCCCGGCGCCACGGTCGAGGGCGCCTTCGGCATCTGGTACGGCAAGGGCCCGGGGGTGGACCGCTCGGCCGACGCCATCAAGCATGGCAACGCCGCCGGCACCGCGCGCCACGGCGGCGTGCTGCTGATCGTGGGCGACGACCACGGCTGCCAGTCCTCGACCCTGCCGCATCAGAGCGAGCAGATCTTGATCGCCGCCATGGTGCCGGTCCTCAACCCGGCGACGGTGCAGGAATATCTCGATTTCGGCCTGCTGGGGATCGCCCTGTCGCGCTATTCCGGCTGCTGGGTCGGCTTCAAGGCGATCTCCGAGACGGTCGAGAGCAGCGCCTCGATCGAGGTCGCGCCCGACCGCATCAAAATCAACCTGCCGACCGATTTCGAATTGCCGCCGGGCGGCTTGAGCCTGCGCTGGCCCGATCCGCCGCTCGAGCAGGAACGCCGCCTGCACGGGCCGAAGATGGCGGCCGTTGCCGCCTTCGCCCGCGCCAACAGGTTCGACCATCTGATCTTCCCGTCGCCGCGCGCCCGGCTCGGCATCGTGGCCACCGGCAAGGCCTATCTCGATGCGCGCCAGGCGCTGGAGGAGTTGGGCCTGGGGACGGCGGAGAAGGCGGAAGCGGCCGGCATCCGCCTCTACAAGGTCGGCCTGACCTGGCCGCTGGAAGCCGAGGGCGCCCGGCGTTTCGCCGCCGGGCTGGAAGAGATCGTGGTGGTGGAGGAGAAGCGCGGGCTGATCGAGGACCAGCTCGTGAAACTGCTCTACAACGATCCCGCCCGCCCGCGCATCGTCGGCAAGCAGGACGAGCACGGCGGCACGCTGCTGCCCTCCGAGGGTGAGTTGAGCCCGACCCGGGTGGCCGAGGTCCTGGCGGCACGATTGGAGAAGCTGGGCGGCGGCGCTTCGCCCGAATTCCGCCAGCGCATCGCCAGATTGCAGGCGCGCGAGAAATCGGTGGCCAATCCCACCGGCATCGTGCGCACGCCATTCTTCTGCTCCGGCTGCCCGCACAACACCTCGACCCAGCTGCCCGAAGGCTCGCGCGCCATGGCCGGCATCGGTTGCCACGGCATGGCGATACTGATGCCGCACCGGCGCACGGCGACCCTGACGCATATGGGCGGCGAGGGCGTGACCTGGATCGGCCAGGCGCCGTTCACCGAGGAGAAGCACGTCTTCCAGAACCTGGGCGACGGCACCTATTACCATTCCGGCCTGCTGGCGATCCGCGCCGCCGCGGCCGCCGGGGTCAACATCACCTACAAAATCCTGTTCAACGACGCGGTGGCGATGACCGGCGGCCAGCCGCATGACGGGCCGCTGACGGTGCAGGACATCACCCGGCAGGTGGCGGCCGAAGGCGCGGTGCGCGTGGTGGTGGTGACCGACGAGCCGGACAAGTACCCGATCGGCGCCGGCTTCGCGCCGGGCACGCAGATCCGCCATCGCCGCGAACTGGACGAGGTCCAGCGCGAATTGCGGGCGCTGGAAGGCCTGTCGGTGCTGGTCTACGACCAGACCTGCGCCGCCGAGAAGCGCCGTCGCCGCAAGCGCGGCCTCTATCCCGATCCGCCCAAGCGCGTCTTCATCAACGACGACGTCTGCGAGGGCTGCGGCGACTGCTCGGTGAAGTCGAACTGCGTCTCGGTCAAGCCCAAGGAGACCGAGTTCGGCCGCAAACGGCAGATCGACCAGTCCAACTGCAACAAGGATTTCTCCTGCCTCGAGGGCTTCTGCCCGTCCTTCGTCACCGTGCATGGCGGCAGGCTGCGCAAATCGGCGGCGGGCGGGAAGCTGCGCGAGGCCGATCCGCTGGCCGGCCTGCCTCTGCCGGCCATGCGGCCGCTGCGCGAGCCCTACGGCATCCTGGTGACCGGCATCGGCGGCACCGGCGTCATCACCATCGGCGCGCTGCTGGGCATGGCAGCCCATATCGAGGGCAGGGGCTGCACGGTGCTCGACTTCACCGGCCTGGCGCAGAAGAACGGCGCCGTCATGAGCCATATCCGCCTGGCGCCGCAGCCGCAGGACCTGCACGCCGTGCGCATCGCCACCGGCTCGGCCAATCTGGTGCTGGGCTGCGACATGGTGGTCGCCGCCAGTGCCGGCGCGCTGACCTTGATGGAGCCCGGCCTGACCCGGGCGCTGGTCAATTCCCATGTCCAGCCCACCGCCGCCTTCGTCACCAATGGCGAGATGGACTTCCAGGCCGAGGCGATGAGGAAGGCGATCCGCGACGCGGCCGGCGAGAACACCGAATTCGTCGATGCCACCGGGCTCGCCACGGCCCTGTTCGGCGATTCGATCGCCACCAATCTCTTCAGGCTGGGCCATGCCTGGCAGCAGGGGCTGGTGCCGCTGTCGCTCGACGCGATCATGCAGGCGATCGAGCTGAACGGCGTGTCGGTCGAGCTGAACAAGACGGTGTTCGCCTGGGGGCGGCTGGCGGCGCACGAGCCGGCGCGGGTCGAGGCGCAGGCGCGTCCGGCGGCGCGGCCGCAGCAGGAGGCCGCACCGCAGCGCCTGCGCGACCTGCTGGCCCGCCGGGTCGCCTTCCTCACCGACTATCAGGACGCCGCCTATGCCGGGCGCTATCGCGCGCTGGTCGAGGCGGTCGCCGCCGCCGAGCGCGACCGGACTCCCGGCCGCACCGTCCTGGCGGAAACCGCCGCGCGCGGCCTGTTCAAGCTCATGGCCTACAAGGACGAATACGAGGTGGCACGGCTCTACAGCAACGGCGATTTCCTGCGCAAGCTTCAGGCGCAGTTCGAGGGCGATTTCCGGCTGGAGTTCCATCTTGCGCCGCCGCTATTGGCGACACGCGATCCTGCCAGCGGCCATCTGGTCAAGCAGCGCTACGGCCAGTGGATGCTGGGCGCTTTCGGCGTCCTCGCCAGGCTGAAGCGCCTGCGCGGCACGCGGTTCGACGTTTTCGGCTACACCCAGGAGCGCCGCACCGAGCGCCGGCTGATCGAGGAATATTCCGATCTGCTGCGCCAGATCATCGCCGACCTGTCGCCCGAGAACCACGCGACCGCCATACAGCTCGCCGCCCTGCCGGAACAGATCCGCGGCTTTGGCCACGTGAAGGAAAACAACCTGGAGCAGGCGCGCGTCCGTTGGACCGCGCTGCTGGCGCAGTATCGCGATCCGGTGCGGATCAAGGGAGCGGCCTAGGCTACTTGTCCCGCGGCAGCATCCGCTCCACCAGCCGGGCAAAATACGAGGCGCCGTTGGCCAGGATGCGGTCGTTAAAGTCGTAATGCGCGTTGTGCACGGCGCAGCCTTCGGCGCCGTCGCCATTGCCGATCCAGCCATAGGCGCATTGCACGTGGCCGGCGTAATAGGCGAAATCCTCCGACGCCAGCGACGGCGCGCAGGCGGGATCGACGTTCTCCGTCCCGAATATCTCCTCCGCCGTCTGCGCGGCGAAGGCCGACAAGGTCCGGTCGTTGCGCATCGACGGATAGGACTGGGTGATCTTCATCGCGACCTTGGCCCCGTAGGCCGCGGCAATGCCGTCCACCGCCCGGCGCAGTGCGGCTTCCGTCGCCTGGTGCACCTCCGGCCTGTAGGAGCGGAACGTGCCCTTCAGTGAGGCGGCGCCGGGGATCACGCCCCAGCCGACGCCGGCGCGGAAATCGGTGATGGCCAGCGCCACCATGTCGTTGGGGCTGACGCTGCGGGCGGCGACCATCAGGATGGCGTCGACCGTCTTGGCACCCACCATCAGCCCGTCGATGCCCTGCTGTGGCATCGCGGCATGGGCGTCGCGGCCTTCGACCTCGATCTCGAAGCGGGCATTGGCCGAAGAGGCGTAGCCGGCGCAGATGCCGTACTTGCCGGCCGCCCAGCCGGGCCGGTTGTGCAGGGCGAACAGCGCCGCCATCGGGAAAAGCTCGAACAGCCCGTCGCGGATCATCGCCGCCGCGCCCGCACCGCCTTCCTCGGCCGGCTGGAAGACGAAATGCACCGTGCCGCCGAAGTTCCGGGTTCCGGCCAGATAGGCCGCCGCACCCAGCGCCATGACCGTATGCCCGTCATGGCCGCAGGCATGCATCTTGCCGTCGTGCCGCGAGCGATAGGGCAGGGCCTGGTTGGCCTCGTGGATCGGCAGCGCATCGATGTCGGCGCGAATGCCGATGGCGCAGCCGGCATTGCCCGCCCGCAGCGTGCCGACCACCCCCGTGCCGCCCAGGCCGCGATGCACCTCCAGCCCCATCTCCCGCAGGCGCGCGGCGATGAAATCGGCGGTCATCGTCTCTTCATAGGCAAGTTCGGGATGGGCGTGCAAATGCCGGCGCCAGGCGATCAATTCGGCCTGGCGGGCGAGAATTTCCGGCAGCGCGGGCATGGCGATTTCCTCTCCGGAAGCGGACGGAACGGCGACCGTTCGATTGCTGGCGCTTGACAGTTTGCCTAATTGATCGAATGATCACAATCACAATAAGAACAAAAGTTCTAATGTAGAACATAATTTGGGGCGACGATGGCGTCGTATGTCCTGCAGCGTCTGCTGGTTTCGGTCCCCGTGCTGCTGGGAGTCCTGCTGATCGGATTCCTGCTGCTGCAGGTGGTGCCGACCGATCCGGTCGAACTCCTGGCCGGGCCGGAAGCGACGCAGGAGGTGCGCGATTCCATCCGCCGCGACCTGGGGCTGGACCGGCCGCTTTACGTGCAGTTCGGCTCCTACCTGCTCCGCGTGCTGCAGGGCGATCTCGGCCGCTCCCTGATCTCCAACCGTTCCGTCGCCGAGGAGTTGTGGCTGGCCATCCCGCCCACGGTCGAGCTCACCTTCATGGCGATGCTGTGGGCGGTGCCGGCCGGGCTGGCGCTGGGCACCTGGGCGGCGATCAGGCGCGGCCGGCTGGTCGACCGGCTGGTGATGGCGCTGTCGGTGACCGGCATTTCCGTGCCGGTGTTCTTCCTCGGCCTGATGCTGATCCGCTATGTCGGCTTCGAATGGCAGGCGCTGCCCTTCGTCGGCCGGCCCGGCCCGCTCTACACCTGGCCGGGCCTGGTCGGCATCATCCTGCCCGCCGTCACCCTGGGCGGGATACTGGTGGGGCCGATCGCGCGCATGACCCGCACCACCACCCTGGAAGTGCTGCGCGCCGACTACGTGCGCACCGCCCGCGCCAAGGGCGTGCGCGAGGGCAGGGTGGTGCTGGCGCATGTGCTGCGCACCGCGCTGATCCCCATCGTCACCCTGATCGGATTGCAGGCCGCCTTCCTGCTGGGCGGCGCCGTGGTCACCGAAACGCTGTTCGCCTGGCCGGGCCTTGGGCAGCTCGCGGTCGGCGCCATCCTGTCGCGCGATTTCCCGCTGGCCCAGGGCGCCATCATGATCCTGGCGCTGGCCTTCATCCTCATCAACCTGTCGGTCGACGTGCTCTACACCCGCCTTGATCCCAGGGTGCGCCGGCGATGAGCGCGGCTCCGACCGTGATGGGGTCCGCCGTCGTTGGCCTGCCGATGCGCGCCAGCCTCTGGCGTCGCCTGCTGGCCGATCGCGCCGCCGCCATCGCCGCCGTCCTGCTGGCGGTGCTGGTGGTCTCGGCGCTGCTAGCGCCGCTGATCGCACCCTACGATCCCTACGCCATCGATCTCGGCAGGGCCATGCGCACGCCCGGCGCCGGCAACTGGCTGGGCACCGACGCTACCGGCCGCGACATTCTCAGCCGCGTGCTCTACGGCATGCGGCTGACCTTGCTGATGGGCGTGATGAGCGTGCTGGTCGGCGGCGTCTGCGGCGCCGCCATCGGCGTGCTGGCCGCCTTCTACCGGCGCATCGACGGCGTGGTCATGCGCGTCATCGACATGCTGCTGGCCTTTCCCGCCATCCTGATCGGGCTGGCGGCGGCGGCGATCTTCGGCCCCGGCCTGGCCGCCGTGGTCTTCGCCCTGATCTTCGCCACCGTGCCCGACGTCGCCCGCATCGCCAGAGGGGCGGCGGTGAGTGTCGCCGGCCAGGAATTCCTCGAAGCCGGCCGGGCGATCGGCCTGTCCGACCGCGTGCTGCTGTGGCGCTATCTGGCGCTGAACTGCGCCTCGACCATCTTCGTCTTCCTCACCTTGCGCTTCGGCCAGGTGATCCTGATCGGCTCGGCGCTGGGCTTTCTCGGTCTGGGCGCGCAGCCGCCGACGGCGGAGCTGGGCATGATGGCCGCCGAAGGCCGCGGCCTGCTATTCCTGGCGCCGCACATCGTGACCATCCCCTGCGTCTTCATCTTTCTCATCGTGCTGGCGGCCAATGTCGTCGGCGATGCGCTGCGTGACGTGCTCGATCCGCGCCTGGTCGCCTGAAGAAGCGGCCGGCCCCAAACAAGGAGACTGACCATGGAATGGAAAAGACTGACCGCCGCCGCCGCACTGGGCATCGGCATCGCGCTGCCGGGGGTGGCCGCCGGCCAGACCCTGACCGTGCTGCGCACGCTCGATTCCTTCAGCTACGACCCGCAGCGCGCCACCGCCGCCGCCGCGTCGGAGATCGCCTTCCTGCTCGGCGACACGCTGGTGGCGCTGGACTTCGACATGAAGACCATCCGGCCGCTCCTGGCCAAGTCCTGGACCGTCAGCCCCGACGGCAAGACCTACACTTTCGAGCTGCGCGACGACGTCAGCTTCTGCTCAGGCAGGAAGATGACGGCCGACGACGTGGTCTACAGCTTCAACCGCATGCTGGACCCGGAGAACAAGAAGCCCAGCGCCCAGAAGATGGGCAAGGTGAAGTCGATCGCCGCCGCCTCGCCGACCAGGGTGGTGTACGAGCTGACCGAGCCCTACAACGAGCTGCTCTACACCCTCACCCTCATGCACGGCACGATCCTGAACAAGGACAACGTCGAGGCGCTGGGCAAGGATTTCGGCGTCAAGGGCATGGACGGCACTGGCCCGTTCTGCTGGGAAAGCTGGACGCCGCGCACCGAGATGACTCTGAAGCGGCACGACGCCTACAAATGGGGCCCGCCGATCTACGCCAATCCCGGTCCGGCCAAGGTCGAGAAGATCGTGTGGAGGATCGTGCCGGAGGACGCTTCCCGCATGGCCGCCATCATGTCGGGCCAGGGCGACCTGACCTATGCCGTGCCGCTGTGGTCGGTGGCGGAGCTGAGGAAGGCGCCCAACGTGCAGGTGGCGGCGCCGGCCAACTACTTCCGCACCTGCTTCATCGGCAACAAGATCACGCGCGACCTGATGAAGCACTTGGCGGTGCGCCAGGCGATGAACCTGGCGGTCAACCGGGAGGACATCGCCAAAACCGTGTTCTTCGGCAACGCCATCCCGGCGCCGGCCTATCTGCATCCGGGCACGCCCGATTTCGCCGCCGCCACGCAGAACACGCCGCTGGGCAAATTCGATCCGGCCGAGGCGCGCAAGCTGCTCGACGCCGCCGGCTGGCGGGCCGGTTCCGACGGCGTGCGCGCCAAGGACGGGGTGAAGCTGCAGCCGGTGCTCTACATCCTGAACTCCGGCGTCAATCCGCAGATGGCGACGGCGGTGCAGGGCTATCTGCGCCAGGTCGGCATCGACCTGAAGATCGAGGCGTTCGACGCCACGGCCTATTTCACCAAGATCGCGACCCAGGAATTCGACATGTTCCTGCTCTGCAATCCCTACGCCTCCGCCGGCGACGTGCTCAACGTCTACTGGCGCTCGCAGAACCGGCCGATCCCCAACCGCATGAACTGGATCGACGCCGACACCGACGCCTGGCTCGACGCCGGCCTGCAGACCTCCGACCCCGCAGTGCGGGCGGAGAACTACGCCAAGGTGCAGGACCGCATCGTCGCCAACGCGCTATGGGTGCCGCTGGTGCACGACACTGTGTTCGTCGCCGCCAGCCGCAAGGTGAAGAACGTCAGGCCGCACGCCACCTTCACCAGCCTGCTCTACAAGGGCCTCGACGTCTCGTTCTGAGCGCGCGATGGACGGCAGGGGCGAAGCATTGGCGGTCGACGACAAGGCAAGTGCGGTGCCTTCGCCCCTGCTCGACATGCGCGACCTGGTGGCGGGCTTCCGGATCGGCGGCCGGCTGGTGAAGGCGGTGGACGGGGTGAGCCTGAAACTTCATCCCGGCCGCACCCTGGGTCTGGTGGGCGAATCGGGCTCGGGCAAGAGCGTCACCTCGCTGGCCATCATGGGGCTGCTGCCGTCGCCGCCGTCCGAAGTCAGCGGCACGGCGCTGCGCTACGGCGAGGTCGATCTGCTGGCCCTCGATGCCGAACAGCGGCGGCGCTATCGCGGCCGCGAGCTGGCGATGATCTTCCAGGAGCCGATGACCTCGCTCAACCCGGTCTATACCGTGGGCGAGCAGATCGTCGAGGCGCTGCGCACGCATTTCGCCATCGACCGCGCCCAGGCGCGCCGGCGCGCCATTGAGATGCTGGACCTGGTGCGCATTCCTTCCGCCGCGACGCGGATCGATTCCTTCCCGCACGAAATGTCGGGCGGCATGCGCCAGCGCGCCATGATCGCCATGGCGCTGGCCTGCGAGCCGCGGCTGCTGATCGCCGACGAGCCGACGACGGCGCTCGACGTCACCATCCAGGCGCAGATCCTGGAACTGCTGGCGGCGCTGCAGCGGCGCACCGGCACGGCGATCCTGCTCATCACCCACGATCTGGGCGTCATCGCCGAAGTGGCCGACGACGTGGCGGTGATGTATGCGGGCAAGATCGTCGAGCAGGCCCCGGTCGCGGCCCTGTTCGCCGATCCGCAGCATCCCTACACGATCGGCCTGCTGGGCTCGATCCCGCGCCTGGAGGAGGAGCGGCCGCGGCTGGCCACCATCGAGGGCACGGTGCCCAATCCGGCGGCGCTGCCGGCGGGGTGCCGCTTCCATCCCCGCTGCCCTTTCGCCACCGATCATTGCCGCGCCGAGCCGCCGCCCTTGCACGAGATCGCGCCCGGCCACCAAGTCGCCTGCTGGCGCGCGCCGATCGAGAGCGTGCCGCTATGACCGCCGCTGCCAACGAGGTCGCGCTGGAAGTCGACGGGCTGGTCAAGCATTTCCAGCTCTCCAACGGCATCGCCTTCTGGCAGGCCAGGCGCGCGGTGCGCGCCGTCGACGGCGTCTCCTTCCAAGTGCGGCGCGGCGAGACCTATGCGCTGGTGGGCGAATCGGGGTGCGGCAAATCCACCACCGGCCGCATGGTGCTGCGCCTGCTGCAGCCCTCGGCCGGCGACGTGCGTTTCGAGGGCCGCTCGATCTACGCGCTGGACCGGCACGAGCTGCGCGCCCTGCGGCGGGACATGCAGATCGTGTTCCAGGATCCCTATGGCTCGCTCAACCCGCGCCTCACCGCCCGGCGCATCCTGGAGGAGCCGCTGGAAGTGCAGGGCATGGCGGCGGGGGCGGAACGGCAGGCGCGCATCGGCGAACTGCTGCGCCTGGTCGGCCTGACGCCGGCCCATGGCGAGCGCTATCCGCACGAATTCTCCGGCGGCCAGCGCCAGCGCATCGCCATCGCGCGGGCGCTGTCGGCGCGGCCACGGCTGATCGTCTGCGACGAGCCGGTATCGGCGCTCGACGTGTCGATCCAGGCGCAGATCGTCAACCTGCTGAAGGACCTGCAGGCCGGGTTCGGCCTGATGTATCTCTTCATCGCCCACGATCTCGCCGTGGTGAAGCACATCTCCGACCGCGTCGGGGTGATGTATCTGGGCCGGCTGGTGGAGGAGGGCGACAAGGCCGCCATCTTCGCCCGCTGCCGCCATCCCTATACCCAGGCGCTGATGAACGCGGTGCCGCGGCCCGAGCCCGGCGCGCGGCGCGAGCGCGCCACCTTGGGCGGTGACATTCCCAATCCCATCGCGCCGCCCGCCGGCTGCCATTTCCACACCCGCTGTCCTTTCGCCGCCGAACGCTGCAAGCGGGAAGCGCCGGTGCTGGAAACCATCGCGCCCGGCCACCGCGTCGCCTGCCATCGCCACGCCGAGATCGCGCCCTTTGCCGCGCCATCGGCCGCCGCCGCCGGCAGCGCCGCCTTCCGCCGGCGCCTGGCACATTTCGACGCCGCGCGTGGGCAATCCGGCGCGGCTTGACAGGCTATCGGCCCGCTTGTCATAGTGAACGCTATTAAAACAATTGTTCTTTATAAGAACAAATAAGGGAAGGTTCTCCGGAGGAGTGAGATGACGCGACCCGACCAGTTGAAACCGCGCGAGGATTCGGTGCCCGGCACGCCCTATGACGATTTCGTCGTCGGCGCTGTGCTGCCCGAGCTGCGCTTCACCATCACGCCGGCCATCGTCGAGGAGTATTTCGATTCGGTGGAGGCCGACCGCACGCTCTACCGGCTCGACGGCCGGCAGGCGGCGCCGCCCAACGTGCTGTTTCCCTACATGACCGTGCCGCTCTACCGGAAATACCCGCCTATCCAGGGCATCGTCATGGCCGAGGTGGAGTTCCGCTGGCACAACCCGATCTGGGCCGACGAGGACACCGACATGGTCGCCACCGGCCAGGTCACCGGCAAGTTCGAGAAGCGCGGCCGGCGCTACGTGCGCTGGGAGGCGGAGTGGAAGCGCGCCGACGGCACGCCCATCGCCTCCATGGTCAACGCCTTCCACGTTCCGTCCTGAGGAGACCGCCGCCATGCAGCGCGAGATTCCTATCGACCAGGCCAAGATCGACCTCTACGGCAAGATCAACGGCGATAACGACATCATCCACTACGACCATGAGTACTGCCTGAAGCGCGGCTTCCGCGGCACTTTGGTGCATGGCCCGCACCTGTCGGCCTTCGCCTGCGACCTGGCGATCAAGAAATACGGCAAGGACTGGTTCTATCGCGGCCGGCTGCACACCAAATGGGTCGGACCCGTGTGTCCGGGGGACACGCTGATCGTCGAACTGAAGGACGACGGTTCGATCGTCGAGCGGGTCGCGGACGAGGTGACGGTGATCGGCCGCGCCGAGATCGAGCCGCGCTGAGGCCTGCGATGCGGTCGGCGGGAACCAGCGAAGCGGCGAAGGTGAAGGCGGGCGCCGTGCAGCTCTATGCCGAAGACTTCGCCGTCGGCCAGCGTTTCGCCGGCCAGTCGGTGGTGCTGGGCGATGCCCAGTTCCGCCAGTTCGCCCAGCTCACTGGCGACCGCCATCCGATCCATTACGACGACGCCTACGCCGCCCGCACCCGCTTCGGCAAGCGGCTGGCGCACGGGCTGCTGGTGACGGCGATCACCGCCCTGGGCGCCACGCCGCTTTCCGACCGGCTGGCGGAATCGATGGTGGCGTTCCTAGAGCAGGGCATGCGCTTTGCTGCCCCGGCCCTGGTCGGCGACCGCGTCACCACCGGTTTCGTGGTCGAGGCGGTGGCGCTGAAGCCGGAGAAGCAGATCGGCGTCGTCACCTTCTCGGTCGCCGTCGTCAACGAGAAGGGCGACACCCTGGCTTCCGGCTTCCATCGCTATCTGCTGCGCATGCGCGGCGTCGGAGAGTCGCGATGAGCACCTTCGTTCCCATCCATTACCCAGGCGTCGAGGTCTCCGGCCGGCTGACGTTCTCGCCGGCGGTGCGGTCCGGCCGCATGGTGTGGATTTCCGGCCTCACTGCCACCGACGACAGCATGAAGCTGCTGGGCGAGGGCGACATCGCCGAACAGACGCGTGTGATCTTCGGCAAGATGCGGCGCCTGCTGCAGAGTGTCGGCGGCTCGCTGGCCGACATCGTCGAGACCACCGAATACGTCACCACCTTCGACGGCTACGACAAGACCGCCGCCGTGCGCCGCGAGTTGCTGCAGGGACCGCCGTGGCCGGCCGCCACCGGCGTGCTGGTCGCCGGCCTGATCCGCAAGGGGGCGCTGATCGAGATCAAGGCCACCGCCATGCTGGTGCGCGAGCCCGGCGCATGAAGCTGCATGTCGCCATAGCCGGCTGGCTGGGCCTGGCGACGGCGCTGCGGCTGCGGCAGGCCGCTGCCGAGGTCAGCGTCGAGGCGATCGCGGTCGGCGAGCGGCCGCTGGCGGCCGGCGCGCGCGTGTGGCTGGCGCAAGCCTTTCCCGAGCTGAAAGACGCACTCGACGCGCCGCGCCTGAGATTGACGGTCTTGCGCGACGGCGACAGCGTCGATTGCGGCGAGAGCGACTTGACGCCGGTCGATGCGCGGCTGCTCGCCGCGCTGGAGGAACGCGCCCGCAAGACCGGCATCGTCGCCGTCGCGGCGCCTCCGGCGGGTGCGCTTGTCGTCGGGCGCAGCGACTTGTTCAAGCGCGCGGTGGCCGCGACTGCGGCCGCGAACGTAACGCTGGTCTTTGCCGATGGGCCGGCGCATCTGCGCCTCTATCCCGGCCATGCCGAACTGCTCTGGCCGCAGGGCCCGCAACCCGATGCGTCGGCGCTGCTGCGCCAGGTCGGACTGAACGGCATCGCCTTCGCGCCCGTCGGCGGCGCCACCGCCGATTTCGACATCGGCCTGGGCGACGAGGCGCTGTGCCTGGGCGCCGGCGAGCAGGAGCCGGCGTTGATCGAGGCGCTGGCCGCCGCCCTCGCCGCACCCGATCCGCAGCAGGCCTTCGCTGAGCGGCGGCAGAAAATCGCCACCGCCGCCCAGCATGGCGTGCGCAACCGCCTCGACTGGTTCGCCCATCCGCAGCGGCTTGCCGCGCTCGGCCCGCCGCACTTCGCCTACAGCCTGCTGACGGCATCGCAGCGCATCGGCCACCAGGCGCTGGCGCAAGCGCATCCCGCGCTGGTCGCCGAGGTCGAAGCCGCCATCGCCCGCGACGCCGGCCTGAACGAGGCAGCGCCGCCGATGTTCACGCCCTTCCGCCTGCGCGACATGACGCTGGCCAACCGCATCGTGCTGTCGCCCATGTGCATGTATTCGGCGCAGGACGGGCTGGTGAACGATTTCCACCTGGTGCATCTGGGCGCCCGCGCCCTGGGCGGCGCGGGGCTGATCCTGACCGAGATGACGGCGGTGTCGCCCGAAGGCCGCATCACGCCCGGCTGCGCCGGCCTCTACGACGAGCGTCACGTCGCGGCATGGCAGCGCATCGTCGATTTCGTACACGCCGCATCGCCGGCGAAGATCGGCATCCAGCTCGGCCATGCCGGACCCAAGGCCTCGACGCAGCTGGGCTGGCAGCGCATGGACGAGCCGCTAGACGCGGGCAACTGGCCGATCGTCGCCGCGTCGGACATCGCCTATGGTTCGCGCAACCAGACGCCGCGCGCCATGACCGCAGCCGACATCGACGCGCTGGAGGCGCAGTACGGCGCTGCGGCCAGACGCGCCATCGCCTGCGGCTTCGACATGATGGAGCTGCATTTCGCCCATGGCTATCTGCTGTCCTCCTTCATCTCGCCCCTGACCAACAGACGCGCCGACGAGTTCGGCGGCGCCATCGAAAGCCGCGCCCGCCTGCCCACCCGCATCCTGCGCGCCGTGCGCGACATCTGGGACAAGCCGCTGAGCGTGCGCATCTCCGCCACCGACTGGGCCGAGGGCGGGCTGAGCGATGCGGAGGCGGTGGCGCTGGCGCGTATCCTCAAGCAAGCCGGCGCCGATGCCATCACCGTGTCCACCGGCCAGACCACGCGCGCGGCCCGGCCGCTCTATGGCCGCCTGTACCAGGTGCCCTTCGCCGCCCGCATCCGCAACGAGGCCGGCATTCCCGTCATCGCCGTCGGCGCCATCACCGAGGCCGACCAGGTCAACGCCATCGTCGCCGCCGGCCGCGCCGATCTATGCGCCCTGGCGCGCCCGCATCTGGCCGATGCGGCGTGGACCCTGCGGGCCGCCGTCGAACAGGGCTTCGACCGGCAGTGGTGGCCCAAGCCTTATCTCGCCGGCAGGGCGCAGGCGGAGCGCGAAAGCGGCAAGCGGCCGCTGCGAGGCGCGGCATGAACGCGCTCGTCCGCAAGCCCGACACCACCGATCCGCTGGAGGCGGCGCTGCAGCCGCGCTCCATCGCCGTGATCGGCGCATCGGAGAATCCGCACAAGATCGGCGGTCGGCCGATCGCCTATCTGCAGCGCTTCGGCTACCGGGGCCGGGTTTTCCCGATCAATCCCAACCGCGCCGAGATCCAGGGCCACCGCGCCTTCGCCTCGCTGGCCGACCTGCCGGAAGCGCCCGACCTCGCCATCATCGCCGTGCCCGGCATGGCCGCGGTCGAAGCCGTCGAGGCCTGCGCCGCCAAAGGCGTGCGCATCGCGGTCGTGATGACCTCCGGCTTCGGCGAGACGGGTGCGGCGGGCAAAGCGGCGCAGGACCGCATGGTGAGTGCGGCGCGCGCCTGCGGCATGCGGCTGGTCGGACCCAACACGCAAGGCATCGCCAATTTCGCCGGCGGCGCGGTCGCCTCCTTCGCCACCATGTTCAACGAGGTGCCGCCGCTGGACGGCCCCATCGGCATCGTCAGCCAGAGCGGCGCCATGAGCGTGGTGCCCTATGCCCTGCTGCGCCAACGCGGGCTGGGCGTGCGCCATTCGCACGCCACCGGCAACGAGAGCGACCTCACCGTCGCCGATTTCGCGCTGGCCGTGGCGCGCGATCCGCAGGTCAGGCTGCTGCTTCTTTACATGGAGGCGATCCTCGATCCGGCGATGCTGGAGGAGGCCGCCCGCGTCGCCCGCGCCCGCGACCTGCCGATCGTGGCGGTGAAGGCCGGCCGCTCGGCCACCGGGCAGGCGGCGGCGTCCTCGCATACCGGGGCGCTGGCCACCGAGGACAGGGTGATCGACGCCTTCCTCGAGCAGCAGGGCATCTGGCGCGCGCCCGACATGCGCGCGCTGTGCAACGCCGCTGAGCTTTACCTGAAGGGCTGGCGGCCGCGCAGCCGCCGCCTGGTGGCGATTTCCAATTCCGGCGCGAGCTGCGTCATGGCCGCCGATCTGGCCGAGGCCAACGGGCTGACCCTGCCGCGCTTCCAGCCGGCGACGGCGGAGAAGCTGAAAACCGCGCTGCCCGACTTCGCCGCGTCGGCCAATCCCATCGACCTGACGGCAGCACTGCTGACCAACAACCGGCTGTTCTCCGCCATGCTACCGATCCTGGCGGCGGGTGATGCCGCCGATCTGCATTTCATCTCCCTGCCGATCGCCGGCAAGGGCTACGACACGCCTGGTTTCGCCCGCGACGCCGCCGCCTTCATGCGCGAAACCGGCAAGGCCATCGCCGTGGCGCAGCCGCAGGAGAAGATCGCCGCCGAATTCCGCGCCGAGGGCCTTCCCACCTTCACCCATGACAGCGACGCCATCGCCGCCCTGGGCCAGCTCGCCGGGCATTGCGAACTGATGCGCCGGAAGCTGCCGGAGCCGCGCCCGTTGCCGGCGGTGTCGCTGCCGGCAGGCAGGGAACGGTTTCTCAGCGAGTGGCAGAGCATGCAGCTGCTGGAGCGGCACGGCCTGCCCACCGTGCCGCAGCGCTTGTGCCGCACTGCCGAGGACGCGGCGTCGGCGCTGACCCTGCTGGGCGGGCGCATCGTGCTGAAAGGTTCCGCCGCCGCCATCCCGCACAAGTCGGAATACGGGCTGGTGCGGCTCGACATCGTCGGACCGGCCGCCGCCCGTGCCGCCTACCAGGAGATCGCTGATCGCCTGCGGGCGCTGGACGTGGCGCATGACGGCGTCATCGCCGCCGCCATGGTCCCGGCGCGGCGCGAGCTGATGGTGGGGGCGCGCTTCGATGCCCGGTTCGGCGCGCTGGTGATGCTGGGCGACGGCGGCAAATACGTCGAGGCGCTGCAGGACACCGTTCTGCTGCGCCATCCTTTCGCCGAGCAGGACGTGCTGCGCGCGCTCGGGCGGCTGGCCATCGCGCCGCTCTTCGCCGGCGTGCGCGGCGAGCCGCCTTACCAACTGCAGCCGCTGGCGCGGCTCGCCATGCGGCTGGGCGATCTGGTCGCCGCCGCCGAGGGCGCCATCGTCTCCGTCGATCTCAATCCGGTCATGGCTGGAACTGCACCCGGCAGTTACGTCATCGCCGACGCGCTGGTCGAGCGCGTCCAATGAAAGAGGAAACCGCCATGTCCCAGACCGCGGCCGCCGAAGAGAGCGTCGCCGAAGCCTATCTGTCGCTGCTGTCCAGCCGCGGCATCGACTATATCTTCGGCAATGCCGGCACCGATTTCCCGCCCATCATCGAGGCCTATTCCAAGAGCAAGACCGGCAACGCCACCTATCCGCAGCCGGTGCTGGTGCCGCACGAGAACGTCGCCATCGCCATGGCGCACGGCTACTACATGGCCACCGGCCGCATGCAGGCGGTGATGGTGCATGTCGGGCTGGGCACCGCCAACGCCATGAACGGCATCATCAATGCCGCCCGCCAGAACGTGCCGGTGCTGTTCACCGCCGGCCGCACCCCGATCGTCGAGCGGGGCATGCCGGGCGGGCGCAACAACTACATCAACTGGGCCCAGGAGATGTTCGACCAGGGCGCCATGGTGCGCGAGTTCGTGAAATGGGACTACGAGCTGCGCCAGCCGGTGCAGCTCCAAACCGTGGTCGATCGCGCCATCGCCCTGGCGCAGTCCGATCCCAAGGGGCCGGTCTATCTCACCCTGCCGCGCGAGGTGCTGGCTTCCGGCATGAACGGCTATAAGGTCGAGGGCTTTCCCTCGATCGCGCCCGCCGCCACGCCGCATGGCGATCCCGCCGCGCTGAAGCAGGCGGCGCAGTATCTGGCGCAAGCGGCAAGGCCGGTGCTGATCACCTCCAATATCGGCCGCGAGCCGGCCAGCTATCGCGCGCTATCCGATTTCGCCACGCGCCAGAACGTGCCCGTGGTGCAGTACCGGCCGCGCTATCTCTGCCTGGCCGACGATCATCCGATGCATTGCGGCTACGATCCCAACCCGTTGCTGAAGGAGGCCGATCTGGTGATCGTGGCCGACAGCGACGTGCCGTGGCTGCCCGAGCAGGTCGATCTGCCGGCGGCCTGCAAGGTCGTGCATATCGGCCTCGATCCGCTGTTCGCCCGCTATCCCATCCGCGGCTTCCAGGCCGATCTGGCCATCGCCGGCGATCCCGCCGCCGCCCTCGATGCGCTGGCCGCGGCCGCCACGGCGGCGGCGCTGCTGGCGGCGCGCGGCGAGCGGGTGCGCGCGTTCCAGAGCAAGCCGTCGTGGAAACCGGTGCCGGACGATCTGAAGACGCCGGCCATCATGACGCCGAAATGGGTTTCGACCTGCTTGCAGCAGGCCAAGGACGACGACACCATCGTCATCAACGAGTACCCGCTGGTGCTGGAGCAGGTGAGCTTCGCCAGGCCCGGCACCTATTTCTCGCACAGCCCCGCCGGCGGGCTGGGCTGGAGCATGGGCGCCGCCCTCGGCTTCAAGCTGGGGCAGCCTGACGCCACCATCGTGGCCTGCGTCGGCGACGGCACCTACATGTTCGGCAATCCCACGCCGACGCATTTCGTCGGCCGCGCGATGGACCTGCCCTTCCTCACCATCGTGTTCAACAACGCGCGCTGGGCGGCGGTGCATCGCGCCACGCTGTCGATGTATCCGCACGGCCATGCGGCCAAGGACAACCAGCCGGCCTTCTCCTGCCTGGAGCCGTCGCCCGACTACGAGAAGCTGGTCGAGGCCTCGGGCGGCTACGGCGAACGGGTTTCCGATCCGGCCGAGCTGCCGGCGGCGCTGAGGCGGGCGCTGCGGGCGGTGCGGGTCGAGAGGCGGCAGGCGGTACTGAACGTGATTTGCGAACCGGTTTACGTGCGCACAAGCTAGGAGGCGGTCCATGGACGGCATTCAGGCTTTCGATCCCGATCTGGTGGCGCTGCCGACCGACAGTTTCATCGGCGGCCGGCGCGTTGCCGGTGCGGGCGGCGAGATCGAGGTGCGGCGGCCGTCCGACGGCCGGGTTGCCGCCCGTTTCCGCGGCGCCGATGCCGCGACGGTCGACCAGGCGGTGGAGAATGCCGGGCGCAGCTTCCGGGCCGGCGACTGGGCGCGCGGCGAGCCGCGGCGGCGCGGCGCGGTGCTGCGGCGCTGGGCCGATCTGGTCGAACGGCACACCGAGGAGCTGGCGCGGCTTGAATCGCTGTCCTCCTCGCGGGTCATCGCCGAGACGCGGGTGCGCGACGTCGCCATCACCGCCGAGCTGCTCCGCTTCTATGGCGAATGCGCCGACAAGATCGAGGGCCAGGTCCTGCCGACCCGCGACGACGTCTTCAGCCTGACGCTGCGCGAGCCCTACGGCGTGGTCGGCGCCATCGCGCCGTGGAACGTGCCGATGGTGCTGGCCACCGCCAAGGTCGCGCCGGCGCTGGCCGCCGGCAATGCGGTGGTGTTGAAGCCGTCGGAGCTAACGCCGTTCACCGCCCTGCGTCTGGCCGAACTGGCGATCGAAGCGGGCCTGCCGGCCGGTCTCTTCAATGTCGTGGTGGGGTACGGACCGGAAGCGGGGGCGCCGCTGGTGCGCCATCCCAGGGTCGGCGTCGTTTCCTTCACCGGCTCCACCGCCACCGGCAAGTCGGTGATGATCGACGCCGCCAACAGCGGCCTGAAGCCGGTGTCGCTGGAACTGGGAGGAAAAAGCCCGCAGCTCGTTTTCGCCGACATCAGGGACATCGATGCGGTCGCCGGCGCCATCGCGGCGGGCGTGTCGCGCAATGCCGGCCAGCTCTGCTATTGCGGCAGCCGGCTGGTGGTCGAGCGCAGGATCGCCGAGCGGCTGCTGGGGAAGGTGCTGGCGCTGCTGTGGGACGCCAAGCCCGGCCCGACCTGGAACACCGCCACGACCCTGGCGCCGATCATCTCCGACCGGCAGACCGATCGCATCGCCGACATCGTGACGCGCACCCGCCAGGCGGGCGACGAGGTGCTGCTGGGCGGCGGCCGCGAACAGACCGAATGCGGCGCCTTCTTCCAGCCGACGGTGATCCGCTCCAAGGCCGGCTCGCCGGTGGTGGAGGAGGAAGTGTTTGGCCCCGTCCTTGCAGTGCAGGTCTTCGACGATATCGAGGAGGGGCTGGCGATGGCCGATCACCCGGTCTACGGCCTGGCGGGGGCGGTGCATACCGGCGACATCAACAAGGCGCTGATGGCGGCGCGCCGCATCGAGGCCGGCATGGTCTGGGTCAATACCTATGGCCGCTCGCTCGATATCGGCTCGCCGTTCGGCGGCTACAAGCAGTCGGGCTTCGGCAAGGATTTCGGTGCCGTCGCTCTTGAGAAATATCTCAGGAGCAAGAGCGTCTGGATCCAGGTGCGGTAGGAAGCCATGCAGCGCCTCGCCGCCACCGATTTCTGGGCCGGCCTGCTGTGCATGGCGATCGGCGGCATTGCCCTGCTGCTGCTGGCCGACACGCGGATGGGCAGCCTGGCCGCCATGGGGCCGGCTTTCATGCCGGTGTGGCTGGCCCGCATCCTGATCGGCGTCGGTGCGATCATCGCGCTGCGCTCGCTGGCCAGCGGCACGCGCCTCGTCGTCGATCTGCGCAAGCTGCGGCCGCTGGGTCTGATCCTGGGCGCCATCGTCTTCTTCGCTCTGCTGCTGCCGGTGCTGGGCTTCGCGCTCACGTCTTTCGGGCTGCTGTTCCTGGCCGCCCTGGCCGGCCGCGACTTCCGCTGGCGCGAGGCGCTGGTCGCTTCCACCGCCATCGCCGCGGCCGCATCGGCGCTGTTCGTCTGGATCCTGAAGCTCAACATTCCGCTGTGGCCCGTGTCATGAGCGGGCTCGACGGATTGCTGCAAGGCTTTGCCACCGCCTTCGTGCCGGGCAACATCCTGGCCTGTTTCGTCGGCACCCTGGTCGGCACGCTGATCGGCGTGCTGCCCGGGCTGGGGCCGGTGGCGACCATCGCCATCCTGCTGCCGGCCACCTACCACCTCGACCCGACCGCCGCCCTGATCATGCTGGCGGGCATCTATTACGGCGCCCAGTATGGCGGCTCGACGGCGGCGATCCTGCTCAACCTGCCGGGCGAAGCTTCCTCGGTCGTCACCTGCATCGACGGCTACCAGATGGCGCGCCAGGGCAGGGCGGGCAAGGCGCTGGCGATCGCCGCCATCGGCTCCTTCTTCGCCGGCTGCGTCGCGACGGCGCTGATCGCGCTGTTCAGCCCGCCGCTGATCGCCCTGGCGCAGTCCTTCAGCGCCGTCGAGTACGCCTCTCTGATGATCCTGGGGCTGGTCGGCGCCATGGTGCTGGCGCAGGGCTCGCTGCTGAAGGCCTTCGCCATGACCGTGCTGGGCCTGCTGCTGTCGCTGGTCGGCACCGATCCCGAAGTCGGCACGCGGCGCATGACCTTGGGCATCCCCGACCTCTATGACGGCATGGGCTTCGTGGTCGTCGCCATGGGCCTGTTCGGCATCGCCGAGATCCTGCGCAACATCGACGGCAGCGAAACCCGCAGCCTGGCGGCAGCCAAGCTCGACAAGCCGTGGCCCAGCCGCGAGGACATGCGCCGTTCCTACGGCCCGATCGGCCGCGGCACGGTGCTGGGGTCGATCCTGGGCGTGCTGCCCGGCGGCGGCGCCATCCTCTCCTCCTTCGCCGCCTACGCCTTCGAGAAGCGCATCTCGCGCCAGCCGCAGCGCTTCGGCCGCGGCGCCATCGAGGGCGTGGCCGCACCGGAAGCGGCCAACAATGCTGGCGCCCAGACCTCCTTCATCCCCATGCTGACCTTGGGCATCCCCGCCAATGCGGTGATGGCGCTGATGGCCGGCGCGCTGATGCTGCGCGGCATCGCCCCCGGCCCGACCCTGATCGACGACAAGCCCGACCTGTTCTGGGGCGTCATCGCCTCGATGTGGGTCGGCAACCTGATGCTGCTGGTGATCAACCTGCCGCTGGTCGGGGTGTGGGCGCGGCTGCTGCTGGTGCCCTATCGCGTGCTGTTCCCGCTGATCCTGCTGCTGTGCTGCATCGGCGTCTATTCGGTCGCCAACAACACTTTCGACCTCTATTTGCTGGCGATTTTCGGCCTGCTCGGCTTCGCCCTGGCGGCGTTCGGCTTCGAGGCCGGGCCTCTGGTGCTGGGCTACGTGCTGGGGCCGCTGCTGGAGGAGAATTTCCGCCGCGCCCTGTCGCTGGCCGATGGCGACGGCAGCGTCTTCCTCACCCGACCCATCAGCGCCGCCGTGCTTGCGGTGGCGGCGCTGCTGCTGTTCGTCACCGTGCTGCCGGCCGTGCGCCGGCGGCGCGATGCCGCGTTCCAGGAGTAGAAAAACAAAGGAGGCAATCATGTTTCGCAGGACGTTCTTGGCGGCAGGTGCCGCCACGCTAATCGCTCTCACCACGCCGGCCCTGGCGCAGAAATTCCCCGACAAGCCGATCACCATCGTCGTGCCCTACGGCCCGGGCGGCACCAACGACATCGTCGCCCGCGAAGTGGCGCAGAAGATGCAGGAACAGTTCGGCCAGCCGGTGGTGGTCGAGAACAAGCCCGGCGCCAACGGCGCGCTGGGCACCGGCTTCGTCGCCCGCGCCCGGCCCGACGGCTACACCATCGGCATCGCGCCCTCCAGCGTGCTGGCGATCAACGAATGGCTCTACAAGGATCTGCCCTACGACGTGGAGAAGGATTTCCAGCCGCTGTCGCTGGCCGGCACCACGCCGAACATCCTGGTGGTGCATCCCTCGGTGCCGGCCAGCACGGTGGCCGAGTTCGTGGCGCTGGCCAAGGCCCGGCCCGGCTCGGTCGCCTATGCGTCGATGGGGGCGGGCTCGACCGGCCATCTCAACGGCGAGCTGTTCAAGACCCTGACCGGCGCCGACATCAAGCACATTCCCTACAAGGGCAGCGGGCCGGCGCTGAACGATCTGCTGGCCGGGCAGGTGCAGGCGATGTTCGACAATCTGTCGACCGCGCTGACCCATGTGAAGGCGGGCAAGCTGAAGGGGCTGGGCGTCACCAGCCTGGAGCCCAGCGCGCTGGCGCCGGAAGTTCCCACCGTCGCCGCCACGGTGCCGGGTTTCGACGCCACCTCGTGGTTCGGCTTCATCGCCCCCAAGGCGACGCCCAAGCCGATCGTCGACGCGCTGGCCGACGCCATCGTCAAGGCCATGAATGCGCCGGACGTGCGCGAGCGGCTGGAGAAGGGCGGGCTGACCATCGTGGCCAACAAGCCCGAGGAATTCGCCGCCTTCATCCAGGCGGAGAAGGCCAAGTGGGGCGACGTGGTGAAAAAGGCCAACGTCAGGATCGAACAGTAGGACAACCGCGTTGACCATCGCGACGGGCCTGCGGCATAACCCATGCGCGCAGGCCCTTTCTGCAAGGCGACGGGAGCAATGGCCAGGAAGACGATGCAGGAACCGGCGGAGCCCGGCGACGATGAGGAAACCGGCTCCGGCTCGCCGCGCCAGTTCGTCAACGGCTTCGCGCGCGGGCTGAAGGTCATCCGCGCCTTCGGCGAAGGGGCCGAGCGGCTGACCTTGACCCAGGTCGCCGGCCGGGCCGGCCTGACCCGCGCCGGCGCCCGCCGCCTGCTGCTGACCCTGGAGGAGCTGGGTTACGCCAGCCATATCGGACGCCAGTACTTCCTGACGCCGAAAGTGCTGTCGCTGGGCTACGCCTATATCTCGTCCATGCCGCTGTGGAACATCGCCCAGCCGATCGTCGGACGGCTGGTGCAGGAGACCAACGAAACCTGTTCCCTGTCGGTGCTGGACGATACCGACGTGGTCTACATCCTGCGCATTCCGGTGCGGCGCATCCTCAGCGTCAGCGGCAATGTCGGCTCGCGCCTGCCGGCCTACGCCACCTCGATGGGCCGCATCCTGCTGGGCGCGTTCTCCAGCCAGGAAATCGACAACCTGCTGTCGAAGGTCGAGATGGTGCCCTATACCCGCTCCACCGTCACCGATCCGGCGAAGCTGAAGAAAGTGATCGCCCAGGATCGCGAGCGCGGCTGGTCATGGATCGACGGCGAGCTGGAGGAGCATATCTGCGGCCTCTCGGTGCCGGTGTTCGACGGCGACAGGAAGATCATCGCCGCCCTCAACATCTCCTTCAACCGGCCGCGCATCTCTCGTGACGCGGTGGTGAAGAAGTACCTGCCGGCCCTGAAGATCGCCGCCGACCAGATGTCGCGCTCCATGGCGATGCGCGAGCAGCGATTGCCCGCCTAGAGTGGTAAGCCGAGACTTCAGTTGAACAGGAACGTGATGTTGATCCGGCGCTGCTCGTAGGCGGCCGGGAACGCGCCTGGACAGCTGCGATGGAACAGGTTGGCGCCGAACAGCACCAGCCGGTTGCAGCGATAGGGGATCGTGCGCGGCGCCTCGCCGCTTCGCGCCAGCAATTGGCGAATGCCGTCGCGTTCGACATTGGCGCGGCGGAAATCCCAGTCGTCGGGCAGGCGCTGCGGCCAGATCTCCATGCCGCCGCCGCCATCCGCCGGCGACTGGTCCGGGGCGATCCACAGATTGGCGCTGACGGTGCCGATATCGGCATGCAGGTCGGTGCCGGTGCCGTCGGGCGAGTGCTTGTAGGCCCAGAGCTGCACCAGGCGCAGTGCGCCCAGCGTCTGTGGCAATGCCGCCTGAAGCTGCCGTGCAATGCCGACCAGCAAGTCGCAGGCCAGGCCTTCCTCGAAATAGGCGCCCAGATGGCCGCCATGGTCCTTGACCTCGAACCATATGGTGGCCTCGCGGCAGAATGCCTGCAGCCGGCGCAGGGCTTCCGCCGACAGCACATCGTCGATCACCACCGGCAGGGGACGCGAGGCGGCGAAGGTCTCGTCCGCCGCCGCGAAATCGGTCGCGCGGTCGAGCGCGCCGTCGGTGGGCATCCGCGCTTCGGGAAGCCAGAGCAGCCGGTTATAGGCGAACTGCGTGCGGCGCAGCGCCGGTTCGTCGAGATCGACGATGGCGGTGTCGGCGGGCGGAGGCGGCAATTCGCGCGCCAGCTCTTCGCAGCCGGCGGCGATCTGCAATGCCCTGTCGTCGAGCCGGCCCAGTCGATGCAGATAGCGCAGTTGCGCTGCGTCGTGCAGCAGCTTGATGCGATTGGCGCGCCGCATCTCCGCCCGCTCGGCCGGATCGAGTTCGCCCTCCGGCTCGGCTTGGCCCGGTTGCCCGCCGCGTCGCAGCCGCAGCGCCTCGGTGCCGGCTTTTGCGGCATCCTCCAGCCGGCCGCCTTGCTTGAGCGCCAGCGCCTTGCCGGTATGCGCCGCCGCCAGCCGCGGCCGGCGTGCGATGGCGGCTTCAAATGCCTTGAGCGCGTCCTGGGGTTGGCCGGCGGCCAGTTCGGCGTTGCCGAGGGCGATACAGGCTTGCACCGGTCCCTGCGCCGCCGCCACGGCGCGGCGGAAATGCCGGATCGCCATCGCCGGATCGGCATCGTGCTCGGCGACCAGGCCGCGGAAGTAGTTGGCCCAGCCGTGCTCCGGCGCCAGGGCAAGCACCGTGTCGTAACCGTGCCGCGCCTCCTCGAGCCGCCCGTCGCGATGCGCCTGAACCGCCGCGGCCAGCACGGCATCCAGAGCAGCGGCGGGGGCGCCGCTCAAACCGTGCTCCGCTGCAATTCCTCGGCCCGGTAGCAGGCGGTGTAATGGTCGTCCCCCATGGATCGGGTCGGCGGCATGGTTTCGGTGCAGACCGGGATGCGCAGCGGGCAGCGTCCGGCGAACGGGCACTCGTCGCGCGGATTGATGGCGCTGGGAATCTCGCCCTCGACCACATAGGGTGGCAGCGGCACGGTGGGATCGGCGTGCAGCACCGCCGCCAGCAGGGCCCGGGTATAGGGATGGGTCTGGTGGTCGAGCAACGGCTGCGCCGGCGCGATCTCGACCAGGCGGCCCAGATACATCACCGCGATCCGGTGGCTGAGCCGCTCGACCGCCGTCAGGTCGTGCGAGATGAAGAGGTAGGAAATGCCCAGGCTGGCCTGCAGATCGGCCAGCACGTCGAGGATCTCGGCGCGCACGATGGGATCGAGTGCCGAAGTCGGTTCGTCAAGCACGATCAGCGCCGGTTTGGTCACCATGGCGCGGGCGATGCCGACGCGCTGCTGTTCGCTGGCGGTGAGTTCGGCCGGATAGCGCTGCAGGTCGGCGCTGCGCAGCCCGACATGGCCCAGCGTCTCGACCACCGCCTCCAGCCGGGCGCCGGCCGCCTGTTTGCCGTGCAGGATCAGCGGCTCCTCGACCGTCTGGCGCACGGTGCGGCGTGGATTGAGCGAAGCAAGCGGATCCTGGAACACCAGCTGCATGCGCGTGCGCCAGCGCTGCAGCTCCGCCGGCGGCAGCTCCGCCAGGTCGGTGCCCTCGAACACGATCCGGCCGGCATCGGGTTCGATCAGGCGCAGCAGGCAGCGGCCGACCGTGGTCTTGCCGGAGCCGCTTTCGCCGACCAGCCCCAGCGTTTCGCCGCGCCCGATCTGGAAGCTGACGCCGTTGATGGCGCCGATATAGTCGCCATTGGGCAGGTAGAAGCGCTTGACCAGCCCGTCGACCTTGACCAGCGGTTCGACCGGCCGGCTCATGCGGCGCTCCGTCCGCGGCTGGCTTCGATGAGCTGGCCCGTGGCGGCGTGGCTCGGCGCGAGCAGCACCTGGCGCACCGGGCCGATCTCGACGATCGCGCCCTCGGCCAGCACGGCGACGCGGCTGCAGTAATGCGCCACGATACCCAGGTCGCGCGTGGCGATGACCTGCGTCACGCCCCGCTGGCGCGCCATGCCGACCATCAGATCGAGAACCTGGCGCTGAACGGTAACGTCAAGTCCCGCGGTCGGCTCGTCGGCGATCAGCAGGCGGGGGCCGTGCAGCAGGGCCAGAGCGATGCACACGCGCTGCGCCATGCCGCCGCTCAGCTCGTGCGGATAGGCCAGCAGACGGCGCTTCGCATCGGCGATGCCGACCTGGCGCAAAGCTTCGGCGGCGCGTTGATAGGCCTCCTTGCGGCCGCACGATCCGTGGGCGCGGATATGGGCGACCATCAGATCGCCGATGCGCACCAGCGGATTGAGCTGCGCCTTGGCGTTGGGCAGGATCGGCGCGATCGTGGCGCCGCGCAGCGCGCGCAAGGCGGCGGGATCGGCATGCAGCATGTCGTGGCCCTCGAACGACACGCTGCCTTGCGCCACGTGCGTGCCGCGCGGCGGCAGGCCGAGCATGACCCGCAGCAGCAGCGACTTGCCGGTTCCCGCCGCGCCGACCACGCCCAGCACTTCGCCCGCCGGCACGCGCAGGTCGATATCCTTCAGCAGCGGCGGCACTTGCGGCTTGTCGCTGTCCAGGCGCAGTCCGGCGACCGACAGCAAGGTGGCGGCAGTGTTTGGAACCGCGGCATCGCGCGCCACCGGGCGGCTGGCGGCTGCGGCCACGCGCGTGCTTTTCGCTGGACCATGGCTGCCGACCGGCTCGAGCATGCGGCCGAGAATCTCGCCCATAATGGCGAAGGTGAAGACGATCAGGCCCAGCGCCAGGCCGGGAAACAGCGATGCCCACCATTGGCCCAGGATCATGAATTTCGCGCCGCTGGCGATCATGGCGCCCAGTTCGGGGGTCGGCGGGCTGACGCCGGCGCCGACGAAGCTCAGCCCGGCGGTCAGCAGCACCGCGAAGCCGACCGTCACCGAGAGCTGGACCACGACGGTGGGAATGGCGTTGGGCAGCAGATGGATGAAGGCCAGCGACAGGTCGCGCCGGCCGATGGCGCGGGCGGCTTCGGCGAACTGCCGTTCGCGCAGCGACAGCACCTCCGAGCGCACCAGCCGCAGGAACACCGGAAAATTGACGAAGGCGACGGCCATGATGACGTTCTCCGCGCCGGTGCCGCGGATCGCGACCAGCACCATGGCGAGGATGAAGACTGGAAACGCCTGCAGCACGTCGGTCAGCCGCAGCAGGCCTTCGGCGGCAATGGCGGCAACCCGCCGCCGGCTGCCCTCGAAGAAGCCGGCCAGCACGCCAAGCGGCGCGCCGATCAGCACCGACAGCGCGGTGGCGATCAGGGCGATGGTCACGTCGGTGCGCGGTGCGGCGATCAGGCGCGAGAACACGTCCATGCCGTTCTCGTCGGTGCCGAACCAGTGCGCAGCACTTGGCGGCAGCAGGCGCGAGGTGGGGTCGGCCAGCGTGGTCGGATACGGCGCCAGCCATGGCCCGACCACGGCAACGACGATGATGATAACGAACAGGATCGACATGATCCGTTCGAAACGCGACAGCCGGCGCCACATTGCGGCCAGCCGCCGGTCGACGATCCGGGGGAGTTTTGCATCGGCCATGGAAGTCATCCGGCCCGTTTCCCCGAGACGCGCGGATCGATGGCGAAATAGGCGAGGTCGACGGCCAGGTAGACCAGCATGGTGAAGATCGCCGCGACCAGCACGAAGGCCTGGATCGGGGCGTAGTCGGCGGTGGTGATGGCCTGCACGGCGTATTGTCCCAGGCCGTTCCAGTTGAAGACGGTTTCGATCAGCACCGCGCCGCCCAGCAGGAAGCCCGACACGACGCCGGTCATGACGATCGCCGGCGGCGCTGCGTTGCGGATCGCGTAACGCAGGACGGTGCACTTCGGCAGGCCGAGCGCGGTGGCGTAGACGGTGTAGTCGGCTTTCAGCGCGCCATCGACGCTGGTCCGCACCATCTTGAAGATCGGCGCGCCGTAGACGAAGGCCAGGGTGATCGCCGGCAGCGCCAGATGCGACAGCGCCGAGAAGAAAATGGCGAAATCGCCGGCCAGCAGCGAATCGACCGTGTACATGCCGGTCACGGTGTCGGGCGGTATGTCGAGGATGTCGAGCCGCCCTTCCGGGCCCGGCATCCAGCCCAATATGCTGAAGAACACGAAGATCAGCACCAGGCCGAGCCAGAAATCGGGCAGGGCGCCGGCCAGCAGCCCGTAGCCGAACGACACCTGCCTGGTCATTCGGCCGACCAGCCCGCCGCCGGGGATCGCCGATATCACCGCGATCGGCACCAGCACCAGCGCCACGATCAGCATGCCGATCAGGATCAGTTCGAGCGTGGCCGGGAAACGGCTGAGCAGATCCCGGTACACGTCGCTGGAATTGACCCACGAGCGGCCGAAGTCGCCCTGCGCCATGCGTTCGACATAGGCGAAGTACTGCTCGTGCAGCGGCCGGTCGAGGCGGAGCTGGCGGCGCAGCTCGTCGACGCCCTCCTGCGGCGCCAGCGGTCCCAGCTCCAGCCGGGCAGGATCGCCGGGCAGGAAGCGGATGAGCATGAAGGTGATCAGCGATATGAGCACCAGCTGCGGCAGCAGCAGCAGCAATCGGCGGCCGATATAGATGATGCTTCGCACAGTCTTTCGTTGCTCCGAAACGCCGGCGTGGCAATGCGATGCGGGAATTATCGCATCGCCGCAAAACAATGCCACCGATTACGGCGCGCCGGAGCGGGCTGTCGGATTCCTCCTAGCTTTTGTTCGGTTCTGTATTCGCCGTTCGCCTATCCTTCGGCGAGTTGGGATGCGAGCATTTTGCGCATCGTGACGGCCCGGCGCGGTTGATGCGTGGCGGGCAATCTTGCGCCGGAGAGGTTGACGCCATGAACAGGTTCTCGAAACTCGTCTCCATCGCCGCTGCGGGGCTGGCGCTGACGTTCGGCGCCGGCGCGGCTTCGGCCAAGGATACCTTGGTGATCGCCATTCCCGGCACGCCGCAGGGCATCGATCTCGACCGCCAGGCCGGGCCCCAGAGCTGGACCATGGGCGGACAGGTGATCGAGCTGGGCGCGGAGTGGCAGCCCATCGCCTACCCGTTCAAGCCCGCGACCAACGCCGATCCCACCAAGATCGAGGGCTTCACCTATCCGAATTTCGGCGAGCAGGCGATGACGCCCGGCATCGTCGAGAAATGCGACCTCTCGGCCGACGGCAAGACGGCGGTCTACCATCTGCGCAAGGGCGTGAAGTCGGCCAAGGGCAATGAATTCACCGCCGACGACGTGCTGTGGCGTGTCGAGCGGGCGCATGCGCTGAAGGCGATCGGCGCCTTCCTGCAGAACGCGGCCAATGCCAACAATCTCGACCAGTGGAAGAAGGTCGACTCGCATACCGTGGAGATCACGTCGGCAACGCCGATGCCGCTGATCTGCAAGATCCTGACCAATCTCTACTGGTACTGGTTCGACTCCACCGAAGCCAAGAAGCACGTCACCGCCGACGATCCGTGGGCGACGAAGTGGATTTCCACCGCCGGCGTCGGGTTCGGCCCCTACACCATCACGAGTTGGGAAGCCGGCAAGCGCGTGGTGATGGAAGCCAATCCCAATTACTGGAAGGGTGCGCCCGCCATCAAGCGCATCATCTATCTGGTGGTGCCCGAATCGGCCAATCGCGTGGCGCTGCTGCGCCAGGGCAGGGTGGATCTGGTCGAGGGTCTGTCGCCCGACGAGGCGGTCGCGCTGGGCGCCGACAAGGGTATTCGTGTGGCGGCGGTCCGCGGCAACCAGTCGATCTACGCCGTGATGAACAACATCGCCGAACCGTTCAGCGATCCAGCGCTGCGGCAGGCGATCAATCACCTGATCCCGCGCGACAAGATCGTGGCCGACATCTATCGCGGCATGGCCGAGCCGTGGCAGGGCGTCATGCCCAGCACCTATCCCGGCTTCGTCGAGTTCTCCAGCTACGGCTACGACATCGAGGCGGCCAAGGCGCTGCTGGCCAAGTCGAAGCATGCCAACGGCCTGAAGACCACTCTGGCTTTCAGCGCCGGCGATCCGGTGCAAGAGAATATCGCGATTCTGCTGAAGTCGACCCTGGCCCAGGTCGGCATCGACGTCGATCTGCGCAAGATGCCGGTGGCGGCCCATTCCGACCTGGTGCAGTCGAAGAAGGCAGACTTCGCGCTGTGGATCGACTTTCCGATCCAGCCCGATCCCAACTACTCGCTCGGCCTCATCTATGGCGGCGGCAACGCGGTCAACTACCAGAACTACCAGAGCGCCGACGTCGACCGCATCCTGAAGGACGGCACCATCGTCGTCGACACCGCCGAGCGCAACAAGGTGCATGAGGCGGCGCAGCAGCAGATCAGCAAGGATGCCGCCATCGGCTGGATCGCCGAGCCGTACTACGTCAACGCCATGACCGAAAAGCTCTCGGGCTGGAAGTGGTTCACCACGCAGTACTACAAGGTGGCGGAAATGACGCTCGCCGACTAGCAGGCGCCTGACGGGCGGGGCCTTTGGTCCCGCCCGCGTTCTTCCCGCTTCTTCCATCGTCCAGTGAAGCCCGGCACCGGTCGCCGCGGCCAGCAGTAGGATTGTGACCATGAGCTATCGCATTTCGGTCGATACCGGCGGAACCTTCACCGATGTCGTGGTCGCCGATCCTTCGGGCAGGCTGCATATCGGCAAGGCGCCGACCACGCCGCAGCGCGCCTATACCGGCCTGTCGGCGTCGCTGGACGACGTTGCCGCCAGCCTGGGCATGAACCGGCGCGAACTGCTGGCCCAGACCTCGCTGTTCACCTACGGCACCACCCGCGCCACCAATGCCATCGTCGAGCGCAAGGTGGCCAAGACGGCGCTCCTGGTCACCGCCGGGTTTCCCGAAATCCTGGTGCTGAAGGAAGGCGGGCGCTTCGACCCGCACAAATGGGACTTCGACTATCCCAAGCCCTACATCCCGCGGCGCTACACGTTCGAGATTCCCGAGCGCATGACCTCGGAGGGCACGGTGGACACGCCGCTCGACGAGGCGGCGGCGCGCCAGACGCTGGAGCTGCTGAAGAAGCGCGGCTTCGAGGCGATCGCGGTCTGCTTCCTCTGGTCGGTCGCCAATGCCGCGCATGAACGGCGCGTCGGCGAGCTTATCGAGGAAATCCTGCCGGGCATCCCCTATGCGCTGTCGCACAAGCTCAATCCCATCCTGCGCGAGTATCGCCGCGCCTCGGCGACGGCGATCGACGCCTCGCTGGCGCCCATCATGCGGGCGCATCTGCAGCATCTGGGCGACGATCTGCGCGCCGACGGCTATCGCGGCGAGCTGCTGGTCTCGACCTCGTTCGGCGGCGTCATGCACATCGACGATGTGGTCGACCGCACCATCTACATGACCAAGTCCGGCCCGGCCATGGCGCCGGTGGCCGGCTACACCTATGCCGCCGCCGAGGGGTTGGGCGACAGCGTCATCGTCTGCGACGCCGGCGGCACCACGTTCGACGTGTCGCTGGTGCGCAAGGGCGAGGTGAAGTTCACCCGCGAAACCTGGCTCGGCGGCCAGTACACCGGCGACTGCCTCGGCCTGTCCTCGGTCGACGTGCGGTCGATCGGCGCCGGCGGCGGCTCGATCGCCTGGATCGATTCGGGCGGATTGTTGCGCGTCGGGCCGCAATCGGCGGGCGCGCAGCCCGGGCCGGCCTGCTACGGGCGCGGCGGCGCGGAGCCGACCGTCACCGATGCCGCCCTGGTCCTGGGCTATATCGATCCCGATTACTTCCTGGCCGGACGCATCAAGCTCGATGTCGCGGCGGGACGCGCGGCGGTGGGACGAATCGCTGAAACGCTGGGCAAGAGCGTGGAGGAGGCGGCCGCCGGCATCCTGTCGCTGGCCGGCGAGCACATGGTCAAGGCGATCCAGGAGATCACCGTCAACGAAGGCTACGATCCCAAGGACAGCGTCATCATCGCCGGTGGCGGCTCGTCCGGCTTCAACGCCGTCGAGATCGCGCACAAGCTGGGCTGCAAGCAGGTCATCGTGCCGCGCACGGCGGCCGCACTGAGCGCCTGCGGCGCGCATTATTCCAGCATCGTTTTCGAGCACGGCGGCAGCGCCGTCACCCGCACCGACGTGTTCGATTTCGACAAGGTCAATGCCACCTTGCGCGGCATCGCGGCGGAGATCGAGGTTTTCGCCAAGGGCGTGCGCGATCGCGGCATTGCCGACGCCACGGTCACCTGGTCGGTCGAGGCGCGCTATCTCTACCAGGTATGGGAACTGGAAGTGCCGCTGGCGAAAGGCCGCTTCGACGGTCCGGAGGACATCGAGGCGCTGGTGAACGCGTTCCACGCCGCGCATGAGCGCGCCTACGCCGTCACCCAGATCGGCCAGCCGATCGAATGCCTGAGCTGGAAGGCGCGGTTCACCGGCAGGCTCGACACGCTGCCGCCGACACGGGCCGAGGACGCCCGGCCGCAGCCGGCCAAACCTGCCGCGCATCGTCCCGCCTTCTTCGCCAATCACGGCCAGGTCGACGTGCCGATCTACAAGGGCAAGTCGCTGCCGCCGGGCAGCATGATCGAAGGGCCCGCCATCATCGAGGAGCCGACCACCACGGTCGTGGTCTATCCCGGCACGCGGGCCCGCGTCTCGGCCGCCGGCAGCTACGTGATCGACGTGTTCGCCGCCGATGCGGTCAAGTCGCCGGCGGTCGTCTCCGGCGAGATCGATGCCGTCACCATGGCGGTGATGGCCAACCGGCTCGACGGCATCGTGCGCGAGATGTCGAACACCCTGCTCAAGGCGGGACGTTCGGCGGTGATCAACCAAGCGCGCGACTTCTCCAACGCCATCGTCACCGCCGACCATCGCCTGTTGTCGGTGGCCGAAGGCCTGCCGGTGCACATCTTCGGCGCCCACCTGCAAGCCGCGTCGATGTCGCGCTTCCACAAGCTGAAGGAAGGCGATGCCTTCCTGCACAACGACGTCTATCTGGGCAACACCCATCCGGCCGACCACACCATCCTGGTGCCGGTGTTCGTCGAGGGCCGGCATCTCTTCACCGCCTCGGCCAAGGCGCACCAGGCCGATATCGGCAATTCGATTCCGACCACCTATTTCGCCGAGGCGCGCGACGTCTACCAGGAGGGGTCGCTGGTCTTCCCCTGCGTCAAGGTGCAGGACAACTACGGCGACATCGAAGACGTCATCCGCATGTGCCGGGCGCGCATCCGCGTGCCCGAACAGTGGTACGGCGACTATCTCGCCAGCATCGGGGCGGCGCGCACCGGCGAGCGGCGGCTGAAGGAATTCGTGCGCGCCTACGGCATCGACACGGTGCAGCGCTTCGTCGAGCAGTGGCTCGACTATTCCGAACGCCGCATGGCCATGGCGCTGGCCAAGCTGCCCAGGGGGCAGGTGGTCAACAGGACGGCGCACGATCCGACGCCGGCGGTTCCCGACGGCATTCCGATCAAGGTCGTCGTCACCACCGATCCGGAGCAGGGGCAGGTCGACATCGACCTGCGCGACAATCCGGACTGCCTCGATTGCGGGCTGAACCAGTCCGAGGCCTGCGCCATCAACAACACGCTGACCGGCGTCTTCAACTGCGTCGACTGGGACGTGCCGAAGAACTCGGGCAGCCTGCGCCGCATCAACGTGCAGCTGCGCGAGAATTGCGTCGTCGGCATTCCGCGCTTCCCGCATTCCTGCTCGATGGCGACCACCAACCTGGCCGACCGCATCATCAACGTCACGCAATCCGCCTTCGCCGAGTTCGGCGAGGGCTTCGGCCTGGCGCAGGGCGGCAACGCCATCGGCGCGCCCAATGCGGTGGTCTCCGGCATCGACAAGCGGCGCGACGGCGAGCCCTACATCAACCAGCTTTTCCTCGGCACCAATGGCGGACCGGCCAGTCCGCAGGCCGATGGCTGGGTGACGTATCTGCTGCCCTGCTGCAGCGGCCTGATCTATCGCGACTCGATCGAGCTCGACGAGATCAAGCATCCCATCGACGTGCGCTACCAGCGCCTGGTGCCCGACTCCGGCGGCGCCGGCCGTTTCCGCGGCGCGCCGGGCAGCGTGGTCATGTACGGCACCAAGTCGGCGCCGATGACGGTGGTGGTGCCGTCCGACGGGCAGCACAATCCGCCGGCCGGCGTGCGCGGCGGCCAGGCCGGCGCGGCGGCGCGCACCTTCAAGGTCGACAGGGACGGCAAGTGGCAGCAGATGCCCAACGTCGCCATCATCGAGATCGCGCCGGGCGAGCACGTGATCGGCTACGACAATGGCGGCGGCGGCTACGGCGATCCGCTGGAACGCTCCGTCGAGCGCGTCCGCGAGGACGTGCTGGAGCGCTGGGTCACGCGCAAAGCGGCCGAGGAGATCTATGGCGTTGTCTTCACCGGCTCTGAGGAGGACGATTCGCTGGCGGTCGATATGACGGCCACGGCCGCGCGCCGCAAGGCGCTGGCCGGCGGGGCGGGCAAGCTGTCCTCCACCGCCGCCTGAGCGGAAGAGGCGTCGGCCGCACGCTGCGGCAGGCGCCTTCGCCTATTGCAGCTCGAACAGGCCGGTGGCCATCGTCCTGCGGTATTCGGCCGGCGTCATTCCCACTTCCTGGCGGAACACGCGGCTGAAATAGGCCGGGTCGGCGAAGCCCACCTGGTAGGCGATGGTGGCGACCGAGCGGACGCTCGCCTGGCGGCTTGCCAGCAGCTTCCTGGCCTCGGCAATCCGCCGGGCGCGAATGATCGACGACAGGGTCTCGCCGCGTTCGGCGAAGATGCGCTGCAGATAGCGTTCGGACACGCCCATGTTCTGCGCCACCCGCTGCGGGCCAAGGTCGCAATCGCCGAGGCAGTTGTCGACGATGCGCAGGGCGCGCTGGCGATGGGCGATCCGCACCGCCGTCTCGTGGCTGCCGCTGGTGCCCGACGGGCGCGACAGGGCGATGGCAAGCAGGTCGAGCAGGTGGTTGGCCATCGAGGTGGCGGTCTCCGGGTCCAGCCTGGAGCCGTGCTGGCAGAACGAGCGCGCGAAATCGAGGAACATCACCACCGACGCGTCCTGGCCCTGGAAGCTCCTGGCGGTCCAGTCGTCTATGTCGGGAATGCGGTTGCGCAGCATCTGGCCCGGGATGCGCAGCGTGGTCGATATGTCGCGCGCCCGCTGCTCGTAGGTGTAGACGTCGCAGGTGCCGACCATGCCCAGGTCGGCGGGCGTCACCAGCGCTTCGCGGCCGCGCTGGTGCAGGCGCAGCGGCCGGTTGATCGGCATGGGAACGAGATAGAAATCGCCGCCCCGCTGGCTGACATGGCTGCGGCGGCGGTGGCACAGTATCGGGTCGGACTTGACCGTGCCCAGGCGCACCCCGCCGATATCGACGCTGGCCAGCGCCCCGTAGTCGAATTCGCCGCCGGGGTTCTCCACGTCGAGCGGATAGTAGAATTCGTTGAGCTTGTCGGCCCAGGCTTCGAGACGGCGACCGGACCGAATGTTGCGCACGTCGAACGACGGCAAGGTCGTCATGCTGGCAGTCATCATCCAGGGTCCTCCGTTGTCGGAGCCATCGATGGATCCGGCAATGGCCCGATCGGGGACGAAGCAGCGCTTCGACGATCGGGCGCAATCCGATATGACATTTTTGCTTAGGCGCCTGGGCTTGTCCATGCGCTGGGCTGTTCAATGCACGGGCAATACGCGCCTAAAAGGACGGCATGCTGCCTGAATGCCGTCCTTCGCCGCGCCGGGGATTGTCCGTCGAGGTTGTATTTCCCCAACGGCACGACAATCGACTTCGCCGGGATTGCAGCGCGCGGCGGCCTATCGCCGAAGTCATACCTCGTCGGACCAGCCATCGCCTGGGCTGGCACGATGCCGGCATCAGGCTGGCGCCTTTTGCCTCCGCCGGGTGCGGTGACAATTCTTGGCCAGAACTCGTTCGCCCGCACGCGGCGGCAATGGCGGATGACGCTGGAGGCTGTGGTGACCTTCGACCCGATCGCCCGTCTCCGGGGCCGGCCATCGCCTGTCCGAAAGAACTGGATTTCCACGCTTTTCCCGCCAGTCATCGAAGGTTGGACGCAGAACGCCGGATAAGCTATTGTACTCGCTTCATTTTGGGGGTGTCATCATGGACTGGGTTGAAGCGCGTCCGGTGTCGCACCGGCGACGGCCGCGGATAAGCCTTCGTGTCAGCCTTGTCGGCATCTCGCTGCTGACCGTGGCGCTGACGGCGGCTGCCGTGCATTTCCCCTGGTTCTGGGTCAGCCGCGACAATGTCGGCGAGATGTCCCGCCAGTTGACGACGGAGATCGTCTCCGGCGTCAACCGCGAGGTCGACGCCATCTTCACCTCCGCCATCGCCGCCCAGACCACCGTGCTCGACGCGCTCGACAACGGCGTCTTCGACATCGAGGACAAGCAGGCGCGCGACCGCCTCTTCCTCGCCTTCCTCAAGGCCAACCCGCATTTCTCCTGGGTCAGCTTCGGCAAGCCGAACGGCGATTTCTACGGCGCGCAGCGGCGCGACGAGATCGACATCCGGGTCGCCGAGAGCACCTGGGATTCGGCGCAGAATCTGGCGACGCGCGTCGAGGACTATTACGTCAACGACGGCGAGCGGCTGATCAAGACCATTACCAAGGTGAAGACCAACGACTACTATTCGCCCGGGCGCGCCTGGTACAAGCTGGCGACCGCCAAGCCCGACACCCATATCTGGACCGAAGTCTACGTCTTCGACACCAGCCGCAAGCCCGGCCTGAACTCGGCCATCACCTTCAGCCGCAACGACGAACTGGTCGGTGTCGTCTCCGTCGCCATCGAGCTGGAGCGCATCTCCCTCTATCTGCGGAACCTGACGACGCTGCGCTCGGGCACCGCCTTCATCGTCAACCGCAACGGCAATCTGGTGGCCTTTCCCGATGCCGGCGAGGTGACCGACCGCACCGGCACCGCCGACAATCGCGGCCTGCGGCCGCTGGCCGGCAGCTACCACCCGCTGCTGCAGGTCGCCCAGGCGGCGATCCGCTCCTCCAGCATCGGCCTGGCCAGCTTCGAGATGCCGACCCAGCTCGTCCACCAGGACGACACGGGCCGCTATCTGGTCACCATCGTGCCGGCCGCCAGCCGTTCCGACTGGATCATCGGCACGGTGATCCCCGAATCCGATTTCATGGCCCGGATCGAGGACAACTACCTGCGCCTGGCCATGGCGGTGCTCGTCGCGATTCTGCTGGTCGGGCTGATCGCCATCGTCGTTTCGCGCTACCTCTTCGTCGGCCCGATGCAGCACATCATCGAGCAGACGCGCAAGATCCAGCATTTCGACCTTGCCGCGGTCGATGGCGTGCGCAGCCCGATCGTCGAGATCGAGGCGCTGTCCGATTCGGTCGAACAGATGAGCAAGGGGCTGGGCTCGTTCCGCCGCTACCTGCCGGCTGACCTGGTGAAGACGCTGATGGCGCAGGGCGTGGTCGCCGAGCTGGGCGGCGAGCGGCGCACCATGTCGGTGCTGTTCATGGACCTCGAAGGCTTCACCGCCATGTCGGAGCGGATGGGCTACCGCGTCGTTCCTGTGCTCGGCGAATACCTGGGGGCGATGAGCCACATCCTGATGGACCAGAAGGCGACCATCGACAAGTTCATCGGCGACGCCATCATGGCCTTCTGGGGCGCGCCGCAGCACAACGAGGAGCATGCCACCGACGCCTGCCGCGCCGCCCTCGACTGCCGGCGCCGCTTCGTCGAGTTGCAGTCGGAGTGGGTCCGTCGCGGCCTGCCGGCGATGAACATGCGCATCGGCCTGAATTCGGGCCGCATGGTGGTCGGCAATATCGGTTCGGCGGAGCGGCTGAACTACACGGTGATCGGCGACTCGGTCAATCTGGCCAGCCGCATGGAGGCGCTGAACAACGCCTACGGCACCAACATCCTGATCAGCCACAACACTTTCGAGCTGGCCAAGTACGACATCGTCGCCCGCCGGCTGGACGCGGTCAGCGTGCGCGGCAAGGAAGAGGCGGTGCCGATCTACGAACTGCTCGCCATGCGCGACGAAGGCGGCCAGGCGTCCGGCTTCGAATGGGTGGCGGTGTTCGACAAGGCGATGGCCGCCTACCATGCCGGCCGCTGGCACGAGGCGGTGCGCCACTTCAACGCGGTGATCGAGCTGCGCGGCGAGGATGCGCCCTCGCGCCTGTTCATCGAACGCTGCGGCGAGAAGCTGGCGGCCGAGCCGCGCCATCCGGTGCTGGCCTCCAGCCGGCCCTCGACCGCGACCGACACGCCCTGATCCTGGTCCTTTAGCTGCTGCCCGCCCCGACCTCGCGGCCGCGCAGGCGGACCGGCTTGCCGTCGCGGTCGTAGACGAAGGTGGCGGCCTCGAAGAAGCGGAAGGGGATGCGCAGCCCGATCTCGCCGGCGCGCCGGAAGTTGATGGCGATGTCCGGCGGCGAGACGATGCCGACCTTCATCTCGGCCGGCCGCGCCTTGCCGGCCAGGATCTCGCCGCCATAGACGGCGGCGAGCTGGGCGTTGGATTCGAAGCTGACGCCGATCGACATCACGGCGCTGTCGTCGCCTTCCTGCACCACCTCGGGCACCACCGACAGCACCGGCACCTTGTCGCTGAAGCGGTTGATGGTGGCGATCTCGGTGAACACCGACGTGCTGCCGGTGATCCACATCAGGCTGTGCTCGAGCCGCGGGTCGGTGCGGCGCATGGCGTCGACCGCCGCCGGCAGCAGGCGCTCCAGTTCGGCCGCCGCCATTTTCGGATCCTCGACCGCGACCTCGAAGGCGTTGATGCCGAGCGCGCGGGCGGCGGCGATGATGGGGCGCGACTGGGTCTCCACCGCGGAGACGTTCCTGGCGTCGACCAGCACCGCCAGGTTCTTCAGCGCCGGCTTCAGCTCCTGCAGATAGGCGAGCTGCACCTCGACCACCAGGTTGAGCGAGGTGAAGGCGAAGTTGCTGCCGCTGCCCTTCTCGTAGTCCGGCATCTGGCCGAGCTGCACCGGGTCCTTGGCGCAGATGCTGACCACCGGCACACGAATGTCGGGGTGGCTGGCGTGCAGGTAGGCGACGCTCTCCGAGCCCATGGCGTAGATCAGGTCGTAATTCTCGCTCTCCGCTTCCCGCACCAGGGCGCGGGCGCGGGCCGCATCGTTGCCGAAATGCGCCGCCGTGAAGGTGACGTTCATCGGCTTGGTGGCGAAGTCGGCCAGGAGCTGGGTCATCGCCACGTCGTAGGCCGACGATTTGCGCGGATAGAGCACCAGCACCTTCTTCGCCGGGCCGGGTTTTGCCACCTCTGGCTTCAGGATCACGCGCTGGTTGGTGTCGGGCGGGACGACGAAGTCCCATTCGTCGAGCGCGGCGTCGAAGATCTTGAACCAGGCCCCGACCCGGTTCATGACCTCCGGGGTGCGGGCGCCGGCGGTGCTGGCCAGCGCGGTCAGGATCAGCAGCGACAGGGCGAGAAGGCGCATGCGGGGCTCCCGGCGGTCAGTTCTGCCGCCTGCTGGCCGAGAATAGGGCGAACAGGCCGGCCAGCGTCAATATCCCGACCGCGACCCATAATAGCACGTGCGGGCCGGCGCCGCCGGCCAGCACGAACATCTGGGCCACGACCAGCGGCCCGGCGACATGCCCGATCCGCTCCAGCACGCGATAGAGGGCGGCCGTTCCGGCCGCGCCCAGCGAAGCGGCGGCGCTGGTCTGCGACACATGGGTGATGATCGGCGCATTGATGCAGCCATGGGCCAGCCCCAGCAGCAAGGTGCCGCCGGCGAAGATCAGGGCGGTGGCCAGCGGCGTGCGCAGGAATTCGGGCAGGAACGGCATTCCCACCGCACCGAGTGCGGCCAGCGCCACCCCGGCCGCCAGCGAGCCGGCGACCAGGATCGGCCCGCTGCGGCCGGTGCGGTCGACATGGCGCGAGGCCGGCGCGCTGGCCAGCAGCACGCCGCAGCCATAGAGCATGATGATCTGGCCGATATCCTCCTGCGGGAAGGCCAGCCGCGCCAGCACCAGCGGCAGGGCGAAGCCGACGATGCCGGTCAGCACCGCCTTGGACGGCAGGCCGATCAGCAGGATGGCGCGCAGGAAGCCCAGGCTGGCCAGCGCCTTGGGTATGCCGCCCGCCATGGCCAGCAGCGCCTGGCCCAGGCTGCCGCCGCCGGCCACGGTCTGCTGTTGCGTGCCGCGCGGCAGCAGTACGGCGGCGTAGAGCGCCAGCAGGATGGCCGCCAGGGTCGCCAGCGAGAAGACGCCGGCGGCGGCGATGTAGTTGACCAGCAGCGAGCCGAGGGCGGCGCCGGCGATCATGCCGCCGTTGAAGCCGAAGACGATGATCGCCGCCGCCTGGGTGCGCTGTCCGGCCGGCGCATGCGCGACGATGACGTTCTGCACGCCGATGAACAGCATGCCCTGGCCGATGCCGGCCAGCACCCGGTTGGCGGCGAAGGCGGTGTAGCTGGCGTCCAGCGCCGGCAGCAGCCAGCCCGCCGCCGCCAAGGTCGCGCCCAGCACGATCGGCAGCCGCCCGCCATGGCGGTCGGTGAAATGGCTGGTGGGCAGCAGCACCAGCAGGAAGGAGAGGAAATAGGCGGTGAACGCCATCGAGGTGGCGCCGGCCGCCATGCCCTGCGCCGCGGCCGCCGCGGCGATGGCTTGCGGCAGGAAGCCGGCGGCCAGGCTTTCGGCGAACACCGCGACGAAGAACACCGGCCGGATGACCGCCAGCATGGCCGTGCCGTCGGCGAGGCCGCGCGCGCGGCCGCCGGAGCGCGCCAGTTGCAGGAACAGGAACGCCATCAGCCCCGACGCCAGGAACAGGGCGGCGAAGTTCTTGATGCTGCGCGCCACCGCCGACCACACGATCTCGGTCGGCAGGGCGACGGCGACCCTGATCTCGCGGCCCGAGCCGTCCTCGCCGATGGTGGCCCGGTATTCGAAAGTCGCAGGCTCCGAAACCCATTGGCCGCCTTGCGCGGCCCGGTCGGTATGGATCGCCACGGTGTCGTTCAGCAGCAGGGCGACGGCGCGCAGGTCGGGGTTCAGCCGGCGATAGTCGTAGAAGGCCTCGTCGATGCCGTCGAAATCGCCGATTTGCAACTGGTAGGCCACGATCGGCTTCAGCCGCTGCGCCAGCGAATCGGCCAGCGCCTTGGCCTTGGCCTGCGCCCCTTCGTTGTAGAGTGACACCAGCATGGCGACCACGGCGGCCGCCACGGCGATGAAGCAGCCGCTGTAGAGCACGCCGACCAGCGACAGGTTGCGCCCCACCGTGCGCTCGGAAAACCGGTAGCGGGCGATCGCCGGCAGCAGCGCCAGCGCCAGGGCCAGCGCCACCAGCCACGGAATCTGTTGGTCGAGATCGGCCAGCGCCTCGGCGCGCTGCATGGCGACGGTGATCTCGCCCACCGTCTCGAAGCGGTTGCGCAGGGGAATGCCGATCTGGAACAGCTCCTCGCTGACCCGCAAGGTCTGGTCCGGTCCCGGTTCCAGCCGCACCGGCGCGCTGTCGCCGGCCGCGAAGGCGGGACCGGCCGCGTCCCAGGCCGCGATCGAGGCCAGGGTCGGGTCCGAGCCGACGATCGGGTCGGCGATCTGGCGGAAGCCGGGGAACTGGCGCAGCGGCAGGCCGGCGCGCAGGTAGTTCTCCAGCGAGGTCTGCACCAGCGCGCCTTGCGCCGCCATCTTCTCCGCCAGGAAGCGGGGATAGGTGCGGCTGGCCTCGCCGTAGCCGACATAGATCAGCAGCAGCAGCGACAGCGCCGTCACGACCAGCAGGATCAGCGCGTCGCGCGCCCGGCCCAGCCGCGATTGCGCCGGCGCCACACTCATTCCAGCAGCCCGATAATGTGCTTCACCGCCGCCGGCCGGTGCCGGATGTAGAAATCGAGCCGGTCGGCCAGCAGCGACAGGATCAGATCCTCGTAGCTCATGCCCTCGTCCTCGAGCCCGGCGCAGACCAGGCTCAGCGCCCGCCCATCCGGCCGCTTCAGGTCGGGCTTGGGATTGGCTTCGAGAATATGCAGTTGCCCGTCGGCGTCGGCGCGCAGGTCCAGCCGTATCAAGGTGCGCAGGTTGAAGTCGCGATAGACGCTTTGCGCCATCGCCAGCAGCCGCTCACGCACCTCGCCGTCGGCGTCGGTCAGCAGCCGGGTGCGCTCGCGCGTGATCGGGCGCACGTCCATCGAGGTGAAGATGCGCTCGTCCGGCTCGAAGCGGCGTTCGACGGCGGAGAAGGCGAACGGTCCGTTCCGGCGCGACAGCTTGCCGCCGCGCGCGATCGTGCCGCCGCACACCGCCACGCAGTATTCCGGGCCGGCCATGTAGGTCTCGACCAGCACCTGGTTGAGCGTGGTGTCGTAGACCGTGCGGATCGCCTCGGCCAGTGCGGCGCGGTCGGGCACGTAGTGCACGCCGATCGAGCCGCGGCCGGAGACCGGCTTGACGATGAAGGGCCCGGGATGGTCGCCGAAGGTGGCGGCGAAACGCCCGTCGGCGCCCATGTCGATGCTGCTCTGGGCGCCGTCGAACACCAGGAACGGCGCGGTCGGCAGCCCCAGCCCGGCCAGTTCGCGCTTGAACACGTGCTTGTTGTCCAGAGTCACCGCCAGCAGCGGGCGATGCCCGACATAGGGGATGCCGGCCAGTTCCAACAGCCCCGGCGTGTGGGCGACGGCATCGTAGCCCTGTACCCCGGCGGTGTTCAGCCAGGCGAAGTGGATGTCCTTGTCGCGCAATGTCTGCGGCAGGGTGAGGTCGTCGGCCAGCAGTTCGACGCTGGCGAAGCCGCAGTTGCGCAGGGCTTGTGCAATATCTTCCGCCACCGGCCGGTAGGATTTGTCCGAGCGCGGGTTGTGGGTGCGGTTGATGACCGCCTGCGGCGCGGCGCGGTCGCCGTTGTAGATCACCGCCAGGCGCAGCCCTGCCTTCAGGCGCGCCAGATCGTCGTCGGAAAGCGCTGCCCTGCCAGTCCCCGCCTGCCTGGCCCGGCCGTGATGTTCGGTCGAATCCATACCCAACGCCCCCCAAGGCTGCGACCGAGCAGCCCGCAGTCCCTAGTAATGGGAAAAATTCGGGGAGTTCAAGCGCGTTCGTATGATTCGGACTTTTCCTTACGCGCGATTCAACGCCGCTCAGCGCCAGCGCGCCGCCGGCATTCTTTCCAGGCTGCGCCAGTCCGGCTCGGCGGCGACGGCGAATCCGGGGCAGGATAGCGAGGCCAGATCGACCATGCCGTTCTCGATCTTCAGCCGCACCATGCCATCGGCTTCGTGATAGAGGCCGGGATGGGCTGTGAGGAAGGCCTGCTGCTCGCCGGGTGGACGGCCGCTCATGCCGTTGATGAAATGATGCCCATTGCGCTCGACATGCGTCAGGCCCAGCAGCGCCACCAGCGCCATGTCTTGCTGCACGGAAATGCCGGCCAGCGTCGTCAGGTCCTCGGCCGACATGAAATAGCGCTCGCTGTTTTCCTGCGCGTTCCAGTGCGCGCAGCGGGCGCGGTTGATGATCGACTTGTAGAAGCCCTTGCAGTTCTTGCTGGAGATGCCGGCATAGCCCAGCCTGCGTCCTGTGGGGAACGCGTCGAGATCGCCGTCCGATTCGTCCAGAATGACCGGCCGCCGCGCCGCCAGCGCCGAGATGTCCTGCGACAGCGCCATCTGCCGCTTGATCGGCTGCTCGATGAACAGGATCGAGTCCTTCAGCCGCCGCAGCTGCGGGCTGGCGTCGATGGCGTCCCACAGCGCCAGCACGCCCGCCGCATCGCCATACTGTTCGTTGCCGTCCAGGGTGGCGTGGTAGGGCACCGCGATGCGATCCAGCACCGAGGCGATGGCGGTCAGCCGCGCCATGTCCTTGTCCACGTCGCCGCCGACCTTGAGCTTGAAATAGGTCTGCCCGTAATAGGCGACGATCTCCTCCAGCGTCTCCGGCAGCCCGTCATTGACCCGCGCGCCAGGCGCCTGGTCCGACGCCACGATGGGATCGACCATGCCCACCGTGTGCCGCACATGCAGCTTCGGCAGCGGCTGCAGCTCGGCCAGGAAGCGGTCGAATTCAAAGCCGTCTAGGTCGCCGACCACACGTCCCGGCTCGATCCCCGGCACATTGGCGCGGATCATCTCCTGAAAGGAGCGGCCAATGATCTTGCCCAGCGCATCGATGATGCAGCGGTCGATCATGGCCGGGCCGTAGGAAGCGACCAGCGGGTTCAGCCGGTGCT
This sequence comes from Alphaproteobacteria bacterium, assembly GCA_037190765.1. Classification (GTDB taxonomy): domain Bacteria; phylum Pseudomonadota; class Alphaproteobacteria; order Reyranellales; family JAQSWP01; genus JAQSWP01. The sequence continues at coordinate 54,631 of JBBCJW010000036.1, forward strand.
GCGCGCCCTTGTCGATCTGCGGCCGGTAGGCGGCAGCGAAATGACCGAAGGCGGTGTCCAGGCCGTGCGCCAGGTAGAAATCGCGCGCGATCTCCAGCGCCAGCCGGAGCTGGTCGAGATTGTCGTCGTCGCTGATCGCCGGGTCCTTGTCGAACCATTTCGCCCCCAGCGCTTCGGCGGCAACGCCCCAGCCGGTGCGGCCATCCTCCAGCTCGATGCGGGCGCGGGTGATGACCTGCCGTCCATGCGTGACGGTGATGACGCCGAAGCGGAAGGGCAGGCGCAGCGTATAGGGCCACTCGAAGAAATCGATCTCCTTGACGCGCAGGCGCGGCGCCTCGGTCGGCGTCGCCACGTTCAGCTTTGCCATGACAGGGTCTCCTCGATGCCGCGCAGGTAGCCGGCGGCGCTCGCCGCACAAGCCGGTCCGTCGGGCCGGTAGTCGAACGGCTCGACCGCGGCCCAGCCGGCATAGTTGTTGCGTTTCAGCGCCGCCAGCACCGGCGCGAACAGATCCTCGCCCTGGCCCGGCCCGCGCCGGTTGCGGTCGTTGAATTGGATATGGGCGATCATGCCGGTGGGCAGATGCCGGTCGAGCAGAGCCGGCAGCGGTTCCTTCTCCATGACGGCGCCGGCGCTGCAGTCCAGCATGGTGCGCACATTGGGATGGCCGATCCGCTTCACGATACCGACCGCTTCCTCCAGCGTATTGACGAAATTGGCATCCGGGGCCGCCAACGGCTCGATGCAATAGACGACATTGGCCTGCCGCGCGTCCTCGGCGATGGCGGCAAAGGCCTCGACGCCGCGCTGGTACGCTTCGTCCCGGCCGTCGCCTGTGGGCAGCCGGCGCTGCGCCGGCGAGCCATGCACCATCGCCGATCCGCCCAGCTCGGCGCACAGCCCGATCAGGCGGCGGATGACCTCGATGCTGCGGTCGCGCGTGGCCTTGTCGTCGGTGGTGATCGACAGGCCGGCCGGTTTCACCAGCAGCCAGTGCAGGCTGCAGAGGACGATGCCGGCGTCGGCGGCGGCGCGGCGGATTGCGGCCACCTGGCCGCCGCCCAGCAGATGCGGTTCGTCCGACAGGGTGAAGGGGGCGACTTCCAGCCCGTTATAGCCCAGCTCGGCGGCGAATTCGCACTGGCGCGCGAACGCCATGCCGGCGATCACCTCGTTGCACAGCGCCAGGTGCAGGCGGTCCTTGCTCATCTCCGCTCCATCTCCCGCAGGACGACGACGCGTCTTTCGCGCGCCGCGGTTTCTATCGCTTCCAGCAGCCGGGCCATGTTCAGCCCGCCATCGAGGCCGTCGGCGGCGAAGCCCGCCGGCCACTCCGCGCCCTCGACGCGGCGCAGGAACGCCGCCAGCTCCGCCGTCAGCACGCCCACCGCATCGGCGGCCGGCACGTTACGCGGGGCGGCGTCGGCGGCAAAGCGCGGCGTCCATATGCCCGCCTCTTGAACATGCGTCACCTGGTGCACGACATAGGTCTCGACCGCATAGTCGATCTCGACCGCGCCCAGCGTGCCGCTGACCGTTATCTCCTTTGACGTGATGGCGCCGGGCACCACGGCGTCCGGCCAGCGGCCGGGCTGGACATAGCCTGCTTCGACCTGCGCCACCGGCCCGTCGTCCCATTCCATGACGATCACCGCCATGTCGTCCATGGCGCGGGCGAAGTGATCGCGTGTCACGGCGAACACGCGCTCGGGCAGGCGGCCGACCAGCCAGCAGAACAGGTCGAGGAAATGCACCGCATCGTTGTGCACCACGCCCGAATCGCGGCGGGTGCGCTTGAAGCCGGCGAAGCGGCCGCTCAGCAGCCGCAGCTTGCCCAGCTCGCCCGCCGCGATCTGCCGCCGCAGCTCCAGGCTCTTGGGATGGAAGCGGAAATAGTACCCGGCCATGACCGGTCCGCCGGCCCTGGCCGCAAGATCGCGCGCCTGCGCCAGCGTCGCCACCACCGGTTTCTCGATGAAGACCGGTTTGCCGGCGGCGACGGCGTCGCAGGCGATGGCATGATGCGTGTCGGTCGGGGTCAGCAGGTCGACTGCCCGGCAATTAGGCAGCGCCGAACGATAATCCTCGACCTGGCGCGCGCGGGGCGCCAGCCGCGCCGCCGCCTGCCGCGCCTGTGGCGCGGGATCGGCCACGACCAGCCGCTCTTCCATGCCCAGCGCCTGCCATGCCCGCAGATGGGTCGGACCGAAGGCGCCAAAGCCGATCTGGAGAATGTCGCCGCTCATGCCCGGCGCCGCCAGCGCGGGGAAACGGCGGCGCGCCGGGCCTGCGGCAATGGCAGTTTTGTTGACACGCTCCCGACCCGCCTCTATCGTTTTTGTAACCAGTTGGTTATTTGGTACCGGCTCGCCGGGCCGCTGTAAAGCGATCAGGCGCATGAGAACTGGCAACGCCTAGAGGGAGACAAGGGAGATGAAAGCGAAAGGATTGATGATGGCCGTCGCGGCCGCCGTCGGTTTGACGGCCGGTGCGGGTGCGGCCGTGGCGCAGAACTATCCATGGAAACCCGAGCGGCCCGTCACCATCATCGTGCCGTGGGCGGCCGGCGGCTCGACCGACCAGATGGCGCGCATCGTCGCCAACGAGCTGGAAGGCGCGCTGGGCCAGAAGTTCGTCGTCGTCAACCAGCCCGGCGCCTCGGGATCGATCGGCACCAAGAACGCGCTGGAAGCCAAGCGCGACGGCTACACCTGGGCGGCGGGCGCGGCTTCCGACGTCGGCACCTACCGCACGCTCGGCATGCTGGAGACCAACCTCTCCGACTGGAGCCTGTTCTTCGCCGTCGCCAATGTCGGCACGATCAGCGCCAACCCCAATTCGCCGTACAAGGATTTCGGCCAGTTGCTGGCGGCGCTGAGGTCGAGCGGCGAGAACATTTCCGTCGCCACCGCCGGCATCTCCTCGGCCGGCCACAACATGATGGAAATGATCAAGGCCGCCGCTCCGATCAAGTACCGCCACGTCACCTACGAGGGCGGCAATCCGGCGGTGATCGCCGCGGTCGCCGGCGAGACGCCGGTGGTCAGCCAGCTGCTGGTCGAAATGTCGGAGATGATCAAGGGCAAGAAGCTGACGCCGCTGGTCGTGCTCAACGACAAGCCGGTCACCCTGGCCGGCTATGGCGAAATTCCGCCGATCACCAAGTGGATCCCCAACATGGTGGCGCCGGTGAACTATTTCGGCATCTGGGTGCCGAAGGACGCGCCACCCGCGGTCATCCAGACCATGGAAATGGTGTGGAAGGACAAGATCGCCAACTCGGCAGCGTTGAAGAAGTATGCCGACGACCGCAGCGCCATCTTCGCGCCGCTCTACGGCCAGGAAGCCTATGACGGCGCCATGAAGATGGTGACCCAGACGGCGTGGCTCTATTTCGACGCCGGCAAGGCCAAGATCTCGCCGGACACCGTCGGCATTCCGCGCAAGTAGGACGACCCACCAAGGAGCATCGCCACCGCCGCACCGGTGGCGATGCTCGTATTTCGAGCAGGCTCACGTGTCGGAAAATTCCCAGGCTTCGAATGTCACGCCGCCGCCTTCCGCGCGCGGCGATTTCATCACCGCCGCCATCCTCCTGGCCTTCGCCATCACGATCATCGTGCTGACCTTCCGCATGCCGACTTTCGTCGATACCGGCGGCAGGCCCTACACGGCGCCGGGCGTGGTGCCGGGCTTCCATGCCGTCATCATCGCCGGGCTCTCGATCGCCCTGGCGGTGCGTTCGGTGCTGCGCGGCGCGTTCAAGCCCGGCGGCGGCAAGCCGCAGGGTTTCGAGGGCCTGCCGGGCATCAGCCTGAAGCGGCTGTTCATCGCCGCCGGCCTGTGCATCGCCTTCGCTGCCGGGCTGGTCGGCCTGCTGCCGTTCTGGCTGGCGGCGGCGGTCTTCATCGCCACCTTCACCGGCGTCTTCGAATGGGACACCACGGCGCCCAGGGCGCTGCGCGTCCGGCGGCTGGTCACGGGCGCGATCCAGGGCCTGGTCGTCGGTCTTGTGATCCATCTGGTGTTCCAGGAAATCTTCCTGGTCCGGCTGCCCTGAGCGGAGTTCCTCGCGATGCTGTCCAACATCGAAATGCTCGGGACCGCCTTCGGTACTTTCCTCAATCCCACCACCATCGCCTTCGTCCTGGGCGCCACCTTCATCGGCATCGTCATCGGCGTGCTGCCGGGCCTGACCGCCACCATGGGCGTGGCGCTGATGACGACCCTGACCTACAGCCTGGACCACAGCCTGGCGATTATGGTCCTCATTTGCGTCTATGTCGGCGCCATCTACGGCGGCAGCCGCAGCGCCATCCTGCTCAACATCCCCGGCACGCCGGCCAGCGCCTGTTCCACGCTCGACGGTTTCCCATTGGCGCGCCAGGGACTGGCCGGCCGCGCCATGGGCATTTCCACCACCGGCTCGTGGCTGGGCACGCTGTTCGGCACGATGTGCGTGCTGCTGCTGACGCCGACCCTGGGCGATCTGGCCCTGACCTTCGGTTCCTACGAATTCTTCTGGGTGGCGGTGGTCGGCATCGTCATCGCCGGCAGCCTGAGCGGCGGCGATCCGCTGAAGGGCTATATCGCCGGCTTCATCGGCCTGTTCATCGCCACTATCGGCCAGGAAACCACCCACGCCTATCCGCGCTTCGCCTTCGGCAATTCCGACCTGGCCGGCGGCATCGGGCTGCTGCCGGCGCTGGTCGGCGTGTTCGGCGTCGCCGAGGTGATGCAGGTGATGCAGGGGCCGGCCTTCAGGGTGGTCAGCAGCAAGCTCGACTCGGTCCTGCCGCGCATCAAGGACGTGGCGCAGTACTGGCGCACCATCCTGCGGTCGGGCGCCATCGGCACCTTCATCGGCATTCTGCCCGGCCTGGGCGAGGACACCGCCGCCTGGTCGTCCTACGCCGCCGCAAGGCGCGCCAGCAAGGAGAAGGAGAAATACGGCAAGGGCTCCGTCGAAGGCCTGATGGCGGCGGAGACCGGCGAAAGCGCCTGCGTGCCGGGCGCCATCATCCCGGTGCTGACGCTGGCGGTGCCCGGATCGGCGCCGGCGGCGGTGCTGCTGGCGGCGATGCTGATCCACGGCATGAATCCCGGCCCGATGATGATGATCAACACGCCGCATTTCGTGTTCGAGATCGTCGCCATGCTGATCATGGCCGACATGGCCAAGCTGCTGTTCGGCCTGACCCTGGTGCGGCCGCTGCTGTGGGTCCTGCTGGTGCCGCGCGAGCGGCTGATGCCGGTGGTGTTCGTGCTGTGCACGGTGGGCGCCTTCGCCATCACTTCGCGCGTGTTCGACATCTACGTCATGCTGTTCTTCGGCCTGCTGGGCTACGTGCTGCGCGAGCTGAAATTCCCCATGGCGCCGCTGATCCTGGGGCTGGTCCTGGGCGAATTGCTCGACAAGAACCTGCTGCGCGGGCTGAGCCTGGCCGACGGCGACATCACGCCGTTCTTCACGCGGCCGATCTCCGCCGGGCTGGCGCTGCTGACCCTGACGGCGGCGCTGTGGTCGATTCCCTACTTCAACCGGCGCATCACCGGGCTCGTGCAGAGCCTGTTCCGGCGCGGTTCGGCGGCCAGTTAGGCGGGGAACGGATCGCGTCCAGCCCAGGGCCGGGCGCGTTCGAGCTGGAAGGCGAGGCGGAACAGCAGCGATTCCCCGCCATAGGCGGCGGCAAGCTGCACGCCGACCGGCAAATTCGAGGCCGTCCAATACAGGGGCACGGACATGGCCGGCTGGCCGGTGACGTTGAACAGCCTGGTGTAGGGCGCGAACTCGAAGGTGCGCCGCAGATACCCCTTCAGGTCGTCGGTCTGCGTCGATAGCGCACCGAGAGCCGGCGGCAGGTCCGCCAGGGTCGGCGTCAGCAGCAGGTCGTGGGCGTCGAAGAACGGCGCCGTCTCGCGCCCGATGCGGTGGAAGGTCTGGATCGCCGTCAGATAGTCGATGCCGCTGAAACCCAGGCCCGCTTCGGCCATCGCCCAGGTGACCGGCTCGAAATCCCGCGCCCCGAACGGCCGGCCGGCGGCGCGCATCTGCATCACCCGCCGTGTCTGCACCGCCATGACCACGAAGAAGGCGTGGTCGAGTGCGGCCCAGTCGGCTTTGAGCGTGGCAGGCACCAGCCGATGGCCCAGGCTTTCCAGCAGTTCCGCCGCGTCTTCCATCGCCCGCCGGCAGTCGGGCGCCACGGCGCTGCCGTCGGGCGTGGCGTCGGAGAAGGCAATGGTGAGCGGTTCGGGATCGCCATCCGCCTCGTCGAGATAGGGCCGTGGCGGCGGCGGCGCGGTGTAGGGATCGCCCGGCAGCGCCCCGCGACTGACATCGAGCAGCAGAGCGCTGTCGCGCACCGAGCGGGTCACGACATGCTCCGCCGCGCAGCCGCCCAGGCCTTCGCCGGCCGGGGCCATGGAGAGGCGCCCGCGGCTGGGTTTCAGTCCGAACAGCCCGCAGGCGCTGGCCGGAATGCGGATCGAGCCGCCGCCATCGGTGGCGTGGGCGGCCGGCACCAGGCGCGCCGCCACGGCGGCGGCTGAGCCGCCGCTGGAGCCGCCGGTGCTGCGCGAGATATCCCAGGGATTGCGGCTGGCGCCGAACAGAAGCGGTTCGCTGCTGGCGGCGATGGCGAATTCCGACGAATTCGCCTTGCCGACGACATTCAGCCCGGCCAGCCGGTAGCGCCGCACCAGCTCGCTGTCGATCGGCGCCGGATCGCGCGCGAAGAAGGCAGCCCCGGCGGAGGTCGGCACGCCCTTGTACAGCGCCAGGAAATCCTTCAGCAGGAACGGCACGCCCGCCAGCGGCGCGTCGGGATCGAGCCTCGCCAGCGCCGCCCGCGCCTGATCCGCCATGGACACCACGACCGCGTTGATCGCCGGATTGAGCCGGTCTATTTCGTGCAGTGCCGCGTCGAGCAGCGCCGCCGGCGTCACCTGCCGGCGGCGCACCAGTTCGGCCATGGCCACGGCGTCGAGACGGCGATAGTCGGCGGACGACAGGCTTGGCATTTGGTCTCACCGGCGCGTTATGGCAGGATGTACCCAAATGGTTACTTTCGGGCGGGCTCGCGCGCAAGCGCGGCTTTCGCATCGCCCCGGGGAGGAACACTGGATGATGGACAATCTGCCGGCGGCCTCGGCCCTGCCGCGGGGCTTCGCCGATGTCGAGGCGCTGGAGGATTTCATGACCGCGCCGTCGGCGGCGCTGATCGCCGATTTGCAGCGCGCGCCGGGCGACATCCTCGTGCTGGGCGTCGCCGGCAAGATGGGTCCGACCCTGGCGCGGCTGGCCAAGCGGGCGGTGCCGGACCGGCGCGTGGTCGGCGTGGCGCGTTTCTCCGATGCGCGGCAGAAGGCGATGCTGGAGCGCCATGGCGTGGAGACCATCGCCTGCGACCTGCTGGACGCCCAGGCGGTGGCGGCGCTGCCCAAACTGCCCAACGTGGTGTTCATGGCCGGCTTCAAGTTCGGCGCCAGCGGCAACGAGCCCTTGGCCTGGGCGATGAACGTGCACGTGCCGGCCATCGTGGCGCAGGAATTCGCCGCCTCGCGCATCGTCGCCTTCTCCACCGGCTGCGTCTATCCCTTCGTCGACATCCGCCACCAGGGCGCGACGGAGGAGACGCCGGCCGTGCCGCCGGCCGGCGACTACGCCAATTCCTGCGTCGGCCGCGAGCGCATGTTCCAGTATTTCTCGCAGAAGCTGGGCACGCCCGGTCGTCTCGTGCGGCTGAACTACGCTATCGACATGCGCTACGGCGTGCTGCACGACATCGGCCGCAAGGTGCGCGACGGGCAGGAGATCGACGTCTCCATGGGCCATGTCAACGTCATCTGGCAGGGCGACGCCAATGCGGTGGCGCTGCGCTGCCTGTCGCAGGCCACGGCACCGACCACGCCGATCAACGTCAGCGGGCCGGAGACTATCAGCGTGCGCGCCCTGGCCGAAGCCTTCGGCCGCGTTTTCGGCAGGACGCCGAAGCTGGTCGGCAGCGAGGCGCCGACCGGCTGGCTGGTGAACACCGCCCGCATGGCCGCCGCTTTCGGCTACCCCTCCGTGCCCTTGCTGAAGATGATCGAGTGGACCGCCGACTGGCTGGCCCGCGACCTGCCCAGCCTGAACAAGCCGACGCATTACGAAGTCCGCGATGGCCAGTACTGAGCCGGCGATCCGCCGCCTGGAGCCTGCGGAAGCGCCCGCCTGCCTGCCGCTGTCGGTCGAGGCCGGCTGGAACCAGGTCGAGGCCGACTGGCGCTTCATGCTGGACGCCGGCGCCGCTTTCGGCGTCGCGCAGTCAGACGGCAGGCTGGGCGCCAGCGCGCTGGTCCTGCCGGTGGGCGAGCGGCTGCGCTGGATCAGCATGGTGCTGGTGACCGCCGGCCTGCGCCGCCAGGGCCTCGGCACCGACCTGCTGCGCCGCTGCATCGCCGAGGCGGAGCAGGGCGGCCACGCCATGGGGCTGGACGCCACCGAGCTGGGCCGGCCGGTCTATCTGCCGCTGGGATTCCGCGACCTCTATCGCATCTCGCGCTGGCGCCTGGAACACCGGCCGGCGCCGGTTGCATTGCCGGACGGGCTGGCGCTGCAGCCGCTTTCGGCCGAGGCCCTGGAGATGCTGCCGGCCTGGGACGCCGAGCGCAGCGGTCTGCAGCGGCGCGCGATCCTGTGCCATCTGCGCGACCGGCAGCCGGGCATGGCGCTGGTGGCGCTGCGCGGCGGCCAGCCGGCCGGTTTCGTGCTGGGCCGCGAGGGCCGGCTGGCGACCCAGATCGGTCCGCTGGTGGCCGACGACGACGGGACGGCGCTGGCGCTGCTGCAGGCGGCGGTTTCGGCGTCCGTTTCGCCGCACTTTATCGACGTGCCGGATTCGCGTATGCACATGCGCGCCTGGCTGGAAAGCCAGGGCGCCGCCGCGCCGCGCTATTTCATCCGCATGCTGCGCGGCGAGGCCCCACGGATCGAGAGTGCTGGAAACGTCTATGCCATCGGCGGACCCGAACTTGCCTGACGCCAAATCCCGCCGCACGCCGCGCAGCCGCGGCGCCGGCATCCGCCAGCCCGAACGCACCAGACAGGCCATTCTCGACGCCGCCACGGCCGAATTCTCCACCCGCGGCCTGGGCGGGGCGCGGATCGACGCCATCGCCGAGCGCGCCGGCACCAACAAGCGCATGATCTACCACTATTTCGGCAACAAGGAGGCGATGTTCCTGGCGGTGCTGGAGAACGCCTACGAGCAGATCCGCTCCATGGAGAGCGAGCTGCACCTGGAGGACATGGAGCCCGCCGCCGCCATGCGCAAGCTGGTGCGCTTCACCTTCAACTACTTCGTCCACAACCAGCATTTCGTGGCGCTGCTGAACAGCGAGAACCTGCATCGCGCCCGCCATATCAAGCAGTCCAAGCGGGTGCAGCCGATCAACCATCCACTGATCGAGACCCTGCAGCGCGTGCTCGACCGCGGCCGCCGCAAGGGCATTTTCCGCGGCCCCGTCGATGCCCTGCAGCTCTACATCTCGATCGCCGGCGTCTGCTATTTCTACTTCTCCAATATCCACACCCTGTCCACCATCTTCGACCGCGACCTGATGGCCGCCAAGGCGCTGAAAACCCGCGAGGCGCATGTGGTGGACGTCGTCATGGGCTATCTGCGGCCCTGACCCGTAGGTTGGGAAAGTGGCGCAGGCGCCTCTTCCCTAATCGTAACCAATTGGTTACAAATTGACATCATGAGCAAGCCCGCCCTTCACTGGACAGACCTGCCGGCCCCGGTTCTTGCGCTGCTGCGCCAGGGTGCGGTCATTCCCGCCCATCCGCTGGCGCTGGACCAGAACCGCCAGTTCGACCCGCGCGCCCAGCGCGCCCTGTCGCGCTACTACATCGACGCCGGATCGGGCGGCCTGGCGGTGGGCGTGCATTCGACCCAGTTCGCCATCCGCGACGTCGGTCTCTACCAGCCGGTGCTGGAGCTGGCCATGCGCACCGCCGGCGACTGGACACAGCGGCCGCTGGTGATGGTGGCTGGCGTGGTCGGCCGCACCGAGCAGGCGGTGCGGGAGGCGCAGATCGCGCGCGGGCTGGGCTATCACGCCTGCCTGCTTAGCCTGGCTGCCTTCAAGGGCGCCGGCGAGGACGAGATCATCGCCCATTGCCAACGCGTGGCGCAGGAGATGCCGCTGATCGGCTTCTACCTGCAGACCGCGGTCGGCGGCGTGGTGCTGTCGCGCGGCTTCTGGAGCCGCTTCGCCGCCATCGACAACGTGGTGGCGGTCAAGGTGGCGCCGTTCAACCGCTATCGCACCCTGGACGTGGCCTTCGGGATCGTCAACGCGCAGGCCGAGGACCGCGTCACCCTCTATACCGGCAACGACGATCACATCGTGCTCGACCTGCTGGTGCCGATGGCGATCCGCAGCGGCGGCCGCGACGTGCTCATGCGCTTCCGCGGCGGGCTGCTGGGCCACTGGAGCGTGTGGACGCAATCGGCCGTCAAGCTGCTGCAGACCTTGCAGCAGGCCGTGGTGGCTGGCGGCGCCGTGCCGCCCGAGTTGCTGGCGCTGGACGCCATGGTGACGGACTGCAATGCGGTGCTGTTCGACTTCGCCAACGATTTCCGCGGCTGTATCCCCGGCTGCCACGAGGTGCTGCGCCGCCAGGGCCTGCTGCGCTCGATCCACTGCCTCGATCCGCACGAGACCCTGAGTCCGGGGCAGTCGGAAGAAATCGACCGTCTCTACGCATCCTATCCCGACCTCAACGACGATGCCTTCGTCGCGGCCAACCGCGACCGCTGGCTGGCTTGATTTTCACCGGAGAGAACTGCAATGGCCGAACGCCGCCTCGGACTCATCATGCATGGCGTCACCGGGCGCATGGGCATGAACCAGCATTTGATCCGCTCCATCGTCGCCATCCGCGCCCAGGGCGGCGTAATGCTGGCCAATGGCGATCGGGTGATGCCCGATCCGATCCTGGTCGGGCGCGACGCGGAGAAGGTGAAGGCGCTGGCCGAGACCTACGGCATCAGGCGCTGGACCACCGATCTCGACGCCGCGCTGAAGGATCCGAAGGACGAGCTGTTCTTCGACGCCGCTTCGACCCAGCTGCGCGCCGGCCTGCTGGAGCGGGCGCTGCAGGCGGGCAAGCACATCTATTGCGAGAAGCCGATCGCTGAGACGCTGGCCGACGCGCTGAAGGCGGCGAAACAGGCCAAGGCCTCGGGGCTGAAACACGGCGTGGTGCAGGACAAGCTGTTCCTGCCCGGCCTGCAGAAACTGCGCATGCTGCGCGATTCCGGCTTCTTCGGCCGCCTGCTCTCGGTGCGCGGCGAATTCGGCTACTGGGTGTTCGAGGGCGATTGGCAGGCCGCGCAGCGCCCGTCCTGGAACTACCGCAGCGCCGATGGCGGCGGCATCATCCTCGACATGGTCTGCCACTGGCGCTACGTGCTGGACAATCTGTTCGGCGCGGTGAAATCGGTGAGCTGCCTGGGCGCCACCCATGTCCCCGAACGCTGGGACGAGAAGGGCCGCAAATACGCCGCCGATGCCGATGACGCCTGCTACGCCACCTTCGAACTGGAAGGCGGTGTCGTTGCCCAGATCAACTCCTCCTGGTGCACCCGGGTGCGCCGCGACGATCTGGTGACGTTCCATGTCGACGGCACCTTGGGCTCGGCCGTCGCCGGCCTGACCGAGTGCCGTATCCAGCCGCGCGCAGCCACGCCGCGGCCGGTATGGAATCCGGACGTCAAGCAGACCATCGATTTCTTCGACCAGTGGCAGCTGGTGCCCGACAACGCCGTCTACGACAACGGCTTCAAGGCGCAGTGGGAGATGTTCATCCGCCATCTGTGTGAAGATGCGCCGTTCAAGTGGACCCTGGCCGAGGGCGCCAAGGGCGTGCAGCTTGCCGAGCTGGCGCTGCAGAGCTGGAAGGAGCGGCGGGTGCTCGACGTGCCGGCGCTGGAGATCTGACCATGCCCACCATCCGCCTCCCCAAAACCGACGGCAGCCTGGAGAATTTCGCCACCAGCGCGCCGCGCCACTTCGCCCGGCATGACGGCAAGTTCAACCGCATCGCCTATGCCGCCGCCCATGTCGTCGCCGATCCGCTGGCCGACAACGACCCCTGGCTGACCCGAGCCATCGACTGGGAGAAGACGCTGCAGTTCCGCCAGTATCTGTGGTCGCTGGGTTTCGGCGTCGCCGAGGCGATGGACACCGCCCAGCGTGGCATGGGGCTGGACTGGCACAATAGCCTCGAGCTGATCCAGCGCAGCGTGGCGCTGGCGAAGAAGGAAGGCGGCACCGTCGCCAGCGGCGCCGGCACCGACCATCTGGCGCCCTCGGCCGGTCTCAGCATCGACGAAGTCGTCCGCGCCTACGAGGAGCAGTGCGCCGCCGTCGAAGCCGCCGGCGGCCGCATCATCCTGATGGCCTCGCGCGCGCTGGCCGCCTGCGCGAAATCCCCGGACGACTACGTGCGCGTCTACGACCGCATCCTGCGCCAGGTGTCCGAGCCGGTCATCATCCACTGGCTGGGCGAGATGTTCGATCCCGCACTGGAAGGCTACTGGGGCTACCGCGACCACTGGCAGGCGATGGATGTTTGCGTCGACGTCATCAACTCCCATGCCGACAAGGTCGATGGCGTGAAGATCTCGCTGCTCGACAAGGACAAGGAGATCGCCATGCGGCGACGCCTGAAGTCGGGCGTGCGCATGTATACCGGCGACGATTTCAACTACGCCGAGCTGATCGCCGGCGACAGCGAAGGCCATTCCGACGCGCTGCTGGGCATCTTCGATGCCATCGCGCCCGCCGCATCGGCAGCGCTGGGCTCGCTGGCCAGGGGCGACGAAAAGACCTTCCACGACATTCTGGGGCCGACCGTGCCGCTGTCGCGCCACATCTTCAAGGCGCCGACCCGCTTCTACAAGACCGGCGTGGTGTTCATGGCCTATCTCAACGGGCTGCAGGACCATTTCATCATGGTCAACGGCCAGCAGAGCACGCGATCGCTGGTCCATCTGGCCGAGCTGTTCCGGCTGGCCGACGCCGCCGGCCTGCTGCGCGATCCCGACTTGGCCACCGCCCGCATGCGCCGCGTGCTGGCGCTGCACGGGCTGGAGAACTGAAACGTGCGCGATCTGGCGCGTCAGCCCGAGCTGCTGTCGATCAACACCGCCACCGTGCGCCAGCAATGGACCCTGCCGCAGATCATTGAGGGCTGCGCCCGGCACGACATCCGCTCCATCGCCCCCTGGCGCGACCAGGTGGCGCAATGCGGGCTGAAGACCGCCGCCGAGCTGGTGAAGCGTCATGGTATGCGCGTCTCCGGCTATTGCCGCGGCGGCATGTTCACCGCGCCAGACAGGACTGGCCGGCAGGCGGCGCTGGACGACAACCGCCGCGCCGTCGACGAGGCGCTGGCGCTCGATGCCGAGTGCCTGGTGTTGGTGGTGGGCGGCCTGGCCGCCGGCTCGAAGGACATCGCCGACGCCCGCCGGCAGGTTCGCGACGGCATCGCCGCGCTGCTCGATTATTCCCGCGCGCAAGGCATGAAGCTGGCCATCGAGCCGCTGCATCCCATGTACGCCGCCGACCGCGCCTGCGTGAACACGCTGAAGCAGGCCAACGATTTGTGCCAGGCCCTGGGCGAGGGGGTAGGGGTCGCCGTCGACGTCTATCACGTGTGGTGGGACCCTGAGCTGGCGGCGGAGATCGCCCGCGCCGGGCGTAACAACTGGCTGCATGCCTTCCATGTCTGCGACTGGCTGGTGCCGACGCGCGATCTGCTGCTGGATCGTGGCATGATGGGCGATGGCATCATCGATATTCCCGGCATCCGCCGTCAGGTCGAGGCGGCCGGCTACGACGGCACGGTCGAGGTCGAGATCTTCTCGGCCGAGACCTGGTGGAAGCGCGATCCCGACGAGGTCCTCCGCGTCTGCCGCGAGCGCTACGCCAGCGTCTGCTAGTAGTCCATGACCGGCTCCACACCGGCCGCCGATGCTGCGTCGTCGCCGCTGCCCGCCTATGGCATGCTGCTGACGGTGATGCTGCTGTGGGGCTCCAACGTGGTGCTCGGCCGCTACATCGCCGGCGACTGGTCGCCGTTCGCGCTGTCGGTGTGGCGCTGGGGGCTGGCGCTACTCATCTTGCTGCCCTTCACCGTGCTGCCCGCCTGGCGCCATCGTGCCGTCTTCCGCCATCACTGGCGGCTGCTCCTGCTGCTGGGCGTCCTCGGCGTCGGCCTGTTCAACACGCTGCTCTACGTGGCGCTGAACCACACCAGCGCCATCAACGTGGCGCTGATCAACTCCACCACCCCGATCGCCATCCTGCTGCTCTCGCGCCTGCTGATCGGCACGCCGATGGGGGCGCGCGTGATCGCCGGCGTGGCGCTGGGGCTGGTCGGGGCTGCCGTCATCATCACCCGCGGCGATCCGCTGTCGGTGCTGTCGCTGGGGTTCAATGTCGGCGACGTCATCCAGGCTATCGCCGTACTGTGCTGGGGGCTCTATTCCGTGCTGCTGCAGCGCCATCCGATGCGCCTGCCGCCGCTGGTGCTGCAGCTCGCCCTGATGGTGGTCGGCACGCCGGTGGTTGTCGCCATCTTCCTGGTGATGCCGGCGGTCGGCACGGCGGTGCCGCGCCATGGCTGGGACTGGGCGATGGTGCTCTATCTCGCCATCGCCGTCAGCCTGGGATCGACGCTGCTGTGGAACATCTCGGTGCGCTCGATCGGCGCGCGGGTCGCCGGCTTCTTCAACTACCTGACGCCGCTGATCGTCGCCGCCTTGTCGATCTTCTTTCTCGACGAGCGCCTGCACCCGTTCCACGCCGCTGGTTTCCTGCTGATCCTGGGCGGCATCCTGCTGGCGACCCTGGCGTCCCGCCGTCGCTGACCTTCAGCGCTCCAGCGCGATCCCCGCTTTTTCGCGGTCCCAGACCTCGTGCAGCCGCCCTTCGGCCTGCTGGCGCAGGAACCGCTTCTGCACTTTCTCGGTCGCCGTGCGCGGCAGGTCCTTGGGGAAGTCGATGAAGCGCGGCACCATGAAGTAGGACATGTTCTTCTCGCAGAACCGCACCAGCTCGGCCGGGTCGAGGCTCTGGCCGGCATGGCACACCACGCTGGCCATCACCTCGTCCTCCGACATCTCCGACCTGACCGGGAACACCGCCACCTCGGCCACCGCCGGATGGCGCAGGATCGCCTGCTCCACTTCCCAGGACGAGATGTTCTCGCCGCGCCGGCGGATGGCGTCCTTCTTGCGGTCGACGAAGTAGAGATAGCCGTCTTCATCGAGATAGCCGCGGTCGCCGGTATGGAACCAGCCGTTGCGGCGCGACTGTTCGTTCAGTTCCGGCATCTTGTAGTAGTGCCGCCTGCCATAGGCGGGATCGTCGTTGCGCACGCAGATCTCGCCCGGCTGGTTGGGCGGCAGGATGGTGTCGTCGTCGTCCTGGATCGAGATCGACACGCCCGGCCGCGGCAGTCCGGCCGAGCGGAATTTTTCCGGCGGGTAGCCGAGCTGCAGGAACGACACCTGGCCGAAATCGCTCAGCGCGAAGGAAGAGGTGATCTTCAGGTTGAAGCGCTGCTCGAATTCGTGCGCGAACACCGGCACCGGCACCATGGTGCACTGGCGCACCTCGTTCTCGCCGTCCAGCGGGTGCGGTTCCTGGCCCCACAGGATATTGGTCATCGAGCTGAGCAGGTTGAATTGCGTCACCCCGTACCGGCGCACGTCGTCCCAGAACCGGCTGGCCGAGAAGCGGCGCGCCAGCACGATGCTGGCGTCGGCCAGCATCGCCGGCACGCAGGCGGCGTAGAGCGCGTTGCCGTGGAACAGCGGCAGGCAGGTATAGACCACGTCGTCCGGCAGGAAGCCGAGAAACTCGGCGCGGCCGATGGCGAAGTACAGGCTGGCGCGATGCGGCGAGACGATGGCTTTCGATTGCCCGGTCGTGCCCGAGGTGAACAGCAGCGCGATGGTGTCGTCGATGCTGACCTCGACCGGCGGCGGCGTATCGGCATGCGCCATCAGCTCGGCATAGGTCGTCACTTGGAAGCCTGCGATAGCCGGCGCCGTGGCCGGTCCGACCACGACGATGCGCGCCAGCCTCTCGACGCGATCGGCGATTTCCAGGAACCGCTCCAGCAGGGCGGCATCGACGATCAGCGTCGTGACATCGGAGAAGGTGAGGAAATAGGCCAGCAGGTCGCCCTTGGCGGCGGTGTTCACTGGTGCGGCGGCAGCACCGATCCTGGCCAGCGCGAAATTGACGAACAGGGTTTCCGGGCTGTTATCCATCATCAGCGCGATGTGATCGCCCCGCCCGGCGCCCAGCCCCAGCAGCCCGTTGGCCAGTCGGTTGGCGATGCGGTCGGTGTCGCGGTAGGAGAAGGTCTGGTCCTCGAAATGGAGCAGCGTCTTGTCGCCGTTCTCGGCCGCCTTGCGCGCCAGCAACCGGCCCAGCGTGCGCTCCTCCAGGGGAATGTTCAGCCGTCGCACCGGTTCCATACGCCACTCTCCACTCATCGCACTTGCTTCGCGCGCGACGCTAGCGAGCGGAGCTTCGCGCAGGCAAGCGCGAAAGGATCACGTATGTGATTGATTTCGGCGTGCCACGGCGTTGGCCGTCGGCGGCGCTGCGCTATGATGCGCCGCGCAAGCGGACCGGGCGGAGGGAAATGTCGATCAGGGGCAAGGCGGCGATCGTCGGCATCGGGCAGACGGAGTTCTCCGCCGATTCCGGCCGCAGCGAATGGCAGCTGGCGATGGAGGCGATCCTGCAGGCGCTGCAGGACGCCGGCATTGCGCCGGCCGAGGTCGACGGCATCGTCCGCTACAGCTACGACAACGTCACCCAGGGCATGCTGGCGCGCACGCTCGGCATTCGCGACCTGCGCTGGTACGCCGACTGCCCCTATGGCGGCGTCGCCCAGTGCGCCGTCATCGCCCAGGCGGCGGCCGCCATCGCCGCCGGCATCGCCACTACCGTCGTGGTGTTCCGCGCCCTCAACGAACGCTCGGGCGTGCGCTACGGGCGGGCGGAGCGGCATATTCCCGCCGCCGGCGACATTATCTACGCCACCGGCGATCGCACCCCGTCGGGCCAGTTCGCCGGCCCCTATGGCCTGCACGTACCGGGCCAGTGCATGGCGATGTGGGCGCAGCGTTACGCTTTCGAGGCCGGGCTCGCGCCTGACGAACTGGCGCAAGTGCTGGGCACCATCGCCGTGCAGCAGCGCCGCTACGCCAACGCCAATCCGCAGGCCATGATGCGCCAGCGGCCGCTCGACATGGCAGGCTATCTCGCCGGGCGCATGATCTCCGCGCCGTTGCGGCTCTACGACTACTGCCTGGAAACCGATGGCGCCTCCGCCCTGGTGTTGACCAGTGCGGAACAGGCCCGCTCCCTGCGCAGGGACCCGGTCCATGTGCTGGCCGCACAGCAGAGCCTCTATCCGCATTCCGAACCGATCGCCGTCTATACGCCGCGCCTGACGCGCTTCGGCGGCGAGGGCAATGTCGCCAAGCTCTATGGCGATGCCGGGATCGGCCCGCAGGATGTGTCGCTGGCCATGCTCTACGATGCGACCTCCTTCTCGGTGCTGAGCGGTCTTGAAACCTACGGGCTGGCGCCCGAGACCCAGGCCTGGCGGCACGTGCTCGACCATGGCATCGGCCCCGACTCGCAACTGCCGGTGAACACCCATGGCGGCCATCTGTCGGAAGGCTACATTCACGGCATGAACCACCTGGTCGAGGCGGTGCGCCAGTTGCGCGGCACGGCGGCGAACCAGATTGCCGGCGCCGAGTTCGTGCTGGTGGGCGGCAACGGTGCCAGCTCCGCCATCCTGTCGAGATAGGCCATGCTGATCGTCCCCAAGCCCGACCCGCTGACCGCGCCCTACTGGGAAGGCGCGCGCCAGGGCAAACTGCTGCTCCAGCGCTGTCTTTCCTGTTCCCGTTACTGGCATCCGCCGGCGCCGTTCTGTCCTTCCTGCCAGTCCGGCCGCTACGAATGGAGCCCGGCCAGCGGGCACGGCACGGTATTCAGCTTCACCGTCGTCCACCACGCCGCCCATGTCGCGATGGCGGAAAAAGTGCCCTATCTGGTGGCGCTGGTGGACCTGGAAGAGGGCGTGCGCCTGGTCAGCAACATCCGCAACTGCGCCATGGAAGACGTCGCGATCGGCATGAAGGTCAGGGTCGTGTTCGAGACGCTGACGCCGGAAATCGCGCTGCCGCAGTTCGAGCCGGCTGCCGCCTGATCCTCCAGTACCCTGGAAATCGCATATGCGATTTCGCTTTTGAACGCTCGTTTAGGAGTCGACGCTCCGAAGCCCGCGTGCATAAGGTGCTGCAAAAAAATCACGCCGTACGGGAATGCCGATGCCGCCTGCATGCGATGCATCCGGTGGCGTGCAGTCCCTGACGGTCTGGAGGAACGAAGTCGGATGTCGCCTGTCCTTGCCATTGCCACTGCTATCGCCTGTGCGATCAGCCAGCGCGGCCTCGCGTTGCGTAAAGCCGCGCCGGTGTCGGTGAGGCGGTAATGAAGCGGCAGGTGAAGTCCGCGCGCCGGGCGCTGGAAATCCTCGAACTCTACGAACGGCTGCGCCGCCCGGCGGCGGTGAACGAGATGGCGGCCCTGCTCGGCTATCCCCAGTCCAGCACCTCGATGCTGGTCAACAGCCTCAAGGACCTGGGCTATCTCAGCTACAACCCGGCCGACCGCACCTTCGCGCCTTCCATGCGCATCGCGCTGATCGGCGAGTGGATCAGGCTGGGCGAGGTCGGCCGCGCCGACCTGCTCGAATTGATGAACCGGCTGCAGCGCGAGACCGGCGGCACCGTCATCCTGTCGACGCGCCAGATGGCGTCGGTGCAGTACATCCACATCATCGCGCCCGAATCCGGCGTCGGCCCGCGCGGCCGGCCGGGCCGTGTGCGGCTGGTGGTGGCCGGCGCGCTGCGGCCGATCCATAGGGTCGCCGCCGGGCTGATGCTGCTGTCCGACTGCGGCAACGCGGAGATCAGCAAGCTGGTGCGCAGCATCAACGCCCAGTCCAGCGAGCCGCCCGAGAGTCTCTCCCGCCTGCAGCGCGAGATCGACCGGGCGCGCGAGCGCGGCTACGCCTGCATCACCGGCGGCGTGCTGCCGACCACCGGATCGATCGCCGTGCGCCTGCCCTATGACGACATGTTCGGCAAGCCGCTGGCGCTGTCGGTCAGCGGCCCGGCGCCCTGGATCAAGGCCAACGAGGAGAATTTCGCGCGGCTGATGCGCATGGCGGTGATGCGCTACGTGCCGGCCGATGCCGCCGAGTCCGATGACGATGCGGCGGCGCGCAAGCCGGCTTCGCGCGAGCGCGGGCCGCGCGCCACGCCGCGGGTCGAAGGCAACCGGCCGGCCCGGGTGAAGCGTCCGCCGGGCGGCCGCCCGGTGTCGCCGGCGGTTGCCGGCCGGGCGAAGGCGCGGCGATGAGCGACGCGGCGATGAGCGGCATGGCCGAGATCCTGGCCGAAAGCGTGCGCGATCTCTGCCGTCGCCATTGCGATCGCGCCCTGCAGGCGCGGATCGAGACGGGGCATTGGCCGGCCGATGTCTGGCGGGCGGTCGAGGACAGCGGCCTGTGCGATGCGCTGCTGCCGGAAAGCGCGAGCGGACCGGGCATCGGCCGCGCCGACGCGCTGTCGCTGGCGGTGCCGCTGGGCGAGGCGGCCATGCCGCTGCCGATCCTCGAAACCATGCTGGCGCGCGGGCTGCTGCACGAGGCCGGGCTGGCGATTCCCGCCGGTCCCCTGTCGCTGGCGGCCGAGCGCTTCGACGCCTTCGAACTGACCCTGGCCAACGGCGCGGCACGACTGACGGGACAGGCGCATCGCGTGCCCTATGCCGGCAAGGTCGATCACATTGTCGTTCTGGCCGGTTCCGCCGCCGGTCCGCAGCTTGCGCTGCTCCGCACCGCCGACTGCGCCCTGGCACCGGCCGCCAGCCTGGCCGACGAACCGCGCGATGGCGTGCGGGCGGATGGCGTGACGCCCGTCGCCATGGCCGCCACGACCCTTGCCGCCGCCGATCTCACTGCCGCCATGGCCGTGCTGCGCAGCGCCCAGATCGCCGGCGCGCTCAAGACCGTGCTGCGCATGGCCAGCGAATATGCGGTGCTACGAAAGCAGTTCGGCCGCTCCCTGTCGCGCTTCCAGGCGATCCAGCACAGCCTGGCGCAACTGGTCGAGCAGACCGCCGCCGCCATCGCCGCCGCCGATGCCGGCATCGAGACCATTGCCGGCGATCGCGATCCGGTGCTGATCGCCGCCGCCAAGATCCGCAGCGGCGAAGCGGCCGGAGCGGGCGCGGCGATCGCGCATCAGGTGCTGGGCGCCATCGGCTACACGCGCGAGCACGACCTCAATCTCTTCACCCGCCGCCTGTGGTCGTGGCGCGACGAATACGGCAACGAAGCCGTGTGGTCGCGCCGGCTGGGCCGCCGGCTGGTGGCGGCCGGCGCCGACCGGCTGTGGCAGGGACTGACCGCGTCATGAGCGCCGGCACGCTGACCCTCGACGCGCTGCGCCTGCCCGCGCCGCCCCGCAGCGACGCCGCCGAGGCGCTGCGGCAGGAGGTGCGCGCCTTCCTGGCGCCGGCGCTGGCCACCCGCACGCCGGAGGAAAAGGCGCAGTCCTGGTCCGGTCATGACGCCGCCTTCAGCCGCGAGGTGGGAAAACGCGGCTGGATCGGCATGACCTGGCCCAGGCGCTATGGCGGCCACGAGCGCAGCGCGCTGGAGCGCTATGTCGTGCTGGAGGAGATGCTGGCCGCCGGCGCGCCGGTGGCGGCGCACTGGATCGCCGACCGGCAGAGCGGACCGACCCTGCTAAAATTCGGCACCGAGGCGCAGCGCCAGCTGATCCTGCCGCGCATCGCCGCCGGCGAGTGCACCTTCTGCATTGGCCTCAGCGAACCCGATTCCGGCTCCGACATCGCTTCCATCCGCACCCGGGCGCGTCCCACCAACGGCGGTTTCCTGATCACCGGCACCAAGGTGTGGACCTCGAAAGCGCATTGCGCCGACTACATGCTGCTGTTCTGCCGCACCGATGCGGCAAACGAGGATCGCCACGCCGGCTTCAGCCAGTTCCTGATCGACATGAAGACCGCCAAACTGTCGATCCGGCCGATCCACGATCTGGCCGGCGGCCATCACTTCAACGAGGTGGTGTTCGACGACACTTTCGTGCCGGCCGACATGCTGGTTGGCGAACTGGGCCAGGGCTGGCGGCAGATCACCAGCGAGCTGGCCTATGAGCGCAGCGGGCCGGAGCGGTTCCTGTCCTCCTTCGCCGTCGTGGTCGAACTGGTGCGGCTGCTGGAGAACAACCCGTCCGAACGTGCCGAGATCGCGGTCGGCCGTATCGCCGCCCATATCGCCACGCTGCGGCGCCTGTCCCGCTCCATCGCCGGCCTGCTGCAGGAAGGCGCCGATCCGGCCTTGCCGGCGGCGCTGGTGAAGGATCTGGGCACGACCTTGGAGCAGGAAATCCCCGAGATCGCGCGGCTGCTGGTCGAGGACGGCAAGGCCGACCGGACGTTCCTGGCGGTGCTGGGCCACACCATCCTGCACGCGCCCTCGTTCTCGTTGCGCGGCGGCACGCGTGAAATCCTGCGCGGCATGATCGCGCGCGGCATTGGTTTGCGGTGAAGGAATTGTGATGAACGCGCTTGATGGAATTAAGGTGGTCGAGTTCACCCAGAACCTGGCCGGTCCCTATGCCGGCGAGATCCTGGGTTGGCTGGGCGCCGACGTGGTCAAGATCGAGCGGCCCAGGACCGGCGACGACTGCCGCGCCTGGGGCCCGCCGTTCATCAACGAGTCCAGCGTCGTCTTCAACGCCATGAACCGCACCAAGCGTTCGGTGGCGCTCGACCTGAAGAGCCCGGAAGGCATCGCCCAGGCGCGCCGCCTGATCGCCGGTTGCGACGTGGTGATCGAGAATTTGCGGCCCGGCTCGATGGAGGAGATCGGCCTGGGCGCGCAGGCGCTGCTGGCGGCGCACCCGCGCCTGATCTACGGCTCGATCAGCGCCTTCGGCAGCAAGGGGCCGCTGCGCGAGAAGGCCGGCTACGAAGAGGTGGTGCAGGCCTATTCCGGCATCTTCAGCGTCAACGGCGACGAGCGCGGCCGTCCCTCGCGCATCGGCAGCTCGATCCTCGACATGGGCACCGGCGTGTGGATGGCGCTGGGCTGCATGGCCGCCCTGATGCGGCGCGACAAGACCGGCCGCGGCGGGCTGGTCGAAAGCTCGCTGATCGAGACCGCCATGGGCATTCTGATGCAGCATGTCGGCAACTACACCGCCACCGGCAAGGTGCCGATGCGCACCCGCTCGGGCACGCCGCGCGTGGTGGTGTGCCAGGTGTTCCCGACCGCCGACGGCGAGGTGGTGATCGTCGCCGCCAACGACCGGCTGTTCCGCAAGCTGGCGCGCGCCCTGGGCCATCCCGAATGGGCCGACGATCCGCGCTACGGCTCGTCGGTGGGCCGGGTGGAGAACAAGGACGAGCTCTATTCCCACATGGATCCGATCCTGGCCGGCGACACCACCGCCAACTGGCTGGTGAAGCTGGAGGCGGCGGGCGTGCCCTGTGCGCCGGTCAACGACATCCGTAACGTGCTGGACCATCCGCACATCGCCGAACTGGGCATTCTGGAGACGGTCGACGGCAGCCCGCTGCGCCTGACCGGCCTGCCGCTGTCGCTCGACGGCGTGCGCCCGGCTTCCTATCGGCCGGCGCCGAGGCTGGACGAGCAGGGCAAGGAAATTCTGGAGGCCGCCGGATGAGCGACATGGTCATGCCAGCTTTCGAGCACATCGAGTTCGCCGTCGACGACGGCGTGGCGATCCTGACCCTGAACCGGCCCGAGGCGCGCAACGCCCTGTCGATGGAGATGCGGCGCGACATCGACGCGGCCCTGGCGATCCTGAAGGCGCGCGCCGGCGACGACATCAAGGCGCTGATCCTGACCGGCGCCGGCGGCGCCTTCTGCGCTGGCGGCGACGTCAAGGCCATGCATGAGCGACGCGGCGCGGGCAATGCCTTTGCCGCCCGCGACCGGCTGCGCGAGGCGCATAACCGGCTGCTCGACCTGATGAACCTGGAAATGCCGGTCATCGTCGCCGTCGACGGCGCGGCCGCCGGCGCCGGCTTCAGCCTGTCCCTGGTCGGCGATTTCATCCTCGCCAGTTCGCGCGCCTTCTTCATCCAGAGCTTCGTGCGCATCGGCCTGGTGCCGGACTGGAACGGGCTGTTCCTGCTGCCGCGCCTGGTCGGGCTGCAGAAGGCCAAGGAGCTGATGTTCACCGGCCGGCGCATCGATGCGGTCGAGGCGCAGGAGCTGGGGCTGGTGCATGCCGTCTATCCGGCGGAAGAGCTGATGGCGGCCGCCCGCGACATGGCGCGGCGTTTTTGCGATGCGCCGACCGGCGCCATCGGCCTGACCAAGAACATTCTCAATCAGTCGCTGCATCTTGATCCGCGCGCCGTGCTCGAACTGGAGGCCTTCGCCCAGGCGACCGCGCGCAGCAGCGACTACCACAAGGCGGCAGTGCAGCGCTTCGTCGAGAAGCAGCCGACGCTGTTCGACTGGGACGCCGCCGATCGTCGCGCGGCAAAAGCGAAGCTTCGTTGAGACGGATGCAACAAGGGAGGAAAGTGACATGAACAGGCGTAAATTCATCAAGGCCGCGGCGGCGCTGCCGGCCGTCGGCATTCTCACCCAGTTCCGGCCGGCCTTCGCCAGCAAGTGGCCGGAGCGCGAGATCACGCTCATCAACGGCTTCGCGCCGGGTGCTGCCACCGACCTGACCGCCCGCGCCCTGGCCGAGGTCCTGGAGCGCAAGCTCAACGCCACCATCATCGTGAAGAACGTGCCCGGCGGCGGCGGCACGGCCGGCCCCGCGCAGCTCGCCGCCAGCCGGCCCGACGGCTACACCATGGGCCTGGTCGGCAGCTCCTCGGTCGTGGCCTCGCCCTTCATGATGGACGTGCCCTACAAGCCATGGGAGGCCTTCGACTTCATCGCCCAGGCGGCCGAGTTCCGCTACGGGCTGGGCGTCTCCGCCGAATCGCCGGTCAAGACGCTGGACGACTACATCGCGCTGGCCAAGACGCGGCAGGTCACCTTCGGTTCGACCAGCCCGACCAACCTCACCTCCATGTACAAGCTGCGCAAGCTGACCGGCGCCAACCTGCGCTGGATCGTCTATCGCGGCGGCAACGAATCGGTGATGCAGGCGGTCGGCGGCCATGTCGATTCGGTGCTGGCCAGCGCCACCGAGATGAAGCCGCAGATCGAGGCCGGCAAGCTGCGCCTGCTGGCCTCGGCCTCGGACGAGCGCTGGGACGAGTATCCCGACGTCAAGACCATCCGCGAGCTGGGCTACGACGCGGCCACCCGCGGCCCGGTCGGCTACGCCTTCCCGCGCGGCACCGATCCGGAAATCCGCAACAAGATGGAAAACGCCTTCAAGGAGGCGCTGCAGGAGCCGGAGCTGCAGCAGCGCGTGCGCAATCTCGGCGTCGTGCCGAAGTTCCGCACCGGCCAGGAATATCTGGCGCTGCTCAAGCAGATGGAGCCGGAGATCTACGACGTGCTCAAGGAAAACGACATGCTGAAGAAGAGCTGACCGCTTTTCTTCCTGTGCAAGGCGCCGTCCCGGCAGGAGGCGGCGCCTTGCACCGCTTCTGGCATTGGACGACGGGGATGGAAACGACATGCGGATGACGGGAACGAGGTGGGCGTTGCTGGCCATAGCGCTGGTTGGCGCCGTCGCACTGTGGCAGGCCAGCAGCCTTGCCATGTGGAGTTTCAACGGCCCCGGTCCCGGGCTGTTTCCCCGCGCCGTGGCCATTGCCGCGATCGTGCTGAGCGCGATCTGCTTCTTCTTCCCCGACCGCAAGTCGGAGATCGCCGAGGACGATGGCGTCGCCGATTTCCGCAACGCCGGTGCCGGCGAGCGTCGCACGTTCGGCGTCTACCTGCTGGGCACGCTGCTGCTGATCCCGGCCACGATCTGGGCCGGCTTCTTCGTCACCGCCATCGGCGTCATCGCCTTTCTCATGATCGTCGGCGAGCGCGCCTCGTGGAAGCGCGCCGTCATCTACGGCCTGATCATCGCCCTGCTCGGCGTCATCTGTTTCGGCCGCCTGCTGCGGGTCGAGCTGCCGATGAGCGGCATCGACCATTTCCTGCTTTCTTTGCTGCGCTAGGAGGACCGACGAATGGAAGGACTTCTGGGCGGTTTCGTCGCCGTCATGACGGTCGACAACCTGATGTACTGCTTCATCGGCGTGCTGCTGGGCACGGTGGTGGGCATCCTGCCGGGCCTGGGCCCGCTGACCACCATCGCCATCCTGCTGCCGATCACCTTCAAGATGGACGTGACCTCGGCCATCATCATGCTGTCGGGCATCTATTACGGCGTGGCCTATGGCGGCACCGCCACCTCGGTGCTGATGCGCGTGCCGGGCGAAGCCTCGACGGTGGTGACCTGCCTCGACGGCTATGCCATGGCGCGCAAGGGCAGGGCGGGCGCGGCGCTGGGCATCGCCGCCATGGGCTCGTTCGTCGCCGGCACCGCCGGCGTGGTCGCCATCTCCTTCCTGTCGCCGCCCTTGGCCGAGTTCATCCTCGCCTTCGGCCCGGCCGAATACGCCACGCTGATGCTGGCCGGCATCATCCTGGTGTCGCTGTTCTCCTCCGGCTCGCTGCCCAAGGCGCTGCTGATGGCCGCCCTCGGCCTGCTGCTGGGCACCGCCGGCATGGACCCGATCAACATGGCGCCGCGATTGAATTTCGGCGTGTTCGAGCTGTCCAACGGCATCGAGCTGGTGGCGCTGGCGATCGGCCTGTTCGGCATTTCCGAAGTGCTGTCGATGGCGCTGCAGAAAAAGGAGAGCCTGAAGATCCTGCGCCCGCCCTCGCGCCTGCTGGGCTTCGTGCCCAGCCGCGAGGAGGCGCGGCGGTCGGTGGCGCCGGTGGCGCGCGGCACGGTGCTGGGCTTTCTGGTCGGCATCCTGCCCGGCGGTGGCGGCGTGCTGGCCTCGTTCCTCTCCTACGCCGTCGAGCGCAAGATTTCGAAGAACCCGGAGGAGTTCGGCAAGGGCGCCGTGGAAGGCCTGGCCGGACCCGAATCGGCCAACAACTCCGGCACCGCCGGCGCCTTCGTGCCGCTGCTGTGCATGGGCATTCCGGCCAACGCCATCACCGCGCTGCTGCTGGGCGCCTTCATGATCCATGGCGTGGCGCCCGGCCCGACCATTCTGGAGCGCCAGCCCGAGATTTTCTGGGGCGTGGTGGCCAGCATGTATATCGGCAACATCATGCTGCTGGTGCTGAACCTGCCGCTGATCGGCCTGTTCGTGCGCGTGCTCGACATTCCGCGCGCCTATCTGTGCCCGCTGATCCTGGTCATCTGCATGATCGGCGTCTACTCCGCCAACGGCGATCCGATCGACGTGGCGATGGCGGTGCTGTTCGGCATCGTCGGCTACGTGCTGCGCCGCCTGGAGTTCGACCTCGGCATCCTGATCCTGGCCTTCGTGCTGGGACCGACCTTCGAACAGTCGGTGCGGCAGGCGCTCAGCATCTCCGACGGCGATCCCTCGATCTTCCTCCACAGCAATCTCTCGATCGTTTTCGTCTGCCTCTCGGCGGTCATCCTCGCCATCGGCGTGTGGCCGCGGCGGCGGACGGCGCTGACGGCCACGACCGAAACCGATCCGGTCTGAGCGGCGCGCAAACCCAAGCAGAAGGTCAGACAATGACGGCAATCGCCTACGAGTATCCCGACGACCTGAAAGCCATTCTGGAAGCGGTGCGCGGCTTCCTGCGCACCGAAGTTTTCCCGCGCCACGAGAAGCACGAGAAGCTGCTGACCGACCACCGCACGCTTTACGGCGAGGACGGCCGCTTCACGCCGGCGGTGTGGGACCTCATCAGCGAAGTGCGCATGGCCGCCGCCACCGCCGGCTTCTATGGCATGTGCGCCCCGGCCGAGATCGGCGGCGGCGGCTTCGGGCTGGTGGCCTATTTCGCCGTCTGGGAGGAGATTTTCCGCCGCTGCGGCATGAAGCACTGGCTGGGCCATCACATGCTGAGCCACTGGGCCAAGGGGCCCAGCCCGGTACTGAAGGAGATGACGGAAGAGGCCAAGCGCACCATCCTGCCCGACATCATGTCGGGCAAGGCGACCTTGTGCTTCGGCCTGTCCGAACCGGGCGCCGGTTCCGACGCCGCCATGATCAAGACCCGGGCCGAGCCCGATGGCGATGGCTGGCGGCTGAACGGCGGCAAGATCTGGACCACCAACAGCCCGCATGCCGACTACGTCGTGGTCTTTGCCATCACCGATCCGGAGCGGGCGGCGAAGCGGGCCGGTGGCATCTCCACCTTCCTCGTCCCCACCAACTCGAAAGGGTTCGTGATCGAGAAGGTGATCAAGATGTGGGGCAGCCCCGGCGGCGACGAGGCGGTGCTGCATTTCGACGACCTGCGGCTGGAGCCGCTGCACCTGGTCGGCAAGCTGCACAAGGGCTTCGCCACCGCCCTGCTCGGCGTCAACCTGGGCCGCATCTACAATTCGGCGCGCGTGGTCGGCATCGGCCGCTGGGCGCTGGAAATGGCCTTCGACTACGCCAAGATCCGCAACACTTTCGGCAAGCCGATCGCCGAGTACCAGGGCGTCACCTTCCCGCTGGCCGAATCGGCCATGCAGATCCATGCCGCCCACCTGATGAGCCTGAACGTGGCGCAGCTGCTGGATCGCGGCCTGCCGGCGGTCAAGGAACTGTCGATGACCAAGGCCTTCGCCGTCGAGGCCGGCGTCAAGTGCATCGACCGCGTGATCCAGACGCACGGCGCCATCGGCATGACCAACGAGATGTATCTGACCGACGCCTTCATCACCATGCGCAAGATCAACGTCGCCGACGGTTCCAACGAGATCCTGCGGCGGCAGATCGTGCGGCAGATGCTGGGCGGCGACACCGCCCTCTAGCGCGGCGCGAGGCAGCGATGGATGCGGTTCAGCCCCAGGCCGGTACTGAAGGCAGGCGGCGCGCCGCCGCGCTGTTCGCCGATCTCACCGTGCCGGTCATCGCCGCGCCGATGTTCCTGGTCACCGGCCCGGAACTGGTGATCGCCGCGGCGGCGGCCGGTATCGTCGGCGTCGCCGCCTCGTCCTCGACCCGCTCGCCCGAGGAATACGACGAGTGGCTGGAGCGCATCGATGCGGGTCTCGCCGCCCGTCGCCGCGACGGCGCCGCTCCGGTCGGGCCGGTGGCCGCCAATGTCGGCGCGCCTTCGCGCCAGCGCGGCGACACGCCGCGCTACGTGCGCGATCTGGAATACTGCCGCAAGCGGCGGGTGCCGCTGGTCATCACCGTCAAGGGCGACCCGACCGAGATCGTGCGCGAGGTGCATGGCTGGGGCGGCCTGGTGTTCCATGACGTGACCACCATCCGCCACGCCGAGAAAGCGGCGGAAGCCGGCGTCGACGGGCTGGTGCTGATCGGCGGCGGCGGCGGCGGCCATGCCGGCGTGCTCAACCCCTTCGCTTTCCTGCCGCAGGTGCGCCGCTTCTTCGCCGGCGCCATCGTGCTGGGCGGCGCCATTTCCGACGGCCGCGCCGTCTGGGCGGCGCAGGCGCTGGGTGCGGATGTCTGCTACATGGGCACCCGCTTCATCGCCACGCAGGAATCGATGGCGCCGCAGGCCTACAAGGAGATGATCGTCGGCGCCCGTAGCCACGAGATCGTCTACACGCCCGCCTTCACCCGCGGCGTGAACTGCAACTTCATGCGCGCCTCGATCGAACGGAACGGTTTCGATCCCGCCCGGCTCGCCGAGCCGGCCGCCGGCGATCCCGACCGTCTGGCGCAGCGCCGGCCGTGGCGCGATCTGTGGTCGGCCGGGCAGGGCGTCGGCCTGATCGACGACATTCCCACCGTCGCCGAGCTGGTGCGGCGGTTGCAGCATGAATACGAGGAAGCGCGGCGCGCCAGCCGCTGATATTTCCGCCCGGCGCACACCGGCGCTACCGCACCCGTTCCCGGTACCATCGACTCTGCCTGCGCTGGCGGCAATCGCTGCCCGCATCGCGGGCGGTTTGCCGACAATTGAAGCAATTTCGGATAAAAGAAAAAATTTCGAAAATATTTGACAGAGCGGCTATCCGCTTTCATGCTTTGCCGGTCTTGCAAACAGCACCGGCCAATATTCGAAGAGGGGACCAATGAGCAAATTCGCATTGTCGCGCCGTCGGTTCGTGAAAGCCTCGGCTGCCGTTGGCGCCACCGCGCTGGCGGCGCCCTGGGTCAGCACCTCCGCCCGCGCCGCCGAGCAGCTCGTCTTCGCCGGCTTCGGCGGCAGCTATCAGGCCGGCCAGACCAAGGCCCTGTTCGAGCCCTTCGAAAAGGAAACCGGCATCAAGATCGTGCAGACCACCGGCGTCGATCTGGCCAAGCTGCGTGCCATGGTGCAGGCGGGCAACGTCGAATGGGACTTCGTCTCGCTGCCCGACCGGGTGCGCTACACCGCCGTGCGCGACGGCCTGGTGATGCCGCTCGACTACAGCGTGATCGACAAGAGCAAGATCATGCCGGAGCTGGTCAACGAACACGCCATTGGCGGCGTGACCATTCCCATGCTGCTGACCTACAGCACCAACGCTTTCACCGCCGAGACCGCGCCCAAGACCTGGGTCGATTTCTGGGACCTCGACAAGTTCAAGGGCCAGCGCGGCATGTACAACGGCCCGGTGTACACGCTGGAGTTCGCCCTGATCGCCGACGGTGTGCCCAAGGACCAGCTCTATCCGCTCGACGTCGATCGCGCCTTCAAGAGCCTCGATCGCATCAAGTCGAAAATGCACTGGTGGTCGCAGATGTCGCAGCCCGGCCCGCTGCTGAAGAGCGGCGAGATCGTGCTGACGCCCTGGGTGCGGACCATCGGCCACATGCTGGAAGGCGAGCCGCTGGGCATCAGCTACGAAGGCGCGGCGCTGACCTTCGAGGCCTGGGTGGTGCCGAAGGGCAGCAAGAATGCGGCCAACGCCATGAAGTTCATCAACTTCGCCCTGCAGGCCAAACAGCAGGCGGAGCTGACTAAGTACATTGCCTACGGTCCCACCAACCCGGAAGCCATGCCGATGGTCGATCCGAAGGTGGCGGCGCTGCTGTCGTCGCAACCGCAGAACAAGGAGAAAGGCTTCCTGTTGCAGGGCGACTGGTGGGGTCCCAATCTCGACACGCTGACCGAGCGCTGGAACGCCTGGAGCCTGCGCTAGGCGCCGCCGCCCCGGCGACGGGCGTCGGGGCAGGCGCCGGATCGGATTGTTGCACGGCGGCGGCCTGACGGCTGCCGCCGGTTGGATGGAACGGATGACGATAGAAGAGAAGCTGCAGGCCCTGGGGCTTGCCCTGCCGGACCCGCCGCAGCCGGTCGGCAACTACCGGCCGGCCAAGCGGGTCGGCAACCTGGTGTTCACCTCCGGCCAGACGGCGCGGCTGAACGGCGTGCGCCGCTATGTCGGCAAGGTCGGGGTCGAGGTGAGCGAGGCCGACGCCTATCTGTCCGCCCGCGACTCGGCCCTGAACTGCCTGGCCTGCGTCAAATGGGTGGTGGGCGATCTGGCGCTGGTCGACTCCATCGTCAAGCTGACCGGATACGTCAACAGCGTCGATGGCTTCACCAGCCAGCCGGCCGTCATCAACGGCGCCTCGGACCTTCTGGAGAAGCTGTTCGGCGAGGCGGCGCCGCATGCGCGGACGGCGATCAGCGTCAACGCCCTGCCGTCCAACGTGTCGGTCGAAGTCGAGATGATCGTCGCGGTGCGATAGATGCGGGATTTGCAGGCCGGCGCGGCCGGCAGTGATATCAGCCAGTCCGGCTCCCGGGTCGCCGTGGAGTCGCTGTCCAAGGCCTATGCCGGCGTGCGGGTGGTCGATGGCGTCAGCTTCACCCTGGAGCCGGGGCAATTGCTGACCCTGCTGGGCCCCAGCGGTTCGGGCAAGACCACCACCATGCGCATGGTGGCGGGGCTGGAGGAGCCGACCGAGGGCCGCATCGTGGTCGGCGGCGAGGACATCACCCGCAAGGCCGCGCACCGGCGCAACATTGGCATGGTGTTCCAGCAATACGCGCTGTTTCCGCACCTGACCGTGTTCCAGAACGTCGCCTATCCGCTCGACATGCGGCGCATTCCGCGCGCGAAAGCCAGAGACATGGTGGCCGAGGCGCTGCGCCTGGTGCGCATGTCCGATTTCGAGGCGCGCTATCCGCGCCAGCTATCCGGCGGCCAGCAGCAGCGCGTGGCGCTGGCTCGCGCCATCGTCTTCCGCCCGCCGGTGCTGCTGATGGACGAGCCGATGGGGGCGCTCGACAAGCGCCTGCGCGAGCTGATGCAGATCGAGATCCGCCAGTTGCAGCAGGCGCTGGGCATCACCACCATCTCGGTGACGCACGACCAGGTCGAGGCGCTGGTCATGTCCGATCTGGTCGCCGTGATGGATGGCGGCCGGCTGCAGCAGATCGGCGCGCCGGCCGATCTCTATCGCCGCCCGGCCAACCGTTTCGTCGCCGACTTCATCGGCGAATCCAATATTCTCGCCGGCACGGTGGCCGGCGCCGGCCCCGACTCGGTGCTGTTCCGCTCCGTCCACGGGCTGGAGACCCTGGGTCGCGCCACGGGAACCGGCTCGGCCCCCGCCAACGGCGAACCGGCCCATATCGTCATACGCCCCGAAGCCGTCCGCTTCGTATGGACCGGCGAGGGGGAGGCGGGCGAGACGGTGGTGCGGGCGCGGGTGCTCGATCGCATCTATGTCGGCGACCTGCTGCGTTTTCGCCTGCGCCTCGAGGGCGGCGATGAGGTGTCGGTCAAGACGCTGATGTCGGCGCAGGCCGAAGCCGTGCGGCCGGGTGACGACATCGCCATCGCCTGGCGGCAGGAAGACTGTCTGCTGCTGCCGCCATGAGCGCCGCCGTCGCTGCCAGTTCCCCGATCGAGGCCCTGCTGCGGCGCTATGGCCTGACCGCCTGCCTGCTGGCGCCGCCGCTGGCCTTCCTGGCGGCGATCTTCCTGCTGCCGCTGGCCAATGTCGTCTGGGGCAGCCTGTTCGTGCCCGATTTCACCCTGGCGCATTACCAGCGCATGTTCTCCGAGCCGCTCTATACCCGCGTGCTGTGGACCACGCTGCGCATCTCGCTGCTCACCAGCGTCATCTGCGTCGTGCTGGGCTATTGCGCGGCCTATCTCATCGCCACCGTGTCGGAGACCACGCGCGGCATCCTGATGTTCCTGGTCGTGGTGCCGTTCTTCCTCAGCACCCTGATCCGCAACTACATCTGGATGGCGCTGCTGCAGCGCACCGGCGTGGTCAATAGCCTGCTGATCGGCGGCGGCATCATCAGCGAACCCTTGCCGCTGATGTACAACGAGACCGGCGTGATCGTGGTGATGGTCAACATGCTGTTGCCGTACACCATCTTTCCCATCGTCACCTCGCTGCTGGCCATTCCGCGCGATCTCTACGGCGCCTCCGCCAGCCTGGGCGGCAATCCGGCCCGCACCTTCCTGCGCGTGACCCTGCCGCTCAGCCTGCCCGGCGTCTTCGCCGGCGCGCTGCTGGTCTTCATCGTATCGCTGGGCTTCTTCATCACGCCCGCGCTGGTGGGCGGGCCGCGGCAGATGATGATTTCCAACCTGATCGACTTCAACGTGCGGCAGGTGCTGAACTGGCCGTTCGCCTTCGCGCTGGCCAATGCGCTGCTGATCGGCACGCTGGTGCTCTACTTCTTCTATTCGCGCGCGGTGGAAAGCCGCCTGCCCAGGCAGGCGATCCTGTGAGCGCGGCGATCGCAACCCTGTCGGAAGCTGAGCGCGGCCGGCGCGTCGGGCGGCGTCTGGCCTGGTGCCTGGGCCTGCCGGTGCTGCTGTTCCTGGTCGCGCCGGTGATCGCCGTCATTCCGATGTCGTTCAGTGCGTCGCAGATCCTGGAACTGATCCCCTCGCAATTCAGCCTGGTGCAGTACGAACGCTTCTTCTCCAGCGACGAATGGATGGACGCGCTCTACAACTCGGTCGTCGTCGCGGCGGGCGCGACGGTGGTGGCGACCATCCTGGGGGTGATGGCGGCGATCGCGCTGTGGCGGCTGCCGGAACGGCCGCGCCAGCTTGCCGAGGCGGTGCTGATCCTGCCGCGCATCGTGCCCAGCATCGTCTTCGCCGTCGCCGTCTACAACGTCTTCCTCACCGCCGGTGCCGTGGGCTCGATCGGCGCGCTGATCCTGGCGCATGGCGTGCTGGCGCTGCCCTTCGTCGTCGTGTTCGTCGGCAGCGCCCTGCGCAGCTTCGACCGCACCCAGGACGAGGCCTCGCGCGGCCTGGGCGCCGGCCATTTCACCACTTTCCGCCGCGTGATCCTGCCGCAGATCCGCCTGTCGATCCTGGGCAGCGCGCTGTTCGCCTTCAGCATCTCCTTCGACGAGGTGGTGGTGACGCTGTTCATCAGCGGCATCCGCAGCAAGACCCTGCCGGTCAAGATCTGGGATGCGATCCAACACGAGATCGTGCCGATCCTGCCGGCCATCTCCGCCCTGGTCGTGCTGCTGACCATCGCCGCCCTGCTGCCGCTTTTCATTCTGTTCAGACGCAAAACATGATCGAGGAAACCATGTACTTCACCGGGTTCCACTGCGTGGCCTGCAACGCGCAGTACGGTGCCGACCAGGATCTCCTGCTGTGCCCCAAATGCGGCAACCTGCTGGAGGCCGACTACGACTACGACGCGCTGAAGGCGGATCGCCGGCCGGATGATTTCGCCCCGCGCCCGCGCGGCATCTGGCGCTGGCACGAGCTGATGCCGGTGCTCGATTCCTCGAAGATCGTGACCCTGGGCGAAGGCGACACGCCGCTGCTGCGCTGCGATCGCATCGCCGATGCCATCGGCGTGCGCGAGCTGTGGGTGAAATCCGACGCCACCGGCAATCCCACCGGTTCGCTGAAGGACCGCTCGATCGCCGTTTCCGCCACCAAGGCGCGCGAGTTCGGCTATGGCGTGCTGGCCTGCGATTCGACCGGCAACAAGGCGTCGTCCGCCGCCGCCTATGCCGCGCGCGCCGGGCTGGAAAGCGTGGTGTTCTGTCCGCACGACACGCCGGTGCCGAAAATGGCCCAGGCCATTTTCTTCGGCGCCCGGCTGGTGCGGGTGAAGGGCCATTATTCGCAGCTCAACGCCATGTATCGCCGCCTGATCCATAGCGGCGAGGTGCGCTGGTACGATTGCGGCACCGACAATCCCTTCCGCTACGAAGGCAAGAAAACCTACGCCTACGAGATGGCCGAGGCGTTCGGCTGGCAGGCGCCCGACTGCGTCGTGCATCCCGCTTCCGGCGGCATGTCGATCGCCAAGACTTGGAAGGGCTTCAACGAGCTGCGCCGGCTGGACTGGACCGGTTCGCTGCCGCGCATGTTCGCCGTCCAGGCCGCCAATTGCGGTCCCATCGCCGCCTCGTGGCAGGCGGGCGACGCCGATGTGGTGCCGATCGAGAAGAAGCCCACCCTGGCCAGCGCGCTGGCGGCCGCCGATCCGGGCCTGCTGGGCAATCGCGCGCTGCAGGCGATCCGCGACTCCGGCGGCGGCGCGGCCGGCATCGCGGAAAGCGAGATCGTCGAGTCGGTGAAGCTGCTGGCGACGGAAGGCCTGTTCGTCGAGCCCAGCGGTGCGGTGACCATTGCCGGCGTGCGCAACATGCGGCGGGCCGGCGTGATCGGAGCGAACGACAAGGTGGTCTGCGTCGTCACCGGTTCGGGCTTCAAGGATTTCGAGCGCATCGCCGAAATGGTCGAGATCCCGCAGCAGGTGATCGAGGGCTACGACGCCATGCTGTCGGTCGCCAAGTCGATCTAGGCGGCCTTGCCTTGCCACGCTTCCGCGATCGAGCTGACGACCTTGGCGGTGCGCTCCAGGTGCTCGTGCAGCAGGCTGCAGGCGAGGTCGGCGTCGCGGGCGATGATGGCGTTGAGGATCTGCCGGTGCTCGTCGTCGGTCTTGCGCGGCTTGGTCGCGTACAGGGTCGAAAAGCGGCGATAGCGTTCGGAGTGGTCGTAGAGCATGGAGATGAAGCGGGTCAGCCACGGCGAATCGCAGGCCGAGAACAGCGAGAAGTGGAAAGCGCGGTGGCGCTCGACGCTCTCGTCGTCCAGCAGCATCAGCCGGCCGGTCTTCCTGTCGCGCAGCTTGGAGAGCCGGTGATAGGCGGCCAACACCTCCGATTCCCAGCGGTCGTCGCCGCTGGCGATGGAGCGGCGCACCGCTTCGGTCTCGAGCTGCTGGCGCAGCCTGGTGATGTCCCACAGATCCTTGGGCGAGACCGGCGCGACTCGGAAACCGCGCTGGCCCTCGGCCGCGACCAGGCCCTCGGCCGCCAGCCGCGTCAGCCCCTCGCGCAGGGTGCTGGTGCCGGCATCGTACTTGCCGCGCAGCAGCTCGAAGCGCAGCTTGAGGCCAGGGTCGAGCTTGCCGGAGAGAATGTCGCGTCTGATCTGGTTGTAGATGCGCTCCGACAGGGTCTTCTCCCGGCTGTCGGCGGCGTCGGCTTCCGTTCCCATCCAGTGGCGCTCCCTCGCGTTTCCTCCCGCAATCGTAGCGCAGGACCGCCCGCACAGCCATAAATTTCGCTATTTCCTGTAATTTCGTAAATCAGATAAATGCCGAAATAAGAGGCAGAGAGGGAAATGCCATGAAGATCGTCGATGTCCGCACGACGGTGCTGGAAAGCCGCTACGACCGGCCGATCCGGTTCGCGCACATGGATCTGAGCAGCCGCTACATCGTGCTGGTCGAGGTTCTGACCGATGAAGGCGTGGTCGGCATCGCCGACATCGACGGTTCCCCGGCCGGCGACCTGGCGGTGGTTCCGATCGTGGAGAACACCTTCAAGCCGGCGCTGCTGGACATGGACCCGCGCCGGCGCGGCGCCATCCATGACCGGCTGTTCGAGCTGCTGCACCGGCTGGGCCGCTACCAGAGCCTGGAATCCTACGTGCTGGGCGCCATCGACGTGGCGCTGTGGGACATCGCCGGCAAGATCGCCAACCAGCCGGTCGCCCAGCTTCTGGGGCAGCGCCGGGCCGAGGTCGATGCCTATGCCAGCCTGGGGCGCCTGAAGCTGGACGAGGTCGGCGACGAGGTGGCGAAGCTGGCCGGCCAGCGCTTTGCCGGTGTGAAGATCCGCATCGGCTTCGGCGACGGTTCGGACCGCGCGCTGGTGCAGCAGGCCCGCTCGGCATTGGGCCACGACAGCCGCACCCGCCTGATGGCCGACGTCAATTCTGGCTGGAAGGCCACGCACGCCATCCAGACCGCCCGTTCGCTGGAGGAATTCGAGCTGTTCTGGCTGGAGGAGCCGCTGATGCCGTGGTCGCTCGACGCCTCGGCCGAGCTGGCGGCCGCCATCGACACGCCGGTAGCGCTGGGCGAGCACGAGATCTTCAACCGCTACGACGCCAAACGCATCCTCGACCGGCGCGCCGCCGACATACTGCAGCCCGACCTGCGCCAGGGCCTGAGCGAGTGTCTGCGCATCGCCCATCTGGCGGAGGCCTGCGACGTGCCCTGCATCCCGCACTTCTTCGGACCGGCCGTGCGCTTTGCCGCCATGCTGCATCTGCTGGCGTCGATCGACAACTACCTGCTGTGCGAATACCCGGTGGCGCACGATCCGATCCGCTTCGACCTGACCGACCCGCCGATGGTCGCCGAGAACGGCAAGGTCGCGGTGCCGACCGGTCCTGGTCTGGGCATCGAGCTCAATCGGCGCACCATCGAGCGGCACCGCGCATGAGCGGCGCCGCGCCATTGCCGGTCGTCGCCCTGACCGGCCCGATGCATCCGCAGGCGACGGCGGCCCTGGCCGGATTCGCCGCCGTTCGGATCGCCGACAGCCCGTCGTCCGACGACATTGTCCGCGCCGCCCAAGGTGCGACGGCGCTAATCGTGCGCCACAAGCTGGCCGACGATCTGGTCGAACGCGTGCCTGGCCTGCGCATCATCGTGCGGCACGGCACCGGTCTGGATTTCATTCCCCTGCGCCATGCGCTGGCAGCCGGCATCCGCGTCGCGAATGTGCCCGAGGCCAATGTCCGGTCCGTTGCCGAGCACGTCATTGCAGCCCTGTTCCTGCTGGCGCGGCGGCTGGACCGGCAGGACCGGCAGGTGCGGGCCGGCAACTGGGCGGTGCGCGACGAGCCCCGCTTCGAACTCGCCGGCCGGACGCTGGGGCTGGTCGGCTATGGTCGCATCGGCCGCCGCGTCGCCGCCCTGGCGGCGGCGCTGGGGATGCGGGTCGTCGTCGCCTCGCGCCGTGGAGTGGAGGAGGAGGGCGTCACGTCGCTCGATCTCGACTCGCTGCTGGCGGCGGCCGACTTCGTCTCCTTGCATGTGCCGCTGACGCCGCAGACCACCGGCCTGATCGATGCGCGCGCCCTGTCGCTGATGAAACCGACGGCGTATCTGGTCAATGCCGCGCGCGGGGCGGTGGTCGATGAGGCGGCGCTGCTGGACAGCCTGCGCCACGGCAGGCTGGCCGGTGCGGCGCTGGACGTGTTCGCCGAACAGCCGCTGCAGCAGGACCATCCGTTCACGGCGCTGGACAACGTGATCCTCACCCCGCATTCGGCGGCGCTCACGGAGGACGCCATGCTGCGCATGGGACTGCAGTCGGTCGAGGAGGTGCGCCGGGCGCTGGCCGGCGAGGCGTCGGAGAACGTGATCGCGGCCAACGCGGCAGGCTGAGCTGCCGTCTCGGTGCGGTCGGATTCGCCGACGCCGGAGATCTTGTTTGTCCGATCCCGCTATTTCCCCAACCGCATCGTGGCAGTCTGCTCGACCGCATCCTCTCGCGCCGTCACGCCATAGACGTCGCGCGCTGTATTTGATGACAGCAGGCCGGCGGCAATGTCGGCCGCGACGGCCTGGGACGGACGGTCGGACGGCTTGCCATAGCCACCGGCGCCAGCGGTGCTGTGATAGACGATGTCGCCCGGCCTGACGTCGAAATGCACATGCGTGCCGGCGCCGACTTCGCGCGCGGCGCCGTCGCGGATGAAGAGGGTGCGGGCGGCCGCGCCCGCCTGTCCGCCCTCGATCCCGGGGGCTGGTTCGAGCCGGCCGGTCCGCACCATGGCGTGGCCCGACGCCAGGAACCGCCACTGGCGGAACACCGAGGCCGAGCCGCGATGGCGGCCGCTGCCGGCGCTGTCCGGCACGAAGCCGAAACCGTCGATCATGACCGGCTGCTCGGCTTCCAGCATTTCCACCGAGGCGCTGCCGTAGGAACCCATGAATACCGGCGCGACGCCGTCGATCCCGTCCGCCGTCGGCCGCGCGCCCCAGCCGCCGAAATAGAGATCGAGGAACGACACTTCCTGGCCATCCGCGAGATGGCCGCTGAAATGCAGCGCATCGCCGCCTTCGCCCACCACCGGCACCTTGCCGGGAAGCGCCTGCGCCAGGGCGGCGAAGACCAGGTCGAAAAGACGGAAGAACACCGGCGCCCGTCCCGCGACCGGCGCCGGGAACACGGGATTGAGGACCGAGCCTGCCGGCACGACGATGTCCACGGCGCGGAAGAAGCCGCAATTCATCGGCAGGTCCGGCCCGATGATGCATTTCAGCGCCGCGTAGAGTCCCGCCTTGGTCATCGACAGCGGCGAATTTAGCGCATAGGGCACCTGCGGCGAGCTGCCGGTGAAATCGGCGACTATCCGGTCGCCCGACACGTCCAGCGCCAGTTTCAGCTCGATCGGCGCCTCGCGCTCCTGCATCGTGTAGGACGCGCAGTAGCGACCGTCCTTCGTCGCCAGGATGGCGGCGCGCATGCTCTTCTCGGCATGGTCGATGACGTGGTTGCAGGCGCGCCGGAAATTCTCCACGCCATGCCGGGCGATGACCTGCGCGGTTTGCTCCGCGCCGCGCTCGCAGCCGGCGATCTTGGCCTTGATGTCGCCGACCCATTCCTGCGGCACGCGCACGTTGGCGCAGACGATGTCGAGGACCGCCTGGTTCATGCGGCCGGCTTGCACCAGCTTGACGATCGGTATGCGCAGGCCTTCCTCGTAGCTCGACCGCGATTCGCTGCTGAAGCTGCCGGGGAAACGGCCGCCGACGTCGGAATGGTGCGAATAGGAGATGCAGAAGGCCTGGACCGCGCCGTCGACGATGACCGGCACAACCACGCCGAAATCGGGCATGTGGCCCATGCCTGAATGCGGATCGTTGGTGATGATTACGTCGCCCTGATCGAAGCGATCGCCATGGGCGGCGACGACATGCTTCATCAGCTCCTCGAAGATGGCGAGCTGGAAGGGCGCGGCGAAGCCTTGGCCGATGATTCGTCCCTCCGCATCGCAGATTGCGGTGGCGAAATCGCCGGTCTTGAGCTGCGAAGACTGGCCCGACCGCCAGATCACCGCCGCGATCTCTTCAGTGACGGCGCCCAGTTCGTTGTTGATCACTTCGATCAGGACCGGATCGAACGCATGGCTCATTTGCCGGCCTCCGCCGTCTTCTCCAGGATCACGTTGCCGAGCCCGTCCAGCCGGGCGGTCCAGTGCGGCGGCACGACGATCGACGTATCCCGTTCCTCGACGATCAGCGGCCCCTCGGTTTTCGATGCCCGCAGCGCCTCGCGCGGCATGGCTGGCGTTTCCACCAGGCCCGCGCGCGGATCGAAACAGACCGGGCGCGGCAGATGTTGCGACGGAGCGGGGCGCATAGCCGAAGCGGCAAGATCGGCAATGGTTGTGGCGCTCGTGCCGGCCGTGCCCCGCACACGCAGCGCCACGATTTCCGCCGGATCGTCTCGCCTGTAGCCGAAAGTGGCCACATGATCGGCGACGAAGCGGGTCGTAATATGCTCGCCTACCGTCTGGCCTGCTGGCGGCGGCGCGAATTCCAGGGTCATCGACTTGTCCTGGCCGCGATACCGGACATCGACATAGTTGTGCAGTACCGGCGTTGCCCCTTCCGTGTTCTGGGCCGCCATGGCGTCGCCGACCTCCGCCCGCAAGCCCGCGAACATTCGTTCCATCGCCGCAAGATCGAGCTGGTCCACCGGCAGCATGATGCTGCGCACCCCGTCGTAGCGGAACTCGGCCAGCAGCAAGCCTACGGCGCTGAAGATGCCGGGGAAGGGCGGCACGACCACCGACGGCGCGCCCAGCACGTCGGCCAGGGAAGCTGCATGGATGGGGCCGGAGCCGCCGAAGGCGATAATGGCGAGGCCGCGCGGATCGACGCCGCGTTCGATGGAGACCGCGCGCAGGGCGCGCATGGTGGTCGCGTTGGCGACACGGATGATGCCAGCGGCTGCTTCCAGCAGGCTGAGGCCGAGCGGACGGGCGATCTGGTTTTCGATTGCCGCCGCCGCCGCGTCGCGGTCGATGGCCAGGGTCTGGCCGGCCAGACCCTCGGGATTGATATAGCCCAGCACCACATTCGCATCGGTCGCGGTCGGCCGCGTGCCGCCGCGCCCGTAGCAGGCGGGGCCCGGTTGCGCGCCCGCGCCTTCCGGTCCGACTCGCAGCGCGCCGGCGCTGTCGACCCAGGCAATGCTGCCGCCGCCGGCGCTGACTTCGGCGATGTCGAGGGTCGGCACCTGCACGGCATGGCCCCAGCCACCATAGAAGCGCGAGCCGATATTAATCCCCGACCCGACCTCGCCGCTGGGCTTTTCCAACGGCTTGCCGTCCATCACCAGGGTCGCCTTGGCCGTGGTCCCACCCATGTCGAAGGCCAGGGCCCGGGCAATGCCAGCCTCGCGCGCCACACGGGCGGCAGCCATGACGCCGGCAGCGGGCCCCGATTCGATGATGGTTACCGGCCGGCGCCGTGCGGTGCCGGAGGAAACCAGCCCGCCATTGGACTGCATGACCTGCAGGTCGCGGTCGGCGACGCCCAACTGGCGTTCCAGCCGCGTCAGGTAATCGTCGACGATCGGCCGCAAGGCGGCATTCACCACCGTGGTGCTGGTCCTCTCGTACTCCCTGATCTCGGCGAAATCCCGGTATGAGGCGGAAACCGGAACCCCCGGCGCCGCCGCTTCCAGCGCCGCCTCCAGCGCCTTCTCGTGTTCGGGATTGCGGTAGGAATTGATCAGGCAGATCGCCACTGCCGCG
This sequence comes from Alphaproteobacteria bacterium, assembly GCA_037190765.1. Classification (GTDB taxonomy): domain Bacteria; phylum Pseudomonadota; class Alphaproteobacteria; order Reyranellales; family JAQSWP01; genus JAQSWP01. Next base: position 95,913 of record JBBCJW010000036.1, read on the forward strand.
GCGCCGGAGGTTTTTACGGCGGCGATCTGCGTCGCCGCCTGCACGGCATCCAACTCCAGGAAAATGTCGCCGGTGCTGGCGATGCGCTCGGCGATTTCATAGATCCGTTCGCGCGGCACCAAGGGCCGGGTGCGATTCCAGTTCACGTCGTAGACGTTGGGACGGCGCTGCGTGCGCATTTCGAGAATGTCGCGGAAGCCCTTGGTGGTGAGCAGCGCCACGCGCGGCAGCTTGTCCTCCAGGATGGCATTGGTGGCCACCGTGGTGCCATGGACGAAACTGTGGGCCGCGCCGCCATAAGGCTCGAGATGGTTGCGGATGTCCTGCCCGACCTGCTCGAGCATCGAGAGAATCTTCAGCGTGCTCACCCCGCCGTCGTCGAACAGCACGATGACGTCGGTGAAGGTGCCGCCGATGTCGAACGCGACCCGTTGAACGTTTCTGCGGTCAGGTCGCATGGCTGGTCCCTACATCGAAGGCAATGGCGTCCGGGTCGACCAACGGTGCGCCCGTTGCATGGCCGGGAAGCCATGCGCCGTGTCACAGCCGACACTTGCTTTTCGATCCCGCGAGTATCCAATAAACATTCGTTTTTTCTATAACATGCGCCTAACTTATCGAACAATCGTTTGTTTCAATTCGCAGCGGCGAGAGGCGTGCGTCGTCGACCGTAGGAGTGTGGAGTTCCTGACAATTCCCTGTTGACGAAAACGACGCAACCATATTTGATCAAACGTTCGTTTTATTAGGCCTGCTCCTTCGAAGCGCAGGCGTCGGCATATGGCTTCGACAATATGGCCCCTCAAGGGGTGTCTAACGGGAGGAAATCAGCATGAGAATTCTGTCAGCATTCATCGCCTGTGTCCTGCTGTTCTGCGCCGCCGCCGCCAACGCGCAGGAGTCGGTCAAATGGCGCTACTATTCCGTCATCCCGGCCTCGCATGATTTTGGCAAGCGAGTGGTCGAAAGCCTCAAGGCGATCGAGGAGAAGACGCAGGGGCAGCTCTCCATCCGCTTCGTCTTCTACGGCGAGACGCCATACAAGTCGACCGACGCCCTGAGCGTGCTCAAGCGCAACCAGGTCGAGATGACCGAATGGCTGCCGTCTTACAGCGCCGGCACCTATCCGCTGCTGGCCGCGCCGGAACTGCCGTTCCTGCTGCCCAGGATTTCCGATCCGGCGGCGGCGCAGGCCGGCATCGACCGCGCCTGGGCGGCGCCAGCCATGAAGGCCGAGCTCGATCGCGTCGTGGCCGAGAATGGCGGCCAGATGCTGGGCCACTACTACTACGAGCCGATGAATTTCTGGTTCACCAGGCCCGTGCGTAACGTGGCGGAGTTCGGCGGCAAGCGGGTGCGCGTGTTCAGCCCCGAGCTCGGCGAGCTGGTGGAAGCGCTGAATGCCAGCCCGGTCAGCCTGGGCAACCCGGAAGTCTATTCCGCCCTGCAGCGCAACTCGCTGGACGGCGTCATCACCGGCGTCGGCAATCTCGGCGGCGGCGGGCAGTGGAAGGAAGTGCTGCGTTCGGGCTACATCGCCAACCCGATGTTCGTCTCGACCTCGGTGCTGGTGAACAAGGAGGCGCTGGCCAAGCTGCCGCCCAATTTGAGGGACGTGCTGCTGGCGGAGATGGCCAAACTGACCGAAGGCCAGCGCGCCTACATGCCGGAGAGCGACCGCACCAAGAAGGCCGAGCTGCGCGGCATGGCCAACTTCACCGTGACCGACGCGTCGCAGGAAGACTACGCCACCATGCGCAAGCTGACGGCCGAGAACGTGTGGCCGGCGTGGAAGAAGCGCGTGGGCGAGAAGGCGGGTCCGGTGCTGGACGAGATCCTGAAGCAGGTTGAGGTCGCCAAGTAGTCGTCTCTATCCTCCTGAACCCTCAAGACCACGAGCGCCGGAATGCTGGTGACACTCGACCGATTCCTTTACTGGATTTCGGCTCTCATCGTGCTGGTCATCACAGCCTTCGTCGTGTTCGACGTGATCGTGGCGCAGTTCAGGTTGCCGACCTACCTGTCGAGCGAGATCGGCCCGTTCCTGATGGCGGCGATGGTGTTCTTCGCCGTGCCCATCGTCACCCATAACGAGGCGCATATCAGGGCCGATTTCTTCGACGCCTTCTTCTCCGTCAAGGCGCGTGCCGTCATAAGGCTGTTTCTCACCGACCCGCTGTTCATCGTCTATGCCGGGGTGCTGCTGTTCATCGCCTCCGAGATGACGTGGAACGGCTACCAGAGCGGCGAGCGCATGCAGAACCTGCTGCGCACGCCGCTGTGGATTCCCCAGCTGGCGATGATCCTGGGGCTGCTGACGCTGTTTCTCAGAACCATCGTCATCATGCTGAACGACGCTAGGCAATTCCGCACCACCCATCTCAACGATCAAACCCGGCAGCAATCATGATTCTCCTTCTCATGGGTTTGACGATCCTGGTGCCCCTGGTGCTGGGCATGCCCATCGCGATGGCGCTTGGCCTGTCGGGCATTCTCTGGCTGGTGCTGCTCGATCCCAATCTGCTGCAGGGCGCCAGCATCGGCATGTGGAACACGGCCAGCAACGACGTGCTGATCAGTATTCCGCTTTTCATCCTGATGGGCGAGATCATCCAGCGCGCCGGCGTTGCCACGCGATTCTACAACGCCGTGGCGTGGTGGGTGCGCGGCGTGCCGGGCGGACTGCTGCACGCCAATATCGCGGCCTGCGCCGTGTTCTCCGCCGTTTGCGGCTCGAGCATCGCCACGGCGGCCTCGATCGGCAAGGCGGCGATTCCCAATCTGCTGCGCCTGGGCTATCCGCAGCGCGCGGTGTTCGGATCGATGGCGGCGGGCGGCACGCTGGGCATTCTTATTCCGCCTTCCATTCCGCTGATCATCTATGCGGCGCTGACCGAAGCCTCGCTGGGGCGGCTGTTCCTGGCCGCGATCGTGCCCGGCGTGGTGATCACGCTGATCTTCCACAGCTATATCTTCGTCTCGGCGTTCCGCGCGCCCAAGCCGCCGGAACTTCCCGAGGCAGAGCGCCAGTCGGTGCTGAGCTCGCTGTCGGAGATCGTGCCGCTGACCGGCATCATCGCCACCATTCTGGGCGGCATCTATTACGTCGGCGCCACCACCAACGAGGTGGCAGGCATCGGCATCGTCATGTCGCTGCTGGTGGCGGCGGCGAAGAAGCAGCTCAACTGGACGCTGATCCGCGAAGCGGTGCTGTCCACCGCCCATGTCACCGCCATGCTGATCTTCATCGTCATGGGTGCGCAAATCTTCTCCTTCGCCGTCTTCAGTTGGGGCATCAACCAGGAGGTGGCCGACTGGATCACCGGCATCTCGATGAGTCGCATCTGGATCCTGCTGATCATCGTCGGCATCTACGTGCTGCTCGGCATGTTCATCGACGCCATTTCGATGATGGTGCTGACCCTGTCGGTGGTCTATCCGGTGATCATCGGACTGAAATACGATCCGATCTGGTTCGGCATCATCCTGGTGCTGGTGCTGGAGATCGGGCTGATCACCCCGCCAGTCGGCCTGAACCTGTTCACCATCCAGTCGATTGATCCGGCCAGGATCAAGTTCATGGACGTCACGCGCGGGGCGCTGCCTTACGTGTTCCTGCTGCTGCTGGGCATCGCGCTGCTGATCGCCTTCCCGCAGATCGCGTTGTGGCTGCCGTCGACGTTGTTCAGTTGATTTCAAGAGGAGTTGGAAAATGAATTCCAGCGTGAAGCTTCCCGACGGCGCCAGCATCGCCTATTCGGTCGATTCCAGCCTGGCCTCCTGGCAGAAGCCGACGCAGACGCTGGTGATGCATCACGGCGTCGGCTTCAATCGCGACGCGTGGAAACTGTGGGTGCCGCAGCTGATCGGGGCCGGCTACCGGATCATTCGCCTCGACATGCGCGGCCACGGGCAATCGACCAAGCCGGCCAGCGGCCATCGCTGGACCACCGACCAGTTCCTCGACGATCTCAACGCGGTGCTGGATGCCGAGGGCGTCGAGCGCACGCATTTCGTGGGCGAATCCTGGGGCGGCACGATCGGGCTGGCGTGGGCGGCCAAGTTCCCGCAGCGCGCGCAAAGCCTGTCGGTGATGTCGACCACCTATGACGGCGCGTTGGTGCCGATGATCGACGGGTTTGCCGAGCTGATCCGCAAGGAGGGCATCGAGCGCTGGACCCAGGTCATGAACGAGGCGCGTTTCATGCCGGACGCCGATCCGAACGTTCTGGAATGGGCCCGCAAGGCGCAGGACGACTGCACGCCGCATGTCATTGCCGAAATCTTCACCTACATCCTCGAACAGAGCATCGAGAAGCAGCTTGCCACCATCGAGACGCCGGTGCAGATCCTGGCGCCGCAGGGCAGCCCGTTCGTCAAGCCGTCGCTGGCCTACGAGCTGCGCAACCGGCTGAAGGATTGCGAAATGGACATTTTCCCCGGCCATCGGCACGGCCTGGTGCTGTCCGGCGCCCACATCGCCTGCGACTCGATGATGAACTTCATCAAGCGGCGGTTCGGGAAGTAGCGCGACGGATTCTTTCGACGCCGGATCGGATTCGGTTTCCCAAGTGACGCCCTTCTCCCGCAAGCGGGAGTAGGGCGCAGTGGGGAAAGCTTCCGCTTACCGAACCGTGGCCGGCCCGCGCAGCAGGCTGCCGTTCAGCACGCCGGTGCTTTCGCCGTTGCGATAGCTGACCGCGCCCGACTTGATGGTGGCGGTGTAGCCGGTCGCCTTTTGCAGGAAGCGCTTGCCCTTGGTCGGCAGGTCATGCACCACATAGGGGCGATGGGCCTGCAGGCGGTCGAAGTCGATGACGTTGACGTCGGCCTTCTTGCCCACGGCGATGACGCCGCGATCATGCAGGCCGGCGGCCTGGGCGGTGTCGGAGGTCTGCCGCCGCACCAGCTCCTCGACCGGGAACTTCATGCCGTCGCGGTCGCGGCCCCAGTAGCTCAGCAGGAAAGTCGGGAAGCTGCCGTCGCAGATGAAGCCGACATGCGCGCCGCCGTCGCTCAGGCCGACGATGGCGTTCTTGTGCTGCATCATCTCCTCGACGAAGCGCAGATCGTAATGGGCGTAGCTCACCAGATTAACCAGGATGAAGTTGCGGCCCTCGTCGGCGGTCAGCAGGTCATAGGCGACTTCCGGCGGCGTGCGGCCTTCGCGCGCGGCGATGGCTTTCAGGCTCTTCTCGCGCGGCGGCTCGTAGTCGAGCGTGGCGTCGAAGGGGAACATCCAGTCGTAGCTGATGCGCTCCATCAGCGGGAAGGTGCTCATCTCGCGCGGATCCTCCGACAGGATCTTGCGCCGCAGTTCGGGATCGCGCATGCGGGCGGCGCGCTCGGGAACCGGCAGATGCTCGATGGCGCGATAGGAAGGGCAGCCGGAGAAGGGATTCTGGCTGCCCTGCAGGCCGAACATGATGCCGACGGCGCGCGGCGGGAACACGGGGCGGATCGGCACGCCGCGTGCGGCGGCCTTGTCGGCCAGCACCATGATGTCTTTCCAGATCTCGGGCCGGTCGTGACGCTCGTTGAGGGTGATGAGGAATTTCAGGCCGCTGCGTTCGGAGATGCGCGTCATCAGGTCGAATTCGGCCGCGGCGTCGGGATTCCAGTCCGACACCGCCTCGATGATGCCGCCGCCGGTCTGCGCGATCGCCATGGCGATGCGGGTCAGCTCCTCTTCCTGCGCGCGCAAGGTCGGGATCAGCTCGCCCGACAGGGTCTTGTGGCTCGACGTGCGCGAGGTCGAGAAGCCGAAGGCGCCGTCGCGCATCGCCTGCTGGGCGATCTGGCACATCTGCGCGATGTCCGACTCGGTCGCCGTCTCGCGCCAGTTGGCGCGTTCGCCCATGACGTGCACGCGCAGCGGCGAATGCGGCAGCAGCACGCCGATGTCGACGTCGAACTTCTTGCGCTCGAGACGGTTCAGGAAATCGCCGAAGCTGAGCCAGTCCCAGTCGAGCCCCTCGTGCAAGGCGGGGCCGGGAATGTCCTCGACGCCTTCCATCAGCTCGATCAGGCGGTCGCGGTTCTCCGGCTTGCAAGGGGCGAAGCCGACGCCGCAATTGCCGATCACGGTCGAGGTCACGCCGTGCCAGCTCGACGGCGTCAGATGGTTGTCCCAGGTCACCTGGCCGTCGTAATGCGTGTGGATGTCGACGAAGCCCGGCGTCACGATCTGGCCGCGCGCGTCGATCTCCTCGCCGCCCTTGGCCGAAACCTTGCCGACCTCGACGATCAGCCCGTTCCTAATGCCCACATCGGCCTCGAACGAGGGCGCGCCTGTGCCGTCAAACACCGTCCCGTTTCTGATGACTATGTCCATGATGCACTCCGAAGCGTTTTGCGAGCATCGAGCGGGGCGGAACCTAAACACCTTACGGTTCAAGTTTATCAAACGGTAGGTTTATCAAACGGTAGTTTGAATAAACCGCGATGTCAATTTGCCCGGCTGGCATATCCTCGCATTGCTGCGGCATTTACCGTGGATGGCATCCACGCTCACCCCAGCGATGGCCAGACGCCGCCGGAAACGGCGAGAATCTGGCCGGTGATGTAGGAGGATTCGTCCGAGCACAGGAACAGCGCGGCATTGGCGATGTCGCGCGGCTCGCCCAGCCGTTTCAGCAACGGCTTTTCCTCGTAATAGGCGCGCTTGTCGGGGCTCATGCGCGCGATCGCCGACGTGCGAATGAGGCCGGGCATAATGCAGTTGACCCTGATATGGGGCGCAAGCTCCATCGCCATGGTCCGCGTCAGGGAGGCGACGGCCGCCTTGGCCGCGCTGTAGTCGGCATTGCCGGGCTCGCCGGCGAAGGCGATCGACGAGACATTGACGATGCTTCCCGACCGGCGCTCCACCATGCCCGGCCCGAGCATCTGCGTGAGGTAGAGATTGGGGCGCAGGTTCAGCGCCATGGTCTCGTCCCAGCGCGCCGTACCCATCTCCAGCATTGGCTCGAACATGGTCCTGGCGCGGATGCCGCCGACGACGTTGACCAGCAGGTCGATCCGGCCGAACGTGTCCAGCCCCAGCCGGCCCAGCGCCCGCGCTTCCTCCTCGATCGTCACGTCGCCGCGCAGCGCCGCGAGCTTCGCCTCGCCCTTCAGTTCGTTGCGGATCTCAGCCTCCGCCTCGCCCAGGCGCGTGCCGGAGATGTCGCCGATCACCAGCGAGGCGCCTTCCTCGGCAAACCGCGTCGCCACCGCCCGGCCCATCGGGCCGCCGGCCCCGGTGACCAGCGCCACCTTTCCCTGCAGTCGCATGGCGTCTCCCTATGCTGCGGCGATGACCGCCTTCTTCACCGCCGCTTTTACCACTGGAATCTCGTGGTCTTCCAGAGGGCGCATGCGCTGCTTGCGGGCCAGCGCCGCTTCGATATAGGGGGCCAGTTCCTGCGCCTTGCGCTGTTCGCGCGCCGCCACCTCGGCCTTGAACTCGGGCATGACGGTGGCGGCGAACAGCTCCAGCGATTCGCAGATATGGGCGTGCTGGTTGCGGCCGGCCTGCTGCATGAAGATGACCTGGTCGACGCCAGTGTCCTGGATGGTGCGCAGGTGCTGGCGCATGTCGTCCGGCGTGCCGATGCCGCCGGCGGCGACGAAGCCCTGTTCCGCCGCCGCCGCCACCAGCCGGTCGGTCTTGTCGCCGCGCCTGGCGACGAACTCCTCCCAGATCCGGGTGCGGCCGGGGACGGCGTCCTGCGCTACCAGCGCGTTCAGCGCATAGGCGAAGAACTCGAAACCTTCCTGGCCGCGCCGGATCGCCTCGGCGCGGTCCTGGTGCACGGAGAAGGCGGAGACCAGCGCGATGTTGGGATTGACCACATGGCTGATCGGCACGCATTCCTCGCTCTTGATGATGTCGTAGTAGATCCTGCTCCAGGCGCGCGCCTCCTCGGGATCGACGAAGGAGAAGCCCAGCGCCCCCAGCCCCAGCCGGGCGGCGACCTTGATCGTCTCGCGGTTGGTGCAGGCCATCCACATCGGCGGATGCGGCTTCTGCACCGGCTTGGGCAGCACGTTGCGGCAGGGCAGGGAGAACGAGCGGCCCTCGAAGCCGGGATAGGGCTCCATCACCATCATGTTGGCGATCTGCTCCGCCGCCTCCAGCGCGTGCGCCCGTTTCTCCCGGGCGTTGATGCCGAAGCCGGCCACCTCCAACCGCGTGGCGCCCTCGCCGATGCCGAACTCGGCGCGCCCGTCCGACATGATGTCGAGCGTGGCAATGCATTCCGCGGTGCGAGCGGGGTGGTTGTAGTTGGCGATCACCTGGCGGATGCCGTGGCCGAGTCGGATGTTCTTGGTGCGCGCGGCGGCGGCGGCGAGGAAGATCTCGGGGCAGGAGGAGTGCGAATATTCCTCGAGGAAATGGTGCTCGACCTCCCAGGCGAAGTCGTAGCCCAGCCGGTCGGCCAGCACCACCTGGTCCAGCGCCTCCTTGAACAGCCGATGCTCGTCGCCCGGATTCCATGGCTTGGGAAGCTGCAATTCGTAGAAGACGCCAAAACGCATTTCATTCCTCCGCGATGCAAATGTGAGGGGTCGCCGGCACGCTCATAATCTGTTGAACGTTCGTTTGATATATGCAAGCATTATTTTGGCGGGCATCGTTGTGTTGCGCCCGCAAGTACGCTTCTGTCGCGACGCGAACGACGGCAGGACGGTTGGGAGGGAAGATGGCCATCGACATGCGGGAACGTTCCGTCGGCCTGCTGCTGCGCCAGCGCGCCGAGCAGATGCCGGACAAGCTGTTCGTGCGCTCCGCCGGCGTCGATCTGAGCTACGGCGAGTTCAACCGCCGCGCCAACCAGTTCGCTTCCTATCTGCGCGGACTGGGCATGCAGCCGGGCGACAAGATCGGCATCATGCTGCCCAATTCGCCGGAGTTCCTGGTGTCGTGGCTGGGCGCGGCCAAGGCCAACATCGTCTACGTCCCCATCAACACTGAGTATCGCGGCCAGATCCTGTCGCACCAGCTCGACCTGGCCGACGTCTCCACCATGGTGATCGGTGCGGAGTTCCTCGACCGGCTGGCGGCGGTGGCCGACAGGCTGCCCGAGCTCAAGCGCGTCATCGTGCGCGGCGCCAGCGAGACGGAAGCGCCGGCGCGCATGACGCGGCTGGATTTCGCCGAGGCGGCCAGTGTCAAGGCGCCGGAGCCGGAGGCGCTGGCGCGCTACACCGATCCGTTCGCCATTTCCTACACCTCGGGCACCACCGGCCCGTCGAAAGGGGCGTTGACCACCAATTGCCACGTGGTCAGCTTCGCGCAGGATTTCATCACCTTGATGGAATACGAGCCGCACGACCGGCTCTACACCTGCATGCCGCTGTTCCACGCCCTGGGCTCGTGGCTGGGCGTGCTGACGACGCTGATTGCCGGCGGCTCGTGCCTGGTCGGCGCCCGCTTCTCGGCCAGCGGCTTCTGGGACGAGGTGCGCAGCTTCGACGCGACGCTGGGGCACATGATCTTCTCCATGCCGCCGATCCTGCTCAAGCAGCCGCCGCAGCCGGACGACAAGACCACGCTGCGCCGCGTCTACGTCGCCCAGCGCAATCCGGAATTCGAGGAGCGCTTCGCCTGCCGCATCCACGAGATCTACGGCCAGTCGGAAACCGGCATCGTCACCGGCTGCTGGCCCGGCACGCCCAGCAAGCCGGGCTCGGCCGGCAAGGCCAACGCCAACACCTACTACGTGAAGATCGTCGACGACGACGACATGGAGGTGCCGCCGGGCACGGTCGGCGAGTTCGTGGTGCGGCCGCGGCATCCCTACGGCATGGCGAACGAGTACTACAACATGCCGCGCGAGACGATCGCCGCCTTCCGCAATTTCTGGTTCCACACCGGCGACAGCGGCCGCATGGACGAGGACGGCTATTTCTACTTCGTCGACCGCAAGAAGGACGCGCTGCGCCGGCGCGGCCAGAACATCTCCTCCTTCGAGCTGGAATCGGTGGTGATGAGCCATCCCAAGGTGCTGGACTGTGCCGCCGTGGCGGTGCCCAGCCCGCTGACCGAGGACGACGTGAAGATCGTGGTGGTGGTGCGGCCGAACGAGACGCTGGACGCCGACGGACTGTGGCGCTTCTGCGACGAGAACATGCCGCGGTTCTGGGTGCCGCGCTACATCGAGTTCCGCGACGTGCTGCCCCGCACGCCGACCCAGAAGGTCGAGAAGTACAAGCTGCGGTCCGGCGAGGACGCCGGCGTCATCTTCGACCGCGAGGCGCTGCAGAAGCAGGCGAAGGCCGGCTAGCGGTCAGCGTTGAGTGAAGCCCCGACAAGGCGACAGACAGAAAGTCACCAGGAGGAAACCCATGAGCAGGAAAGCCACGTCGATCAAGCGGCGGACGTTTCTTGGCGGCGCCGTCACGGCCGCCTCTATGGTCGCGCTCGGCGCGCCCGCCATTGCGCAACGACGGACCGTGCATTTCGGCGCCTCGCTGCCGCTGACCGGCCCCTACGAGAAGGTGTCGAAGATCTACAAGGACGCCTACGACCTGTGGACCAAGACGGTGGACGGCAAGATCTCGGTCGGCGGGCAGGAAACCGACGTGAAGTGGACCGTCTACGACGATGAGAACAAGGCCGCCCGCACCGCGGAACTGACCGAACGCCTGATAAGCTCCGACAAGGTCGACTGCATCGTCGGCACCTACGGCACCGATACCGTATTGGCCCAGGGTGCCATCGCCCGCAAGTACAACCGCATCACCATGCAGGCTGGCGCTGCGTCGGCGCGCGTTGACGAGCAGATCGGCGGCCACACGACCTTCACCCTGATCGGCCCGTCGCGCAACTACCCGACCCTGGCGATCGACCTGTTGGCGCAGCAGAACCCAAAACCCAAGACCATGGCGATCATTACCATGGACGACCCGGTGTACCAGGAGTTCGCGGCCGGTGCGACGGCGGACGCCGAGCGTAACGGCATCAAGGTGGTGCTGAATGAGGTTCTGCCGATGAATGTGCAGGACCTGCGTCCTACGGTGCTGAAGCTGAAACGCGCCGGCGAAGTGGACATCGTCTACAACACCGGCTGGGATCTGATCTGCATCAAGCTGGTGCAGGAATGCGCCGCGCTGGACGTCAATCCCAAGGCGATCATGGGCGGCCATCTCACCACCAATGCGGTGGTGAAGGACACGCTCAAGGACCAGCTTCAGTACATCTACGGCATCACCAACTGGCTGCCGCAGATGACCTACAAGGACAAGTACTACGAGAGCTGCCAGGCCTTTGCCGACAAGTTCCAGGCGGCCTACGGCTATGCGCCGACCTATCATGCGCCGATGGCCTATGCCATTCCCTACATCTACCAGCAGGTGCTCGCCGACGGCTCGGAGGGCAATCCGCTCGATCCCGCGCTGATGCGCAAGCGCATCGCCGGGCTGGACGGGATGGAGTCGATCTGGGGGCCGATCAGGTTCACCGACAAGGGCCGCATCGTGACCCCCGGCCTGCCGGTGCTGCAGTGGCAGGGCGCCGATCCCAAGGTCGTCGTTCTGGCGCCGCAGCCGCTTGCGACCGGCCAGAGCGTCTATCCCATGCCGCCCTTCAACAAGCGCGGCTGACGGCGCCCGGGCGATTCTCATGATCGAGATCAGCGAGATTGTCGTTTTCGGGCTGCTGCGCGGAGCGGTCTTCGCCCTCGCGGCCTTCGGCTTCTCCCTGGTCCTCGGCGTGTTGGGGATCGTCAACTTCGCGCACGGCGTTTTCGTGGTGCTGGGCGCGCTCGTCACTTGGAGCCTGCAGCAGCAACTGGGCTGGAACATCGCCGTCGCCGGCATCACGGCGGCGGCGGCGATGGGGCTGCTCGGCGTTTTCATTCAGAAGGTTTTCATCAGCCGGGTCTTCAAGCTCCATCCGCTGATGATCCTGGTACAGACCTTCGGCGTCGCCGTCGTCGCTACCCAGCTGGCCGAACTGGCCTGGGGCGGAACGGAACGGCTGGTCAAAGTCCAGTTCCCCGGACCCAGCCTGCTCACCATTGGCGAACTCTACATTCCCACCTGGGACATCGTGGTGTTCGTCATCAGCCTGCTCGGGGCGGCAGCACTGGTTGTGATCCTCCAGTTCACTTCGCTGGGCCGTGCCGTGCGGGCCTGTCGCGACAACATCAATTCCGCCTCCCTGGTCGGCGTCGACGTGAACAGGGTGTTCCTCATCACCATGGGGATCTGCGGTGTCTGGTCGGGGCTGGCCGGCGCGCTGGTGATCACGCTGAAGCCGACCGGTCCCTACATGCATTTCTACTGGACGCTCGATGCTTTCCTGGTGGTCATTATCGGCGGGCTGGGCAGCATCGGCGGTGCATTGCTGGGCGGCTTTCTCTACGGCATCGTCAACTTCGCCGCATACTACTATCTTCCCAACCAGGCGCCTGCCATCATCTTTGCCACGCTGATCGTGCTGCTGATGGTGCGTCCGCAGGGGCTCTTCGGCCTGGGACCGACGGTGCGAAAATGACGGCATTGTGGGAAGACAGCCGCCTCAGGCTGGGGCTGCTCGGGCTGCTCTGCGTGCTGGTGGCGCTGGGTCCGTTCTATCTCGGCGCCTACTGGGAACGGGTGCTGATTTTCGTGTTCTTCAATATTGCGCTGGCCAGTTCGTGGAACGTGATCGGCGGCATCGCTGGCTATCCCAGCTTCGGTCATGGCGTATTCTTCGGCATGGGCGCCTATACCTGCGCCATCCTGATGGTGCGGGCGGAGATGCCTTTCGTCGTGGCGATGCTGGCCGGCGGTGCTGTCGCCGGCGCCTTTGCGCTGCTGTTCATTCCCCTGTTCCGCCAGCGCGGCTTCTATTTCGCGCTTTCCACCCTGGCGGCCCAGTTCGCGGTCGAGACCATCGTGCGTACCTGGTCCTTCACCCGCGGCTTGCAGTCCTGGGACCAGGGCTGGAACCTGCCGGACCTGGGCTCGCTGCATTTCTTCTACTGGCTGACCTTCAGCCTGCTCGTGCTGTGCATCCTGTCGATTGTTCTGCTGTTGCGCACCCGCGTCGGGCTTGCTCTGCGCACCATCCACAAGGATGAGGTGGTCGCCGCCTCGGTCGGCATACCCTGCACGCGTTACAAGGCGATTGCTTTCGTCTTCAGTGCCGTGTGGCCGGGAATCATGGGCGCGGCCTATGCGCCGTTTCTGGTGTTCATTTCGACCGATAACGTGTTTAACATCTCGATCACGCTCAACATGATCCTGATCGCCATTTTCGGCGGCATCGGCACCATTGCCGGTCCGATCATCGGCGGCGTGCTGCTCAGCGCCATCGACCGGCTGGCCTGGGCCAATTTCCTTCAGTACCACGCGCTGATCTATGGCCTGATCATCATTGCCGTCATTACGCTGCGGCCCGCCGGCATCATGGCCTGGTTCAGGAAAACATGAGCGCCATTCTCGAACTCGGTGGTGTCTCCAAGCGCTTCGGCGGCGTCGAGGCCGTGCGCCATCTCAGCTTTGCTGTCGCGCCCGGCGAGATACTGGGACTGATCGGTCCCAATGGCGCCGGCAAGACCACGGTCTTCAACCTGATTTCCGGCGTGGTTGAGCCGACGACCGGCACCATCCGCTTCGACGGCCGCGATATTCAGGGAAAACGGCCGGACGAGATCTGCACTGCCGGTATCGCCCGCACCTTCCAGACCTCTTCGCTGCTGCCGGGCATGACGGCACGCGAGAACGTGCATGTGGCTTCGCTGTTTCGGCGCAAGCGCGATGGGCGGACTCCGGCGCAGATTACGGATCAGGCGCTGGCGCTCTGCGGTCTGACGGGCTGCGCGAGCAAGGAATCCGACGAGCTGACCACCTCCGAGCAGAAGCGCGTCGAGGTGGCCCGCGCCTATGCCACCGGCGCGCGGTTGATCATGACCGACGAGGTGGTGGCCGGGCTGAACAGCGTCGAGACCGACCAGATCCTGGCGATCCTGCAGGGGATTAATCGTGAAGGGGTGACGCTGATTTTCGTCGAGCACGACGTGCGCGCCGTCATGCAGGTTTCGCACCGGTTGATCGTCCTGGCCGAGGGCGCGCTGCTGGCTGAGGGCGATCCGGCTACGGTGGCCCGCTCCGCCGATGTGATCAGGGTCTATCTCGGAAGCCGCTATGCTGACGCTCGCTGACTTCTCTTCCGGTTACCGCAAGGGCCTGATGGTCTTGCAGAAGCTCTCGCTCAGGGTCGAGGTCAACGAGATTGCCTGCATTGTCGGGTCCAACGGCGCGGGCAAGACCACGCTCCTGCGCAGTATCCTGAACCAGATGCCGTTCAGTACGGGCTCCATCGATTTCATGGGCAAGTCTCTGCGTAGCCTGCCGACGCATGGCATCGTACGCCAGGGCGTGGCGCTGGTGCCCGAAGGCCGCGGCACGTTTCCCAGCCTGACGGTGCGCGAGAATCTGCAGATGGGTGGCTATGCGCTGCCGGCCCGGGAGATCGGCGTCGTACTCGAGCGCGAGCTCGACCGGTTTCCCATCCTGCGCGAGCGGGCCAACCAGCGCGCCGGCATGCTTTCCGGCGGGCAGCAGCAGATGCTCGCCATCGCACGGGCCATGATGAGCAACCCGCGCCTGCTGCTGCTGGACGAACCTTCGCAGGGCCTGGCGCCGATCGTCATGGACCAGATATTCGCCCTGATCGCCGATCTGAAATCGGCCGGCGTTACCATCCTGCTGGTCGAGCAGGATGTCGGCCGGGCGCTGGAAATCAGCGATCGCGGCTTCGTGCTGGAGAAAGGTATCATCACGCGGGCCGAGAAGGCCTCGGTTCTGCTCAAGGATGCCTATGTCCGAGAAGCGTTCCTGGGGTTGCATTAGCATGAGGAGAGAGCCAATTTTCTGTCGCGCCGATTTCCGTTACGTCCCTGAGTTGTTTGTGCTATCTGCCGCTTGTTGTCTCGCGGCGGTGAATGGTTGAAACGGCGAACGGAAATCTCCAGCATGCCCAAAGGCGATCCGGTAACGACCCGGTCCACTGTCCGGATGAAATTCGACAAGCGGCGGACCAAGCTGATCGAGATCGCCGCCGCCTGCTTCAACGAACAGGGCTACGACGCCACCAGCATGCGCGACATCGCCGCCAAGGTCGGCATCCTGGCGGGAACGATCTACTACTATTTCCCGTCCAAGGAGAGTCTGCTGGTGGCGGTGCACGAAGAGGGGGTGCGCCGCATCTCCGTCAGCATCACCGCCGCGCTGGCCAAGGCGTCGGCCGATCCCTGGGACCAACTGGCCGCCGCCAGCGCCGGCTATCTCGATTCCATGCTGGGAGGTGATAGGGATTTTGCCGCCGTCATCGTCGCCGAGTTCCCGCGCCGGCATTCCAAGACGCTGCGCGCCAAACTGCTGGAGAACCGGGTCGAGACCGAACGCCATTTCCGGGAGATCGTGGAGCGCCTGCCCCTGCGCCGCGGCGTCGATCGCAGCCTGTGGCGGCTGGGACTGATGGGGCAGCTGGCCTGGACCTTCGTCTGGTACCGCAAGGGCAGGCGGAAACCAGCCGAGATCGCCCGCACCCTGGTCGATCACCTGCGCTACGGCGCCGAGAAGAAATAGTCCCGGCGCCGCAATTTTCCGTTCAGTTCGCCGCCGGGCCGCGCGGCACGTCACCGTCGATCTGCACCCGCCGCATGCGGCGCTGCTCGCGATAGTCGTTGGGGGCGTAATGCTGGGTGCAGCGATTGTCCCAGATGGCGACGCTGCCCGGCTGCCACTTGAAGCGCACCTGCAGCTCGGGAAGCTGCACGTGGTCGAACAGCATGTTCAGGATGTGGCGGCTTTCCACGTCGGGCACGCCGACGATGGAGCGGGTGTAGCTGGAATTCACGTACAGCGCCTTGCGTCCGGTCACCGGATGCACCCGGATCACCGGATGCTTCGACGGCGGCGGCACTTCGGCGGCTTCCTTGTTGAGGAAGGCGGTGCCGGCGAAGCGGCGCACCACGTCGGAATTGTCGTGCAGCGCCCACAGGCCGTCGAGATAGGCGCGCATGCCCGGCGACAGCGTCTCGTAGGCGGCGTACATGCTGGCGAACAGCGTGTCGCCGCCGAAGCTGGGCGTCTGCTCGCAGTACAGCACCGCACCCATCGGCGGGGCGGGGAAGTCGGTGTTGTCGGTGTGCCACTTGCCGCCGACATTGATGGTGCTGCCGTCGGTCTGGATCAGCGAGGTGTAGTCGTGCCCCTCGTATTTCGGCAGCTTCTTGGAATAGGTCGGCGGGCCGAACCGCTTCGCCAGCTCCAGTTGCCGCTCCATGGTGAGCTGCTGGTCGCGGAAAAAGATCACCTGGTATTGCAGCAGCGCGTCGTGGATGGCCTCGAAGGTGGCATCGTCCATCGGCGCGCCCAGGTCGACGCCGCTGATCTCGGCTCCCAGGAACAAGGCCAGCGGGCGCGCCTTGATCGACGCCCGCGGTTCGCTGGCGACGGCTTGCAGACTCATCAACTCCTCCATTCACCGCGATGGGTGCAATTTTTCTGTATTGTTGCACGAACTCGATTAAATTCGAGTGCATTGTTGCGATAATGTAGCGATCAAGCCGTGCAAGAAATGCAGGGCAGCAAGGGAGAAGACAATGGCCCAGGACCAGACCGCAACCGTCGGCGACAGGCTCGCCCGACATATCGCCGCCACCTCGCTGCAGGACATTCCGCCGGCCGCGGTAACGGCGGCCAAGGAAGTCATGCTCGACACGCTGGCGGTGGCCTGGGCGGCGACCGATCTGCCCGGCTCCAAGCCGCTGCGCGATCTGGCGGTGCGCGAGGGCGGCGCCGCCGACGCCACTCTGCTGGCCTATGGCGAGCGGGTGCCGGCGGCCGCCGCGGCGCTGGTCAACGGCACCTACGCCGCAGCACTCGACTACGACTGCCTGCACGAAGCCTCGGTGATGCATTGCGATGCGGTGATCCTGCCCGCCGCGCTGGCGATGGCCGAGCGCGAGGCGGTGAGCGGCGAGGAGTTTCTCTGCGCGGTGGTGCTGGGCAACGATCTGGCCTGCCGGCTGGGCCTGTCGCATCGCGAGAACCCGGCCGGCTGGTTCGCCTCCTCGGTCTATGGCTGCATCGCCGCCGCCGCGGTGGCGGCCAAGCTGCTGCGGCTGGACGCGCGCGGCATCCGCAACGCCATGGGCATCGCCTTCTCCAATGCCGCCGGCACGCGCCAGCCGATCGCCGAGCGCAGCTTCACCAAGCGCATGCAGACCGCTTTCGCTGCCCAGACCGGCGTGCAGGCGGCCCTGCTGGCGCAGGCCGGCGTCAATGGACCGGCCGCTTTCCTCGAAGGCGAGGCCGGCGTGTGGAAGCTCTACGGCAAGGGCGACGTCGATGCGGTGCTCGATCGCCTGGGCGAGAAGTACCTCAATCCGGAGATCAGCCTGAAGAAGTATCCGAGCTGCGCTGGCAACCACTGCGCCATCGAGGGCGCCAGCCGCATCGTCCACCGGCACGGCCTGAAGCCGGAGGACATCAGCCACGCGCGGCTGACCGTCACGCCCTTCATCGAGAAGATCACCGGCCAGCCCTTCAACCCGGGCGACGAGCCGCAGGTCGACGCCCAGTTCAATCTCTACTATTCGGTGGCCTCGGTGCTGCTGCGCGGCCACCTCAACATCGAGGACATCCAGCCGCCGGCGGTGTTCGACTCGGCGGTGAAGCCGATGATCGAGCGCATCGAGATGGTGGTCGACCGCAGCCTCAACACCAAGCTCTCGCCGGTGACGGTCGAGATCGCCACCAAAGACGGGCGCGAATTCCGCGAGCAGGTCCGCCATCTGCCGGGCACGCCGGAGACGCCGCTGTCGGCGGCCGAGATCGAGGAGAAGTTCAACGCCTGCACCGCGCTGGGCGTCGATCCGCTGGAAGCGGACCGGGCGCGGCTGATGATCGAGCGGGTGCGCGGTATCGAGGGCGTGGCCGACATGCGCGGCTTTTTCGACGGCATCGTGCGCCACGCCGCCTGAACGGGAAGAGGGAAAAAGATCGTGGATTCCATCACCAGGCCGCAGGAACGGCAAGACTTCATCGACCCGGTCCAGGCGCTCAATTCGCCGGAGATCAAGGAGCTGGCACAGCTTGCCGTCACCAGGTTCCGCGAGCGCTCGCGGCATTACGAGACCAATTGCCTGATGCCCGAGGAGAACCTGCAGGAGCTGTTCGAGCGCGGCTGGCTGACCGCCTCGCTGTCGAAAAAGATGGGCGGCAAGGGCTCCAACCTGGAGACCGACGATCCGGCCACCTACCTGCAGGGCATCCGCGTCATCGCCCGCGGCTGCGGCTCGACCGCCCACTGCATGCAGCTCAACAACCACACCAACTGGATGCTGGAGAGCATGGCCACCGAGGACCAGAAGGAGCGGTTCCTCAAGCCCCAGTTCAAGAAGCCGCTGCTGGTGACCGGCGTCGGCAGCGAGCCCAACCGGCGCAACATGTACGTGATGACGACCAAGGCAAGGCCGCAGCCGGACGGCGGCTACATCGTCGACGGGGTCAAGAACTACGCCACCAATGCCCCGATGATGGTCGGCGGCGTCATCTTCACCTCGCTGGAGGGCGTCGACCACTGGTCGGACAACCACCTGATGGTGCTGGTCGAGCCGGGCCAGGAAGGCATGGAGATCGACTGCGACTGGTACCGCCCGTTCGGCATGCGCGCGGCCATGAGCCCGCTGATCACCCTGAAGAACGTGCGGATTTCTAAGGAGAACGTGCTGGGCAAGCCCGGCGACTATCCGCGCCAGCGCTGGCAGGGCAAGTACCACCTGGGCTTCGCGGCCAACTATCTCGGCGTCGCCGAAGGCGTCTTCGACTGGTTCCGCGACTACATTGTGCAGAAGGGCAAGGCCAAGGACCCGATCGTGCTGCTGCGGGCGGGCGAGATGAAGATCACCCTGCAGAATGCGGCCTCGACCTTCCACGACGCCATCCGTTCCTGGAAGACCGCGCCGGTGGTGGAGGCGGAGCTGCTGTCGATGGGCGCCAAGTACACCACGGCCAAGGCGGCGATGGAAGTCTGCCAGCTCGTGACGCAGCACGCCGGCTCCACCGCCCTGTTCGAGGAATTCCCGCTGGGCCGCGCCATCACCAACGTGCAGACCCATATCCAGCACGCCGGCCATGATCGCACGGCGCAGATCATCGGCCAGTCGGCGCTGGGGCTGGAATTCGATTCGACGCTGCAGCGCTGAGAAGGTGTGACTCTGCTCTGAACGTCAATGAACGGCGCGGATGCAGGCGATTGGGTGGAGGCGCAGATGCTTCCATCCAACCGCAATCCGCTCCAGGCGCGGCAACGGACAAGCGTTGAATAAAACAATGGCAAGCGAAACGGGGCGAGGTGTCGGCGCCTCGCCGAACAATCCCTTCATCGGCAAGAGCTACGCCACGGCGTTGAACGAACTGGCGCAGCGCTTCGCGGATCGCGAAGCGCTGGTGTTCGACGACCGGCGCTGGCGATTCCGCGACATCATGGGCGAGATCGATGGCGTTTCCGCGCGCCTGGCCTCGCTTGGCCTGCGGCGGGGCGACAAGATCTCGCTGTGGCTGCCCAACCGGCCGGAATTCATCTGGTACTGGCTGGGCGCGGTGCAGGTCGGCATCGTGCCGGTGGTGCTGAACAACCGCATGAAGCTGGACGAGGCGGCCTACCAGATCGACCAGTCCGACAGCCTCGCCATCGTCATTCCGGGGGACGGCGCGTTTCGCGATTTTCTGGCCGATGTCCAGACCCTGCGCGACGATGGCCGCCTGCCCAGGCTGAAGCATGTCGTCCTGCTCGATCCGGTCGCCGCGACGCCGGCCGGTGCTGTCGACTGGTCGAAGCCGGCGCCGGCTGGCCTGCCGATGCCGGCGCCCGTCACCGATCCGATGGCGCCGGGGTTCATCGTCTACAGCTCCGGCACCACGGCGCTGCCCAAGGGCGCGGTGCTGAACCAGACCGGTTTGCGCAAGGCCTGGGACCATGGCGAGCGTTTCGGCCAGACCGAAGACGACCGCTTTCTGATGGTGGTGCCGCTGTTCGGCATTCTCGCCAACGTCAACGGCGTCATCACCGCCTGGAGCCGGGGCTCCTGCGTCGTGCTGGAACGCCAGTTCGAGCCGGGGCGCATCATCGAGATCATCGAGCGCGAACGCTGCACCGTGGCGTATCTGTTTCCGGTGATGATCGAGAAGATACTGGAGCATCCGGACTATCGCCCCGAGCGGACCGCTTCGCTGCGCACCGGCATTCTGGTCGGCACCGACACCGCCGCGATGAAGCGGGTGGCGGAGGATCTGCGGGTGCCCGGCTATTTCACCTCCTACGGCATGACCGAGACGTCGTCGGCCTGCACGCGCAGCTACAGCACCGATCCGGACGAGATCAAGCAGAACACCCATGGCCTGCCGATGCCCGACATCGAGATCGAGATCCGCGATGTCGAGACCGGCGTCCCGCTCGGACCGCGCCAGGAAGGCGAGATCTGCGTGCGCGGCTACAACATCATGCTGGAGTACTACAACAAGCCGGCGGAGACGGCGGCGGCCTTCACCAGGGACAGTTTCTTCCGCACCGGCGATCTGGGCTACATGACCGAGGAAGGCCGCATGGTCTTCTTGCGCCGCATCAAGGACGGCTACAAGCACAAGGGCTTCAACGTTTCGACGGCGGAGGTGGAGAAGGTGATCTGCGATCATTCCGACGTCGCCGAAGCGGCGGTCGTGGGACTGCCCGACAAGCTGACGGGCGACATCGGCATTGCCTTCGTCATCGCACGGCCGGGCAAATCGATCGAGCCGGCGACCCTGGCCGCCTATCTGAAGCCGAAACTGTCCTCGTTCAAGCTGCCGGCGCATATCTTCATGGTGGACGAATTCCCGCTCACCGCCGGCACCGGCAAGGTCCAGAAGTTCAAGCTGCGCGACATGGCGATCGAACGCCTGGAAAAAATCAAGGTTTGACGGAATCGCAAGCGATTCCATCAAACCCTGTGAATCCCTTCTGAAGGCGTGATCGCCATACCGGCCGGCTTTGGTCAGTCGAGCACGCCTTCGCGCACCAGGCCGAAGCGCCGGCTGAAGCCCTCGCTGGAAACGTTGCTGGCGGCCTCGCCGAGCTGTCCCGCCGCCGCCGCGACCGGCGGGGTCGGCGGCATGCCCTTGTTGCGCCACTCGACCACGGCGGCGAAATGCGGATAGGTGGTTTTCAGCTCCGGGTGATCGCCGGTGCGCGCCAGGAGGCGCACGGTGCGGATCGGCGCTGCAGCGCTGGCGGCGGTCGCCAGCGTGTCGCCCAGCCAGCCGCGCAGGGCGGCGAGGTCGCCGTTCCAGTCGAAGCGGACGAAGCTGATGGCCGGCCCGGACATGCCGGGCGCTCGTTCCAGCGCCGTCCCCTTGTCGTCGAGGATGTGCTCCTGGGTGTAGATGGTGACGTTGAGGTTGGAAAAGCGGGCGATGTTCTTGTCGCGGAACGTGTCGTTGGTCTTGATCTGCCGGTACTGCGGCGTGCTGAGAATGTCGAGGTCGGGGATTTCGTAGAGGTTGCACCAGCGCGTGCCTTCGCCGTCGAACATGCGCGCCGAATAGAAGCCGACGCCCATCAGGGTGGGCGCGTGCCGGGTCACGTACCAGTGGCGGTGCTCGTCGATATGCTCGGGCCCCATGTTGCCCTGGGGCGCGTAGATCAGGGGATTGGTCACGGACGTTTCGCTCCTTGCTGTTCTGTCGGTTGGTGAAGAGAGTGGATCGCCGGCGGGAACTGGACTAAGACGCTGGCAGGTCCAGGCACGGGAGTGGTCGATGTCCTCGCAAGACGTTCTTGTTCTGCGCGATCGCGAAATGGCCCGGCGCGCGGCCGCCGCGCGCGAGATTGCCGACACGCTGGAGCGTCTGGCGCCGAACACGACCTATCCCGGATTTCTGCGCCAGGCGACGGCAAACGTCAAAGACCGCCGCGCCATCTTCGATGGCGAAACGACGTTGAGCCATGCGGAACTCTTCGCCCGGGTCGATGCCGCGGCGGCGGCGCTGCAGGCGCGGGGCGTGCAGCCGGGGCAGGCGGTCGCCATGCTCGTCGACAACAGCGCCCGCTACGCGATCTGGTTCCTCGCCGTGCTGCAGCTTGGCGCCATCGCCGTGCCGGTCAACAACAAGCTGGTCGAGCGGGAGATTTCCTACATCCTGGCCAATTCGGCGGCGACGCTGATGATCTTCGATCCGCCTTACGAGGTGCTGGTCGGCAAGGTGCTGGCCGGCACGCCGGTCGCGCCGCTGCCCGCCATGCTGCCGTCCGCATCGGATGGATTGTACGCGCCGCCCGCCATCGCAGCGCTCGATACCCCGGCCGCCGTCTACTACACCTCCGGCACCACCGGCGTGCCCAAGGGCGTGGTGCACACCCATCGCACCCTGATCGCCGGCTGCCTGCAGGCGCCCTCGGCCTGGGGTTGGAATTTCGGCCCGCCCGTCGCCATGGCGGTGACGCCGATGTTCCACATCGCCTCGCACACCCTGTTCTTTCCCGTCCTGCATCTGGGCGGCACGCTGATCATCGCCACTTTCAAGGTCGACGAGGTGCTGCGGCTGCTCGACAGCGAAGGCGTCACCTCCTTCTTCGGCGTGCCGTCGATCCTGCTGATCATGGCTGCCCGCGCCCGCGAGCTGGGCGTGAGCTTCCCGCAGGTCAAGGTGGTGCAGTTCGGCGCCGCTCCGATGCCGATGGACAAGCTGGGCGAGGTGCAGGCGCTGTTTCCCAAGGCCAGGCTCTTTCACGGCATGGGGCAGACCGAATCCTGCGGCACGCTGGTCACCCT
This sequence comes from Alphaproteobacteria bacterium, assembly GCA_037190765.1. Classification (GTDB taxonomy): domain Bacteria; phylum Pseudomonadota; class Alphaproteobacteria; order Reyranellales; family JAQSWP01; genus JAQSWP01. Next base: position 118,706 of record JBBCJW010000036.1, read on the forward strand.
GCCGGGCGAGCTGGCGTTCCTGAAGATCGGCTCGGTCGGCATTCCCCTTCCCGCCACCGAGGTCGCCATTGTCGACGACCAGGACAACGAGGTGGCGCGCAACCGGGTCGGCGAACTGGTCGGCCGCAGCCCCAGCGTGATGCGCGAATATCTGGGCAATGCCGCCGCTTCGGCCGAGACGCTGAAGGGCGGCTGGCTGCACACCGGCGATCTGGGCTACATGGACGAGGACGGCTTCGTCTTCCTGGTCGACCGCAAGAAGGACATGATCATCCGCGGCGGCGAGAACGTCTATTCCAACGAGGTCGAGCAGGTGCTGGCCAGCCATCCCGCCCTGAGCGAGGTGGCGGTGGTCGGCGGGCCCGATCCGATCATGGGCGAGAGGGTCTGCGCCTTCGTTGCCGTCAAGCCCGGCCAGGCGACACCCGATGTCGAGGACATCAAGCGCCATTGTCTTGCCCAGTTGGCGCCCTACAAGGTGCCGGTCGATATCCGCTTCATGGATGTCCTGCCGCGCAACGCCACCGGAAAAATCCTGAAGCCGGATTTGCGCCGGATCTTGCGTCAGGGCTGAGCGGCGGCTGGCAAGTCGTTCCATCGTCTGGGCAATCGAGGATTGGGGCCGCATCGCCATTCCACTGCGGGCGGCAGTGATACTCCGCCATATAAATACAATTTGATTACTATGATCCGATTTTCGGGTTAGCGTTATCGAAAATGTATCTATCAACAGGGAGGAATTGCATGCGGGTCGGTATCGGGAAATCCGTTGGTCTGGTTTTCGGCGCCGCCATGATCGGCGCTCTGGCGTTGCCGCAATCCGCGCCGGCGGCGCCGCAGGGCGAAATCGTGGTCGTGGCGCCGGTGCTGCGCCAGCATTTCGATCCGACCCAGATCATCGCCACGACCGACTACCTGGTCAACGACATGCTCTATGACGGCCTGCTGAACAACGGCGCCGAGGGCAAGTATCCGGCGCTGGCGACGAGCTGGACGGTGTCGCCCGACGGCAAGCAGATCGATTTCGAACTGCGCCAGGGCGTGAAGTTCCACAACGGCGATCCGTTCACCGCCGAGGACGTGAAGTTCACCTACGATACCATGCTGGCGCCCGGCAACACGCATTCCTACCGCAAGGGTTTCGTCGATTCGATCGAGCGCATCGAGGTGGTCGGCCCGCATCAGGTGCGCTTCATCCTGAAGACGCCGTGGCTGGCTTTCTTCTCGGCCTCGCGCTACGGGCTGCAGCCCATCGTGCCGAAGAACTACTACGAGAAGGTCGGCCAGCGCGGCTTCCAGGACAAGCCGGTCGGCACCGGCCCGTTCCGGCTGGCCGAGACCAAGGCCGGCGAATGGAACCGCTACGAATCCTACGCCGATTACTGGAACGGCGCGCCCAAGGTGAATGTGCGGCAGCAACTGGTGACCGAACCGTTCACACGCTATGCCATGGTGCAGAAGGGCGAGGCGGACATCATCGCCGGGCTGACCGGTCCGCTGCTCGATCGTATCCGCACCGACCAGAACGTGCGCATCTTCTCGGCCAAGTACAGCGGCACCTCGGCCCTGTACTTCAACCTGGAGAAATTCCCCGAAGCCAAGGACCTGAGGGTGCGCACCGCGATCGGCCATGCCATCGATCTGAAGACGATCGCGCAGACCGTGCTGAAAGGCGTATGCGAGCCGTCGCCCGGCGTCTTCACGCCGGCTACGTTCGGCTATCTGCCGGGGCTGAAAGGCATCCCCTACGATGCGGCCAAGGCCAAGGCGATGCTGAAGGAAGCGGGCGTGGCGCCGGGCAAGGAGATCACCTACACCCTGCACACCCAGTCGGCCTCATTGCCCAACGCGCCGCAGGTGCTGGAGGCGATCGCCGGCTATCTCGAGGCGGCCGGCTTCAAGGTCACGCGCGAGCCCTACGACATGGCGGCCTGGATGCAGATGATGCGCGGCGGCCGGCAGCCGGCCGTGTTCTACGGTACTTCGGCCATGCCCGACGACGGCGGCGAGTTCATGTGGGGCTGGTACAACAGCAAGTCCGTATGGTCGAGCGGCAATGTCGCCGATCCCGACTACGACAAGATCTTCCAGGACCAGCTCGCCGCCACCGGTTCCAAGGCGCGCGAAGAAATCCTGCAGCGCTTCGCCAAGCTGGAGGACGAGCGCAAGCGCTCGGTGCCGCTGTTCTGGTGTGGCGAATCCTTCGCCGTCGGACCGCGGCTGAAGGATTTGAAGCCGGCGGTCGGCAGCCCCTACCACCTGAAGCTGGGGACGGTCGAACTGGTGAAGTAGGCGGAAAAAGAACGGCGGGCGACCGGGGTCGCCCGCCAGGTTTGTCCGGGAGCGGACTTGAACTCGACCCTATTTGCCCGGGCGCGCCTGCTGCGAGCCGCGCATGTAGCGGCGCTCCGGGCGATAGGGATTACGCAATTGCGTCCACGTCTTGCGGAGAAAGGCTGCAACCCGTTTGATCATCGCCGTCACGACACGCCACCTCGAAACCGAATATGTCTGCACTATCAATCCCATCGGCTGGATTGTCACCGTATAAAGGAGTCAATTTTTGTGACATTATGTGTCAATTCCGCGAAATGAATCGTTCTGGCTGTGGATGGGTACGAAAAGTACTTAACATTCAATTGATTAGGTCGATTTAGATACATTCGCTATTTTTGAGGCTCAATTTTTGAAGATTGAACTGGAAATTGACGCGAATACCCGCTCCAATGGTGGAAAGGTTGAACCTTTCCGGCAGTGAAAGGGCGGCGGCGAGAAGGGGCGGAAACGACATGGCGCAAGTGGCTACCGTGGAAAGGATCGCGCCCGCGATTGGCGCGGAAATCCACGGGCTCGACCTTGGGCAGCGCGACGACGAGGCGACCTTCGATTTCCTGCACGACGCCCTGATGGAGCATCAGGTGGTGTTCCTGCGCGACCAGGCGCTGGATCCCGACCGGCAGGTGCGCCTGGCGCGGCGCTTCGGCTCGCCGCTCTACTCGAAGAAGCTGAAAATGTACGGCGACAAGTACGATTGCCTGTCGCTGCTGGAGAATGACGGCACCAAGGTCGCGGTCGGCTCGGTCTGGCATACCGACAACACCGACTACGAGGAGCCGCCGATGGGCTCGCTGCTGTTCTGCGAGGTGGCGCCCAGGGTCGGCGGCGATACGATCTGGTGCTCCATGTACGCCGCCTACGAGGCGCTGGCCGACAGCACTAGGGCCTACATCGACGGGCTGACGGCGCTGCACGACAATTCCAACGTGCGCCGCCGCTACGGCGGCCAGAACATCCTGCGCCAGGAGGCGATGGAAGTGCCGCCGCCGGTCGAGCATCCGGTGGTGATCCGCCATCCGGTGACCGGACGCAAGGCGCTGTTCGTCAATTCCAACTACACGGTGCGGCTGAAGGGCGTCAGCGACACGGAAAGCCAGAACGTGCTGCAGATGCTGTACGACCACGTCAAGAAGCCGGAGTTCCAGGTGCGCTTCCGCTGGCGCGCCAACTCGCTGGCGATCTGGGACAATCGCTGCACGCAGCACTATGCGCTGGACGATTACAGGGAACTGCGCCGCATGCGGCGGGTACAGATCGCCGGTACGCGGCCGCAGCGCTGACCGCCTCGGCCGGCGCCGGCAGCGGCGGCGGCAGGGCACTGAAGTATGTGAAACCCACGACGGGAGGGAAGTCGACGATGATGTTCTACGTGAAGCGCGGCGTGGCCGCGGGATTTCTGTCGCTGGCGATGGCAGCGCCGCTGGCGGCGCCGGCCGTTGCCGCGCCCGAGGGCGAGGTGGTGATCGCCGGCGCCCTGCTGCGCCAGCAGTTCGACCCGTCCATCATGGTGGCGGTGACCGACCACACCGCCTTCAACATGCTTTATGACGGCCTGCTGAACCTGACCGACACCGGCAAGGTGCCGGCGCTGGCCGAGAGCTGGAAGATCAGCGAGGACGGCAAGCAGATGGACTTCTCCCTGCGCAAGGGCGTGAAGTTCCACAACGGCGATCCGTTCACCGCCGAGGACGTGAAGTTCACCTACGACCTGCTGCTGAAGGACGGCAACACGCATTCCTACCGCAGGGCCTTCGTGCAGCAGATCGTCAGCGTCGAAGTGCTCGATCCGCACACGGTCCGGTTCAACCTGAACCAGCCCTGGCCGGGCTTCTTCTCCTCCTCGCGCTACGGCATCCAGCCGATCATGCCGAAGAGCTACTACGAGAAGGTCGGCGCCCGCGGCTTCCAGGAGAAGCCGGTTGGCACCGGTCCCTACAAGCTGGCCGAATTGTCGGCCGGCGAATGGACCAAGTTCGAGGCCAACACCGATTACTGGGGCCAGGTGTCGCAAGTGAAGTTCGTCACGCAGAAGATGGTGAAGGAGCCCTTCACCCTCTACGCCATGCTGGAGAAGGGCGAGGCGGACGTGGTGTTCGGCCTGACCGGCGCGTTGCTCGATCGCGTCAAGTCCAACGGCCAGATGAAGATCTTCGAGTCGAAGTACAGCGGCACCAGCGGCATCTACTTCAACCACAACAAGTTCCCGCAGGCCAAGGACAAGCGGGTGCGCATGGCGGTGGCGCATGCCGTCAACCGCCCCGACATCGCAACCAAGGTGCTGAGCGGCGTCTGCGAACCGGCGACCGGTATCTTCACGCCGGGCACGTTCGGCCATAATCCCGACCTCAAGGCGATCCCCTACGATCCGGCCAAGGCCAAGGCGCTGCTGGCGGAAGCCGGCATCAAGCCGGGCACGGAGATCACCTGGGCGCTGCACACCGAGTCCTTCGGCTCGCTGCCCAGCGCGCCGCAGGTGACGGAGGCGATCGCCGGCAACCTCGAGGCGGTCGGCTTCAAGGTCGTGCGCGAGCAGCACGATACGGCTTCGTTCCTGGCCATGATGCGGGGCAAGCGGCAGACGGCGCTGTGGTACGGTCCGTCCTCGATGCCGGACGACGGCGGCGAGACGCTGGAAGGCTGGTACAGCTCCACCTCGGTGTGGTCGTCGGGCTACATCAGCATTCCCGAGTACGACTCGGTGTTCAAGGTGCAGCTTGGCACCACCGATCTGGCGAAGCGGGAGAAGATCCTGCAGGACTGGGCCAAGCTCGAGGACGAGCGGCGCGAGGCCGTGCCGCTGTTCTGGTGCAACACGACCTATGCCGCCAGCCCGCGGATCAAGGCGTGGAAGCCGGCCGTGATCAGCGCCTATCACTACAACGTCCAGACTATGGAACTGGCCAAGTAGACAGCGTGGGAGAGCGGGGTTTCGCATGGAAACCCCGCTCTCTCATTTAGTCTATCGATTTAGTGTTTTTATATGCTAGGTTTGCTCATCGCTGCACTGTCGGGGATGGGTTCGTTCGACCCGGCGTCCACGGGTCCAATCACAGGGAGGTCCAAGTGAAGCATAGTTTTCTCAACGGAGCGGGGCGGCTGGCTCTGATTGCCGCCATGGCCGCGACGCTCGGTTCCGTCGCCCAGGCCCAGCCCAGCGGCGAGATCGTCTTCGCCAGCGCCCAGTTGCGCCAGCAGTTCGATCCGACCGTCATGGTCGCCATGCCCGACTACCTGGCGTTCGATCCGCTCTATGACGGCCTGCTCAATCTGGGGCCGCAGGGCAAGGTCCCGGCGCTGGCGCAGTCCTGGAAGATTTCCGAGGACGGCAAGACCATCGACTTCACCCTGCGCGAGGGCGTGAAGTTCCACAATGGCGATCCGTTCACCGCCGAGGACGTGAAGTTCACCTACGACACGCTGACCGGCCCCACCAGCACCCATTCCTACCGCAAGGGCTTCGTCGATTCGCTCGACCGCATCGAGGTGGTGTCGCCGCTGCTGGTGCGCTTCCACCTGAAGGCGCCGTGGCCCGGCTTCTTCTCCGCCACCCGCTACGGCGTGCAGCCGATCATCCCGAAGAGCTACTACGAGAAGGTCGGTGCCAAGGGCTTCCAGGAGAAGCCGATCGGCACCGGCCCCTACAAGCTGGTCGAGACCAAGGCCGGCGAATGGAACAAGTTCGAGGCCAATACCGATTACTGGGGCGAGAAGCCCAAGGTGAAGACCATCACCCAGCGGCAGGTCAAGGAGCAGTTCACGCTCTACGCCATGCTGGAGAAGGGCGAGGCCGACATCGTCAGCGGCCTGACCGGGGCGCTGCTGGAGCGCGTCCGGGCCAACCCGAAGCTGAAGATCGTCCCCTCCCGCTACAGCGGCACCAGCGGCATCTATTTCAGCAAGAGCAAGTTCCCCGAGGCGAAGGACAAGAACGTCCGTCTCGCCGTCGGCATGGCGATGAACCGGGCCGATATCGCCGGCAAGATGCTGAACGGCATCTGCGAGCCGGCCGCCTCGATCTTCACGCCCGCCACCTTCGGGAACCTGCCCGGCCTGCAGCCGCTCCCCTACGATCCGGCCAAGGCCAAGGAACTGCTGGCCGCGGCCGGCGTCAAGCCGGGTCGCGAGCTCAGCCTGGCGCTGCACACCGAATCCTTCGGCTCGCTGCCCAACGCGCCGCAGGTGCTGGAAGCGCTGGCCGGAAACCTGGAAGGCGTCGGCTTCAAGGTCACGCGCGAGCCCTACGACACGGCGGCGTGGCTGGCGATGATGCGCGGCGGCAAGCAGCCGTCGATCTTCTACGGCCCGTCCTCCAGCCCGGACGACGGCGGCGAGCTGATCGCCGGCTGGTACAGCAAGGACTCGGTCTGGTCGAGCGGCAATATCGACGTGCCGGAGTACAGCCAGATCTTCCGCGAGCAGCTGCAGGCGATCGACCTCAAGAAGCGCGAGGAAACCCTGCAGCGCTTCGCCAAGCTGGAGAGCGAGAACGTCGAGGCGATCCCGCTGTTCTGGTGCCACACCACCTTCGCGGTGGGACCGCGCATCAGCAAGTGGGAGCCGCCGGTGGGCACCCCCTACAACTTCAACCTGCCCTCGATCGAACTCGCCAAGTAAGGCGCACACTACGGCCTGAAGAAACCCATGCCGGCGGCATATCGCCGCCGGCAAACCCCTGTTCATGTCTGGAGGCTGCATGTCGTTGATCGATTCCGTTGACGGTCGCAGACCGTCCCTTCGTCAGATGCTGCTGGGTTTCGCCGCCGCCATCGGCCTTGCCGCCGTGCCGGCCGCCGCCCTCGCCCAGGCCAAGGGCGAACTGGTGATCGCCAGCCCGCTGTTCAACCAGCACAACGATCCCACCGTGCTGGTGTCGATGGCCAATTACCTGTCCGGCGATTTCATCTTCGACGGGCTGCTCAACCTCGGTCCCGAGGGCAAGTATCCCGCCCTGGCCACCGGCTGGAAGATCAGCGAGGACGGCAAGCAGATCGACTTCGATCTGCGCCAGAACGTGAAGTTCCACAACGGCGATCCGTTCACCGCCGAGGACGTGAAGTTCACCTACGACCGGCTGCTCGATTCGGCCAGCACCCATTCCTATCGCAAGCCCTTCGTCGACTCCATCGAGCGCATCGAGGTGGTCGATCCGCACAAGGTGCGCTTCGTGCTGAAGGCGCCGTGGCCCGGCTTCTTCTCCTCGATCCGCTACGGCGTGCAGCCGATCGTGCCCAAGGCCTATTACGAGAAGGTCGGCGCCAAGGGGTTCCAGGACAATCCGGTCGGCACCGGGCCGTTCAGGCTGGCGGCCACCAAGGCCGGCGAGTGGAACCGCTACGAGGCCAATGACGGCTACTGGGGCGGCGCGCCCACGGTCAAGGTCGTCACCCAGAAGGTGGTGAAGGAGCCGTTCACGCTCTACGCCATGGTCGAGAAGGGCGAGGTCGACATCGCCACCGGCCTGACCGGCGCACTGCTGGACCGGGTGCGGAGCAATCCCCGGCTGCAGACCTTCGTCTCGCGTTACTCCGGCACCAGCGCCATGTATTTCAACAAGGAGAAGTTCCCCGAGGCGCGCGACCGCAACGTCCGCCTGGCGGTCGGCCATGCGCTGAACCGGCCGGAGATCGCGCAGAAGCTGCTCAACGGCGTCTGCGAGCCGGCCGCCTCGATCTTCACCCCCGGCACGTTCGGCCATCTCTCCGGTCTGGAGCAGGTGCCCTACGATCCGGCCAAGGCCAAGCAGATGCTGGCCGCCGCCGGCGTCAAGCCGGGATACGAGATCGGCTTCGTGCTGCAGACCGATTCCTTCCCCTCCTTCTCCAACGCGCCGCAGGTGCTCGAAGCGCTGGCCGGCAATCTGGAGAGCGTCGGCTTCAAGGTGAACCGCGAATCCTACGACAGCGCGGCCTGGCTGCAGATGATGCGCGGCAAGCGCCAGCCGTCGGTGTTCTACGGCCCATCCTCGATGCCCGACGACGGCGGCGAGACGCTCAGCACCTGGTTCACCCGCACCTCGATGTGGTCCGGTGGGCATATAGACGTGCCCGACTACAACCGGATCTTCCAGGAGCAGCTCAAGGCCAGCGACCTGAAGCAGCGCGAGCAATTGTTGCAGGAATTCGCCCGGCTGGAGCATGCCAACCGTGAGACCATTCCGCTGTTCTGGTGCCACACCGTCATGGTCGCCGGTTCGCGCATCAAGCAGTGGGAGCCGGCGCTGGGCAGCGGCTACCACCTGAACCTGAAATCAGTGCGGCTGGCCGACTAAAAGCCGATCAGTATCGGGGGACGCGTCCACGCTTCCCCCGATCCCGTGCAGTCGCTCCATTTCTGCAAGGCGTGAAACAAAGGCACGCTCCGCCGGAATCGCTCACGATTCCGGCAGGGCGTGATTTGCTCCAGGATATCCGGTCCGTTCAGGCCGATGCCGACCGTGAATCGGCGACGATCTGGCGCGCCAGTTCCTTGAGCTGGCGCGTCTGCACCTTGCCGGTGCCGGCGGTTAGCGGCAGTTCGTCCAGCACGAGAATGCGCTGCGGCCGCTTGTAGGGCGCAAGGATCGGCTTCACGAACTCGGCCACCGCCTGGGTGTCGATGCTCACGCCCGCACGCGGCACCACGAAGGCGATGCCGATCTCGCCCGCGGTCGGATCGGGAATGCCGACCACGGCGGCGGCGTCGACCGCCTCGTGCCGGCGCAGCGCGGCTTCGACCTCCAGGGTCGAGACGTTGAAGCCGTTGTACTTGTAGCCGTCCTTCAGGCGGGAAATGAAACGGAAGTTGCCGTCCTCGCGCTGGTAGCCGGCGTCGCCGGTCTTCAGCCAGCCGTCGGCGGTGAAGGCGGCGGTGGTCTCGGCCGGCTTCTTGTAGTAGCCCTTCATCACGCTGTAGCCGCGCGCCTGGATTTCGCCCTGCTGGCCGACCGGCAGCGGCTGGTTGGTGTCGGGATCGGCGATGCGCACGTCGATGTCCGGCATCGGCTTGCCGTGGCACTGCTGCTTCAGTTCCAGCGGATCGCGGGCCAGGCCGCGCACGATCACGCTCGAGGCCTCGCTCATGCCGTAGGTGGAGTAGAGTTCCCTGACGCCGAAGACGTTGATGGCGCGGGCCATGACGTCGGGGTCGTTGGACACGATGGTGCCGGTGCGCAGGCGCGACAGGTCGAAGGCGGCGAAGTCGGGCTGCGCCAGCATCTTCTCCATCATCACCGGCATCATGTAGATGGTGGTGCAGCGCTCGTCCTGCAGGCGCTGCAGCGCGGTGCGCGGCTCGAACCGCTCCTCCAGCACCACCGACGAGCCGCGCGCCCAGAAGGTCGCCACGCCGTTGACGTTGGACAGGATGCCGAACAGCGGCATGCACAGCCACAGCCGGTCGTCCTCGGTCTGGTCGAAGCGCGGCCCATGGTCCCACGCCTTGCGCCAGATATGGTGCGGCAGCACCACGCCCTTGGGCAGGGCGGTGGTGCCGGAGCTGTAGACGATCAGCGCCGCCGCGTCGGGATCGGTCTCCAGCGGCGGCGCCGGCAGGTCGGCGCCCGCCGGCTGCGACCAGTCGAGGGCGCCGGCGATGGACGGATCGGGCCGGTCGAAGCTGACCACGTGCCGCAGCTCGGGAAAGGCCTGGCTGCGCCATTCCCCGGGCCTGGAGCTGGCCAGTTCGGGGCAAAGCGCGGCGAAGTCCTTCAGGTAGTCGCGGAAGCCGTCAGGGCCCTGCAGCAGCAGTGCGCGGCTGTCCGACTGCATCATCTGGTAGGCGATCTCGTCCTGGGTCAGGCGCGTGTTGAGGAATACCGCGACGCAGCCCATCTGCGCCGCCCCCAGCCAGTACCAGATCGCCTCCGGCCGGTTGGGCAGCCACAGCGCCACCTTGTCCTGCGGCTGCAGGCCCAGCGACGCCAGGCGGGCGGCAGCGCGGTCGACCTCGGCCTTGACGTCGCGGAAGGTCCAGCGCCGGTCGCGGAAAGTCAGGGCATTGCGATCGCCGTGGCGTTCGGCAAGGAGGGCGATGGACTGGCCGTAGGTGAGATCGACGAAGGGATTCATGGGCAACGCTGTAGAATTTAATGGACGCGACTGACAAGTGCAGGTCCGTACTGCCATACCCGCCATTCCATCGCCTGTCCATCCGCTCGTGGTCGAATGGCGCACGCGTCCGGGCTGGCGGCGACCCGCTTCCTTCCCGCCGGACCCGGACCCGGACCCGTATCCGGCCCTATTGAGCCAGGTCCAGTTCCTTGATGTTGAAGTGGTAGCCGCTGCCCAGGGTCGGATTCCACGACTTGACGCGGTCGGCGTTGACCACGAACGGCGTGTCGCACCAGAACAGCGGAATGGCATTGAAGTTCTCCGCCTCGAGCTTGGCGAAGCGCTGCAGGATGCTCTCCCGCTCCTTGGAGTCGAGGGCGACGGCCTGGGTCTTGAAGATTTCGTCGTAGACCGACGGATCGTTGCCCTTCTTCGACAGGCCGCCGCCGGCGGCGAAGTAGGAGTTTATGGTCTCGCCGCCGTCGTCCGGCAGCGCCAGCGGCAGGTTGAATATGCCGCTGCCGTTGCGCGAGCGCAGCATCGACAGCCAGGTCACGTTGTCCACGGTCTGGCGCACGACGCCGAGGCCGACGGCCTCCAGGTTGCCGGCGATCGCCTCGAGCACGGCCGGCGCGTTGGGCAGGGCGATGAACGATTCGGTCTGGACCACGAACGTCACCTTGTGCCCCGGCTTGAGGCCGGCTTCCGCCAGCAGCGCCCTGGCCTTGGCCGGATCGTAGCTGAGCTGCGGCAGGCCATCGAGGAAGCCGAAGGTCGCCGGGGTGAAAACGCTGGTCGCCAGTTCGCAGGTGTTGCCCAGCATGTTGGTGGCGATGCGGCTGCGGTCGATGGCGTGGCCGACGGCCATGCGGACGCGCCGGTCGGCGGCTTCGGGGAAGGAATCGGTGTTGAACAGGATGAAGGACGAGCCGCTGTAGCGCGACATGTAGAGCTTCGCCTTCGGGTTGGCCTTGGCCCGGTCCAGCAGTGGGCCGCTCAGCCCGCTGACGATATCGGCTTCGCCCCGTTCGAGCATGGCGTAGCGGGTGAACGGCTCCTTGACCAGGATCTCGGTCACGGTCTTCACCTTGGGGACGATCCCCCAGTAGCTCTCGTTGGCCTCGAACCTGGTCCATTCGCCGGCCTTGTTCTCGGCGAAGCGGAACGGGCCGGTGCCGATCGGGTGCTCCTGGAACGCCCTGGTGCCGACGCTCTCGTAGTGCTTCTTGGGCACGATGGGCGACAGTGCATAGCGGTTGGTGGTGAAGAACGGCGGCCAGGGCTGCTTCAGCACGAAGCGCACCGTGTGCGGATCGACCACCTCGACCCGTTCCATGGCGGTCACGAAGCCGCGCCGGTAGAGATGGCCGCTGTCGGGCGCCAGGATGCGGTCGAAGGTGAACTTCACGTCCTCGGCGGTGAACGGGTCGCCGTTGTGGAACTTCACGCCCTGGCGCAGCTTGAAGTCGATCTGCAGGCCGTCGGCGCTCACCGTCCAGCTTTCCGCCAGCGCCGGATACTTGCCGTTGGGCCCCAGATTGATCAGCCCGTCGAAAATGAAATCATGCGCGATATACGGCACCATGCCGGTCAGGGCGGTCGGATCGAACTGCTGCACCAGGCCGGGCAGGGCGATGGTCAGCGATCCTTTCGGCTCGGCCATGGCGGGCGCCGGCATCGCGACCGCCGCAACGGCGGCGATGGCGAGGGCCAGGCGGGTTGCGGCCTGTCGCGCAGTGAACGGCTTTGCGGCAATGGACTGGGGCATGGCGCTTTCCTGTGTCGTGATCCGGTGGACGAAAACGACCTCCCGCCACGCAAGGACGGGAACTCAGTCATACGCGAACATTAAAACTCTAATCCGACGCTTTAATACTGGTACGCGAATTTCCCACAGCAGCGGCCAGGGAGCGGCGCCGGACGCCACCGCTTCATGCGGTTGGCCGGGCCGTTCGACGGCCTTGAACCCATGTGCGTGACCGGAAGAGGCAGGGGCGGTTGTTTCCCCTCCGACCGCGCTCCGCTCTGCTCTTTGGCGCTTGCAACAAGTTCACATGCCTGACGGCGTCGCGCGCGATGCCGTCAGGACACGATCTGCTTCAGCGCAGGTGGCAGGCCACCCAGTGCTTGGGCGCGACCTCGCGGAACTCCGGCACCTCGACCTTGCAGCGGTCGACCGCCAGCGGGCAGCGCGTGTGGAAGCGGCAGCCCGGCGGCGGCGCGATCGGGCTGGGTACGTCGCCCTTGAGGATGATGCGCTTCTTGCGGACCTTGCGCGGATTGGGCAGCGGCACCGCCGACAGCAGCGCCTCGGAATAGGGATGCAGCGGATTGCGGAACAGCTCGCCGCAATCGGCCAGCTCGACGATGCGGCCCAGATACATCACCGCGATGCGGTGGCTGATGTGCTTCACCACCGACAGGTCGTGGGCGATGAAGAGATAGGACAGGCCGAATTCCTCCTGCAGGTCGGTCATCAGGTTGATGACCTGGGCCTGCACCGACACGTCCAGCGCCGACACCGGCTCGTCGCCGATGATCAGCTTGGGGCCCAGCGCCAGGGCGCGGGCGATGCCGATGCGCTGGCGCTGGCCGCCGGAGAACTCGTGCGGATAGCGCGCCAGCTGGTCGGGCCGCAGCCCGACGCGGCGGAACAGCTCGATCACCCGCTTGGTCCGTTCGTCATCGTTGGCCAGGCCGTGCACCAGCAGCGGCTCGCCGACGATGTCGCCCGCCGTCATGCGCGGGTTCAGCGACGAGAACGGATCCTGGAAGATGATCTGCATCTGCTTGCGGTAGGGCTGCATCTGCCGGCGCGACAGCGGCGCGATGTCGCGGCCGTTGACGTAGATGGCGCCCTCGGTCGGCTCGATCAGCTTCATGATCATGCGGCCGATGGTCGATTTGCCGCAGCCCGATTCGCCGACCAGGCTGAGCGTCTCGCCTGGATCGATGTGGAAGGACACGCCGTCGACGGCCTGCACGTACTGCGCGTTGCGCGCCAGCAGCGCCTTGCGCACGCGGAAATACTTCTTCAGGCCCTCGACCTTCAGCAGCGGCTGCTGCGCGGCGGTGGCGGGGGTGGGGTTCTGGACGGACGAAACGGCAGACATCGGCAACTCTTCGACTTAACCGGCGGTGGACGGGCGCGGGCTGTTCCAGCACGCCGCGTAGTGGCGCGGCTTCTTCTCTTCCAGCGGCGGCACCTGCTGGCGGCAGATGTCGCTGGCCAGCGGGCAGCGCGGCGCGAAGGCGCAGCCCGGCGGCAGGTCGGCCAGTGCCGGCACCGTGCCTTCGATGGCGTAGAGCCGGCGGCGCGGCTGCGAAGGATCGGCGTCGAGGTCCATGCCCGGAATGGCCTGCAGCAGGCCCTGGGTATAGGGATGGATCGCGTCCTCGAACAGCTCCTCGACCTGCGCTTCCTCGACCTTGCGGCCGGCATACATCACCGCCACGCGATGCGCGGTCTCGGCGATGACGCCCAGGTCGTGGGTGATCATGATGATAGCGGTGCCGAACTTGGCCTGCAGCTCCTGCATCAGCTCCAGGATCTGCGCCTGGATGGTGACGTCCAGCGCCGTGGTCGGCTCGTCGGCGATCAGCACCTTGGGATTGCACGACAGCGCCATGGCGATCATGGCGCGCTGGCGCATGCCGCCGGAGAGCTGGTGCGGATAGTTGTCGATCTGCCGCTCGGCTTCGGGAATGTGCACCACGCGCAGCATCTCGATGGCGCGCTCGCGCGCCTGCTCCTTGGTCATGTCCTCGTGCAGCAGCACCGTCTCGATGATCTGCTGGCCGATGGTGAGCACCGGGTTCAGCGCCGTCATCGGCTCCTGGAACACCATGGCGACTTCGCCGCCGCGCACCTTGCGCATTTCCTCGTCGCTGAGCTGCAGCAGATCGCGGCCGCCATAGAGCACCGAGCCCTTGTCGACGCCGCCCGAGCGCGACGGGATCAGGCGCAGGATCGACAGCGAGGTGACGCTCTTGCCGCACCCCGATTCGCCCACTAGTCCCAGCGTCTCGCCCCGGCGCACGTCGAACGAAACGTCGTTGACGGCCGGCACCGTGCCCGACCTGGTGTGGAACACCGTCCGCAGATTCTTGACCTGAAGAATTGGTTCTTCACTGGCAGCAACGGCCACGTTTTCCGACTTCACTGTATCCTGCACGATTGAATTCATCCGCTCCCTATCGCGACATTATCCGCCGCGGCGTCTCCAGCGCATATCGCCAAGAGCGTTGCCGCCATTCTTTGTTGACAGAGTGATACAATTGATAGCAGGCTTAGGATACAATTTTTTTTAATGTACCAAAAAATAAATGGTACATGAAAACAACGAAGCCGGTGCCGAATCCGGCTGACGGGAGGAGAGACAGGGATGCTACGCAATCTGAACCCGGTTTTCCGGTCCACGTTCTTTGCCGCCGGGCTGGTGGCGTCCGGACTTGTTCTGCAGTCCGCTACGCCGGCCCTGGCGCAGCCCAAGGGCAGCGCCGTCATGGCCCTGCCGGCCCTGAGCCAGAATTTCGATCCGACGGCGATCGTTTCGCTGGCCGATTACATGGTCTACGAAGCGGTGTTCGACGGGCTGCTGAACCTGACCGACAAGGGCAAGATCCCCGGCTTGGCAGAGAGCTGGACGCTCAGCGCCGACGGCCTGCAGATCGACTTCAAGCTGCGTCAGGGCGTGAAGTTCCACAACGGCGATCCGTTCACCGCCGAGGACGTGAAGTTCACCTTCGAGCGCATCGTGGCGGCGGACAGCACCCATTCCTACCGGCGCAGCTTCATCGATTCGCTGGAGCGCGTCGACGTGGTCGATCCGCACACCGCGCGCTTCGTGCTGAAGCAGCCCTGGCCGGTCTTCTTCACCGCGGCGCGCTTCGCGCTGACCCATATCGTGCCCAAGAAGTACTACGAGGAAGTCGGCGCGCGGGGCTTCAAGGAGAAGCCGATCGGCACCGGCGCCTACAAGCTGGCCGAGTGGAAGGCCGGCGAGTGGACCAAATACGAGGCCAATGCCGACTACTGGGGCGAGAAGCCCAAGGTGCAGACGGTCACGCAGCGCCTGGTCGCCGAACCCTTCACCCGCTTCGCCATGATCGAGAAGGGCGAAGCCGACATCGCCGCCGGCGTCACCGGCGCGCTGCTGGAGCGGGTGCGCGCCAACAAGGACCTGCGCGTCATTCTGTCGCCCTATGCCGGCACCTC
The DNA here is from genome assembly GCA_037190765.1 of Alphaproteobacteria bacterium. Lineage (GTDB taxonomy): Bacteria > Pseudomonadota > Alphaproteobacteria > Reyranellales > JAQSWP01 > JAQSWP01. The sequence goes on from JBBCJW010000036.1 coordinate 134,288, forward strand.
GGCCCTGCTGTTCAACAAGGCCGAGTTCCCGCAGGCGCAGGATAAGCGGGTGCGGCTGGCGGTGGCGCACGCCATCGACCGCCAGTCGATCGCCACCAACGTCATCGGCGGCGTGTGCGAACTGGCGACCAGCATGCTGACGCCGGCCACCTTCGGCTTCCTCGAGGGCATTCCGCCGGTTCCCTACGACCCGGAGAAGGCCAAGGCGCTGCTGAAGGAAGCCGGCGTGGCGCCGGGCACTAAGGTGCCGTTCGTCAACCACACCCAGTCCTTCGCCGCCCTGCCGGGCGCGCCGCAGGTGCTGGAAGCGATCGCCGGCAACCTCGAGGCGGTCGGCCTGTCGATCGAGCGCAAGAACTACGACACCAACGCCTGGCTGTCGATGATGCGGTCCAACAAGGCCAACGGCATCTACTACACGCCGGTGGGTACGCCCGACGACGGCGGCGAGCTGCTCAACTCCTACTTCGTCGCCAACGCGGCGTGGACCACGCGCAGCATCAACGTTCCCGAGTACGACGCCATCTACAAGGAACAGCAGGTGCTGGTCGATCCGGAGGCGCGCAAGAAGGTGCTGCAGCGTTTCGCCAAACTGGAGTCGGAGAACTTCGAGATGGTGCCGCTGTTCTGGTGCGCCACGCCCTATGCGATCAACGCCAAGCGCGTCAAGGACTGGCGGCCGGGGCAGGGCGCGGGCAACTACCTGTCGCTGCGCACCATCGAGCTGGCGCAGTAGGCGAGCTGGCGCAATAGCAAAACGGCAAAAGCAGTAGACGGACAGCAGGCCGCTCGCGGGCGGCGCATTGTGGAGGAAGTGGATAATGAGAGTTGCTGGAAAAGCGGAGATGACGGCGCGCGCCGCCCTTGTCGGGTTTGCCGGTCTGGGCCTGGCGCTGGCGGCATCGCTGCCGGCGCAGGCGCAGCCCAAGGGCAGCATCACGGTGGCGACGTCGATCCTGAGTCAGAACGCGGATCCCACCTTGCTGGTCTCGACCGCCGACTACATGATCGCCGAGGCGATCTATGACGGGCTGATCAACCTCAACGAGGAGGGCAAGATCCCCGGCCTGGCGGAGAGTTGGACGGTCAGCGCCGACGGCAAGCAGATCGACTTCAAGCTGCGCCAGGGCGTGAAGTTCCACAACGGCGATCCGTTCACCGCCGAGGACGTGAAGTTCACCTTCGAGAAGGTGATGGCGCCGGACAGCACCCACTCCTATCGCCGCGGCTTCCAGGATTCGCTGGAGCGGGTCGACGTGGTCGACACCCATACCGCCCGCTTCATCCTGAAGAATCCCTGGCCGGCCTTCTTCACCACCGCCCGCTACGCGCTGACCCACATCGTGCCCAAGAAGTACTACGAGCAGGTCGGCGCGCGGGGCTTCAAGGAGAAGCCGGTCGGCACCGGCCCGTTCAAGCTGGTCGACTGGAAGGCCGGCGAGTGGACCAAGTTCGAGGCCAACGCCGACTACTGGGGCCGGGTGCCGAAGGTGCAGTTCTTCACCCAGCGCCTGGTCGCCGAGCCCTTCACCCGCTACGCCATGATCGAGAAGGGCGAGGCCGACATCGCCACCGGCATCACCGGCGCGCTGCTGGAGCGGGTGCGTGGCAACAAGGACCTGCGCGTCATCATGTCGCCCTATGCCGGCACTTCCGGCGTTCTGTTCAACAAGAAGGAATTCCCGCAGGCCGAGGACCGGCGCGTGCGGCTGGCGGTGGCGCATGCCATCAACCGGCCGGCGATCGCCGAACGCATCCTGGGCGGCGTGTGCGAGCCGGCGACCAGCATCATCTCGCCGGGCACCTTCGGCTATCTCGAGGGCGTTCCGCAGATCCCGTACGATCCGGAAAAGGCCAAGGCGCTGCTGAAGGAAGCCGGCGTGGCGCCGGGCACCAAGGTGCCGTTCGTCTATCACACCCAGGCCTTCGCCGCCCTGCCGGGCGCGCCGCAGGTGCTGGAGGCGATCGCCGGCAACCTGGAGGCCGTCGGCCTGTCGATCGACCGCAAGGCGGTCGACACCGATGCCTGGATGTCGATGATGCGCGGCCAGAAGGCCTACGGCATCTTCTACGCTCCCTCGGGCACGCCCGACGACGGCGGCGAGCTGATCAACACCTGGTTCGCGCTCAACTCGGCCTGGACGCCGCGCAGCATCCAGCGGCCGGAATACGATGCGCTGTTCAAGGAGCAGCAGCAGACCATCGATCCGGAAGCGCGCAAGGCGCTGCTGCAGAAGTTCGTCCGCATGGAGCAGGAGAACCTCGAGATGGTGCCGCTGCTGTGGTGCTCCACGCCTTACGCCGTGACCAAGCGGGTGAAGGCTTGGCAGCCGGCGCTGGGCAGCGGCTACTACCTGTCGCTGAGCAATCTCGAACTGGCCGACTGACCGCCTTTCCGGCGCATGACGACCAAGGGCGGCGGCCGGCAATGGCCGCCGCCTCGTGTCAAATCGAGGAAATCGTGTCAAATCGACGACATACCGGGGAACGCACAATGCCGATCGAAACTCTTTCGCGACTGAAGATTCGCCTGCCGGCGACGGCGCTGGCCTGCGCGCTGGCCGCTTCGGTGTCGACCGTCGCCCTGGCGCAGCCCAGGGGCGAGGTCACGCTGGCCCTGCCGCAGCTCAGCCAGATCTTCGATCCCACGGCCATGGTCGGCGCCACGCCGCACATGGACTACGACTTCATCTTCGACGGGCTGATCAACCTCGGCAAGGACGGCAAGTATCCCGCGCTGGCCGAGAGCTGGACCATTAGCCCCGACGGCAAGCAGATCGACTTCAAGCTGCGCCAGGGCGTGAAGTTCCATAACGGCGATCCGTTCACCGCCGAGGACGTGAAATTCACCTTCGAGCGCGTCATGCGGCCCGACAGCGGCCACGCCTACCGGACCGGCTTCGTCGAATCGCTGGAACGGGTCGACGTGGTCGATCCGCATACCGCCCGCTTCGTGCTGAAGCAGCCCTGGCCGTCCTTCTTCACCACCACGCGCTACGCGCTGACGCCGATCGCGCCGAAGAACTACTACGAAAAGGTCGGCAAGCCGGCCTTCCAGGAAAAGCCGGTCGGCACCGGCCCCTTCACCCTGGCCGGCGTCAAGGTCGGGGAATGGACCAAGTACGAGGCCAATCCCGACTACTGGAACGGCGCGCCGACCATCAAGACCGTGACCCAGCTGCTGGTGAAGGAGCCGTTCACCCGCTACGCCATGCTGGAGAAGGGCGAGGCGGACATCGTTTCCGGCCTGACCGGGCCGCTGCTCGAGCGCATTCGCGGCAACAACGACATCGCCGTCGTCTCGTCGCTCTACAGCGGCACCTCGGGCATCATGTTCAACAAGGACCTGTTCCCCGAGTCGGCCGACAAGCGGGTGCGCCTGGCGATCGGCCACGCGATCAACCGCAAGGACATTGCCGAGAAGGTCCAGGGCGGCGTCTGCGAAGCCGCCACCAGCATGTTCACCCCCGGCACGTTCGGCCATCTCGAGGGCTTGCCGCAGATCGAATACGATCCGGCCAAGGCCAAGGCGTTGCTCGAGGAAGCCGGCGTCAAGCCGGGCACGCGGATCACCTTCACCCTGCATACCCAGTCCTTCGTCGCCGTCCCCAACGCGCCGCAGGTGCTGGAAGCGGTGGCCGGCAATCTCGAGGCGGTCGGCTTCCGGGTCGAGCGGGTCAGCGTCGACAACAGCGCCTGGCTGGCCATGATGCGGGGCAACAAACCCACCGGCGTCTTCTACACGCCGATTTCGATCCCCGACGATGGCGGCGAAGTCATAAATTCCTACTTCGTGTCGTGGTCGGGCTGGACGGCGCGCAGCGTGCAGAATCCGGAATATGACCGCATATTCCGGGAGCAGATCCAGGCCACCAACCTCGACGAACGCAAGAAGATGCTGCAAAACTTCGCTAAAATGGAGTCGGAGAACGTCGAGAACCTGCCGCTGCTGTGGTGCCACACGCCTTTCGCGATGAGCAAGAAGCGCATCAAGGAATGGCAGCCGGCGCTGGGTAGCGGCTATCATACGACCATGCGTGAACTGCGCCTGAAATAGCCGTTCTTGAAATAGAGGTCTTCCCCACGTGTCTACGCGTTTTGTCATCGAAAGGCTGATGCAGGCATTGCTGACGATGCTGCTGCTGAGCATCATCGTCTTCGGTCTGTCCCGCCTTTCGGGCGACCCCGTCAACCTGATGGCGCCGATGGAGGCGTCCGCCGAGGACATCGAGCGCATCCGCGCCTCGCTGGGCCTCGACAAGCCGCTGGTGGTCCAGTACTGGTACTTCGTTACCAATGCGCTGCAGGGCGATTTCGGCCGCTCGATCAAATGGGACCGGTCGGCCGCCGAAATGCTGCTGGAGCGCTTCCCGGCCACGCTCTGGTTGGCGCTGTCCTCGATGGCGCTGGGCATATTGCTGGCGCTGCCGGTCGGCATATGGTCGGCGGTCAGACGCGACACCTGGTTCGACAGTGTCGGCAAGGTGGTGGCGCTGGTCGGCCAGAGCATGCCGACCTTCTGGTTCGGCATCCTGCTGATCCTGTTCTTCGCCCTCTACATTCCGCTCTTCCCCACGTCGGGCTACGGCCTCAACGAGCATATCGTCCTGCCCACGGTCACGCTGGGGCTGTTCGTCGCCGCCTCGATCATGCGTGTGACGCGGTCGGCGATGCTCGATGCGCTGGAGGCCGACTACGTGCGCACCGCCCGCAGCAAGGGTGTGCCGGAGTGGCGGATCATCATGGTGCACGCGCTGAAGAACGGCGCCATCCCCATCCTCACCATCACCGCCCTGCAGGCCGCCACCATCCTGCGCGGCGCGGTGGTGACGGAGACGGTGTTCGCCTGGCCCGGCATCGGCAAGATCGCCATCGACGCCGTCTACGGCCGCGACTTTCCCCTGGTGCAGGCCGCTGTGTTGCTGATGGGCGTGATCTTCCTCGTCATCAACTTCCTGGTCGACATGCTCTACGTTCTGCTTGACCCTCGAATCAGCTACGTCAAACGATGACCGCCGAAACCGCAATCTCCACTCGCCCCCGGCGCTCGCTCTGGCAGCGCCTGTCGGGCGCCTCGTTCCTGCTGCGCTCGCTGCCGTTCCTGTTCCTGGTGCTGGTAACGCTGTCGGCGGTCTTCGCCGATTTCGTGGCGCCCTATCATCCCAACCAGCAGGACCTGGCCAACCTGCTCAGCCCGCCCAGTTGGGACCACATCATGGGCACCGACTCGCTGGGCCGCGACGTGTTCAGCCGCATGCTCTACGGCGGCCGCATCTCGCTGCTGGTCGGCGTCGTGTCGGTGGTGGTCGCCATGGTGATCGGCGTATTGCTGGGCATCGCCTCGGCGATGATCGGCGGCCGGCTGGGCGACGCCATCATGCGCCTGACCGACCTGTCGCTGACCCTGCCGGGCATCCTGATCGCGCTGGCCGTCGCCGCCACCGTCGGTCCCAGCCTGATCAACGTGATCCTCATCATCTCGCTGCTCTACTGGGCGCAGTTCGCCCGCATGGCGCGCGGCGAGGCGCTGTCGATCCGCGAGCGCGATTACGTGCAGGCGGCCTACGCCATCGGCTGCAGCCCGCTGCGCATCCTGCGCCTGCACATCTTCCCGAACCTGGTCAACACCATGATCGTGCTGGCGACCTTGGAAGTGGCGGCCGCCATCCTGCTCGAATCGACCCTGTCCTTCCTGGGCGTGGGCGTGCCGCCGCCGACCCCGACCTGGGGCATCATGATCGCCGAGGGCAGGCCCTATGTCGAACTGGGCTGGTGGAGCGTCACCTTCCCGGGCCTGGCCATCATGCTGACCGTGCTGTCGGTCAACCTGCTGGGCGACACGCTGCGCGACCGGCTCGATCCCAAATTCGCGAAGCGCGCCTAGGCGCGCTTCTCCAGCCGCTTGTAGCAAAACGCCGTCGCATCGGGCGACGGCGACCGGAGGAGGTTGTCTTGTCGGATAAACTGCTGGACGGAAAAGTCGTACTGGTCACCGGCGCTGGCCGCGGCATCGGCCGCGACATCGCCATCGCCATGGCCAGCCATGGCGCCAAAGTCGTCATCAACGATCTGGGATCGAGCGATCGCGGCGAAGGCGCCGACGCCAGCCCGGCCGCCGAGGCCGTGCAGGCGATCAAGGACGCCGGCGGCGAGGCGGTGGCGAACGGCGATTCGGTGACGAGCTGGGACGGCGCGCATCGCATGGTGAAGGCCGCCATCGACAATTTCGGCCGCATCGACTGCGTGGTGAACAACGCCGGCATCCTGCGCGACGTGATCTTCCACAAGATGGAGGAGAAGGACTGGGACGCCGTCGTCGGCGTGCATCTGAAGGGATCGTTCAACGTCGCCCGCGCCGCCGCACCCCATTTCCGCGAGCAGAACGGCGGCAGCTTCATCCACATGACGTCGAACTCGGCGCTGATCGGGCAGAACGGCCAGGCCAACTATATCGCCGCCAAGCTCGGCATATTGGGCCTGTCGAAGGGCATCGCCATGGACATGCAGCGCTTCGGCGTGCGCTCCAACTGCATCTCGCCGTCGGCCTGGAGCCGGCTGACCGGCACCGTGCCGGTGGAAACCGAGGCGCAGAAGGCGCGGCGCAAGAAGATCATGGCGATGACGCCGGACAAGATCGCGCCGATCGCGGTCTATCTGGCGTCGGACGCGTCGAAGGAGGTGTCGGGCCAGATCTTCGCCGTGCGCCAGAACGAGATTTTCGTGTTCAACCACAACCGTCCGATCCGCTCGGTGCATCGCGGCGAAGGCTGGACGGCGGCCAGCATCGCCGAGCACGCCATGCCGGCGCTGAAGCCGTGGTTCACGCCGCTGCAGCGCTCGGGCGAGATCTTCAGCTGGGATCCGGTCTGAGCGGCCAATTCCGCAAAAAATTCGCCCCGCGACGGCGCCGGCGCGGGGCGAATTTTTGCCGGGATAGGGCCTAGATGACGGCCTGGCGCAGGCGCGGCCCGGTGAGCAGCAGCCGGTTCAGCACGTCCAGCCCCTTCAGCAGCACCTCCGGGTTGAAGGACGGGTTGAGCGAGACGCGCACCGCATGCACCGGCGTCTCGCGCGAGGCGACGAAATTGTCGGCCGGCACCACCGAAACGCTTTCCGCCCGCGTCGCATGGGCGAATTCGTCGGCGCTCCACTGCCGCGGCAGCTTCAGCCACAGATAGAAGCAGGACGGATGCGACTGCACGTCGTGGCCCTTCAGCACGCGCAGGGCGACGCGGTTGAGGCGGGCGCTTTCCTCGAGGTTGCGCCGGCAGATCTCCTGCGCCGCGCCGCTGGAGATCATCTGCGACACCAGTTCGGCCAGCAAGGGCGAGGCGCCCAGCACGTTGGCGTGGAACATGTTCTGCAGATGCGACAGGATTTCCGGCGGCGCCGAGACGAAGCCGACGCGCAGGGCGGGGCTGAGCGCCTTGGCGACGCCGGTGATGTAGCAGCTGCGCTCGGGGATCAGCGCCGAGATCGGCAGCGGCCGGTCGCCCAGCGCGCTGCAGGCGGCATCGTCCTCGATCAGCGTCATGTCGTTGCGCCGCACGATGTCGGCGATCCGCCGCCGGCGCTCCTCCGGCATCATGGCGGTGGTCGGGTTGTGCACCGTCGGCTGGATGTAGAGCACGCGCGCCTCGGTCTCCGCCACGGCGCGCTCCAGCGCCTCGGGGATCATGCCCTCGTCGTCGATCGCCACCCCGTGCAGGTCCAGGCCGTTCATCGACGCCAGCGCCTTGGCGCCGGAATAGGTGACGGTTTCGCACAGCAGTTTGTCGCCCGGCGGCACCAGCGTGCCCAGCGCCAGCGCCAGGCCCTGCTGGGCGCCATTGCAGATCAGGATGCTGTCCGGCGACACCTCGAAACCGGTGCGGCCGATCCAGGCGGCGCCGGCGGCGCGATGGCTGATGAAGCCGCTGGCCGGCGGATAGCGGTGCAGCGGCAGCAGGTCGGTGCGGTCGGCCAGGTCGGACAGCGACTTGGAGATCGCGTCGGCCAGATCGGGCACCGGCGTGGAATAGCAGGCCAGGTCGACGGTCCGCGTGTCGGTCTGCGGAATGACGTTGGCGGCGTGCGTTTCCTCGCGCGAACCGGAGACGAAGGTGCCGCGGCCGACCTCGCCGCTCACCAGCTTGCGCTTCTTGGCGACCGTGTAGGCGCGGCTGATGGTGCCGACCGTGACGCCCAGTTTCATCGCCAGATCGCGCTGGGGCGGCAATTGCGCGCCCGGCGGCAGTTCACCACCGTCGATGGCTTTGGCGATGGCCGTTGCAACGGCCAGATAGCGGGGACCATCGAGCTTGCTGATATCAGGAATCCACATTTGCACCCTGCTTCGAATCGCGTTTCCGGAAATTGCGACCATACCGAGATATGACATTGACAGTGGATTGTATCGATCAGTAGGATCATTGCACCGGAAACTATTGCAGCAATTTTAGCCTAGGTTTTTCCGAGATTCCATAGGCGCTTGCTGTATCCGGAAGTCTGTATCGGATGGCACAGAACGATTCAAAAAGCGCAGGGACAATGCGCTGCCAGGGAGGGCGAGCATCATGAAAACCGGGAAATTGTCTCTTTTTATCGCCGCGACATTGCTGGTCGGCCTGCTCAGCGGCGTTGCCCAGGCAACCGAACGTACCGTCAAGGTGGTGATCGGCAGCACCAGCTTCGCCTGGTTCCCGCTCTACGTCGCCGTCGGCGCGGGATACTTCAAGGACGAGGGGCTGAACGTCGAGATCATCAACGTGCCGGCCAACTCGACGCCGGTGGCGGCCATGCTGAGCGGCAGCGCCGACATTGCCGGGCTGGGCACGCAGGCCGCTTTCGCCGCCCTCGACCGGGGCCAGCCGATCCGGATCCTGACGCCGCTGGCGACGGAATACACCTCGACCATCTTCGCCCGGCCGGAAGTGCTGCGGCAGAAGGGCGTGGACCGCAATTCGCCGATCGAAGACCGGGTGAAGGCGCTGGCCGGTCTGAAGCTGGCGACGACCGCGATCGGCGCCGGGCCGCACCTGATGTATCGCTACCTGTTCAAGAAATACCTCAACGGCGCCGATGTCGACAAGCTGGCCGAGGTGGTGCCGGTCGGCAATGCCGGCCCGACCTTGGCGGCCATGAGCCGCAGCGTCGTCGACGTCAGCGCCTTCTCGCCGCCGGTGCCGGAAAAGGCGGTGGCGGACGGGGTCGGCGAAGTGCTGATCGACTTCATCCGTGGCGACGTGCCCGAGATCGCCGGGTCGGTCTACATCATCATGGCCGTCACCGACGAGAAGCTGAAAACCGACAAGCCGATGCTCGCCGCCTTCCTGCGCGCGCTCGAACGCGCCCACAAGCTGGCGCACAGCGACATCATCGCCGCCGGCGATGCCGCCCGGGTGATGCTGGGCGACATGGAATCGCGCCTTTACCAGGACGGCGTGAAATCGATGGCCCCGGCATTGCCCAGCACCGGCATCGTCTCGGTCGAGGGGCTGGCCAACTTCATGTCGCTGCTGGTCGAGGCCGGATACAAGTTCGACAACGTCAAGCTGGAGAACGCCGTCGCCAACGAGTTCGTCAAGGAAGCGCTGGAGAAGAAGCACTAGGCGTCGGGCGCCGCGCCAACCGGGCGGCGGACGGAACAATGCGGAAAGGGAGACGTCATCATGGGCAGGATCATGGGAAAAAACAGCGGTTTCCGGCTGGCATTGGCCGGCGGTGCGGTCGCGGCGGCGCTGCTGCTTTCCGGCGTGGCGCAGGCCAAGGACAAGCTCAAGGTGGTGCTGAGCAGCACCTCGTTCGCCTGGCTGCCGCTCTACGTGGCTGACGGCGCGGGGCTGTTCGAGAAGGAAGGCCTCGACGTCGAGATCGTCAACGTCAAGGACGGCGCCGTGGTGGTGACGGCGATCCTCAACGGCGACGCCGACATCGCCGGCGTCGGCGGCAACGCGGTGTTCGCCTCGCGCGCCGCGGGCCAGCCGGTCAGGATCCTGACGCCGATGAACACCGAGTACACCTCGACCATCTTCGGCCGCAAGGACGTGCTGGAGAAGGCCGGCATCACCGCCAACTCGACGGTGGAGCAGAAGATCACGGCGCTGAAGGGCATGCGCATCGGCGTCATTTCCTTCAACGGCGGCCAGCACACCATGATGAAGTTCCTGTTCGCCAAATACGCCGGCGGCGCCGACGTCGACAAGGTGGCCGAGATCGTGCCGATCGGCGATTCGGCCAATACCCTGGCCGCCATGCGCCGCGGCGCCATCGACGTCAGCGCCTTCTCGCCGCCGGTGGCGGAGAAGGCGGTGGCCGACGGCTACGCCACGATCCTGCTCGACATGATCGGCGGCGAGGTGCCGGAGACCCGCGGCATGGTGTTCACCGCCATGGCGGTGACCGACAAGCGCCTGAGCGAGAAGAGCAAGCAGCTCGCCGCCTTCGCGCGCGGCATCGACGCGGCGGCCAAGCTGATCCACAGCGACATCCTTGCGGCCGGCAAGGCGGCGCGCAAGCATATGACCGCCATGGACTCCGAGCTTTATGAACTGGGGGTCAAGGCGATGCAGCCGGCGTCGCCCAAGGGCGCCGAGACGCCGATCGAAGGGCTGAAGAAGTACCGCGCGCTGCTGGCGTTCGGCGGCACCGCCTATGCGCAGGGCGATTTCGACTTCGAGGCGGCCGTTGCCAACGACTTCGTCCGCGACGCGCTGGCCGGAAAGAAGTGACGCCGGAACAGACGTCGTCAGCGACTGGAAAAAGCAGAAAGTACTGGGAGAAGTTTCGATGATGAAAGACCGTTTCCGGCTGGCGCTGGCCGGCGTGGCGATCGCCGCCGGCCTGGTGGCGTCCGGCGTGGCGCAGGCCAACGAGAAGCTCAAGGTGGCCCTCAGCAGCACCTCGTTCGCCTGGTTCCCTCTTTATGTCGCTGAGGGCGCCGGCCTGTTCCAGAAGGAAGGCCTCGACGTCGAGCTGTTCAACGCCAAGGACGGATCGGTGGTGATCACCGCCATCCTCAACGGCGATGCCGACGTGGCGGCGATCGGCGCCAACGGACTGTTCGCGGCCCGCGCCGCCGGCCAGCCGATCAAGATGCTGACGCCGATGAACACCGAGTACACCTCGAACATCTTCGGCCGCAAGGACGTGCTGGAGAAGGCCGGCATCACCGCCCAGTCCACCCTGGAGCAGAAAGTCGCCGCGCTGAAGGGGCTGAAGATCGGGGTGATCTACTTCAACGGCGCGCAGCACACCATGATGAAGTTCCTGTACGCCAAGTACGGCGGCGGCGGCGACATCGACAAGGTGGCCGAGATCGTGCCGATCGGCGACGCCGCCAACACGCTGGCCGCCATGCGGCGCGGCACCATCGACGTCAGCGCCTTCTCGCCGCCGGTGCCGGAGCGGGCGATAGCGGACGGCTACGGCATGATGCTGCTCGACGCGATCGCCGGCGACATTCCGGACACCCGCGGCATGGTGTTCACCGGCATGGGTGTGACCGAGAAGGCGCTAACCGATCGGAGCAAGGCGCTGGCGGCCTTCGTGCGCGGCCTCGATGCGGCCAACAAGCTGATCCAGTCCGACATCATGGCGGCGGGTGCGGCGGCCCGCAAACACATGACGGCGATGGATTCCGGTCTCTACGAGCTGGGCTTCAAGGCGATGCAGCGCGCCTCGCCCAAGGGCGCGGAGACGCCGATCGAGGGGCTGAAGAAGTATCGCGAGCTGCTGGCCTTCAGCGGCACCGCTTATGCGCAGGGCGATTTCGACTTCGAGGCTTCGGTCGCCAACGATTTCGTGCGCGACGCGTTGGCCGGGAAGAAATAGGGCAATCGGGAACAAGGCGGGCTGTGGCGTGAATCCGTATAGCGGCAAGACCTATGCCCAGGCGATCGACTATCTGGCCGATCGCTATGGCGAACGGGAAGCGTTGTTGTTTGAAGGCAAGCGCTACAGCTTTGCCGACATCAGGCGCGAGGCCGACCGCGCCGCCGCCCGCCTCAAGTCGCTCGGCCTGAAGCCGGGCGACAAGGTCGCGTTGTGGATGCCGAACCGGCCCGAGTTCATGTGGTACTGGTTCGGCGCCGCCAAGTCGGGCCTGGTCGCGGTGTTCCTCAACACCCGCCTGCGCCGCGACGAGTTCATCTACCAGATCGCCCAGTCCGACAGCGCCGTGGTGATCGTGCCGGGCCGGCCGGCCTTCCGCGATTTCCTGGCCGAGCTGGCCGAGGCCTGCCCCGAACTGGCCACGCGCCGCGCCGGCCAGCTCGACAGCACGGTGTTTCCGAAGCTGAAAGCCGTCGTCACCTGCGATCCGCCGGCGCTGAAACTGCCGGGCGTGCTGGACTGGTCCAAGCCGGCCGCGCTTCCCATTGCGCCGCCGGCCACCGATCCGGATGCGCCGGCGCTGATCTGCTACTCGTCCGGCACCACCGCGCTGCCCAAGGGCGCCATGCTGACCTCCTGCATCTGGCGCAAGGCCTATGACGGGGGCGCGCTGATCGGGCTGACGCCGGCCGACTGCCTCTATCTGTGCGTACCGCTGTTCGGCGTGCTGGGCTCGCTCAATGGCGTGCTCTCGTTCTGGAGCCATGGCGCGCGCATCGTGATGGACGAGCGGTTCAACGCCGATGCCTGCCTCGATACGCTGGAGAAGGAGCGCTGCACGGCGCTGCACATGCTGCCGGCGATGATCGACGGGCTGATCGCCCATCCGCGTTTTGCCGAGGCGAAGCTGAAGCTGCGCACCGGCGTGGTGCTGAGCAGCGATCCGGCGATCCTGCGCCGCGCCGTCGAGCAGCTCGGCGTGCCCGGCGTCGTGACCGGCTACGGGCTCACCGAGTCGACCGGCCTGGTGACGCGCTGCCGCTGGGACGAGCCGGTGGAAAGCCGCTTCGCCTCGCAGGGCAGGCCGCTGCCCGACTGCCCGATCCGCGTCGTCGATCCCGACACCGGCAAGGAATTGCCCCGCGGCGAGGAAGGCGAGATCTGGATCGGCGGTTACAGCGTCATGCCCGGCTACTACAACAAGCCGGAAGAGACGCGCAAGACCATCACCGAGGACGGCTGGCTGCGGTCGGGCGATCTGGGCATCCTCAATCCCGACGGCACCATCAAGTTCCTGCGCCGGGTCAAGGACGGCTACAAGCACAAGGGCTTCAACGTCTCGACGCCGGAAGTCGAGCGCGTCGCCTGCGAGCATCCCGACATCGCGCAGGTGGCGGTGGTCGGCGTGCCGGACCGTCGCTACGGCGAGATCGGCGTCGCCTTCGTCATTCCCAAACCGGCGGCGAAGATCGATCCCGCGGCCGTGCTGGGCTTCCTGACGCCGCGCCTGGCCTCGTTCAAGCTGCCGGCGCATGTCTTCGTCATCGATGCCTTCCCGGTCACCGGCGGCACGGAAAAGATCCAGAAATTCAAACTGCGCGAGATCGCGCTCGAGCGCCTGGCCGGGGCCGGCCTGGCGCAATCGGCCTAGGGAGACAACGGAGTATGCAGATCGATTTGGGACCGCGGCTGGAAGCCATCCAGGGCGCGGCGCGCGAAGTGGCCGGCAGCGTCACCAGCAAATACGCCGCGCAGCACGACCGCGACTATTCGATGCCGATGGAGACGCTGGCGGCGCTGAAGGACGCCAACCTGCTGACGATTTCCGCGCCCAAGCGGCTGGGCGGCATGGAAACCGGTATGGTCAACCTGGAGGAGCCGCTGGGCTTCCTGCTGGTGGTCGAGGAACTGGCGCGGGTCGACATGTCGGCGGCCCACTGCTTCCAGGTGCACGCCCATACCAGCCAGTTGCTTAGTGCGCACGCCACCAAGGAGCAGCAGGACCGCTGGTTCGCGCCGATGTTCGACCATGGCGGCATCCTGTCGTGGACCGGCGGCGAGCCCGGCCGCACCGCGCGCGGCCAGTACAGCATGGTGTCGGAGGCGACGGCTCGCAACGACGGCTTCGTGCTGAACGGCATCAAGCAGTACGGCACCAACGCCTCGGAAGGCGCCTGGAACGTCGTCACCGTCAGCCTGCCCGACATGCAGCCGGCGGAAGGCTTCCTGATGGTGCTGATCCCCAAGGGCGCCCCGGGCTTCACCGTCGATGCCGATTGGTGGCGGCCGACCGGCATGCGCGCCTGCGTCAGCCCCAAGCTGGTGCTGAAGGATCTGTTCGTGCCGCACGAGGACGTGCTGCAGGGCCCGGGTTTCTACCCCAAGAGCAAGCTGGGCGCGCGCTGGCACCTGGGTTTCTCCGCCAGCCATCTCGGCGCGGCGCAGGGCATTCTCGATTTCGCCATCGACTACCTGCCCAAGCGCGGCACCGCCGGCAACCCGCACAGCCAGCGCGCCATCGGCGAGATGAAGATGCGGGTGGCGGCCGCCCGCAACATGGTCTATCACGCCGCCGCCCTGTGGCAGGCCAAGCGCATCGCGGAAGCCGAGGAATACTCGCTGATGGCCAAGCTCTACGCCATCTCGACCGCGGAATGGATGATCAACGAAAGCATCCGCATCGTGGGTTCGACCGCGCTGCTGGAGAGCTATCCGCTCAACCGCATGATGCGCGACGTCCACGTCCACTCCACGCACGCCAACCTGCACAACACGGCGCAGTCGATCGGCAAGGCGGCGCTGGGGATGACGTTCGATTCGACGGAACAGCAGTAACGGGGAGGAGGCTCCCATGCTCGAGTACCGCGGGGTAAGCAAGAAGTTCTACAAGCGCGACACCGAAATCGTGGCGCTGCGCAACGTCAGCTTTCGCATCGAGAACGGTCAATTCGTGTCGGTGGTGGGTCCCAGCGGCTGCGGCAAGTCGACGTTGCTGAACCTGTCGGCGGGGCTGAGCAAGCCGAGCTCGGGCGAGGTGTATTACGGCGGCCAGCTGGTGACCGACATCAACACCAAGCTGGGCTACATCACCCAGCGCGACAACCTGCTGGAATGGTCGACGGTCTATGACAACATCGTCATCGCGCTGCGCATCCGCCGGGTGCCGCGGCAGAGGCAGAAGGAGCTGGCCGACTACTACCTGAACCTGATGGGGCTGAAGGATTTCGCCAAGCACTACCCGATGGAGCTGTCGGGCGGCATGCGCAAGCGGGCCGCCCTGGCGCGCACGCTGATCTACTCGCCCGAGCTGGTGATGATGGACGAGCCGTTCAGCGCGCTCGACGCGCACGTCAAGGGCATGATGCACGAGGAGCTGCTGCGCGTCTGGGACGTGGAGAAGAAGACCATCCTGTTCATCACCCACGACCTGACCGAGGCGATCACGCTGTCGGACAAGGTGGTGGTGCTGTCGGCGCGGCCGGGCACGGTGAAGGCGATCATCGACATCAACCTGCCCCGCCCGCGCGATCCGTTCCTGCTGCAGACCACGCCGGAATTCATCGCCATCTACCATCGGGTGTGGGATCTGTTGCGCGACGACATCCGCAAGAGCGAAGCGGCTTAAAGAGGCGATCATGGCGGAGACTTCAGCGATACGGCTCGGCGGAAACAAGGACAAGGATGCGCTGCTCGAGCAGCGCATCGATCCGGTTCGCGCGCGTCTGACGATGATCGCAAAGCGGCTGGTGCTTTTCGCCGTGCTGCTGGCGCTGTGGGAAGGCGGCGTGCGCTATGATCTGGTCGATCCGTATTTCACCAGCCAGCCGTCGCAGATATTCACCCGGCTTTACCAGTGGGCGGTGGGCGGCCAGCTGGTCCAGCATGTTCCGATCACCGTGGCGGAAGCGGTGCTGGGGTTCATATTCGGCACCATGGCCGGCGGCATAGTGGGGTTCATATTCGGGTGGTTCGAGAAGGTCGCCGATCTGCTCGAGCCGTTCATCATAGCTTTCTACAGTCTTCCCAAAGTGGCGCTGGCGCCGCTGTTCATCCTGTGGTTCGGCATCGGCATAGAAACCAAGATCATCCTTACGGCGACGATCGTGTTCTTTCTGGTGTTCTTCAACACCTTCACCGGCGTGCGCGACACCAGCCGGGAACTGATCGATATCGTCAAGCTGATGGGGGCGGGGCCGGTGCAGGTGGTCTGGCGCGTCGTGCTGCCCTCGGCACTTACCGCCATCTTCGTCGGATTGCGGGTTTCGGTGCCCTACGCGCTGATCGGTGCGGTTGTCGGCGAGATGATGGCGTCCAACCGCGGCATCGGCTTCCTGCTGACCAATTCGACCGGCCAGTTCGACACCGCCGGCGCCTTCGCCGCCCTGGTGCTGCTGGTCATCATCTCGACCGCGTTCAACGGCGCCATCGTGGCGGCCGAGAAATACCTGCTGCGCTGGAAGAAGACGCAGCGGTAGAGCGGATCACGATCGGGCGGTAGCGCCTGCGCTTCCGCTCGGTCGTGTGAATCCGCTCTACTCGTTGATGTTTCAAGAGCTCGTCCTCCTCAAACTCAAAACGCCTCGCCGCATTGCGACGAGGCGTTTCTTTTTGAACTGTGGAAAAGTCTCAGGACCCGATGACGGCGACCACCTGGCCCTCCAGGACGTCCTCGCCCTCGGCGACACGGATTTCCCTGACCACGCCCGTCGCCGGCGCCAGCACCGGGATTTCCATCTTCATCGATTCGATCACGATGATCTGGTCGTCCTGGCTGACCGACTGGCCCACCGTTGCTTCCACTTTCCAGATCTTGCCGGTGATTTCCGACTTCACCATTACCGACACTCAGGTCCTCCCTCATTGTCCGATGGCAGAATGTATCAATTTCTGACAGATACAATATACAAATATTGTTACCTCACATGGTGATTTTACGGTTCTCCTTGGCCGGGGAATTCTGCTTAGAATTCAACCGGCAAGAACCGATCCCGGGCGCACTCCGTCGCACATCGGGGTTTTTCTGGTTAAATGGTTGAACCAATACCAATCGGCCGCTAATGTATCGATAGGATAGTCGAGAACGAGGCCGCCGAACGGTCCGCATCCTGCCGGTTTCCAGCCGGCGCCATCTTGGTGAGGGAACGAATGTCGTCGAAAAGATTTGCCGGCCGCGTCGCGGTCGTTACCGGAGCAGCGCGCGGCATCGGCGCCGACACCGCCGAACTGTTTGCCGAGGGCGGCGCCAAGGTGGTGCTGTTCGATCTCGACAAGGCGGTCGACGAGACGGCGAAACAGATCGCGGCCAAGCACGGCGTCGAAGCCTGGGGCGCGCCGGTCGACATCACCGATTCGCGCGCCACGGAAGCGGCGATCGACGAGGCCGCAAGCCGCTTCGGCGGCGTCCACATGCTGGTCAACAACGCCGGCATCACCCGCGACAACCTCGTGCACAAGATGACCGAGGAGGACTGGGACCAGGTCATGGCGGTGCACCTGAAGGGCAATTTCCTGTGCACCAAATACGCCCAGAAGCACATGGTGCAGCAGCGCTTCGGCAAGATCGTCAGCCTGTCCTCGACCGCGGCCCTGGGCAATCGCGGCCAGTTCAACTACTCGGCCGCCAAGGCGGCGATCCAGGGCATGACCCGCACGCTGTCGATCGAATTGGGGCCGTTCAACATCAACGTCAACTGCGTGGCGCCCGGCTTCGTCGACACCGAGATGACGCGCAAGACGGCGCGCCGGCTGGGCCAGGACCCAGAGGACTACAAGGCGGCCCGCGCCAAATCCATTCCGATCGGTCGCGTCGGCGTGCCGCGCGACATCTCCAACGTGATCTGCTTCCTGTGCAGCGAGGAGGCGTCCTACGTCTCGGGCCAGATCATCTACGTGCGCGGCGGGCCGGAAACGCGGCGCTAGGCCATGACCACGCCCGAGCCGAACTGGCGGGAGAAGACTTTCGCCGACGCCATCGAGTGGGCCGCGATCGTGCATGGCCCGCGCGAGGCGCTGGTGCACGGTTCCGACCGGCTGACCTACGCCCAGCTGGCGCAGCGCGTGCGCGATTTCGCGCGCGGGCTGGTGGCGCTGGGCGTGCGGCCGGGCGACCACGTGTCGTTGTGGATGCCGGACTGCATCGACTGGGTGGTGGCGCGCTGGGCGGTGTCGTATCTCGGCGCCGTGCTGGTGCCGATCAATACCCGCTTCCGCGACAACGACGTCGGCTACGTGCTGAAGCAGTCGGACAGCCGTTTCCTGATCGTCGACGAGGGCGCGGCCGGCGTGTCCTATCTCGATATTCTGGGCCGCATCGCGCCGGGCTTCCGCGACCAGCCGCGCGATAGCGACTGGACCCTGCCCGAACTGCCCCGCCTGCGCGGCGCCATCGGCCGCGGCCGCGACCTGCCGCAGTCGCTGTGGCGGTTCGCGGACATCGAGACGATGGGCCGCAACGCGCCGGAGCTGCAGGGGAAGCTCGACGGGTTCCGCGCCGGCGTGAAGCCCGGGGACGTGGCGCAGATCCTCTACACATCCGGCACCACCTCGTTCCCCAAGGGGGCGATGGTCTGCCACGGCGCGCTGCTGGGCAATAACCGCAACACCGTCGAGCGCTTCAACCTGACGCCGGCCGACCGCTACCTGGCGGCGGTGCCGCTGTTCTCGGCCACCGGCACGTCCTACACGCTGTCGACGCTGCTGTGGGGCTGCGCCATGGTGCTGTCCGACCGCTTCGATCCGGCCGGCTTCTGCCGCCTGGTCGAGCGCGAGAAGATCACCTTCACCTTCTTCGTCGACGCCATCGTGCACGATCTGCGCGAGTACAAGGGGCGGGGCGACCACGACCTGTCGAGCCTGCGCACCGGCACCGGCGGGCCGTTGTCGCGCGAGTCCTTCCGCTTCATCGTCGAGGAGCTGGGCGTCAAGGGCTTCACCAACGTCTACGGCATGTCGGAGACGTCGAACTCGATCAGCCGCTCGTTCTGGCACGAGCCGCTGGAGCTGAAGCTGCGCACCAACGGCCAGCCGATGCAGGGCGTGCGGGTGCAGGTGGTCGACGTCGACAGCGGCGAGGAGCTGCCGGCCGGCCGCACCGGCGAGCTGCGCATCTCCGGCTACACGGTGATGAAGGGTTACTACAACCGCCCGGAGGAGAACGCCAAGGCGTTCGACGCGCAGGGCAGGCTGTGCACGGGCGACCTGGGCGAGCTGACGCCCGACGGCTACGTGGTGTTCCGCGGCCGCGTCAAGGAGATGATCAAGCCGGGCGGCTTCAACGTCGCCACCCAGGAGATCGAGGAATTCCTGCTGACCTGCCCCGGCGTGAAACAGGCGGTGGTGGTCGGCGTCCCCGACGCGCGCATGGGCGAGGTCGCCTACGCCTACGTGCAGCCGCAGGAGGGCGAGAAGCCCAGCGGCGAGGCGATCATCGCCCGCTGCAAGCAGAGCATCGCCGGCTACAAGGTGCCGCGCTTCGTCGAGCTGGTGAACGAGTTTCCCTTCACCAGCACCGGCAAGATCAAGAAGCTCGAGCTCAAGGAGCAGGCGAAGGAAAAGATTCTTCGGCAGGGCCAGGACGCGCCCGTGCCGGCGAAACAGGCAAACGCATTCCAGTAGGAGAGGAATCCAGATGTTCATCGATCCAGAAAAGTCCCTGGCCAGCGACAAGGTGCAGGCCCTGGCCGAAAAGGCCGTCACGACGTTCCGTGCGCGCGCGCCGGAATACGATCCGACCTGCGACATGCCGACCAAGAACATCGATGACCTGTTCGCCGGCGGCTGGCTGACTTGCGCCGTCACCAAGGAGACCGGCGGCATGGGCTCGAACCTGGATACCGACGATCCCGCCACCTACCTGCAGGCGATCCGCGTCACCGCCCGCGGCTGCGGCTCGACCGCCCATTGCCTGCAGGTCAACAACCATACCGCCTGGATCGTCGATGCGATCGGCACCGACTATCAGAAGGAAAAGTTCGTCAAGCCGGGCCTGAAGCGTCCGTTCCTGGCGTCCTTCGTCGGTTCCGAGCCGTCGCGCAAGCACATGTACATCATGTCGACCAAGGCCAAGCCGGATGGCAAGGGCGGCTATATCGTCAATGGCGTGAAGAACTACGCCACCAACGGTCCGACGATGGACTACGCCATCATCTTCGCCTCGATCGAGGGCATCGATGACTATCAGAACAACCATCTGATGACGATCATCGAGACCAAGCAGGACGGCGTACGCATCGACAACGACTGGTACCGGCCGCTGGGCATGCGTGGCGCGGCCAGCCCGGTGATCTATCTCGACAACGTCAAGGTGCCGAAGGAGCACGTGCTGGGCGAGCCCGGCGCCTATCCGCGCCAGCGCTGGCAGGGCAAGTACCACCTGGGCTTCACCGCCAACTACCTGGGCACCGCCGAAGGCATGTTCGAGTGGTTCCGCGACTATGCCCAGAAGAAGGGCAAGGCCAAGGATCCCATCATCCTGATGCGCACCGGCGAGATGAAGATCCAGCTCAACGCCGCCCAGTCGCTGTTCCACGACGCCATCCGCGCCTGGAAGACCAAGTCGGTGGTCGAGGCGGAACTGCTGGCGATGAGCGCCAAGTATACCGCAGCGCACACCGCGCTGAACCTGGCGCGGTCGATCACCGAGGGCGCCGGCTCGACGGCGCTGTTCGAGGAGTTCCCGCTGGGCCGCATGATCCGCGACCTGCAGACGCACATCCTGCATGCCGGCCACGACAAGACGGCCCAGATCGTCGGCCAGTCGCAGATGGGCGGCGAGTTCGATTCGACGCTGCAGCGCTGAGCGGAGAAGAGTAGGATCGGGGCGGGTTCGAGACACAGACATGAACTTCACCCCGATCCGAACGCGCCGCGTCTTCGAGGAGGTCATCGACCAGTTCCGCGAGCAGATGCGCAGCGGCAAGCTGCGTCCGGGCGACAAGCTGCCGTCGGAACGCGAACTGGCGCGCCAGTTCCAGGCCAGCCGCAACGCCATCCGCGAGGCGTTGCGCACCCTGGAGGTGGCGGGCTTCATCGAGTTGCAGACCGGCGCCAAGGGCGGCGCCTATTGCCGCGAGGTCGACGCGCGGCTGATCGCCGATTCCATGCGCGACGTGCTGCATCTGGGCCAGATCACCTTGGAGCACCTGACCCAGGCGCGGCTGTGGATGGAAACCATTGTCACCAAGGTCGCCTGCGAGCGGGCCACCGAGGAGGATTTCGCCGAGCTGGAGGCTAACATCGAGCTGGGCATCGAGCTGATGCAGCAGGGCCGGCTGCAGGAAAAAGTCGTCGTCAACATCGAGTTCCACAACATCCTGGCGCGGGCGACCAAGAACCCGGTGCTGATCCTGAACATGCGGCTGCTGATGGACCTGACCATGCAGTTCGCCCGCCACGCCGCGCCGGACATCGACCCCTACCACATCGAGTGGCGGCGCAAGCTGGTGCGGCTGCTACGCGAGCGCAAGGAGGCGGAAGCGGTGGCGGCGATGGAGGAGCGGCTGCGCAAGCTGCAGGAGCGCTACTACAAGCTGGCGGCCGAACAGATGGCCAAGGAGCGCGGCACCAGCCGGCAGCGGCCGGAAACCTATCCCGTCGGCGCCCGGGCGCTGCGGGCAAGTGCGGGAGAATAGCATGCAGGACGAATTCAAGGGCCGGGTGGCCTGGGTGGTCGGGGCCGGCGGCGCGCTGGGCCGGCAGATCAGCGCCGACCTGGCGGCGGCGGGCGCCACCGTCTACGCCTCCTCGCGTGACGGCGGCAAGCTGGAGGCGATGGCGAAGGAGACCAAGGGCCTGCGCCCGGCGCCGATGGATATCACCCAGCGCAAATCGGTCGACGCGGTGGCCGCCCGCATCGTCGAGGAAACCGGCCGCATCGACATTCTGGTCAACAGCACCTCGCTGTCGCTGTTCGGCGATTTCCTGACCCTGGACGACGAGGTCTGGGAGCGGGTGCTGCAGACCAAGCAGATCGGCTATATGCGCACTGTCCGCGCCGCCCTGCCGCATATGATTCGCCAGGGCAAGGGCGCGGTGGTGTGCGTCACCGGCAAGGGCGGGCGGGCGCCGCGCGACGTGCATCTGCCCGGCTGCAGCGCCAACGCCGCGCTCAACCTGCTGACCCGCGGCCTGGCCATGACCTATGGCAAGGATGGCGTGCGCTTCGTCGCCGTGTCGCCGGGGGTGATCGATTCGCCGCGCCTGGCCGCCATCCGCCAGTCGACCAGCGAGCGCAACAAGTTCGACCAGGCCGGCGCCGACAAGGCGATCGCCGGCTCCAACTATCTCGGCCGGCTGGGCACGGCGCAGGAGGTCTCGGACGCGGTGCTGTTCGCCGCCTCCGACCGCGCCGGCTTCACGACGGGGACGGTGATCGAGGTCGACGGCGGCTAGAGCAAATCACGTTCTGATGGAATGGCTCGCGATTCCGTCAGAACGTGTGAATTTGCTCTAAACATTAAGGAAAAGAGCAAATCGCGTTCTGTCGGGATCGCCCGCGTTCCGTCTAATCGCGATCCGCTCTACGCGGTTTCGGCGCTTTTTTGGCCGCCGCGTCCTTGATGATCGGCGTCAGCTTCTCGTAGCGGCTGGCGACGCTTTCCAGCAGCGTGGTCATTTCCGCCGCCGCGGCGTCGGCGTTGCGGGCGCGCAGGTGGCGCATGAAGCGGCGGCGCGAGCGCAGGATCACCTCGCCGTCGCCGACCGGGATGCGGCTGGCGAAGTAGCGCATGATGTCCATCAGCATGGCCATGTTGAGGATCAGCACCGGATTGCGCGTGGCGCGGGCCAGGATGTTGTGGAACTCGATGTTGGCCTCGACCCGCTCACGCTCGCGCTCGCGGCCGTCCTGCATCAGGCGCGCGACCAGGGCGACGTTCTCGTCCAGCAGCGCGAAATCCTCCTCGGTGCCCGATTCGCAGACGATGCGGGTGACCATGGTCTCGATCCAGATGCGCGCCTCGGTGAGCTGGCCGGCGGTGATGCGGCCCAGATGCAGCATGTCCTGCAGCGAATCGGCGATGGTGCTGGGATCGGCGGCGGCGATGAAGGCGCCGCCGCGCACGCCCTTCCTGAGCTGGATGGTGCCGGCGATCTCCAGCACCCGCAGCGCCTCGCGCACGGCGGTGCGGCTGACGTTGAACTGCTCGGCCAGGTCGCGTTCGGCGGGCAGCTTGTCGCCCGGCCGCAGTTCGCCGGCGACGATCTGCTCGCGGATCTGCACGACGACTTCCTCGAAAATGCGTCGCGCCTTGACGGGAGAAAACACTACTTGTCCCTGTGGCCAGTCGGCTTCGGCTCTACTTTAGCCTGCCCGCGCCGGCCGACCAACTGGCCTGAAGGACAGGCCTGGAGCGGACCGCGATGGGGTGGAAGCGCCTGCGCCTCCGCCGGAACGTGATTTGCTCTAATCCTCCAGCGGCTGCAATGCGGCAGCGTGGCGGGCCGAGGTCCAGCCGCCGACGAAGCATTCCGCCAAGTTGCCGCCGCCCATGTAGAGATGGCCGAACTTGCTGCCCAGTTCGCCGGCCGCGTAGAGCCGCGGTATCGGCTCGCCGTATGGGGTCAGCACCTGCTGGTGGATGTTGTGGACCGGGCCGCCCTGGGTGTTGATTACCACCGGGTAGATATGGCCGAAATAGAACGGCGGGGTGCGGATCGGCACCATCGAATCTGGCTGGCGGCCGAAATCGGGATCGCGCCCCTGGCTGCAGTATTCGTTCCAGGACTCCAGCGTCTGCTGCAGTTCGCCAAGCGGTACGCCCATGGCGCTGGCCAGCTCCGAAACCGAATCGGCGCGCTTCAGGATGCCCAGCTCGACTTCCTTCAGATTGTCCGGGCTCCACTGGTAGTGGTAGTCGCGGCTGTTGGAGACGGCGCGGCCCACCGGATACATCTTGCGGCCGTCCTCGTCGAACACGACGAAGGCGGGAATGCGCGGGAAATCCTGGATCTTCGAATCGAACGCGTCGAACGGGCGGATGCCGGTATCGCCCGGATAGGGCGGGTATTCGTCCATGAAGCGGCGGCCCTGCTTGTCGACCAGGATCCAGGCCATGCGGGCCAGCGCCTTCTGCGACACCGGCTTGCCATGCGCGTCGGTGACGCCGAGGTCGGACACCTGGTCCATGCGGCCCGGCGTCCACATCGGCACCGCCTTCATGTAGAAGGACAGCGGATAGTCGGGATCGACGTGCTTCATGCCGTAGGGCCCGTGGTAGTGCCACATGTGCCACAGATCGGCGCCGACCGCCTGCGCCATGCGGATGCCGTCGCCGGTGTTGCCGATGAAGGAACCGGTCAGCACCGGCTGCGCCTGGAAATACTGGCGCTTCATCTCCTCGCTGTTCTCGTAGCCGCCGCAGGCCAGGATCACCGCCTTGCGCGCCTGGATGCGCTGCTCGCGGCCCTCGACCGTCGCCAGCACGCCGGCGATCTCGCCGTCGCCGTTGCGCAGCAGGCGCTGGGCGGGGGCGTTGTAGAGCACCGGCACGTTGCGGGCGGTGACGTTGTCCTCCAGCACCTTGAAGAGCTTGGTGCCCTCCTTGATGCCGCGGATGGCGCGATAGGAGGTCAGGCCCTCCAGTGCGGGCACCGAGTCGATCTGGCAGTAGGCCAGCGATTCGTAGCCGGGGAAGGGGTAATTGCCCAGCGCCGGCGTGACTTTCATCTTGGCGCCGACGGCGTCGGCCAGTTTCTTCAGGTAGGCCGGGATCTGGTACATGCCCTCGGCCAGGCCGCGCATGATGTCGTCGGGCGTGCGCCCGCCGCTGGTCGCCAGCAGGTACTTGTAGCATTCCTCGACGTCGTTGCAGACGCGGGCGCCGCCGGCCGACACCGCCGACAGGCCGCCCGGATCGGGCATCTTCTCCAGCACCAGCGCGCTGGCGCCGCACTCGGCGGCCTCGATGGCGGCCACCGCGCCGGCGGCGCCGAAACCGACGATGACGATATCGACACTGCGATCCCAGCCGGACATCTTCCCTCCGCTGTCTGAATGAACGGGTTGGAGAAGACGTCGATCAGGGATCGATGCGGTGCTTGAAACCGGGCTGGCGCGGCGCGTGCTGGCGTTCCAGCACCGACAGGATCACGTCGCGCGTTTCGGACGGGCGGACGATGTCGTCCAGCAGGGCGCGTTCGGCGGCGAGGTAGCCGTTGCCTTCCTCCAGCACCTTCTGCATGAGCTGGGCGCGCAGCTCCTCGGGATTGGCCGCTTCCTTGATCTTGCGGCCATGCACCAGCTCGACGCCGGCGGCGGGGCCCATGGCGTCGAAGAACGAGGTCGGCCAGCCGACGATGGCGTCGGGGTTCATGGTCTTGCCGCCCATGGCGATATAGGCCAGGCCGATCGCCTTGCGCACCACGACCGTCACCTTGGGCACGGTGGCGCCGATGACCGAATTGAGCATGCGACCGGCCAGGCTGACCATGCGCTGCTTTTCGATGTCGGGACCGACCAGGAAGCCCGGGCAGTCGCACAGGAACACCATCGGGATGTGGAAAGCGTCGCACAGGTCGAGGAACTTGCGCGCCTTGATCGCCGCTTCGTGGTTCAGCGCGCCGGCCAGGTGCATGGGATTGTTGGCGACGATACCGACCGACTGGCCCTTCATGCGGCCCAAGGTGGTGATCAGGTTGCGGCCATAGAGCGGGCGGTACATGAACAGCTCGCCGCCGTCGACCATCAGACGGATGAGCTGCTCCATGTTGTAGCCGCGGCGATGGTTCTCCGACACCATGGCATCCATCTTGGCCCGGCCTTCGGGCGTATCGACGGCGGCCGGCTTGGGCTCGCGCACCGGCGGCAGCTCGAAGCAGCTCGACGGGAAATAGGACAGGAATTCGCGGATAGCGAGCAGCGATTCCTTTTCGTTGCGGCCCAGATGGTCGGCCTGGCCGGTGACGGCGGCGCTGAGATGGCCCGAGCCGATCTCCTCGCGGGTGACTTCGAGGCCGATGCCGACCTTGACCACCGGCGGGCCTGACATGCCCATGAAGCCGGTGCCGTCGACGATGGTGATGAAATCGGACTGCGCGCCGGTGAAGGAGGGGCCGCCGAAGCAGGCGCCCATGAAGGCGGCGATCTGCGGTATGCGGCCGGACAGGCGGAAATGCTCGCGGAAGCGATGGCCGATGCCCGCCGCGGTGGCGCCGTTGATCTCCTGGAAGCGGCCAGCGCCGGCCTCCATCAGGGCGATGTAGGGCTTGCAGTGCTTCTCGGCCAGTTCGCGCACGCGCTGGGTCTTGGCCTCGCCGACGCGGCCGCGCGTGCCGGCCAGCACGGTGGGATCGTCGGAACTGACATAGACGATGCGCCCGTCGATCGTGCCGGAGCCGGCGATCAGCCCGTCGGCCGGCGAGCGGTCGTAGAGATCCTTGTTCTGGCTGCGCGCCAGCACGCCGATTTCCTGGAACGAGCCGGGATCGAGCAGAATATTGATCCGCTCGCGGGCGGACAGCTTGTCGGGATGCAGGGACTGGGCGTTCTGCTTCTTGTGGACCTGGCCGGTCGAGCGACCCTGCCTGCGCTTTTCCTCGAGTTCGTCCAGCAATGCCTTGTCCATTGTCGATCTTGCCCCGTCTCAACTCTTCCTGTCAGGCGCGCACACACCTGCCGCAATGTACTGTCCTGACAGCACTGCAATCGGTGGTTTCTTCCCTGTGCGGCGCATTAAAGCCTAAAGCCGGAGCAATAGGCAATGTAATAGATACAATCAATCCGAATTGACCCATTTCAGGCGATCATTCGGACCGGCACCGGATTTCTAGCGAGTCCGGTCCCTAAAATACAAATGTATTCAATCCACAAAGCCACAGGATTGCCTCTCTACCGCGACCGCTCCTGTCGCCGGGCGGCGGTTGGCGCCGGATCGGTGGCGGCTTGGCGTACGCACCGGCCATGCGTTGTAAGATACGAGTTTGATTGAAAGTTTTGCCATAGAAGCTGCGCGCGCGGCGCACAGATCGTCTTCCTCAAATGGCCTTGATTGTTTCCTTTCGAGGGGCAACAATCCCCGCCGTTTGTATCAAGAATCTGCAGGATCGTGCTGCGCCGCGGCGACAATCCAGGGCAGGGCCAGGGCAGTACAGGGGAAGAAGCGCGATGGATTTCGCTATCAACGAGCGACAGCAGCAACTTATCGATTCGGCCAAGGAAGTCTACGAACGCAAGCTCAAGCCGTTCATTGCCAATAACGATGTTCACTCCGCCGACGGCACCCGCAAGCTGCGCAAGGAAATGGCGCATTACGGCCTGCTGGGCGTCAACATGCCGGTCGAGCTGGGCGGCTCGGGCCTGCCGCTGCTCGATACGCTGCTGCTGACCCAGACCCTGCAGGCCTGCGATTCGGCGATCGGCAGCATCGCCCACCGCTCCTCGACCGGGGCGGTCGGCGCCATCGCCAAGCTGGGCAACGACAAGCAGAAGGAGCTGGTGAAGCGCTCCTGCGCCGGCGAGATCGGCATCTCCATCGGCATCACCGAGCCGGAGGCTGGCTCGGCCGCTACCGAGATGAAGACCAAGGGCCGCATCGAGGGCGACCACGTCATCATCAAGGGCCACAAGCAGTTCGTCAGCGCCGTCAGCGCCAACGACTACACCGTTCTTTACTGCCGGCTGAACGACACCGGCTCGGCCAAGGACATCGGCGCCGTCATCGTGCCGCACAACGCGCCCGGCTTCACCCGCTCCAACGGCACGGTCAACATGGCCGACGAGTTGCTGTTCGAGCTGTATTTCGACGACTGCAAGGTGCCGG
This sequence comes from Alphaproteobacteria bacterium, assembly GCA_037190765.1. Classification (GTDB taxonomy): domain Bacteria; phylum Pseudomonadota; class Alphaproteobacteria; order Reyranellales; family JAQSWP01; genus JAQSWP01. The sequence continues at coordinate 161,854 of JBBCJW010000036.1, forward strand.
TCGAGAACATCCTGATCCGCGAGAACGCTTTCGGCAAGCTGATCAGCATCTACAACGGCGAGCGGCTGGGCAGCATCTCGCGCATGCTGGGCTCGGCCCAGGCGGCCTACGAATATGCGCTGGCCTATTCCAAGGAGCGCAAGCAGTTCGGCCGCGAGATCAGCGATTTCCAGGGCATCCAGTGGATGCTGGCCGACATGCGCATCAAGCTCGACGCCGCCAAGCTGCTGACCTACCGCGCCGCCGCCGGCGCGGGCGACAGCGGCCTGCCGGACCGGCTGGAAACCTCGATCGCCAAGGTCTTCACCGCCAATGCCGCCAAGCAGATCTGCGACGATGCGCTGCAGATCCTGGGCGCCAACGGCTACACCAAGGAATATCCCATGGTGCACCGCTACACCGAGGTGCGCGGCGGCTCGATCTACGGCGGCACGGTGCAGATCCACAAGAACATGATTGCCGCGGAGATTCTTGGCCGGCGCAACGACCAGCGCAGGAAGGGCTGAGCGGACGGCGACACCGCCGTTTTCCGCTCCGTCCCGACTTTCCTCACCTTATACAAGAGAGGCTGCCATGAGCTACATCAGCGCCAGCGACTTCAAGAAACTCTACGATGCCAAGGCGCGCGACTGGGCGCTGTTCGACGTGCGCGAGAAGGGCGAGACCGTCGACGGCCACATCTTCGGCGCCTCGACCCTGCCGCGCCGGCTGATCGAATTCCGCATGGCCGAGCTGGTGCCCGACCGCACCACGCGCGTCTTCGTCTACGGCGACGGCAAGGACAACCGCGCCGAACTGGCGCTGAAGACGCTGCACGCCATCGGCTATCCCAACGCACGCGAGATCAAGGGCGGATTGCCGGCCTGGGTCGAGGCCGGCGGCGAGATCATGACCGGCACCAACGTGCCGTCCAAGGATTTCGGCGAGATGATCCACGTCGTCGAGCACGTGCCGTCGATCACCGTCACCGAATACGCCAAGATGGCCAAGGATCCCAAGGTCATCACCTGCGACTCGCGCACGCCGGAGGAATTCCTCGGCGGCCACCTGCCCGGCGCGGTGAGCTGTCCCAGCTTCGATATCGTGCTGAAGGCGGCCGACCTGGCCAAGGAATACTCCACCATCGTGGTGAACTGCGCCGGTCGCACGCGCAGCATCATCGGCACCTCCAGCCTGCGCCGGCTGGGTTTCGACAACGTCTTCGCGCTGGAGAACGGCACCTCGGGCTGGCTGCTGGAGGACGGCAAGCTGGAGAAGGGCGAGGCCCGTCCGGTGGGCGAGCCCAGCAAGGAGAGCATCGCCAAGGCGGAGGCCGAGGCCGCCCGGCTGGGCAAGGAATTCGGCGTGCGCCATGTCGATCTGGCCGAGCTGAAGAAGCTGATCCCGGCCAGCAAGACGCAGAACATCTATCTGTTCGATGTCCGGCCGCTGAAGGCCTACCAGGCCGGCCACATCGACGGCACCATCTCGCTGCCGGGCGGGCAGGCGGTGCAGCGCACCGACGACTTCGTGCTGGTGCGCGACGCCACCGTCGTGCTGATCGACCAGAACGAAGCGCGCGCCATGATGACCGGCTACTGGTACCGCCGCATGGGCATGGAGAAGGTCTTCGTGCTCAAGGGCGGCGTCGATGCCTGGGCGGCGGCGGGCGAGAAGCTGGTGGCCGGCCGCCAGCATCCCAAGCCGCTGGGTTACGAGGCGGCGCTGAAGAAGGTCACGCGCCTGAACCCTGCCGACATGGACAAGCATATCCGCGACAGCAAGCCGGTGGTGATCGATGTCGGCGCCAGCCTGCAATACGGCGCAGGCCATCTGCCGGGCGCCAAGTGGCGGCCGCGCGGCTGGCTGGAATCGATCATCGCCGACACCGCCGGACCGGACCGGGAGATCGTGGTCACCGCTTCGGAAGAGGGCCAATCGATCCTGGCCGCCGCCACGCTGCACGACATGGGCTATCGCAAGGTCAAGGTGCTGGAGGGCGGCACCAAGGCCTGGCGCGCCGCCGGCCTGCCGCTGGAGAAGGGCAAGCCGACCGAGACCTTCGGCGGTCCCGATTTCTGGCTGCCGCCCTACGAGCAGGGCCGCGAGGGCATGCTGCGCTATCTCGACTGGGAGATTAAGCTCGGCCACAAATACGAGAAGCAGGCGGGGAAGAACGCGAGTCATGCTGGCTGAGCAGCAACAGGCTGCACCGCAGGTCCACGCGCTGGAAGATCGGCTCGAACGCAGCGCGCGCCTGCTGCGCACGCCCTGCGGCGAGGGCCACATCGCCTGGCACCACTGGGGCGAGCGCGGTCCGGCGATCTTCCTGCTGCATGGCGGCTTCGGCTCGTGGAAGCACTGGCTGCGCAACATCGACGGGCTGGCGCAGGACCATCGCGTCTTCGCCGCCGACCTGCCAGGCCTGGGCGCTTCGCCGACGGCGCCGCAGCCGCATACGGCGCCGGCCCTGGCGCAGTATTTCGTGCAGGCCATCGCCCAGCTCGATCCGGGCGAGGCGCCGGCGCTGGTCGCCGGCTTCTCGCTGGGATCGTCCATCGCCGCGCATGCCACGGCGCTGGCCGGACCGAAGGTCGCGGCCCTGGTGGTGCTGGGCGCGTCCGGCATGGGCGAGATGTGGGCCGACAAGACGCACCAGCTGCAGAAGCTCAGCCGCAGCATGAGTCTGGACCAGGTGCGCGATATCGTGCGCGCCAACCTGGCGCTCTCCATGATCCACGATCCAGCCAAGATCGACGACCAGGCGATCGACATCCAGCGCCAGTTGCTGGCGCAGAAGCGCACGCTGATCGGCATGCCGATCTCGGTTTCCACCACCATGTTCGATGCGCTCGACACGGTGGCGGGCAAGACGCTGATGCTGTTCGGCGAGCACGACTGCTACATGAACCCCGACGTTCCGACCTGTCTGGCGCGCACCCAGGCGCGCTATCCCGCGCTGCGCACGCAGATCGTGGCCGGCGCGGGGCACTGGGTGATGTACGAGGAGCCCGAGGCGGTGAATGCAGCACTGCTGGACGCGTTCGGACGGGGAGTCGCGGCATGAATCCGTTCAAGGGGCTGACCACCGGCGAGGCCGTGGCGCTGCTGGCGCGCCAGCACGGCGAGCGGCTGGCGCTGTCCTTCCACGGCCGCGACTGGACCTTCGCCCAGGTGCGGGACGAGGCCGCCGCCGCCGCGGCGCGGCTGCACAGCATCGGCATCCGCGCGGGCGACAAGGTCGCGGTGTGGCTGCCGAACCGGCCGGAATTCCTGTGGTACTGGCTGGGCGCCGGGCAGATGGGGGCGGTGGCGGTGACGCTGAACACGCGCCTGCAGCCGGTCGAATTCACCTACCAGATCGACCAGTCGGACAGCAAGGCGGTGATCGTGCCCGGCGGCACCGACGATCGCGACTTCCTGGGCGACCTGGCCGGGGTCTGTCCCGAACTGCTGACCGGCACGCCGGGCGCCCTTAACTGCGCCGCCCTGCCCAAGCTGCGGCATGTGGTGGCGCTCGATCCGTTCGATGCCGGGTACAAGGGCGTGACCGACTGGTCGCAGCCGGCCGGCAAGCTGCCGCCGGCGCCGCCGGCACGCGATCCGCTGGCGCCGTCGCTGATCGCCTATTCCTCCGGCACCACCGCCCTGCCCAAGGGCGCGATGCTGAACCACAGCGTCTTCCGCAAGGCCTGGGACCACGGCGAGCGCTTCAACCAGACCGCCGACGACTGCCTTTACCTGTGCGTGCCGATGTTCGGCATTCTCAGCAGCATCAACGGCGTGCTGACCTTCTGGTCGCGCGGCTCGGCGGTGATCCTCGACGACCGGTTCGATGCGGCGCGCATGCTGGGCAACCTGCAGGAGCGCCGCTGCACGGCGGTCTACGTGCTGCCACTGATGATCGACAAGATGCTGGAGCATCCCGATTTCGGCCAATACGACCTGTCGCGGCTGCGCACCGGCATCGTGCTCAGCATCGACCCAGTGGTGTTCCGCAAGGCCGCCAACCAGCTCGGCATGCGCGAGGTGTTCACCTCCTACGGCATGACGGAGACGTCGTCGGCGGCGACCCGCACCTACTGGCACGAGCCGCTGGAGGAGCGCATCACCGCGCACGGCAAGCCGCTGCCCGACATCGAGGTGCGGGTGGCCGATCCTGACACCAACGCGGTGCTGCCGCGCGGCGAGGAGGGCGAGATCCAGGTGCGCGGCTACAACGTGACCCTGGGCTACTACAACAAGCCCGAGGAGACGCGCCGCGCCTTCGCCGAAGACGGCTGGTTCAAGACCGGCGACCTGGGCATCCATCGCGCCGACGGCAGCATCAAGTTCCTGCGCCGGGTCAAGGACGGCTACAAGCACAACGGCTTCAACGTGGCGACGGCGGAAGTCGAGGCCGCCTTGCTGGAGCATCCGGCGGTGCAGGCGGTGGCGGTGACCGACCTGCCGCATGCGCGCTTTGGCGCCGTTGGTGCGGCCTTCGTGGTGCGGGCCGAGGGCGCCAGCCCGCGCGAGCAGGAGATCATCGAGTTCGCCCGCGGCCGGCTGGCCTCGTTCAAGGTGCCGGCGCACGTGTTCTTCGTCGACGAGTTCCCGCTGACGGCGGGCACGGGCAAGGTCCAGAAATTCAAGCTGCGCGAGACGGCGCTGGCGGCCCTGGCCGCCACCGGGGAGAGGGCTGCATCGTGAACAAGTTTGCCGGCATGACCTATGCCCAGGCCATCGCCTACATGGCCGAGACGTTTCCCGACAACGAGGCGCTGGTCTATCACGACAAGCGCTGGCGGTTCTCCGACGTGAAGAAGATGGTCGATCGTGCTTCGGGCCGGCTGGCGACGCTCGGCCTGCCGATGGGCAGCACCATCTCGATCTGGCTGCCCAACCGGCCGGAGTATCTGTGGTACCTGCTGGGCGCGGCGCAGATGGGGCTAGTGCCGGTGATCCTGAACACGCGGCTGCGGCTGGAGGAGTTCTCCTACCAGCTCGCCCAGTCGGACAGCCGCGCCGTGATCGTCGCCGGCGACGGCGCGTTCCGCAATTTCCTCGGCGACCTGGCCGAGCTGTGCCCGGAGCTGCGGTCGCCGGCCAGCGGCAAGCTGCAGCTTGCCGCCCTGCCGACGATGCAGCACGTCATCGCGCTCGATGCGTTCGACAAGGCGAAGCTGCCGGCGGTGAGCGACTGGTCCGACGGGCTGGCGCAGGACCTGCCGGTGCCGCCTTACGCCACCGATCCCGACCAGCCGGCGCTGATCAGCTACAGTTCGGGCACCACGGCGCTGCCCAAGGGAGCGATGATCACCCATTGCGTCTGGCGCAAGGCGTGGGACATCGGCACACCGGTCGACATGTCGGCCAAAGACAGGTTCTATCTGCACATTCCCATGTTCGGCTCGATGGCCAGCATGAACGGCGTCTATCCGGTCTGGATCCGGGGCGGCGGCGTGGTGATCGCCGACCGCTTCGACGCCGAGCAGGCGATGAAGGACTGGCAGAACGAGCGCTGCACCGTCACGCACCTGCTGCCGCCGATGATCACCGCGCTGCTGGAGCATCCCAGGCGCAAGGACTACGACCTTTCCTCCATGCGCATCGCCATGGTGCTGAGCAACGATCAGGACGTGCTGTTGAAGGTGGCGCGCGACCTGGGCATTCCGGGCACGATGACCGGCTACGGTCTGACCGAGAGCACCACGGTGCTGACGCGCAGCCGCTGGGACGATCCGCTGGAGGATCGCATCGACAACCAGGGCCGGCCGCTGCCCGACGTCGAGATCAGGATCGTCGATCCGCAGACCGGCAAGGAAATGCCGGTGGGCGAGAGCGGCGAGATCTGGGCCCGCAGCTACTGCATCATGAAGGGCTACTACAACAAGTCGGTCGAGACCGCCAAGGCGATCGACAGCGACGGCTGGTTCCACAGCGGCGACCAGGGTTATCTGCGCCAGGACGGGCGGCTGGTGTTCGAGGGCCGCATCGGCGACGGCTACAAGACCAAGGGCTTCAACGTGTCGCCGGCCGAAGTGGAAACCGTCATGCGCAAGCACCCGGCGGTGGCCAATGCCGCGCTGGTCGGCCTGCCGCACCCGGAACTGGGCGACATGGGCGTGGCCTTCATCATTCCCCGGCCCGGCAGCAAGCCGCTGGAATCGGAGCTGCTGGCCTTCGCCCGCGACAACCTGGCCTCGTTCAAGGTGCCGCTGCACGTGATCTTCGTGGAAAGCTTCCCGCTGACCTCGGGCACCGACAAGGTGCAGAAGTTCAAGCTGCGCGAGCTGGCGTCGCAGACGCTGGGCGTGGCGCTGAAGCGGGCGGGGGCGCGGGGATGACCGCGCTGCGGCAGGAACGGCCGAACCCATATCTCGGCCTGACCTATGGCCAGGCGGTGGAGCGGCTCGCTGCCGTCTTCGGCGCGCGCACCGCCCTGGTGTTCAACGACCGCCGCTACAGCTTCATCGATGTGAAGGCGGAGATCGATGCCGCCGCCGGCCGGCTGGCCGCGCTGGGCCTGCGGCCGGGGGACACGGTGGCGCTGTGGATGCCCAACCGGCCGGAGTTCATCTGGTATTGGATGGCGGCGGCGCGCAGCGGGCTGATCGCGGTGTTCCTCAACACGCGGCTGAAGCGCGACGAGTTTCTGTACCAGATCGCCCAGTCGCGCAGCCGGGTGCTGATCACCAGCGGCGACGGCGCCTTCCGCGACTTCGTGGGCGAACTGGCCGCTGCCTGTCCCGAGCTGAAGGAACAGCCGGCCGGAGCGCTGCGGCTTGCCGCCCTGCCCGAGCTGCGCCACCTGATCGCGCTGGATGCACGGGCCGCGCCGGTGGCCGGCGTTTCCGACTGGTCGCGGCCGCAGGACATCGCCCAGGCGGCGGCGGAGATCGAGACCGATCCCGACCGTCCGGCCCTGATCGTCTATTCTTCCGGCACCACCGCCCTGCCCAAGGGCGCCATGCTGACCCATTGCATCTGGCGCAAGGCGTTCGACGGCGGCGTCCGCTACCTTCTGACGCAAGAGGACAGGCTGTTCCTGTGCGTACCGCTGTTCGGCGTGCTGGGCTGCCTGACCGGCGTGCTGATGTTCTGGACCCATGGCGCCGGCCTGGTCCTGGAGGAGCGGTTCGACGCCGGCCGCTGCCTGCGGCTGCTGCAGCGCGAAGCCTGCACCGCCATGCACATGCTGCCGGTGATGATCGACGGCATCATCGCCCATCCCGACTTCGCCGGCGCCGATCTCAGCCGCCTGCGGATCGGCAGCATCCTGAGCAACGATCCGGCGGTGTTCCGCAAGGCCGCCGAACGGCTGGGGCTGGAGGGCGCCGGCTCGGGCTACGGCATGACCGAGACCACCGGCGTGGTGACGCGCGCCTGGGGCGACGAGCCCATGGAAGAGCGGCTGAAGTCGCACGGCAAGCCGCTGCCGGGCTGCAGCGTGCGGGTGGTCGATCCCCAGACGCTGCAGGATCTCAAGCCGGGCGAGATCGGCGAGATCCTGATCGGCGGCTACGGCGTCATGGCGGGCTATTTCGACAAGCCGCGCGAGACCGCCGAGGCCATCCTGCCCGACGGCTGGCTGCGCTCGGGCGACGCGGGCTGCATGAACGAGGACGGATCGCTGACCTTCCTGCACCGGCTGAAGGACGGCTACAAGCACAACGGCTTCAACGTCTCCACTCCCGAAGTCGAGTACGTCATGATGCAGCATCCCGCCGTCTCCGCCGCGGCGGTGGTGCCGATCCCGCATGAACGGCATGGCGAGATCGGCGTCGGCTTCGTGACCTTGAAGCCGGGCGCCGCCGCCTCGGGCGCGGAGATCGTGGCGTTCCTGCGCGAGAAACTGTCGTCCTTCAAGCTGCCGGCCGGCGTGGTGGTGATCGACGAGTTTCCGCGCACCGCCGGCACCGACAAGATCCAGAAATTCAAGCTCAAGGAGCAGGCGCTGGCGCTGTTCGGCGCCGTGCCGGAAGCAGCGGCTAGAAGCGTTTCACGGTGACCCAGGCGGCCCAGGCCAACCCCGAACAACAGGCAGCGACGGCAGGCCGGCACGGTCTGGCGGCCCGCTTCAGCGCCGTGGCGTGCCTGGCCTGCTGCGTCTTCGCCGTGCTGGCGGCGCTGTTCAAGGATGTGGGCTTCGAGGCGCCGGCGGTCTTCTTTCTCGTCGCCTATATCGTGGCGCAGCCGCGCAACGTGCTGCGCTCGCAATGGCTGATGGCCGGGCTGCTGATCGCCGCCGGCCTGGCGCTGGCGGCGCTGCGCGGCAGCGTCACGGACGCGCTGTGGCAGGGCGGGCGCGGCACGCTGATGTTCATCCTGCTGTTCGCCTCGGTGACCCAGCTCCAGTATCCCGCCATACGCAGCCCGGCGATGCAGGTGGTGCGGGCGATGGTCGCCAATCTGCGGCCGGGCCGGCGCTATCTGTGGCTGAGCCTGGCCAGCCATTTCCTGGCCGCCATCACCAATTTCGCCGGCTTCGCCCTGCTGGCCAGTTTCGTCGCCGGCAGCTCGGGCGGCGACCTGCGCAAGCGCATGGCGCTGGCGCTGTCGCGCGGCTTCGTCGCCGCCTCGACCTGGTCGCCCTTCTTCCTCGCCATGGCGGTGGTGGTGTCGCTGATGCCGACCCTGCGCTGGCTCGACGTGGCGGTGCCGGGGATGCTCCTGGGCCTGCTGCTGATCGTCTTCGGCTGGCTCTGCGACCGGGTCGGGCGGCGCGACCGGCCGGTTGAAGCGTCGGCGCCGCCTGTCCCCATCGAGGGCCGTAACGCGGCACTGGTGCGGCTGGCGCTGCTGTCGGCGATCCTGGTCGGCGGCGTGGCCGCACTGGACGCCATCGCGCATCTGTCGATGTCGGCCACCATCGCCATCGTGGTGACGGTATTCTCCTGGTCTTGGCTGTTCATCCTGGCCGCCGGCCATTCCTCGGCGGCACCGCGGGTCAATGTCGTCGAGTACGGCTCCAGCCTGGTCGAGGGCGTCGCCTCGCTGCGCGGCCTCTCGGTCCTGTTCATCGCCGCCAACATCTTCGGCCAGGGCGTCGCCGCGGCGATCGACGGGCAGATGCTGGTGCAGGCGGCGGCCGGCATCGGCATCGCCGGCATCTGGTGGATACCGTTCCTGCTCGGCCTCATCGCCATCGGCTCCTTCTTCGGCCTGCACGCGGTGATCCTGATCGTGGTGATCGGCCACACCCTGCCGGCGGAGACGATGGGCGTGTCGCAGGCGACGCTGGCGCTGGTGATGCTGGCGAGCTGGGGCATCGGCGGCGTGCTGTCGCCGCTGTCCAACCTGACGCTCTACGCCGCCAACATGCTGGGCCAGTCGAACTGGAGCATGGCCTGGCGCGACAATGGGCCCTACGCGCTGGGCTGCCTGACGATCTCCGCCCTGCTCATCATGGGCTTCCACCTGCTGCAGGGCGGCACATGAGCGTGCTGCGGGCCCGGCTGATGGGCGTCAGCCTGACGGTGGTGGTGGTCCTGACCTTGGTTCTGCTGTTCACCGACTGGGTGGTGCTGCAGGCCATCGTCGGCGCCTCCTATCTGCTGTTCGTGCTGCTGACCATGATCGGCGGGGTGCGGCGCGACTATTATTTCGTCGGCGCCGCCGCCGCCCTCAGCGTCGCGGTGCTGGCCGTGCGGCCCGATCCGTGGCCGGTGCTGGGCAGGGCGATGCTGCTGGCCGCCTATTTCACCACCTTCCTGCTGGCGCTGAACATGCTGCGCGACGCGGCCCGCACCTCGGTGGCGGTCAGGCGCTGCGGCAACTACGTGATCGCCCAGCCGCCGGGGCGGCGCTACATCGCACTGACCGCCGCCGCCCATCTCTTCGCCCTGATCCTCAGCTACGGCGTCGTCAATCTGCTAGGCACCATGGTGAAGCGGGCCAATACGCTGATCGCCGCCGGTGGCGACCACCGCCGCTTCAAGATCCGCGAGAAGCGCATGATGATGGCGGTGCTGCGCGGGCAGTGCACCATGGTCGGCTGGTCGCCGCTCTCCATCCTGATCGCGCTGACCGTCTCGCTGATACCGGGTCTGACCTGGACCGCCATCGCCCCGGTCGGCGCCGTCTGCTCGCTGCTGTTCCTGACGGTGGGCTGGGTCATGGATCGCATCGCATGGCCCGCTCCGGCGGCCTCCTCGGCGCCGCTGATGACGCCGCGATACGGCTTCGCCCAGTCGGTGCCGCCGATGCTGGGGGTGCTGGCCGGCATCATGACGGTGGTGGTGAGCGCCAACCTGCTGCTGTCGCTGTCGATGGTCGGCGCCACCATGCTGATGCTGCCGTTCTTCTCGGCGCTGTGGATCGCCGTGCAGTTCCGCCGCCTGGGCTCGCGGCTGATGTTGGCGATGACCGCCCGCCGCGTCGGGCGCTGGCCGACCGGGGAGTTCGTCGTTTCGCGGTCCGAGGCCCTGATCATCTCGACCGCGGCCTATATCGGCGTGGTGATGGCGGCGCTCATTCCAGAGGACGCGATCGAGACCCTGATCGCCCGCGCCGACCTGCCCTGGGCGGTGCTGGCCATCGCCATGGCGGCCATCATCACGCTGGTGGGGCAGATCGGCGTCAACTCGCTGGTGATGTTGACCCTGATCGGCAGTTCGCTGCACCACATGCCGGCCGACGGCCTGCCGTCGGTGCTGCTGGCCATGGCGCTGCTGGGCGGCTCGGCGCTGTCGATCGCCTCCTCGCCCTACGGCACGCCGGTAGTGCTGATCGGCGGCCTCACCGGCGAATCGCCGGAGAAGATCGGCCGCGCCTGGAACGGGCCGTTTACGATTGCGGCCTTTGCCGTGCTGTGCCTGTATCTGGTGGCGATCGACTGGTGGCTGCCATGACAAACGGCAACGTGGAAACGGCATCGGCGACGATGCCCGGGACAGGGAAACGAGCATCATGACGACGCAGGCCCCGATCGAAAACCTCTCGCCGCCGGTGTCGGACGAGGTCAAAACCACCACGTGCTACATGTGCGCCTGCCGCTGCGGCATCAAGGTGCACCTGAAGGACGGCAAGGTCCGCTACATCGAGGGCAACAGGAAGCATCCGGTCAACAAGGGCGTGCTGTGCGGCAAGGGCTCGGCCGGCATCATGAACCACTATTCGCCGGCGCGGCTGAGCAAGCCGCTGCTGCGGGTCGGCGAGCGCGGCGCGGGCGAGTTCAAGGAGATCGAGTGGGAGGAGGCGATGGCGCTGGCCACCAAGTGGCTGGGCGACATCCGCAAGAGCGATCCGCGCAAGCTGGCCTTCTTCACCGGCCGCGACCAGAGCCAGGCGCTGACCGGCTGGTGGGCGCAGCAGTTCGGCACGCCTAACTACGCCGCCCATGGCGGATTCTGTTCGGTGAACATGGCCTCGGCCGGGCTCTATTCGATCGGCGGCAGCTTCTGGGAGTTCGGCGAGCCGGACTGGGAGCGGACGCGCTACTTCCTGATGTTCGGCGTCGCCGAGGATCACGACAGCAACCCGATCAAGGCCGGGCTGGCCAAGCTGAAGGCGCGCGGCGCCAAATACGTCGCCATCAACCCGGTCAAGACCGCCTATGCCGCCATCGCCGACGAATGGGTCGGCGTGCGGCCGGGCACCGACGGCGCCTTCATCCTGGCCATCGTGCACGAGCTGCTGAAGGCGCAGCGCGTCGATCTCGATTTCCTGGTGCGCTACACCAACGCGCCGTGGCTGGTGGTGCATGCGCCGGGCAGCGCCGATCACGGGCTGTTCGCGCGCGACGGCGAGGGCCGGCCGCTGTGCTTCGACCAGATGTCGAAATCGGTGACCTCCGCCCTGCGCGCCGACATCGCGCCGGCGCTGACCGGCGAGTTCACCCTGGAGGATGGCCGCATCGTGCGGCCGGTGCTGCGTCTGCTGGTCGAGCGCTATCTCGATCCGTCCTACGCGCCGGAAGAGGCGGCCAAGGTCACTGGCATCGACGCCGACACGATCCGGCGCATCGCCGCCGAGATCGCCCATGCCGCCTTCGAGCAGCAGATCGAGATTCCCGTCGCCTGGACCGACTGGGCCGGGCGCAAGCACGAGAGCTTCATCGGCCGGCCGGTGGCGATCCATGCCATGCGCGGCATCTCCGCCCACAGCAACGGCTTCCAGACCTGCCGCGCCCTGCACGTGCTGCAGATGCTGATCGGCGCGGTCGATACGCCCGGCGCCTTCCGCTACAAGTCGCCCTATCCGCGGCCGGCGCCGATGGGCATCCGCCCCGGCGGCAAGATCGGCGAGGTGGAGCCGGGTAAGCCGCTGCCGCGGCCGCCGCTGGGCTTCCCGGTCGGGCCGGAAGACCTGCTGGTCGAGCAGGACGGCGGCGCGCGGCGCATCGACAACGCCTATTCCTGGCACGCGCCGATGGCCAACCATGGGCTGATGCACATGGTGATCCGCAACGCCTGGGCGGGCGAGCCCTACGAGATCGACACGCTGTTCATGTACATGGCCAACATGGCCTGGAACTCGTCGATGAACAGCGCCGGCACCAGCGAGATGCTGACCGCCAAGAAGCCGGACGGCACCTACCGCATTCCGCACATCATCTATTCCGACGCCTTCTTCTCGGAGACGGTGGCCTATGCCGACCTGATCCTGCCCGACACCACCTATCTGGAGCGCTGGGACTGCATCTCGCTGCTGGATCGTCCGATCGGCAGCGCGCACGGCCCGGGCGACGCCATCCGCCAGCCGGTGGTGCAGCCTGATCGCGACGTGCGCCCGTTCCAGGACGTGGTGATCGAGCTGGGCGCCCGGCTGGGCCTGCCGGGCCTGACCCGGCCGGACGGCACGCCGGCCTATCCCGGCGGCTATCCCGACTACCTGGTCAATCACCAGCGCGCGCCGGGCGTGGGCATGCTGGCCGGTTGGCGCGGCAGGGACGGCAGCCAGGACGGCACCGGCGATCCCAATCCCGACCAGCTCAAGCGCTATGTCGAGAACGGCTGCTTCTGGAAATACGAACTGCCGCACGAGGCCGAGTACTTCAAGCACGCCAACAAGGCCTATCTTGAGCATGCGGTGCAGATGGGCTTCATGGCCAAGCCCGAGCAGATCGTGCTGCAGCTCTATGTCGAACCGCTGCAGAAGTTCCGGCTGGCGGCCGAGGGGCATGGCCGCATCCAGCCGCCCGAGGAACTGCGGGCACGGGTGCGGGACCATTGCGATCCGCTGCCGATCTGGTACCAGCCCTTCGAGCAGCAGCGGCTCGACCAGGACGAATTCCCGTTCTACGCCATCACCCAGCGGCCGGCGGCGATGTACCACTCATGGGGTTCGCAGAACGCCTGGCTGCGCCAGATCCACGGCGCCAATCGCCTGCACATCAACCGCGCCACCGCGCAGGCCATGGGCATCGCCGACGACGACTGGGTCAACGTGATCTCCCATCACGGCCAGATCACCTGCCAGGTGAAGCTGATGGAAGGCGTCAACGATCGCACCGTGTGGACCTGGAACGCCATCGGCAAGCGCGCGGGGGCGTGGAACCTCGAACCCGACGCGCCGGAAGCGCGGCTGGGCTTCCTGCTCAACCACCTGATTTCCGAAACCCTGCCGGAGCAGGACGGGCGGCGCGACCTGAACAGCGATCCCGTCACCGGCCAGGCCGCCTGGTACGACCTGCGGGTGCGCATCGAGAAGGCGCAGCGGCCGCACGACCATACCGAACCGATGCTACCGACGCTGAAACCGTTGCCGGGCATGCGCAAGCCGGCGCAGGTGCTGCGCTACGGCCAGAATCTCAAGGCCCGCTATTCCAGGGAAGACGTGAAATGACCGCTTTGCCGCCGCCATCGCCAAGGCAACTGGGACTGGTGATCGACCTCGACACCTGCGTCGGCTGCCATGCCTGCGCGGTCAACTGCAAGGAATGGAACACCGGCGGCACATCGGGGCCGCTGACCGACATCGATCCCTACGGGGCGGACGCGGCCGGCGTGTGGTTCAACCGCATTCACAGTTTCGAGGCCGGCGAGGGGCAGCACAGCCGCACGGTGCATTTCCCCAAATCCTGCCTGCACTGCGCCGAGCCTGCCTGCGTCACCGTGTGCCCGACCGGCGCCAGCTACAAGCGGGCCGAGGACGGCATCGTGCTGATCAACCCCGACACCTGCATCGGCTGCAAGCTGTGCTCCTGGGCCTGTCCCTATGGCGCGCGCGAGTACGACTACGATGGCGGCACGATGAAGAAGTGCACGCTGTGCATCGACCGCATCTACAACGAGAACCTGGAGGAAATCGACCGCGTGCCTGCCTGCGTTTCGACCTGCCCGGCCTCGGCGCGGCATTACGGCGATCTGGCCGATCCCAACAGCCATGTCGCGAAGCTGGTGGCCGAGCGCGGCGGTTTCGACCTGATGCCGGAGATGGGCTACCGGCCGACCAACAAGTACCTGCCGCCGCGTCAACGCCAGAACAGCGCCGGCTGCACCGGCGCCGGCTCGAGCCTGCCGCCGCCCGAGCCCGCCGCCGACGGCTTGCTGGGCTGGCTCGACCGTATCCTCTCGCGCTAGGACCGCCCGCATGCATCCGGCATTCTCCGTCATCGTCTTCACCGTCGCCTCCGGCGCGGGCTACGGGCTGCTGTTCGTGCTGGCGCTGCTGATCGCCTTCGGCGCGCTGACGCCTTCCTTCTGGACCGGCTTCATCGGCTTCGGCATTTCCTTCGGCCTGATCACCGCCGGCCTGCTGGCCTCCTTCCTGCACCTGGGCCGGCCGGAGCGGGCCTGGCGCGCCTTCAGCCAGTGGCGCAGCTCCTGGCTCAGCCGCGAGGGCGTGCTGGCGGTGCTGACCTACGTGCCCGCCGGATTGCTGGCGCTGCTGTTCACCTTCTTCGACCCCGGGCGCGGGGTGCTGGTCGTGCTGGGGCTGGCCAGTGCTGTTTGCGCGGTGGTGACGGTGATCGCCACCGGCATGATCTACCGCTCCCTGAAGCCTATCCGCGCCTGGTACAACGCCTATGTCGTGCCGGGCTACCTGGTGCTGGGCCTGGCCACCGGCCTGCTGCTGGGCAATGCGCTGGTGCTGGTCTTCGCCGCCCAGGCCGCCACCATCGTGCAGGTGGTCAGCATCGCGGCGCTGCTGGCGGCCGCACTGGTGAAGTTCCTCTACTGGCGTTTCATCGACACCGCGCCAGCCTTCAGCACCGCCGAAAGCGCCACCGGGCTGGGGCATCTGGGCAAGGTGCGGCTGTTCGAGGCGCCGCATACGCAGGAAAGCTTCCTGAACAAGGAGATGGGCTTCCGCATCGCGCGCAAGCATGCGGCCAAGCTGCGGCTGATCGCGCTGGTCGGCGGCTGGCTGGCGCCGGCGGTGCTGGTGCTGGCGGGCCTGGCCCTGCCGGCCGGCGGCGCCATCGCGCTGGCCATCGCCGCCGCCCTGCTGGGGCTGGGCGGCACGCTGGTCGAGCGCTGGCTGTTCTTCGCCGAGGCGAAGCACGCCGTCACCCTGTATTACGGCGCCGACAAGGTCTGATCACCATCGATGTCATGTCGAGCGTAGCGAGACATCTTCCCCGGCTTATTCCGGGCAAGATGGCCGCTATCCGCATGTGATCGACGGGTTAGGATTTCTCGCTGCGCTCGAAATGACAAGGGGGCGGAAAGCGGCTCTACGCGCTCTTCGCCTTGCGTCCGCGTTCGGGGGCTGGCGCGGTCCAGGTCCGCTCGCGGATGCCGTGCCGGCGCAGCTCCGCCTTCTGCACCTTGTTGGTCGGCGTCTTGGGCAGGGTGTCGTAGATCTCGATGAAGCGGGGAATGGCGTAGCGCGGCACCAGCGGCGCGCAGAAGGCGTGGATGTCGCTTGCGCTGGCCGTCGCGCCGTCGGCCAGCACGACGCAGACCTTGACCTCCTGCTCCTTCTCCTCGAACGGCGAGGGCACGCCGATCACCGCCACGTCGGCGACGGCGGGATGGCCCATCACCACCTGTTCGATCTCGAAGGAGGAGATGTTCTCGCCGCGCCGGCGCAGGCAGTCGTTGAGGCGGTCGACGAAATAGAACCAGCCGTCTTCGTCGCGCCACATGGCGTCGCCGGAATGGAACCACAGATTGCGCCAGGCCTTCACCGTGGCCTCGGGATTGGCGTTGTAGCCGGCCATGAAGCCGAACGGCAGCCTGGGCCGGATCAGCATTTCGCCGACCTGGCCGTGCGGCAGTTCGGCGTCGCTCTCGGGATCGGCGATGATGCAGTCGAACCACTGCGCGGCGACCCGGCCGCAGCCATTGTCGCGGCGGGGCTCATCGCGCGGCATGTAGATCGGGCAGTTGGCCTCGGTCGAGCCGTAGAGTTCGACGAGCTGCGCGCCGTAGCGCTGCTCGAACTTGCGGCCGAAGGCGGGCGAGATCGGCACCGCGCACACGACCTGCAGATCGTTGTCGGCGTCGTGCGGCGTTTCGGGCTGGCGCACCAGGAACTCGGTCATCACGCCCAGCAGGTTGGTGATGGTGGCGCCGCTTTCGCGCACGTCGTCCAGCCAGGAGGAGGCGCTGAAGCCTTCCGCCAGGGCGAAGGGCGCGCCCAGCGCGATAGCGCTCATCAGCTGGATCACCAGCGCGTTGACGTGGAACAGCGGCAGGCAGGAATAGAAGCGGTCGTGTTGGCCCAGCCCGGTCTGCTCGATGGTGACGGCCGCGTTCAGGTACATCTGCGCCTGCGGGATCAGCACGCCCTTGGACGGGCCGGTGGTGCCGGAGGTGTAGATGATGGTGCCGATATCGGCGCCGCCGACGGCAATGTCGATGCCGGTTTCCGGCCCGTCGCGCAGTTCGGCGTAGTCGAGCAGCTCCAGTTTCGTATCGGGCTTGGCGGGAAGCGGACCGGTGCAGACGATGGTCGTCAGGTGCCGGTACTGCGCCTCGCTGTCGATCACCGCCGGCACGAATTCGGGCGCGGTGACGATGAAGCGGGCGGCGGAATTGTTGGCGACGTGCTCCAGGAAGACGCCGCGATAGTTGACGTTCACCGTGACGGCGACGGCGGCCAGGCGATGCAGCGCCAGCCAGGTCTCGACGAATTCGATGCTGTTGCGCAGCAGGATCATGACCCGGTCGCCATGGCCGATGCCCAGCGCCTTGAAGGCATTGGCCAGCCGCCGCGTGCGCAGCTCCATCTCGCCATAGGTGATGAAGCGATGGCCGCGGAAATCGGGCCCGATCATGCGCAGGAACGGCTGGTCGCCGCGGTCATGCGCCTGGCGGCCGAAGATGTACGGCGTGGTCTGCTGCGACAGCTCGGTGAATTGGAACATTGGTGCGTTTACTCCCCGCGGGAGTTTCCAGCAGCGCCGGGTGGGCGGCAAGCCGGGCCGCCATAGGCGCGGGCCAGTTCGGGCGCTCGACTTATCCACCGGTTTTTGGTTGGCGAGGGCCCGATCGACGATTCCGTGGCACGCGAAGGCGCGGTATCCAAACACTATTGCGGTTTCTAAATACCGTATCCTTTCTTGTTGCCGGAGCCGGTCCGCCATTTCCCGAATCGGCTGGCGGCCGTGGCTCCTCCGTTACCGCGATATCGGACCGAGGGGCGGGAATGATCCGGCGCTGCTAATACGCCTGAGGGTAGAGTTGGTGCGGGTTCGCCAAATGCACTGAAAACAGCCCGTTTCAAAAGAGACTCGCACAGGGGCGCGCCTTGCACATTGGTATAAGTCGCCAATGGAAATCGTGTTGGCGCACGTCGATAGTGTAAATATTCATCTTTACAGCAAAATATTTTTGTCCGTTCTTAATTCGAACGGATTAAATGATTCTTGATCCAGTCGATCCTTTGGAAATATCGTCCGGCCACGAATAAATCACACCTGCTCTTTTGGAGGGTAGGTGGTTATTTACAACTATTCGTTTTTCCGCCGGGGGAATCATGGCTGGATTGGGTAGGACGGGACGCCTCGGTGGCGCCCTCATTCTTGCTTTCGCAGGAAGCGTCGCGCTGGCGACGGCCGCGCAGGCCAATGGCTGGCTGGAGAGCCGTCCCTGGCAGTTCGACACCTCGGCCGACAAGGCCAACAAGGCCGCCGTCGTCGACCTGATCGAGCGCAAGAAGGGCGGCTACTACGATTCCTGGAAGACGACGGTCAACAATAACGTCGTCACCAACAACAACACCGTCATCGAGAGCCAGACCAACTGCTCGGTGAGCGCGACGGCGGTCGGCAACACCGGCACCAACAGCATGACCGGCGCGGCGTCCTCGCCGACCGTGACCAACACCAGTTCGAACAACGCCTCGACCACCGGCAACAGCAATTCCAGCGGCGTCAACAATACCGATCCGTCGGGCGTCGTGATCGACAACAACGGCACCAACCCGAACACCGTCGTCGACACCAACCAGTCGAACAACGGCAGCAACCTGAGTTCCGACGTCACCAGCTCGACCAGCAACGCGGCTTCGGGTCGGATCGCCGCCAACGGCGGCAGGGTCAATCAGGCTCTGAACTCGAGCCAAAGGAACAGCGGCGATCAGTCCGCGAGCATTTCCAACAGCACGGCGTGTGCGCTTACGAGCGTCGGCCCCTTGAACTGAGGGGCCGGGGGAGCGAACGGCTACCGGCCGCGCGCCGGTCCGCAAAGGCATGGGGGAAGCGTGATTTTCAGGAATTTGACAGCCATTGCGCTGATGGGAAGCCTGCTGGCCGGCTGCGCCAATATCAGCCTGCAGCAGATGGCTCCGGACGAGGCGCCGGTCGTCATGGGCCCGGCCGTCCGTGCCAACCGCACGCCGCTCGAGAACGCGTTCGTCTGCTACGGCAACGCGTTGAAGGACCGGCGCGCACCGCGCCTGGCGATCGCCGTCGGCGACGTGAAGGACTACACCGGCAAGTACAATGAGAGCGAAGGCAGCGCCATCACCCAGGGCGGCGCGCTGATGGTCTATTCGGCGCTCGGCAAGCTGGGCGATTCGGTGCTGGTGCAGGAGCGCTTCGACACCCGCATCGCCGAACTGGAACTGGCCTATATCGACCGCCGCCAGCTCGGCGACGGCCGCCAGCACCAGCTCGGCCCCAATCAGCCGCCGGTGCCGTGGGTGCCGTATTTCGGCGGCACGATCCTGCGCTCCAACTATTACATCGTCGGCGGCATCACCGAGCTTAACTACAACATCCAGTCCGGCGGCGCCGAGTTCCAGATCAACAACATGGGACCGAAGGCGCGCGTCTTCACGATGAACGTCGGCATCGACCTGCGCATCATCGACACCCAGAGCCTGGTGGTGCGCAAGACGGCCAGCCTGCAGAAGCAGATCACCGGCTTCGAGGTCGGTTTCAACACCTTCCGCTTCTTCAACACCAACCTGTTCGACATCAACATCGGCAACAAGAGCCAGGAGCCGGTGCAGCTCGGCGTGCGCATCGTGCTGGAGCAGGCGACGCTCGAACTGCTGGCGGCGGTGACCGGCGTCGACGACAGGGACTGCGTGGCGCGGGCGCTGGCCAACGGCAGCTACCAGCCCGAACCGACGCAGGCCGCCGCCGCGCCGGTGGCGGCGCCGGCGGTTGGGTCGGGCGCGCCGGTGGTGCATGCGGCGGCCCAGTCGGAAAACGTCGGCGCCATCGCCGGCGCGCCGAAGGTCTCGGTGCCGTTCGAATTCAACTCGGTCGTGATCAGCGGCCTGGCGACGCCGGCGATCGGCCAGATCGTGGCCGCCGCCGCCCAGGGCAACCCGGTGAACATCGAGATTCTCGGCCGCGACAGCGAGGCCTGGGCGCCGCAGAAGCGCGACGAGATCGTGCGGCAGCGGATCGCCGCCGTCAGCGACGCGCTGGCGGCGCGCGGCGTCAGCGGCAGCCGCATCCGCGTCACGTGGATGCCGGCGATCAGCGACACCGGCATGCGCCGCGACGGGCCGGGTTACCAGATATTCGCCACGATGGTCGTGGCGAGGGCTTCGTAGCGTTCATTGGCGGCCGGCGCAGAGGGCCCGGGGGGGCCGGCACAGGCCGCGAACTAGGGGGAAAAGGTAAAATGCATTCATCCAATCGCGTTTCGAATAAGGGAGACAGGGGTATGAACAGGGCACCAATGAAGAAGATTCGCAACGTCGCGCTGGCAGGAGCCAGCGCTGTCGCCATGATGGCGGTTTTCGCCGGCAGCGCCGGCGCGCAGAGCAGCGCTTACGACCTCGACATGGCCGGCCTGTTCCTGCTCGGGACCAACGCTTCCGTAGTGCAGACGGACTACAACCTGATCGTGACCTTCGATCAGCTTGTGGACGCGCCCTCCGTGACCGCGATCATCACCGGCGCGACCAGCGTGCTGAACGTCCTGTCGGGCGACGGCTTCCCGGCCGTGACCTCCAACAACTCCCTGACCGCGACGGCCAAGGGCACCTTCGTTGGAGCCGGTTCGGTGCTCGACCAGGACGGCAACCCGGTGAGCATCGCCGACCGCGTGGTCGATCTCAGCCTGCTGAGCTCCAGCGGCGACAATGACGGCATCGGCGTCCTGGCCTCGCAGCTGACGGTCGGTTCGACCGTCACGGCCGAAATCACCGCCGGCGCGCATCTGCTGTCGATCGAGGGCTTCCAGACCGGCACCGCCGACGTTTCCGGCAACCGCGCGGTCGCCATGACGACCATCAACGAGATCTCGCCGGACGCGACGGTGCGCGGCAACCTGCCGGTCGCCTACAGCTCGACCGGCACTGCCAGCGCCACCGGCAATTTCGATGGCAATTTGGACCTGGTCGAGATCGACGCCACGGCCACCGTTGCCATCACCTCGGTGCAGTTCGGCCTCAACTCGGGTGCCGGTGAGGGTTCGCTCGCCTCGGTGACCGACCGCGACATCGCGCTGTCCATCTACGAGGACGACGCAGGCCTGTCAGTCACGGCCTCGCTGAGCGTCACCAACAACGCAGTGCAGGCGCAGTATACCGGCAACCAGGCGCGCAACGTGTTCCTGGCGGAAGGCGGCAATCCGAACTTCACCGGCAGCGTCGTGGTCTCCAACAACCAGGCCAACATCGAGACGACCGCTCCGGGCGCGACGGACTACACCGCCATCGCCAGCGGCAATGCGATCACCGCCACGGTCGGCGACCAGGTGCTCGACGATCCGCTCGTCACCACGCTGCAGAGCATGCTGAACGTGTCGGGCAACCTGATTGCCGCTGACTCGCGCGGCAACGTCGCCCAGAGCGTCGGCGCCAGCGGCCAGCCGGTGGTCGGCAATGCGATCGTGTTCGCGCCGGGCATCAACGTCGTCGGCAACGCCGACATCGGCTCCAACCTGCTGAACATCCCGACCTCCGACGTCCTGATCAACGAGCAGACCGGCGACCTGGTCCTGTTCAACGGCCAGGGCAACCAGGGTACCTCGGTGGCCAGCCAGGCCGACGACAACTCCATCCTCGCCACGGTCGAGGAAATCGTCGGCGGTGGCATCAACCTGTCCAGCAACACCGTGCGCTCCTCGGCGACCGGCAACACAGCGATCGGCCTGATCCAGGTCGGCGGTGCGGCAGTGTTCGACGCCATCGTCGCCAGCGGCAATCTGCAGACCAACGATGCGACGCCGATCAACGCCGAAAACAACGGCACGCAGATCATCGCCAAGGCCGGCGAGGCCGTTACCCTGACCGCGCCGAGTCAGATCGTCGACGGTACCATCACGGTCAACAACAATGCCGTGACGGCGACCGCCACGGGCAGCAGTTCGGGCACCGCCTCGCTGCCGACCATCTCGATCACCGCCTCGACGCTGAACTCGACCGGCGGACTGGCTGAGGTCACTAGCGATACGGTCGAATATGGCGCGCTGACCACCTCGGCCGGGATCACCGCCTCCAACCTGCAGCACAACTACGGCGAGGAGATCGGCATCACCGCGACGGTGAGCGGCGGCAACATCCAGGCCCAGCTCTACAACAATAACTCGGTAAACCTGCTTGACGGCACGCTGACGCTGAACGGGAACAGCTTCGCCAGCTCGGCCTCGGGCAACGTCGCCTTCACGGGCATCGAGCTGTCCGGTTCGCAGGGAGCGTTCTCGGCCGCCGCGTCGAGCTCGCAGTACAACATCAACAGCGTCGGCGCGAGCACGGAAAACAACACCGTGTTCACGTTCATGGACGACCTGCTGAACTCGACCGGGACTCTGAACAGCAACCAGTTCCGGGCCACGGCCGTGGGCAACAGCTCTTCGACCAGCGTCGAGGTTTCGGGCTTCTCCGACCTCACCCTGGGCGATACGGTGGCGAACACCTGGGCCAATCCGTCGGTCGTGACGCCGGTCCTCGAGACGTTGGGCGTCGACAATACGGCGACCGGTGCGCTGGTTTCGCTGAACAACCAGGCCAATTACGGCGACGTGGTCGGCACGGTCTCCAACGCCGGTTCGCCCTTCGTTTCCATGTTTGTCAACGACCTGCGTGACGACGCCACCGCGTCGATCTCGTCGAACCGGATCGCGGCGTCGGCGATCGGCAACCAGGCCAGCACCTCGCTGACCCTGTCGGTCGAGAACCTGCAGACGGGCTCGGGCAGTGCCGACCAGATCGCCACGCTGAGCAGCCGCCAGACCGACGAAGCCGATGCGGTTACCTCCAGCGTGACGCAGACCGGTGCGGTCGGCGCGATCGGCCTGGTCGCCAGCGGCGACATCATCGACTCGGTCGCCAGCGTCAACAGCAACAGGCTGACCTCGTTCACGGCGGGCAATTTCGCCGAGAACAGCCTGACGTTCGAAGGCACCTCCTACGCCTCGACCGCGGTCGCGGGGTCGGCGGCGCGGATGACCTTCCTCAACGGCGGCCTCGACTTCGAGACCGGCGCTGAGTTCTCGCTGCAGAACCTGCAGCAGGCCTTCAGCGGCGACTCCCTCTACAGCGCCAGCGTCGTCGGCGGCGTGGTCGGCATCGGCCTGACGGGTACGGTGCTCGGCGACGTGGTGCTGAACTCGGTCCTGACCGTGTCCGGCAATGCGTCGGAAGCCGATGCCCGCGGCAATTATGGCGTGAGCACGCTGGATCTCACCGGGTTCTCGAACCTGGCGACCAGTGCGGCGCTGCACAACATCCAGGGCGTGGTGGGCGACGTCTCGGCTACCGTGCTCGAGGCCGAGGTCGGCATTGAGGGCGATACCTACAACGTCATCGACTCCGTCCTGACCGTCACCGGCAACTCGGCGACGGCCCGCGCGATCGGCAACACCGGCATCAACAGCCTGCTGGTCGAAGCCGAATCGCTGGGCGGCAGCGGCGGCATCGGTTCGATCGACAAGCCGGCCGGGCTTGGCCTCAACGCGGCGTCCGTTGTGTCGGCCGACTACGCTCTGTCGAGCTGGCAGGGTCATCACAACGACGTCAGCGCCAGCACCAGCGGCATGGCGCTGATCGACCTGAGCTCGTTCACCGGCGACTCGGTCATCGACAGCACCATCACCGTGTCGAACAACTCGCTGACCGCGGTGGCCCAGAACAACAGCGTCTCCAACCTGGTGTCTCTGAGCACGACCAGCTCGACCAGCCTCACGGCGGTCCTGCTGTCCGAGCAGCGTGCGGGCTCCGGCAACCCCGCCAACGCCACGGCGACGGCGGGCGTGACCAGCGACTTCGCCACCGCGGTGGTGACGGCCGACAACGTCTCCGGCACCCCGATCGCGGTTTCCGGCAACAGCGTCACCGCCATTGCCGGCAACAACGAGGCGACCAACAGGCTGGTGGTCGAGGTTGGCGCCAACCTCAACGGCCAGGCGAGCACGGCGGCCAATGCCACGCTGGCGACCGGCACCAACCAGGTGCTGGCCGACTTCGCGGTCATGAACATCCAGGACGCGGCGGGCGGTGCGGTCAGCGCGACTGCCACTCCTGGCGTGGTCGGCGCCATCGTCAACGAGACGGTTGCCAGCAGCCCGATCTCGGTGACCGGCAACAACGCCACGGCCCAGTCGACGATCAACAGCGCGCTCAACACGCTGTCGCTGACCGGTGCCTCGGCGCTCAACGCCACGGCCGGCCTGGTCAACAGCCAGACCACCAATGGCGGCTCGGCGTCGGCGACGGTGCAGTTCGGTGTGGTTGGAGCCATCGTGTTCGACGGCGCCACCGCTTCGCCGCTGAACGTCTCGGGCAACAGCTACGTCGCCACGGCCGCGGGCAACACCGCGACCAACGCGCTGAACGCCACCTCCAGCTCGGTCTACAGCCCGAGCGGTTCGCCCGCCATAGGCGGTGCGATCACGGGCGGCCTCAGCGCGCAGGCCGACTATGCGGTGCTGAACGTGCAGAGCAACACGGCGACCATCTCGGCCACCGCGCAGGCTCTCGCGGTCGGCGTACTGAGTGGCGGTCCGGTCACCAACAGCAACATGTCGGTGACGGGCAACATCGTGTCGGCCTCGGCCACGGGCAACCGGGCGGTCAACTCGATCGGCATGAGCGCGGTTGCCGGCGGCCTGCCGAGCGCCTCGCTGACCAGCGCCCAGGTCAACAGCGCCTCGGTGTCGGCCAACGTGACCGGCGTGGTGATCGGCATCGGCGCCGGCGGCGTGGCCGGTTCGAGCGCGGTCGTCAGTGGCAACAGCATCAGCGCCACTGCGATCGGCAATTCCGCTCGCGGCACGATCGGCATCGGCAACTGACGCCAGTCGAATAGAGACGGGAAGGGGAGGCTTGCCTCCCCTTTTCCATTTTTGCAGGATATTGGCGGCGGATACGATTTCCGGAGAATCGAACATGCGTAGAATTGCGATGGGTTTTCTTTTTGCAGCGGTGCTGACGGTTGGCAGCACGTCTTCCGCCTGGGCCTCCGACGCGAAGGGCAGCTATGCCGTGCGGGGGGTTGGCTCGCAGGAATGCCAGACCCTGATCCAGGAACTGGAGAAGGATAAGGCGGGAGCGGTGTCGGTAGCGTCGTGGATGCTGGGCTACATGACGGCGGTGAACCGATACGAGCCGACCACCTTCGATATTTCGCCGGTCAGCGACGTGCGGGCACTGACCAATATTGCGCTGGCGTTGTGCCAGAAGAACCCGAAGGCGCGTTTCGAGACGGTTCTCAGCGACGTGTTGCGGACGATGGCTCGTGCGCGGGTGAAGGCCGATTCGCCGCTGATCGAGATGAGGTCGGGCGACGCGACCGCCACGGTGCGCCAGGAAGTGCTGCTGGGCATGCAGCAGCGGCTGAACCAGCGCGGCCTGTTGAAGGCGAAGGCGGACGGAACCTATGGACCGCAGACCGAGGCGGCGCTGAAAGAGTACCAGAAGGCCGAGAAGCTGCCGGTTACCGGCGTCGCCGATTCGGTCACCATCCTGCGCTTGCTGGTTGAGCAGGCGCCGGCCCAGGCGCCCGCAGCGCCCGCGGCCCAACCGGCTCCGGCGCAGCAACGCCGCCAGTAAGGGCAGGGGCAGGCTTCAGGTCGACGACTTGCCCGGTTTCGGGCATCGGGAACCACGCATGAAGCAACGGGGAGGCATCCGCCTCTCCGTTCTTTTTTGCCGCCATGGTGAGGCCCGGAAGACCAACCGGCGTATGTCATGAGCAGGATCGCGATCGGTCTTTCCCCGGCATCAAGGCGGAGATGCTGCCGGTCACCGGCCTTGCCGATGCGCCCACGATCCTGCGCCTGCTGGTCGACCAGGCCCGCGCCGCGCCGGACGCCGCCGCCCCACTGTCCCCGCCGCCGCCGCGCCGGTAAAGGGCCTCAGGCCGCGCCCTCGATCTCCTCGCGCAGCATCTCAAGCTGCAGCCACTGGTCCTCGGCCGCCGCCAGCTCGGCTTCGGTGCGCTTCAGCTCGTCGGCGATCCTGGCGAAAGCCGCCGGATCGCGGGCGTAGAGCTGCGGGTCGGCCAGACGCGCCTGGCCGGCGCGGATGGTTTCCTGCAGCTGCTCGATGCGGGCGGGCAGGGTCTGCAGCGCGTGCTTGTCCTTGAACGAAAGCTGCCTGCGCGGCGCCGGCTGTTTGCGCTCAGCGGGTCTTTCCTCCGTCCTGGCCCGCGGCGTCCTGGCGACGGGCTTGCGGTCGAGATCGCCGCCGCGCTGGACCATCATGTCGGAATAGCCGCCGGCATATTCGATCCACTCGCCTGGCCCGTGCCAGGCAAGGGTCGAGGTCACGACGCGGTCGAGGAAGTCGCGGTCGTGGCTGACCAGCAGCACGGTGCCGGCATAGTCGGCCACCATCTCCTGCAGCAGGTCCAGCGTCTCCAGGTCGAGATCGTTGGTCGGTTCGTCCAGCACCAGCAGGTTGGAGGGCCGCGCTAGCGCCCGCGCCAGCATCAGCCTTCCGCGCTCGCCGCCGGACAGGCGCGAGACCGGCGTGCGGGCCTGCTCGGGCGCGAACAGGAAATCCTTCATGTAGCCGACGACGTGACGCCACGAATTGCCCACCGACACCATGTCGCCCGACCCGTCGGTCAGGGTTTCGGCCAGGGTGCGGTTGGCATCGAGCCCTTCGCGCTTCTGGTCGAGCGTCACCATGGCGAGGTTGGCGCCCAGCCGCAGCGAGCCGCTGTCGGGCGCCAGCGCGCCGGTCAGCAGGTTGACCAGCGTCGTCTTGCCCGCGCCATTGGGGCCGACGATGCCGATGCGGTCGCCGCGCTGGATGCGGATGGAGAAGTCGCGCACCACCGGCGTATCGCCGAATGACTTGGAGATCTTCTTGGCCTCGATCACCAGCTTGCCCGAGGTCTCGGCCTCGCTGACGGCGGCGTCGATGGCGCCGACCCTCTGGCGCTGGCTGCGGCGCTGGTCGCGCAGGGCGTAAAGCGCGCGCAGGCGGCCCTGGTTGCGCTTGCGCCGCGCCGGCACGCCCTGCCGCAGCCAGGCGGTCTCGGCCACCAGCTTGCGGTCGAGCTTGTGCCGTTCGACGTCTTCCTGCTCCAGGATGGTGTCGCGCCATGCCTCGAAATCGGCGAAGCCGCTGTCGAGCAGCCGCGTGCGGCCGTCGGCGATCCACAGGGTGCGGCGGGAGAGATTGGCGAGAAAGCGCCGGTCGTGGCTGATCAGCACGATGGCGGAGGACAGCGACGCCAGCTCGCTTTCCAGCCACTCGATGGCCGGCAGGTCGAGATGGTTGGTTGGCTCGTCCAGCAGCAGGATGTCGGGCATCGGCGCCAGCGCCTGGGCTAGCGCGCAGCGGCGGGCCTCGCCGCCGGACAGGCGGGCGGGATCCTCGCTGCCGTTCAGGCCGAGCTGCTCGAGCAGGTATTGCGCGCGATAGGCGTCGTCGGCCGGGCCCAGGCCGGCGCGCACGACATCCAGCGACGTAGCGAAACCGGACAGGTCCGGCTCCTGCGGCAGATAGCGGATGGTGGCGCCGGGCTGCACGAAGCGCTCGCCGCTATCGGCCTCGATCTGGCCGGCGGCGGTGCGCAGCAATGTGGACTTGCCCGAGCCGTTGCGGCCGACCAGGCACAGCCGGTCGCCGGGCACCACCGCCAGTTCGGCGCCCTCGAACACCGGGGTCCCGCCGAAGGTCAGCCTTATGTCACGCAGGGCAAGGAGGGGAGGCGCCATGGCGGGGTGTATAGAGCGGATCACGATTCGATGAAAGCACTTGCGCCTCCGTCCAATCGTGTGAATCCGCTCTGTTTCTTGATGTCCAGAAGCGCCGTGCCGGCGCACGAAGGCGGCGCGCGGCCGCGTCAGGCGGGAAGCGCGGGGCCGACGATGATGGCGTCGATGACGGCGGCGTAGTGCACCATGGCGGCGGCCAGCACGAAGCCGTGCCAGGCCGCGTTCTGGTAGGGCAGCCGCTCCCAGACATGGAACAAGACGCCGGCGGTGTAGAGCAGGCCGCCAACGCCCAGCAGGATCAGGGTCGAGGCATCGAGCGCACCCAGCAGCGGGTTGACGGCGACGACGATGATCCAGCCCAGCGCTAGATAGAGCGGCACCGACAGCCGCTCGACCAGGTTCGGTTTCCACAGCTTCAGCACCATGCCGGTCAGCGCGATGCTCCACACCGCGGCGGTCAGCCCGACGCTCCAGCCGCCTTCCAGGCGCAGGGTGGTGAAGGGCGTATAGGTGCCCGCGATCATGGCGAAGATGGCGGCGTGGTCGAAGCGGCGCAGCAGCGCCCGGCGCCGGCTGCGGCGGGCGAGGTTGTAGGCGGCGGAGAAGGCCAGCATGGCCAGCAGGCCCAGCGCATAGACCAGCAGGGCGGCGACGTCGAGCAGGCTGCCCTGCAGCAGCCCCAGGGTCAGCAGCACCGCCGCTCCGCCGATACCGGCGACCAGCCCGACCACGTGCACGATCGCATCGGCGATCAACTCGCGCCGGCTCGGTTCGCGGCTGGCAAGGGGCTGAAAGGCGGACGAGTCAGGCGTCATGTCCAAACCTTGCCGGAAAATGCGGCCCGGATGGGGCGGTTTTCCGGTCACAGTCTCGAATGAAAATAGGAATCATTCTTATTTAAACTTGTCACCCGTCTCTTCCTCCGTATAGTCGCAATGCAATTGCGAGTCATTCGCATAAATATCCGACTGATTGATGGGGGATTATCTTGGGGAAAAGGAAACTGGCGCCGCTGGCGTCCGCAACCGTCATCGGTCTGGCTGTCCTGCCGGGGATGGCATTGGCCCAGCTCGCCGCCGA
>JBBCJW010000037.1:0-51194 GCA_037190765.1 Alphaproteobacteria bacterium
ATTGCTGGTCGAGGCAGTTCGGCTGTTCCGCGGATCCGAAGGGCATCCGGCAGAGTTCGAAACCCTCCTTGCCGAGCTCAATATCAAAGTGAACACAGGTGAATATGTCGTCTATCGCCGTGTCATAGCGGTTCTCTTCGCCTCTATCACCAAAGGCGAAGGGTCACTTGCCGATGGACACATCAGCAGGTCACAGCTGAGCCGCTATACCCGCGCACTTGCCAGGGCTGTGGCACTGGCTGGAGAAACCCCATTGGACGCACTGGCAGAAAAGATTGAAGGCCTGGGTGGATATTACCAGCTATGGCAGCTTGAGGTTCAGATGCGCAAGCATCATGCCAGAACTGACTGCACGGCGCCTGCTCTGTTTAATGATACGCCCGCTGAACCTGCAGGACAAATGAAGCTCAAGAGCCAGACGTCACGGCCAGTCCTGATGCTGGTCTATCCCGATGGCAAAGCCTACAAGGTGTCGGCGCCGGCGGAAACGGTGGAAAGATATGCTCGGGAGATCGGCCGTGCGGCCTGAGCGCAGATTCTCCGGCAGGCGCGCGAAACCTTATCCGCCGCTATCCAACAGCCATCCAGCTGTGGTCAACGGTCATACCGTCTACCAATCGATGGTTCGATCGGCCGTGCCAGGTGAGCGAGTTCTTAAGTCTGGTGAACACTCGCGCAAGCTTGGATCGTTTTTCTCCAAACGCCCTTGGAAGCATATGCCGATCTACTCGATGACCCTGGAAGAACGGCGTACATGCCCCCGCAGTTGTGCCGTCTGGAGCGAATGCTACGGGAATAGCATGCATCGGGCGGTTCGCTGGAAAGTCAACGATGCCTTTTACGCGCAGCTCACACTGGAGCTCGAGCAGTTATCTCTCAGCTTTCCTCGAGGCTTCGCAGTCAGATTGCATACACTTGGTGACTTTCCTGACCTGCAGTATCCCGAGTTCTGGATGAGAGCTCTGCAGCGTCATCACGAACTACATGTTTTTGGATTTACCGCCCATCACCGCGATTCTGACATTGGCATGGCGATTGAAACGGAGTCGGCCAAATGGAACCGCTTCAGGATCAGATTTTCAAATGATATAGGTCCACGCGGCGCCGTCGTTATAGCAGATACGGCTCAAACGGCTGCTCGCGATGCCATCCTATGCCCTGCCGATGCCGATCGCCCCTCGGTATCCTGCGGTAGCTGCGCCTTGTGCATGAATACCAGCAGGACCATTGCATTCCGTCAGCACTGAATTCCGCCGCATCTGGTCTGACCAGCGATCAATAGGTTCTTTTCACCTCGTCGCCATACCGAACTTGTCAGAGGAGCTGCATAAGTTTCGAAGTGCCAGTTCGAAGAACGACTGAAGCCTCTCGATACGTTCAAGTGCTACCACCAGATCAAAGTCAGAACCCCGATCCCGTAGCTCTTGCATTGCCGCAGGACCACCATGTCGGATGGCGGCGGATAAAGCCTCCCCAAGACCGGATCCCGTGGCGATTGCTATATCTTGGATCGCGCAAATAGCCGCTGGCTCTACGTGACGAACGGTCCATCGGATCATTTCATTCTCCTCCCGTTATGGTGCCTGCACATCCAGCGCGAACGTCCGCTTGGGCACCACGTCCCTCTCCTGCCAGAGCAAATCATGTTTGACGGCATCGCACCCGATTCCGTCATAACATTTTTGCATACGCCGCCTACCGACACGCCTTCCAGGCCCATCGGTCCACCTCGCGCTGCCCGCCGTTCGCCAATCCGCAGCCAAGCACCATGCTGGGGTGATTCCACTGCTTCTGATGTCTCGCACTCGCTGGCGGAAGTTCGCGGGGAAACCTCCGATTGGAAGTGTGGCTACTCCGCCTGCTTCTCTTCCTCCAATACGCGTTCAAGCTGCTTGAATGCATTCAACCCCGCCGGAATTCCGCAATAGATAGTTGCATGCAGGAGGGTCTCGGCGATGTCTTCAAGGCTGGCGCCGGTAGTTTGGCGGACCTTGATGTAGAGACGTAGTTCTTCCGGCCGGTCGAGGGCGACCATCAAAGCGACGTTGAGCAGATTGCGGACACGATCGTCCAGTCCGGGCCTGGACCATATATGTCCCCATACGCCTTCCGTAATCAGTTCCTGCAGCGGCTGCGTATAGGCGGTGGCGTTTGCGAACGCCTTGTCCACATACGCGCTACCCAGAATTTGCCGACGCTTTTCGATGCCATTCCTGAAGCGCTCATTCTCCATACCTGTCTTCTCCTGTGCTTGAATATCCAAGACGATGACGGCTTTGCCGGATCTGGACCGGCCGTCTACTTTATGGGACCCGCCAAACTCCGGAAGACGCCGCCTGCCGCGATTGAAACGAACGGCTGCACAAAGAAGGCATGAAATCTGCATACCACTCGGCGATCGTGGCGCGACGTCACACAGCACGGAGCCAGGCGAATGACTCAGTCCCCGTTCATCGAAAGATTCAGGCGCGAACCTTACCTGCTCGGCACGTTCATCAAGACCCCGACCTGCCATGCGACGGAGATTCTGGGATCGCTCGGCTTCGACTTCGTTATTGTCGACGAGGAGCACGCCCCGATCGACCGCTGGGCGACGGATCAGATAATGCTGGCTTGTCGCGCGACCGGCATTGCCGGACTGGTGCGCGTCGCGGAACCCGGCCCTTCCGACATTCTGTCGGCGCTCGATTGCGGCGCCCAGGCCGTGCTGGTGCCTCATGTCTGCTCCGCCCACATGGCGCGGCAGGTTGCGCAGGCCGGTCGGTATCGCGATGGCGGGCGCGGCTTTTCCGGTTCGCCGCGGGCGGGTGGCTACGGTGCGATGTCGCTGGCGCAGCATGTGGCGCAGGCCGACGCATCGACCGCCATCATCGCCATGATCGAGGACAGGCAGGCCATTGATGCCGTTGACGCCATTTTGAGTGTCGACGGCATCGATGCCGTATTCATTGGGCGCGCGGATCTGGCGGTTTCCTATGGCGTCGATGACAGCTCGGCCGACAGCGTCGAGCAAGCCGTCGGCATCGTCATCGGCGCGGCGCGGCGGATCGGCAAACCGGTGATGATGGCAGCCGCCGGGGCAGCGGAGGCTTGGAAATACGCGGAACAAGGCGCAACCGCCTTCGTGGTTTCGTCCGATCAAGGCCTTATGCGTCAGGCCGCATCTGCAACGCACGCCGCCTTCGACGCACTGAAAGCCCGGCAGGGGGGATAACGGCATTCGCGTCCGTCTTCAGACGCCCTTGAAGTCGGCCGCCTGGTACCCAACCAGGTGCTGGTAGTCTTCACGGAAGGGCGAGAAAATATCGAGGTTGAGCGCCACTTCCTTCGCCGTCGGCTCGACGTAATGCAAAGTGTGCGGCGGCACCCGCAGCATCGAGCCCGGCGTCATCCGGAAGACTTCCTCGCCGACATGATAGTTGAACTGGCCTTCGATGCAGAGGGCGAGCTGTTCGAAGTCATGCATGTGGGGATTGGGCGCGATGTCGGGCGCGATCCAGTTCATCACCAGAATTACGTTTTCGCCGCGAAAGCCGGCCCGTTCTATGCCCTTGCGCACCATCTCGCGCTGCAGTTCGTTCCAGTTGAACATCGACACCATCTGAAGCATCCTTTCCGCCGTCATCGCGAACGATCGGCCGCGCAACTACTCTTCGATCAGGTTGGTGGCGAATTCACCCGGCGAAACGATCTCGAGGATTTCCATATCGTCGCTGTGCCGCAGCGCCCTGTGGCGGATGCGGTCGGGCTGGTAGACGGACGACCCCGCATTCAGCCGCACCACGCCAATATCGGCGTACTCGAACTCCGCCCACCCCCTGATGACGAAGAAAAGCTGGAACTTGACTTCGTGATTGTGCCATTGCGGCTCGAACGTCTTGCCGGGGACGGCCCGAATGACGTGGGCGACAAAATCGCCATTCGTAGCCGCGAACACACCAATATCGCGGTAGGTCAGATAGTCTCTGAGCCCGGTCCTGAAATCGGAACCGTCGGACCGACTATGACTGACCACCGTGCCGGCGGCCTCCGTCGAATCTGCTAAAGCCATCGGAACTGTCCCTTCTCGTTTGGGCCACGCAACCGGACGCCATATTCCTATGCCAGCCAAAGCCGATCGCCACGTCTTCTGACCGGCGCGTTGCTACCGCGGCAGTCTTATCAAGAACCGTGCCAGCCAACAGCCTCGCTTTTTGGAGCCATATGCATGGTTGGAAGCGGAAGTTGTTTACGCCGCAAGGGTCCATCGGAGATACAAGCGTTTATTATATAAACAGACCAGGACGGCTGCTTCGACGGGTGCTTGTCGCACGGCGCTGATTGCCCTTGGCACGGTTGTTGCGACTGCTGAGCGCGCGTGCTGCGTTGCCGTAATGACTGGCGGGATGTGATCAAGGGTGGAAGCATGTTTGGGTGGGCTCGATCGACAAAACGTGAAGAGTTCGACGTTGTCGTCATCGGCTCCGGTGCGGCTGGCATGACCGCCGCCATCGCCGCTCACGACAACGGTCAGAAAGTTTTGCTGATGGAAAGGACGGACAAGATCGGTGGCACGACTGCCGTGTCCGGAGGCGGCATCTGGATTCCCTGCAACTCCCATCACGCCCGCCCGCAATACGAGGATTCGAGGGAGATCGCCGCTGCTTACTGCAAAGCCCTGACCATGGGCAGAGTGGAAGCCGCGCTGATCGACAAATTTGTCGATACGGCGGCAGCCGCCATCCATTACATCGAGAGCGGCACGCCGCTCGTCTTCGCCGCGCTGGAAACGCCGGACTACCATCCCGAGCGGCCCGGAGCCATGCTTTCCGGCCGTTCCATAGAGCCGGCGCCCTTCGACACCAATGTGCTGGGCGAATGGAAGGAAAAGCTTCGCCCTCCCAGCGCCCTGGCTTTTCCCGTGACGCTCCAGGAAGTGTTCCAGACCTACCAGGCTTTCTACAAGCCCTGGAACATACCGCAGCAGCTCGTCCTGGATCGCATGAGGCAGGGGATCGTCACCATGGGCCAGGCATTGGCCGGCGGTCTGCTCGCCGGCGTCCTACAACGCGGGATCGCAATACGCCTGTCAGCCCGCGCCCGGAGCCTGCACAAGGAAAACGGCCGGATTTCTTCGATCTCGTACTTACATGAAAGCCGGGAGAAAACCGTCCATTGCCGCAGAGGCGTCGTTCTGGCGACGGCAGGGTTCGAGTGGAACACCGCGCTTTGCGCCAAATACCTTCCCGGCCGCATCGACCGACCTAACAGTCCGCCCTTCAATGAGGGCGATGGCCTGATCATGGCACTTGAGATGGGAGCCGATGTAGCGAACATGAGCGAAGTCTGGAACTACCCATCGATCGTCATTCCCGGCGAAACCTACGAGGAACAACCGCTGGCCCGGGGCATAAAGGCCGAGCGGAGCGGCCCCCATGTGATCTGGGTCAATGGCAGAGGGCGCCGGTTCGTCAATGAAGCGGCTAACTACAATTCCATCGGCAAGGCGTTCTACGAATTCGACGCCAACGGCCCGGCCTACAGGAATTCTCCCGCCTGGGCGGTGTTCGACAGCCAGTACAGAGACAAGTATGTGGTCGGAACCGTCACGCCCAAGGATCCCGATCCCAACTGGCTGGTGAAGGCGGATTCGCTGCAGGAACTGGCAGCTCTCATCGGTGTTGATGCCGCAGGCCTGCAAGAAACTGTGACGCGATGGAACGGCTTCGTCGCAGCCGGCAGGGATGCCGATTTTGCGCGCGGCGAGAGTGCTTTCGACCGGTACCAGGGCGATCATGAAGCATCGCATCCCAATCTCGGCTCCATAGAGAAAGGCCCTTTCTACGCTCTGCCGATCGTGGCCGGCACGCTGGGCACCAAGGGCGGTCCACGCACCGACGATCAGGCGCAGGTGCTCGACATACGCGGCAAGCCGATCGCAGGGCTTTTTGCCGCCGGAAACGTTGCCGCCAGCCTGTCGGGACCGAGCTATTTCGGCGTCGGCTCCACCCTGGGTCCGGCCCTGACCTGGGGCTATATCGCAGGCAATGCGATCGCCGGCCGTTCCATATAGGAAGACCGGCAACATGCTCAGCGAAGCAAGAGAGATCGTTGTCGGCAGAAGCCAGGCGGAAGTCTGGGACTTCGTCGGCGACATGGGCAACTGGGCTCGGCAACTGCCGGGCTACATATCGCACGAGGAGCTGGAAGACAACAATTCCGTCTGGACGGTGCTCGTGAATCTCGGGCCGTTCAAACGGCCGGTGGTCATCGACGTGAATGTGACGCAATGGCTGCCGCCGCACACGGTGGCGTTCGAACTCAAAGGTCGGGTCGAGCCATTCCACGGCGCCGGCATCTTCAGAACCTTCGCGAGCGACGCGAACACACAGTCTACCCGTATGCTGCTGCAGTTCAACGCCGAACCGACCGGCCCTATGGCGGTGATGCTGACCGGACTGGCGCAGCCGGTCCTGTCCCGGGTCGCGGACGAGTTCACCCGCAACCTGAAGAACACGCTGGATCCGGCGGCGGCCGCCATGGCTCCCGGAAAGCACGGTCCGATGAATGTCCTTCATCGCTGGCTGAACCGCTTCGTTCGACGCGCAGTGGAGAAAATCAGGTTTTGACGGAAGCACGCGCCATTTCGTCAAAACTTGTGACTTTGTTCTAAACGTTAAAGAGCAGAACAGGTTCGCAGAATCCGGCGGAAGCGCAAACCTCCCACCTGATCCTGGTCCGCTCCGGACACATCACTGGTCCGGCTCGCTGCCTAAAGTAAAGAATGTTTACCGAAGAGCCAGTTCGATTGCGCCCGTATACACAGTTTCGGGGCCGACGGCGGAATACGGCGCATATTTCCAGCATCCTCGCATGGCATGGCTCTTGCACCAGCATCTGCAGCGAATGGCGCATCGGTGTACATGTCAGTAGGAACGCGAAATGCCTGATTCAGATTCATCGAATTCATACGTGACGGCGCGCCGCCTCAGCGAAGAAGGGTTCTCTGAAGAATTCTTCAACGAGGCGATGACGAACATCCAACATCGGATGTTCGGAGACTGGCCGCTTTATGGTCCCAAGGCCGGCTATGGGGAGAAACACGACAAGAGAAGCACGACTTACATCTTCGGCCAGATATTTGGCCGCCCTGGCCTGGACCTGAAAACCAGAGCGATCCTGGTTCTGGCCTGCCTGTGCGTGCTGCAGCGCGAAGGCGTCATTCGTATCTGGACCAATGCCTGCCTGAATCTCGGCTGGACCGAGGACGAAATCAAGGAAATGGGCATGTTGGTGGCGCATGTTGGCGGCTTTCCAACGTCCCGCGGCTCCGTCCTGGTTTTCGACGACGTTTTCGAGAAGCGTCGCGCCAACCCGGGCGCCAAGCATGCCGGCGCCTAGCACACGATTGGTATTCGACACGCAGGCCAGAGGACGGACATGAGCGATTTGCAGGTGTTTGATGCGGCAAAGGCCGCTGCGAAGGAACTGTTTGGGAATTCGCAAGGCGACTTCGCGGGGACTCCGCTCCTGGATCCCAACGACGATCTGATCGAGCAGCTCGTCTGCTGGGTCTACGGCTATCTGCTTGAGGAAAAATCCAGCCTCACCAAAAGGGAAAAAGTTCTCTGCGTGATCGCCATGTCCACTGTCACCAATCAACTGGACATGGTGAAGACTTGGCTGACCGCCGCCAAGAATATCGGCTGCAGCCGGCGGGAGGTGCAGGAAGCGATTCTCACCATGGCGATGTATGGCGGTTGGCCTCCGGCAAGAAGGGCGTTGGAAGTAGTCGAGAAGCATTGGCCGGCATGAACCGGAAACCAAGACAACAGCAAAACAAGGAGACACAATGGAAACGCTCGATCGCCTCATCACAGCCGCCCGTGCAGGCGGTGCCATCCGCAGGGCCTGCCTGATCGGCCTGACCTTGCTGACGGGTCTCGCCTTCGGTCCGGCGCGGGCCGGGGACGACAATTATCCCAGCCGGTCGATAGATTTCATCATTCCCGTTCCGGCCGGCGCAAGCGTCGACACGACGTCCCGCTTTATCGGCAGGGCTCTTGCCGACGTTATGGGAGTGACCGTCGTGGCGCAGAACATTGGCGGCGCGGCCGGCGGCATCGGCACCGCGAAACTGGTTCGGTCCGCGCCGGATGGCTACACTATGCTGCTGGCCTCGAACGGCGTTGTCGCCATTCTGCCGGCGATAAACAGCAACCTCGGCTACGATCCCATCAAGGATCTGGTGCCGGTAAGCCAGGTCATGAAGTACGGGCTTATTCTCGTCGCCAACCCGAATGCTCCTTTTACCGATCTGCAAGGCCTGATCGCCCATGCGAAAGCGAACCCGGGAAAGGTCGTTTTCGCGCATACGGGCATCGGTTCGGTCAGCCATCTGGCGACCGAACAGCTTAAGAAAATGGCCGATATCGACATCCGCCAGGTCCCCTACGTCAATGCGTCGATGGGTCTGACCGACCTCATCGCCGGCCGCGTCATGGCGTACTTCTTCAGCCCGGCCGAAGCCGTAGAACTGGGACGGGACGGCCGCGGCCGATTGTTGGCGATCTCCTCGACGGAACGGATACCGCTGGCGCCAGACGTCCCGACGGTTTCCGAATCGGGCCTGCCCGGCTTCGACATCACCGTAGCTTTCAACATGTATCTGCCGGCGAAAACGCCGCCGGCCATCGTGAAGAAACTCGAAGAATTCACACGAAAAGCAACGGACTCGCCCACTCTCAAGGCAGCGCTGGAATCGCGTGGCGTCACGGTGGTCGGTAGTACGGCAGAAGAGCTCGTCGCCATTACCCACAAGGACATCGAGACCTACGGCAAACTGCTGCAGGACGCCGGCGTGGAAAAGAAGTAAGCGGCAGTTGCGCAATTCGACCGTCCGGACTCCGCCGCTGCGGCAGCGGAGTCCGGCCGACGGTCGCGATCACGGAGAAGCGGATGAACAGCGGCGCAAATCGGGCAGGACTGATGTCCGGAGGCCAAGCAATTGCCGAGATGATAAGCTTGACCGGCGTGCGCGCCATGTTCGGCATGGGCGGCTTTCAACTCCTGCCTCTCTATGACGCTGCCAGCCGTCTGAAGCTGCCGCATCATCTCATCAACGACGAGCGAACCGGCGCCTTCGCCGCCGATGCCTATGCCCGGGTGACCAACCAGATCGGCTTTTGCGACGGTACGCTTGGCCCTGGCGCAACCAATCTGGTGACAGCCCTCATAGAATCCACGAATGCCGGCATTCCCGTCGTCGCCGTCGTTGGCGACACCCATCGCGGTCATTCGTGGAAGAACATGACTCAAGAAGCCAGGCAGGTCGAAATCCTCCGTCCTGCGGTGAAGGAACTCATCCGCATCGAACTGCCGGCCCGGATTCCCGAGTTGATGCGGCGCGCCTTCACGATCGCGACCTCGGGCCGGCCCGGCGCGGTTGTGCTCGACATCCCAGAAGACGTCGCCCATGCCGAACATGAGTTCTCCGCGGCCGATTTCTGGGTCGATACGGACACGCTTTTTGTTCCCGCCCGACGCACCCGCCCCGGCGCGCGGGATGTGGCAAGGGCGGCCGATCTGATTGGCCGCTCCCGCCGCCCCATGCTGCTGGTCGGCGGCGGCGTTCATCTTTCGGCGGCTTATGAGGCGTTGGCGTGGTTGGCGGAACAGCTCTCGATCCCGATCGCGCACACCATGTCGGGCAAAGGCGGTATCGCCTGTGCGCATCCGCTCAATGCCGGCCTCTTCGGACGCTACTCCAGGATCGCCAATGACCTGATCGACGAAGCTGATCTTCTCATCGTCGCAGGCTGCAAGATGGGCGAGATCGCCACCAAGCGGTTCCAGCTTCCTGCCGTCCCCATTCCCGTCATCCACATTGAAATCTGGCCCGAGGAAATCGGCCGCACGATGCGGACCGACGTGGCGTTGGCCGGTGACCTGAGATCCGGCCTGGAGGATTTGGGAGTGGCGTTGTCCAATGCCGCCCCGCTCCATGCAGAGGAGCGGAAGCAATGGGCGGCTGGAGTGCGGACGCGCATGCGGGAATGGGAAAGGAACGTTGCTTCCCGCCTGGGATCGGATGAGGTGCCGATCAGGATGGAACGCCTGATTGCCGAGTTGCAAGCCCTCATGCCGGAGGACGGCCTGTTG
Organism: Alphaproteobacteria bacterium; assembly: GCA_037190765.1. Classification (GTDB taxonomy): domain Bacteria; phylum Pseudomonadota; class Alphaproteobacteria; order Reyranellales; family JAQSWP01; genus JAQSWP01. Next base: position 10,141 of record JBBCJW010000037.1, read on the forward strand.
ATTGCCGATGGCGGCTTCGCCTCGCACTGGACCGGGCTACTCTGGAACACTAGGAAAGCGGGCCGCACCTATCTCCCTGACCGCGGCTTCGCGTCGATCGGATATGGTCTTCCGGCGGCGATCGGCGCCAAGCTGGCCGCCCCTGAGAGTACGGTCGTCGCCGTTACTGGCGACGGCGGCTTCAACATGACGCTGGGGGAGCTGGAAACCGCACGTCGCGCCAGGATCAATCCGGTCATCGTCATCGTCAATAACGCGGCCTCGGGCTACGTCAAGGCATTGCAGCACGCCATGATGGACGGGCGCTACCAGTCCGCGGATCTGATCGAAATGGACTATGCCGCCATCGCCCGGGCAATGGGATGCCACGGCATCCGGGTGGAACGGCCGGGCGATCTCGCAGGCGCCATTCGCCAAGCTCTCGCCAACAGGGACGCGCCAACCGTTCTTGACATCGCGGTCACCCGCGACCCGGCCAGGATGCTGCCTGGCGTGGACAACCGCACGCAGAAGATAAAGAAGGGCGACAGGATAGCCTGATCGCGGTTCCTGGCCGCACCTTTCACGAGCGGAGGTATCATTGATCGCTGAAAAGGCAAAAGCGACGGAGCGGTATGCCTACCTGTTCCGCGAAATGCTGAAAATCAGGAAATTCGACGAGGCTGCGGCGAAAGCGCGCCAAAAAGGCATTCTCATGGGACCGGTGCATACCTCGATCGGACAGGAGGCGGTTGCGACCGGGATCTGCGCCCATCTCCGCAAAGCGGATATCATCACCAGCACCCATCGCGGGCATGCCCATGTGCTTGCGAAAGGGGCGTCACCTTCGGCCATGCTGAGCGAGCTTCACGGCCGCGCCTCCGGGCTTTGCGGCGGCAAGGGTGGCTCGATGCATGTGGCCGATTTCTCGCTGGGCATCTTCGGTGCGAACGGCGTGGTCGGAGCCGGCATTTCCATTGCTGTCGGCGCCGCACATGCCTCGCTGATCCGCGGCGACGACAGAATCGTCGTTTGTTTCTTTGGCGACGGGGCGATAAACCGTGGCCCGTTCTTGGAGGGTTTGAACTGGGCACGCGTATACGATCTGCCCATCCTCTTCGTCTGCGAGGACAACCAGTTTTCCTCGGGCACGCGAACCAGGCGCGTCACTGCTGGCGCTGGCGCCGTCGCCCGCGCCGAAGGCATTGGAGTGCCGGGGGTGGCGGTGGACGGCAACGACGTGATCGCTGTCGATGCCGTTGCAGGCGATCTGGTTGCCAGGATACGCGCTGGCAAGGGCCCCTTCCTGCTGCACGCGCTGACCTATCGCCTGCAGACCCACACCGTAGGCGATACGAGGCCGATAGATCGGCTGGCAAGCGAATTCGAGAATCGCCTCGCCGAAGAACCGATCGGCCGCTGCGCCCGCAAATTGATCGAGTTCGGCATTCATGTCGAGACGCTAACCGCGATCGAAAAGCAGATCGAGGCCGAGATCGATAATGCCGTGAAGGCCGCCGAACAGGCACCCTGGCCCGACCTCGCCGCCGCTTTTTCCGATGTTCAGGACATGGGAGGCCCACGATGACCAGGATGAGCTACCTCGAGGCTTCCAGACGGGCCGTCATCGAAGAGCTGGACCGCGATCCGACGGTCTGGGTATTCGGAGAGGATGTCGCCAATGGTGGTCTATTCGGCCAGTACGCAGGGTTGCACGAGAAATACGGCCCGCGCGTCGTCGGCACCGCCATTTCCGAAGCGGCGATCGGAGGGGCCGGCGTAGGCGCCGCCATGGCGGGCACGCGGCCCATCGTTGACCTGCGCATGGCCGATTTCGCCCTATGTGCGGTCGATGAAATCGTCAACCAAGCCGCCAAGGCGCGCTACATGCTGGGCGGGCAATCGCGCATCCCGCTGGTGATGCGCATGCCGACGGGCATTCCATTGGCAAGCGCAGCCCAGCACTCCAACTGCACGGAAGCCTTCTGGGTGCATACCCCAGGTCTGGTGGTCATCGCACCGGCGACACCGCAAGACAACAAGGGCCTGCTCAAGGCCGCCATACGCTGTGACGATCCGGTGATCTACATGGAGCACAAGGCGCTATGGCGGCTGGAGGGCGAGGTTTCGGATGATCCCGATGCGGTCACTCCCATCGGCGTCTGCCGCATCGCGCATGAAGGAAGCGATCTCACGATCGTAGCCTGGTCTGAAATGGTCCACCAAGCCGTGGCGGCGGCAGCCGTGCTCGCCGGCACGCATGGTATCTCGGCCGAAGTTGTCGATCTTCGCACATTGTGGCCCTGGGACTTTGCCGGCGTCAGGAAGTCGGTTGAGAAGACCGGCAATGTGCTTATTGCGCATGAAGCGCCCGAGACCGGCGGTTTTGGTGCCGAGCTCTATGCCACGCTACACAGCCAGTTCGGTCATCGTCTGCGGCAAATCCAGCGGCTTGGCGCGCCCAGGATGCCTATCCCCTTCTCTTCGGCTCTCGAATCGTCCTGGCGCATCAACGCCGCAACCATCGTCGCCGCAGCGAGGGAGATGCTGGGGGAGCAGCGGCCGGCGGCGCTGACAGGCTAAGCGAAACTTCAGGGGCTCCACCCGATGCCTGCCGATATCCTGTTCGCCGACAGCATAACCAAGCTGCCGGCCGGCGCCACGGACAGCGTTCTGGTTTGCGGCTCTCATGGCGGCATCTATCCCGCCTACCTGGCCGTAAAGCTTCCTCTCGCTGCTGTGATCTTCAACGATGCCGGCGTGGGCAAGGAAAGAGCGGGCATCTCTGGCATCGCTTATCTGCAGGATTTTAGGCTTCCGGCGGCCACGGTATCCTTCAGCACTTGCCGTATTGGCGACAGTAGCGACATGGCGCGGCGTGGCCGCATCAGCCACGTCAACCCCGCCGCCAGCCTGCTGGGCGTGGAGCTAGGCATGGCCTGCAAGGAAGCGGCAGACCGGCTCAGGGCGGCGCCGGTGCCGGTCCGGCACAACGTTTCGCCGAGTCGCGAGTCGCGCAGCGAACTTGCTCTCGCCGGCGGGCGCCGGATCATTTTGATAGATTCCGCGGCTTTGGTCGAAGCCGGCGATGCCGGCCAGATCATCGTTACCGGTTCGCATGGAGGTCTCGTCGGCGACGATTCGGCCTCAGCCCTGCGCATCGATGCCTTTGCCGCCGCCTTCAACGATGCCGGCGTCGGCTGCGATCAGGCCGGCATAGGTCGCCTGAACGTTCTGGACCGCAGGGGCATTGCCGCTTTCACGGTTGCCTCGGATTCGGCGCGGATCGGAGATGCGCGGTCAAGTCTCGACGATGGCGAGATCTCCCATGCCAATTCCGTGGCGCGACGCTGCGGAATCATTGCGGGAATGAAAGCGCGTCATGCCGTCAGGCTGCTCGTCGCGCTCCCCTCTTCCGCCTAAAGCAGATCAAACTCTCGCAGTTTCTTGTAGAAGGTCCGCCGGCTGACGCCCAGCTTCTTCATGGCCTTCGATCTGTTGCCCGCCGTGGCCGTCAGAGCCACTTGATAGGATCGCTTCTCGACCTTCCGCACTTCCTTCCGCAGCTCGCCCTGCTCGTCAGTCTCCTGGGCCTTTTGCCGCAACCCTATTGCCTTCACATGTTCAGGCAGGATGACGTCGTCGTCACACATGATGACAATCCGCTCGATCACGTTGCGCAGTTCCCGGACATTGCCCGGCCAGTCGTATCTCTCAAGCAGACGGAACGCTTCGTCCGAAAGAGAAAGCCGCTTGCCATAGACGACGTTGAGATCTTCCAGGAAAAACGCCGCCAGCTCCTGGATATCCTCGGTCCGCTCTCGCAGCGGAGGAATCTCCAGGGGAAAGACGTTGATGCGATAGAAGAGATCCTCGCGGAACAGGCCCTTGGCGACCAGATCCTCCAGGTTCTTGTTGGTCGCCGCCAGCACCCGCACATTGACGTGGATCACCTTCTTGCTGCCTATCCTGTTGACCTCGCCATTCTGCAGGGTTCTCAGCAGCTTGGCCTGCATCGACAAACTCGTGTCGCCTATCTCATCGAGAAAAATGGTGCCGCCGTCGGCCAACTCGAACTTACCCAGCTTGCCGCCCCGCGCCGCGCCGGTGAACGAACCCTGGTCGTAGCCAAACAGCTCGCTCTCCAGCAGCGAATCCGGAATAGCGGCGCAGTTCACGATGATGAAAGGCTTGTTCCGCCGGCTGCTCGAATAGTGTATGGCCTGGCATAGCACATCCTTGCCGACGCCGTTCTCGCCGGTGACCAGAACGGTCGCATCGGTTTCCGCCACCCGCGCCGCCATCCGCACGATGGGCTCTAAGGCGCCGTAGCGGCCCACGATATGCTCGAAGCCGTCCGTATGCTCGTTCGATTCCTTGAGCAGCCTATTCCGGTAGTAGTCGGCTAGGCCATGGGCGCGTCGATAGGCCGAGTAGAGTTCGATCATCTCCCGCGAAGTCCGGAATATGGTGACGGCTCCGACCAGCCGGCCGTTTTTCACGATCGGAGTGGCCGACATCACGACATCGATTCCCAGCTCCTTGGAAAAATGCGCGTCGAAGAGCAGCGGCTTGCCGGTTTGCAGAACCTGGAGCGTATGGGCATTCGGCGTGACTTCCTGCATGTGCCGGCCCAGGGCATCGGCGGCGGGAATATTCATCACGCGGCTATAGGCTGGATTGACGAAAATAATGATGCCGGCGTGATCCACCACGACCACGGCATCGTGAATCGAGTTGAGCACTTCGGTGAACGAAATATCCAAATCAGGGTCTCGTTCGAGACCTGGCCGCTGCCATGCCACCGTCCCGTTCAACATTCTCTCCCTCTTTTGATATTTTTGTTTAAGTCACGGCCAGTTGTGTACCCGGTCGTTTACAAAATAAACGGATCGACCCGGCCCGTCACGTCGGTTTTCCAGCTATTGGGCGCATTGAGGCCTTTTTCATAGCTGGACCGTTTCCAAAAGCTTGGGAACTGAATGATAGCAAACGGCGGAGAACTTGGCGCGACGAGTCGGATAGACCGCCGGCGGATCTTGCGATCGTCCCCCAATGGAAAGTCAGCCGCGTTCTGGCATGCAAATTGCTGACTGAATCAGGACAAGAATACGGTATCGCGTGTGACGATGCCGCTTGCGATATCCATAGCCCATAGCATCGCGACGGCGGTGCCAGCAGGCATGATGACGTTCGCGCGTGCAAAGGGATATCTGCGGGGTCGATGCAGGGTCGTTGGCGTACTGCGTGTTACCGGGAAACGATGGCATAGCTGCAGCCGTCCGCACCGGGTCGACCATTAGTCCAGGCAACAGAACGCCGGAATTCTCGAAGGGGGAAACAAAAATGAACCTTGGTCGGAAAGATCTCGGCTCCGGCGCGTTCTTCATCGGTGCTGGCGCCGGATATTTGATATACGCGCTGAAGACTCTACCGATCGGACAGGCCCTGAACATGGGACCGGGCTATTTCCCCGTCATCCTGTCCGGTCTGCTGATCTTCTTCGGTGCGATACTCGTGATCCGAAGCTTTGTCCTGCGCAGCAGTTCATTGCTAGGGGCAATACCATGGCGAGCCGGCGTCATGTTGATCGTCGCTATCGCCTTCTTCGCTACCTTTCTCGACCAGATCGGAATGCTGCCGGCGGTCTTTATGACATCGCTGTTGGCCGGTTTCGCCAGCCGCAAGATCAAGGTCGTGAATGCCCTGATCGTCAGCTCCGGCATCGCCGCTTTCTGCGTTCTCGTCTTCAATTACGGCATCGGTCTGCCGGTCCGGGTCTTCGGCTCCTGGTTTGGTATGTGAGACTGGACGATGGACCTCATTCAAAACCTGATGCACGGCTTCTCGGTCGCATTGCTGCCGGAGAACGTGCTTTATTGCTTCATCGGAGCGCTTCTCGGGACCGTCATCGGCGTGCTGCCCGGCATCGGTCCTCTGGCGACAATCGCCATGCTGCTGCCCATTACTTTCAGCCTGTCGCCTATCGCCTCCTTGGTGATGCTGGCCGGAATCTACTATGGCTCGCAGTATGGTGGCTCCACGACGGCGATTCTGATCAATCTGCCCGGAGAGTCGACTTCGGCCGTCACGACGATCGACGGCTACAAGATGGCACGCCAGGGACGTGCCGGTCCGGCTCTGGCCGCCGCCGGCTTGGGATCCTTTTTCGCCGGCACCATGGCGACCATTCTGATTGCCGTGGTGGCGCAACCGCTCACCGATCTGGCTCTGAACTTCGGTCCCGCCGAGTACTTCTCGCTGTTGACTGTGGGCCTGATTTCTTCGATTGCCCTGGCGTCGGGATCGGTAATCAAGGCGCTGGCAATGATCTGCCTGGGCCTGCTTCTGGGCCTAACAGGCACCGACATCTACACCGGAGCTCCGCGCTTCACGTTCGGAACCTCCGAATTGCTCGATGGCATTGACTTCGTTGCGATCGCTGTGGGGATGTTTGGTCTGGGAGAAATATTGCGCAATCTGGAAGCCGAGGGTTCCCGTGCGGCACTTCTAAACAAGGTCACTGGCCTTTGGCCGACGCGCGAAGATTTTCGGCGCATGATCGCGCCGGCAATTCGGGGCACAATTATCGGCTCCTTCCTTGGCATTCTGCCCGGCGGCGGCGCGCTTCTTTCTTCCTTTCTGGCCTACAACGTGGAAAAGAAGGTTTCCAAAAACTCATCGCAGTTCGGCAAGGGCGCTATCGAGGGTGTAACTGCGCCTGAGGCGGCGAACAACGCTGGAGCGCAGACCTCTTTCATTCCAATGCTTTCGCTCGGCATACCTTCGAACGCCGTCATGGCTCTGATGGTCGGTGCGATGATCATTCAGGGAATCACGCCCGGCCCGAATGTCATGACCAACAACCCCGATCTATTCTGGGGGCTGATTGCCTCCATGTGGATCGGCAATTCCATGCTGCTTATCCTCAATCTTCCACTCATCGCGATTTGGGTGAAGCTGCTAAAAGTTCCCTACACCATCATGTTTCCGGCGATCATTGCCTTTTGCTGCATCGGAGTGTACAGCGTCAACAATTCGTCCTTCGGCGTCTATCAGATCGCAGTGTTCGGACTGATCGGCTACTTTCTCGTCAAGCTGGATTGCGAGCTGCCGCCCTTCATACTCGGCTTTATACTGGGACCGATGCTCGAGGAACATCTACGCCGGGCGATGATACTTTCGAACGGCGACCCATGGATTTTCCTGAAACAGCCGATCAGCGCGACGTTTCTTGCATTTGCCGCGATTGCCCTCATCGTGGTGAGCCTGCCGACGATCTCGCGTAAGCGCGAAAACGTCTTCGTTGACGAGGCCTGACGCAAATGAAACTGGCGACCGCACAGAAATGCTCGCCAAGGCAATGGCTTGACACCAGTGCGGATCAGGATTGGAGGAAGGGTTTGCGCTTCCTCTCAATCCTGTGAATCCGGCCTATCCGTACGTTATATGCCAGCTGATCGACAATCCTCTTCATTTCCTTAACGGCGATCCGGCCATAGGCGGCGCTTACGGACGGGGGAATCGAACAGCAACTTGATTTCATCATCGAACAGGCCGTCCACACGCAACTTGGATTTGGCACCCTTCGCAACGACCACGTTGGCCCCGGGATGGACTTTCAGATCCCCATTGTCGATGGCCGCCTGAATGACCGCTTTGACCCCGCCCATTCGTTTGTTCTTGGTCATTTGGGCGAGCGGCTTGCCCGTCTTTTTGGATTTCGATTCGTTCAGATGCTTTTTGTAGGTGACGAAGTGTTCTTCGGTGATTTCGACCAAAGGCAGATCACCATTCACCGATATGAAATCCTCGCAGGCCGACTTGAACTCGAACTCTGATTTCGTCCTGGCCCCGGCGTTCGCCTTCCACGTCCCGAAGGCACCCATCAGATAGACGGTCGCCGACTTCACGTTTGAATCAGCCGGCTTGATCGCCCTGGCTGCGGTTGCCGTTACGGCTGCTTTTGTCTGTTCTACGGATGCCCGCCCATTGAGGCGGCGAAACAGTTGTTCCTGAACAGCCAGAACCACCGCCTGCCTGTCAGCGGGTGTTAGTTCGTCCAACTGATAGACAAAGCCATCGTCATCCGTGATTGATCCGCGTTCGCCCAAGTCCTCCTGAACCATCTCGGCAATCCCGACAGAGTTAGGGGTCCAACCGAATGGAGACATCGAGAGGGACTGTCGAACTCGACATACTCGATGATACCGGTGGCAATGATCCATGCAGCCCGATCATCGATTGACCGCAGGGTGCCTGACCGTGCCTGCCTAATCTTGGATCGCCACTCCGCATGGCGTGGAGCCCATTTCTCGATGGCAACCTTGCGATCCTCTGTGCCCAAGGAAACGACAACGAAGCGTTGGCCGAACGTCTCCCGCACGTCCCTGGGAAGGTCCAATTTGAACCATTTTCAGGGCGCCTGGTGAATCCCGGATAAGCGCCCTTTGGCGCCCACTTCTGCATACGATCCAAACCCCTCTGGTAGATTCTAAAATCCTACCAGAAAGACAAAGAAACACCCCGGAGAACCGGGGTTTCTTGGTAGATCAGTAGGTTAGAAATCCTATGGCGTCCCCACGGGGATTCGAACCCCGGTTTGCGCCGTGAGAGGGCGCCGTCCTAGGCCTCTAGACGATGGGGACAGAGGCGCAAGAGCCCGCTAGATAGTCCATGCCGGGACGCCGATCAAGGGCCAAGAAAAACCCGATCCCAGGCGTTCGGCCGGCCCGGGAGCGCCGGCAAGCCGTTGCCGGACCGGCTCGTCCGGCCTGATCCGCCGCCCTATGCCGGAACCGACGGCGCGGCCGGCGGCATCGGGCGCAGTTCCAGCAACTGCTGCAGCGTGCGCGCATCGCCCAGAGCCGCCAGCTTTTCCGGTCGCGTCAGGCTGGCCAGCGCCGTTTCGCGGCTGTCGGCTTCGGCGATCTTGGCCGCCGCCACCAGCAGCGGCACGTCGACCGGATCGCGGCCCGGCCGGCGCGGCGGCGGCAGCATGTGCAGATGCGCCTGCCACAGCTCCTTGTCCTGCGCCAGCCGCTCGAACGCATCGCGCTCCGCAACGATCGCGTCGCGATAGACCTGGCGCAGCTCGACGGCCTGGCGCAGTTCGTCCGGCGGCGCCCACTCCTCCGGCGTGCGCAGCAGGCCCAGCCGCGCCAGCGCGGCCGCCAGCCGCTCGCTGTTGACCAGCAGGATGAGCGGGATGGTCAGGGTCAGGCCGGCGATCACCGGCGACATCCACAGGAACAGCGCCGGCGCCACGGCGTAGGAGGCGATGCCGAAAGCCACGCCGATCGCGGTGTGCGGCCAGTAGGCGCGGGCGATGGCGGCGAAGGGATAGTCGCCGCCCTCGCGACGCTGCGGCTGCCAGCCGCTGTCGCGGCCGCTCAGGATCGACACCACCGAGGCCGACTGGCTGAGCATGGTCACCGGCGCCAGCAGCGCGGTGAGCACCGTTTCGATCAGCACGCCAAGGAACAGGCGCAGGCCGCCGCCGCTGTTGCGGCGGACGGGACCGCTGCACAGTGCGGCGATGAACGCCAGCAGCTTGGGCGCCGCCAGCAGCCCCATGGTGGCGCCGAACACCCACATGGCGCGCACCGGGTCCTGCGCCGGCCAGTCGGGGAACAGGGTGAAGCCGCCGGGAAAATATTCCGGCCGGATGAAGCGCGCCTGCAGGGCGATCAGGATGCCGAGGCAGAGAAAGGCGAACCACATCGGCGCGGTGATGTAGGAGCCGATGCCCATCAGCAGGTGCAGGCGGCTGACCCAGTGCAGGCCGCGCGCCGGCAGGATGGCGGCGTGCTGCAGATTGCCCTGGCACCAGCGCCGGTCGCGCACCGCCAGCTCGGTCAGGGTCGGCGGGCCCTCCTCGTAGCTGCCGTCCCAGGCCGGGACCATGCGCACCGCCCAGCCGGCGCGGCGCAGCAACGCGGCCTCGACGAAATCGTGGCTCAGCACATGCCCGCCGAACGGCTTGCGTCCTCTGATCGCCGGCAAGCCGGCCGCCTCGGCGAAGGCGCGGGTGCGGATGATGGCGTTGTGGCCCCAGTAATTGCCTTCCTTGCCGTGCCAGGCGGCGATGCCGCGGGCGATCAGCGGACCATAGATGCGGCTGGCGAACTGCTGCAGCCGGGCGAACAGGGTGCGGCCGCGCACCAGCACCGGCAGGGTCTGCACCAGCCCGGCCTGCGGATCGGCTTCCATGGCCGCCGCCAGGCGCAGCATGGTGCGCGCCGTCATGACGCTGTCGGCATCGAGCACCAGCATGTGATCGTAGGCGCCGCCGAAGCCGGCGACCCAGTCGGCGAGATTGCCCGCCTTGCGCTCGACATTGTGGCGGCGATGGCGGTAGAAGATCCGCTCCCCGCCGCCGCTGCGCGTCCGCAGCGCCAGGAAGGCCTGCTCCTCGGCGATCCAGATATCGGGATCGGTGGTGTCGCTGAGAATGAAGAAGTGGAAGCTCCCGCCCGCCCCCGCCCGCTGCAGGCCGGCGTCCATGGCTTCGATGGCGGCGGCGAAGCGGGCCGGGCTTTCGTTGTAGACCGGCATCACAACCGCCGTGCGCCCGCGCAGCGGCAGCGACGGCTCGCCCGCGTCGGCGCGCGAGAAAATGATCGCCAGGAACCCGGCCAGCGCGCTGGTGAAGGCCAGCGCAATCCAGGCGAACAGCGCCACGAACAGCCACAGCACCAGCAGCTCCAGCGTCGTCAAACCGCCGACATTCAGCACTTCGAACATTTCGAACGCGGCAAGGCCGGTCAGCGCGACCGCGCCGGCAATGACGAGAAGGCGTGTGACGATGGTGCCGGCGCCCGACCGCAGGCGGCGCCCGCCGGCATGGGACCACAGTTTCTGCCGCGGCATGGCAAGCGGCGCCGGCGCGGGCAAGGCCGGCATGGCGCGCTCGCCGGTCAGCGAGTCCATCGATAGAGCCAGGTCTCGGAGGCCGGCCGCTCGCCATCCATCAGCCGCGCCCGCAATTCGACCACGCGCGCGTTCTCGGGTTCCAGTTCGAAGCTCAACCGCCAGCCGCCGCTGATCGGGTTGCGCTGGGTGACGATGTTGTGCAGCTTGCCGGCATTGGCTTCCACCTTGCCGCGCCGGTCGGCGGCATCGCCGCGCAACCCCTCGCCCTCCAGCTCCAGCACGAAAAGACGCCTGTTCTGCACCGCCGAGGCGCCGATCCGCGTGCCGGTGATCGACGCCAGCTCCGATTTCCACGGCGCATCCCAGCACCAGTGCATGCGGTAGGAGAAAGAATGCTCGGCGCCGGCCGCCAGCGGTTTCTCCGGCCGCCAGTAGGCGACGATGTTGTCGTGGATTTCGCCGGAGGTCGGTATCTCGATCAGGTTCACGCCGCCGCGTCCCCACTTGCCCAGGGTCTCGATCCACAGGCTGGGACGGCGCTCGTAGCGCGCTTCCAGGTCCTGGAAACCGGCAAAGGAGCGCTGGCGCTGCATCAGGCCGAAGCCGCGCGGATCTTCATCCATGAAGTTGCTGACCTGCAGCAGGGCGGGATTGCTGAGCGGCCGCCAGATCTGCTCGCCGCCGCCGGTCCAGATCGACAGCCCGTCGCTGTCGTGGACGGCAGGACGGAAATCGTCGATGCCGGTGCGGTCGCTGGGCGAGAAGAAGAACATGCTGGTCAGCGGCGCAATGCCGACCTGCCCGATCTCGACGCGCGGATAGAGCGTGGCCTCAACGTCGAAGATGGTCGCCTCGCCGGGCCGGATGGTGAAACGATAGGCGCCGGTGGTGCTGCGGCTGTCCAGCAGGGCGTGCACCACGATATTGCCGGCCTGCGGCTTCGGCTTCTCGAGCCAGAACGAGGTGAAGCGCGGGAATTCCTCGCCCGACGGCTCGGCGGTCTTGATCGCCAGGCCGCGTGCCGACAGGCCGTATATGTGATGCTTGCCGACGGCGCGGAAGTAGCTGGCGCCGAGGAAGACGGCGACCTCGTCGTGGTAGTCGGGCCGGTTCATCGGCGCATGCAGGCGCAGGCCGGCAAAGCCGCGATCGCCGTCGGCTACCGCGCCGAACCGGCTCAAGTCGAACATCTCCGGCCGATAGACAATGGGCCTGGCCTCGCCGTTCTCGACCTCGAAAATCTCGACCCGCTCCTTGTAGAGAAAGCCGCGATGGAAGAAATGGGCGGTGAAGGGCAGGTTTTCCGGCGCCCACAGGGCCTGGTCGCGCCTGAAGCGCAGCGAACGGTAATCGTCGTAACCGATCCGGGCCAGCGCGGCGGACAGCGTATCCTTCGGAGCCTGCCAGGGTTTTGCCGCCAGGGCTTTGGCGAGCTCTCTGACGCGACCTGCCTCGAACGGCGCCGGATCGGCAGCGATGGCCGGCGCAATGCCAAAACGACGCCCGGGGCCGAAGGCCAGGGGCAGCAGCAACGCCCCCGCCAGCAGGTCGCGACGATGCACTCGATCCCTCCTCGATCCTGAAGCTGAGAATGCCGATGGCGCAGACCGCCGACGCCGAATTCGGGCATTCGCTGTGATAACGGTATCGAGGAAGTCGCGGTTCCGTCGCAGAGCAGCCGCAAGCGAACACGGCCTGACGGGACCGCTCACGATCCCGTCAGGTCGTGATTTGCTCTAGAACCTGGCGAGGCGGAAGACGCCGTTGAGGAACTCGCCGACCAGCCGGTTGGACAGCGCCCGCACCTTCTCGTCGGCGTTGATGATGTAGCCTTCCGATCCCACGCACAGCGCCAGCATCACCTTGCGCGTGGTCGGATCGCTCATGCCCACACCCAGCATGCCCGACCGCACCTCCAGGTCGCGGCTGACGCGGAAACGGCAGTCGTTGAGCTGGCGGCCGATGCGCCGGTTACCGCTCCAGCCGCCGTCCCATTGGTGCGCCGCACCGTCGAAAACCTGGGTGCGCACGGTCGAGCCGCCGCGGCGTAGCTGCTCGGCCAGGCTCTCGCAGCGCCTGGGATCGATCAGCTCGTCGCCGCTGCCCCAGGCCAGCAGCAGCGGCGCGCCGGTCGTGCGGGGGACGTCGAACTCGGTGATGCAGGGACCGTAGAAGCCGATATGGGCCGCAAACCGCGTGCTGCCCAGACCGTAAAGACCGGCCAGCCGTTCGGCGATGGCGGCGTTGGCGGCGAACACCGAACTCATGGCGCCATAGGAGAAGCCCCACAGCGCCACCCGCGCCGGATCGATCTCCGGCCGCGCCTTCAGCCAGGCCAGCGTGGCATAGGCGTCGGCCAGCGCCATGGTCTCGGTGATGTTGATGACCCGGTCGATGAAGCTAGTGGCCAGATCGCGGCGGGCGCCGAACACGTCGACCACCACCGCGCCGATGCCCATCTGCGCCAGTTGCGCGGCATAGGTGTTCTCGCGCGCATAGGAGACGCCGCCGGCCCCGTGCAGCAGCACCACCGCCGGCGCCTTGCCCGAAGCGCCGGCCCGCTTTGGCGCGTACCAGGTCAGCTTCGCCTTGGCCGGCGTGGCGTCGGGGCCGATGGCGCTGGGCACGAAGGGGCTGTAGCTGTCGATCTCCAGGCTCTCGCCGCCGCCGGCCGTCGCCGGCCAGGGATCGGCGAAGCCGGGCGCGGCCATCGCCGGCGCCGCTGCAAGGGCAAGAAAAACAACGCTCGCCAACAGACCGGCCAGAAACCTCATCGTCGCTCCCGGAACTACGCTGCCTCTCCTCGCGCCGCCGCGCCGGCCACGGCGACGAACTTCTCGACATGCGCCGGATCGGTGCTGAAGGAAGTCACCAGGCGCAGGCCGATCTCGCCGGAACGGGCTTCGGAGGTCGGCCACTCATAGAATCCGAATCCGGCAGCTTCGAGGCGGGTTTTCATCGCCGCCGGCATGATGGGGAAAACCTCGTTGGCCTGCACCGGATAGAGCAGGCGGACCCCGGGCAGCGCCTGCAGGCCTTCCGCCAGGCGGCGCGCCATTTCATTGCTGTGCCGGGCGTTTTCCAGCCACAGATCGTCGGCCAGGTAGGCCTCGAGCTGGGCGGTCAGGAACCGCATCTTGGAGAAAAGATGCCCGGCGCGCTTGCGGCGGAACGGCAGGCTCTGCGCCAGCGCCTTGTCGAACACCACGATCGCCTCCGCCGCCAGCGCCCCGTTCTTGGTGGCGCCGAAGCTCAGCACGTCGACGCCGGCGCGCCAGGTGAGATCGGCCGGGCTGGCGTTCAGCCCGACCAGCGCATTGGCGAAGCGCGCGCCATCCATGTGCAGGCCGACCTTGTGCCGGCGGCAGATTTCGGCGATGGCGCCGATCTCGCCGGCGCCATAGACGGTGCCGCATTCGCTGGCCTGGGTGATGCTGACGGCGGCGGGCTGCACGTGATGCACCACCCCTGCCCCGGCCGATTGCAGCGCCCGGTCCAGCGCCTGCGCCTGCAGCCTGCCCGCCTCGCCCGCCAGCGGCACCAGCTTGGCGCCGCCGGTGAAGAACTCGGGCGCACCGCATTCGTCCTGCTGCACATGCGCCATCTCGTGGCAGAACACCGCGCCCCAAGGCGGGCTCAGCGCCGCCAGCGCCAGCGAATTGGCCGAGGTGCCGGTGGCGACGGCGAAGAACTCGACCTCGCGCTCGAAAATATCGTTCAGCCGCCGGCCGACCCCGCGCGTGATCTCGTCGTTGCCGTAGGGCATGACGTTGGGGATCGAATTGACGCGCGCCAGCGCCTCCATGATCTGCGGATGCACGCCGGCGGTGTTGTCGCTGCAGAAATTCATCGGCGGCCCTCCTGGCGGTTGCGGGGCGGCACCTCGACGCCGGGCAGCGGCGTCAGCACCGAGGGCGTGTCGCCATCGCCGTTCTCGATCTTCAGCGTGCCGATCAGCGCGCCGGTGTTGAGATCGACCACGGCGAGCTGCTGGCTGTGGTCGGGCAGGATCAGACGCAGCACCAGCCGGTCGCCGCCGGCGCTGAAGTCGCTGACCCGCGCGCCCGCCGGCAGCACCAGCGATTGCGCGCCGAAGCTGGGCGTGAAATGCGGCGGCAGGGCCGCGCCCGCCGCCAGCGTCTCGGCCGGCGCGTCGGATCCGGCGGCGGCTTCCGGCGCGGCCGGCGGCACCGCCACTGCCACGGGGGCCGGTTCCTGGCGCGGTGTGGCGATCCGGCCCACCACGATGTAGATCAGCGCGCCGAATCCCACCACCAGGACGACGCCCATCACGATGACCAGGGTCTTGAGCAAACGCATCGGTTCGGTCCAGTCTCCAACTATGACAACACAGGCCGCTCCGCAGCGCCATCGCCTGGTCGTGGCGCCCGAGCATGCCGGCGAACGCCTCGACCGCTATCTCGCCGCACGGCTGGGGCCGGCCATCGACGGGATGTCGCGCAGCCGCCTGAAGGCCCTGATCGAAGCGGGCCATGTCAGCCTGGGGCCCGCGGCGCGCGGAACGGGCGACGACCTGCAGCCCGTACGCGAGCCCTCGCGCAAGGTCAAGCCGGGCGAGATCGTCGACATCGTCCTGCCCGATGCAGCACCGGCCGAGCCGCAGCCGCAGGCCATCGCGCTGAGCATTCTCCATGAGGACGACGATCTGCTGGTGCTGGACAAGCGGGCCGGGCTGGTGGTGCATCCCGCCCCGGGCAATCCCGACCGCACCTTGGTCAATGCGCTATTGGCGCATTGCGGCGACTCGCTCTCCGGCATTGGCGGGGTGAAGCGGCCGGGCATCGTGCACCGGCTGGACAAGGACACGTCCGGGGTGATGGTGGTGGCCAAGAACGACAAGACGCACCAGGCGCTGTCGGCCGCCTTCGCCCGTCACGACATCGACCGCGCCTATCAGGCGCTGGTCTGGGGCGCGCCGACGCCACCAGCCGGGCTGATCGAGGGCTATATCGGCCGCTCGCCGCTGAACCGGAAGAAAATGGCCGTCGTGGCCCGGGGGGGCAAAGTTGCGGCAACTAAATACCGCGTCTTGGAGCGGTTCGGTCCTGCTGACGCGCCCCTGGCCAGCCTGGTCGAGTGCACCTTGCTGACCGGCCGCACCCATCAGGTCCGGGTCCATATGGCCAGCCGCGGCCATCCGCTGGTCGGCGATCCGCTCTACGGCCGGGCGCGAAAAAAGCCCAAAGGCTGGGCCGAAGAAGCGGCGGTTTTGAACGCCTTTCCGCGTCAAGCGTTGCATGCATATCGGCTGGGTTTCGCCCATCCGAGAAGCGGGGAACGACTTCAGTTCGCCAGCGCTTTGCCCAGCGATCTCAAAGAGTTGATCGAGGTTCTGCAGTCCCGCCCGTGAGCCGTCCCAGATTTGCCGCAATTACCCGACCGAATAAGTCAGGTTTTATTGACAGGCAGTCGGGAAAAGCCGTATGTTCGCATTCGCACAAACGAGTGCACACCGGCTCTTCAACCGGAAGCCGCCCATCAAGGGGGCTCCACACACAGGAGAGGCTGACAGTATGAGTACCGCCACGTTACCGGCGATTCCTGCCCTGAGTCCGGAGGGCAATCTTTCCCGTTACCTGCAGGAAATCCGCAAGTTCCCGATGCTGGAACCGGCGGAGGAATACATGCTGGCCAAGCGCTGGCGCGAGCACGACGACGTCGAGGCCGCGCACAAGCTGGTCACGTCCCATCTGCGCCTGGTCGCCAAGATCGCCATGGGCTATCGCGGCTACGGCCTGCCGATCGGCGAACTGATCTCCGAAGGCAATGTCGGCATGATGCAGGCGGTCAAGCGTTTCGAGCCCGATCGCGGCTTCCGTCTGGCGACCTACGCCATGTGGTGGATCCGCGCCTCGATCCAGGAATACATCCTGCATTCCTGGTCGCTGGTGAAGATGGGCACCACGGCGGCGCAGAAGAAGTTGTTCTTCAACCTGCGCAAGCTGAAGAGCCAGATGCAGGCCATCGAGGACGGCGACCTGTCGCCGGAGAAGGTGAAGAAGATCGCCACCACCCTGGGCGTCACCGAGGACGACGTGGTGCAGATGAACCGCCGCCTGGCCGGCCCCGACCAGTCGCTCAACGCGCCGCTGCGCATCGACGGCGAGTCCGAATGGCAGGACTGGCTGGTGGACGAGCGCGACGACCAGGAGACGACCTACGCCGAGGCGCAGGAATCCTCGCAGCGGCGGGCGATGCTGGAGACGGCGATGAAGTCGCTGACCGAACGCGAGCGCCACATCCTGACCCAGCGCCGGCTGATCGACGAGCCCAAGACGCTCGAGGATCTGAGCCACGAATACGGCATCAGCCGCGAGCGCGTGCGCCAGATCGAGGTGCGGGCCTTCGAGAAGCTGCAGAAGGCGATCCGCAACCAGGCGGCCCAGATCGCCGGCCAGACGACGTCGGCGCTGGAAGCCGCACGAACCTGAGTTCTCCTCTCAGCCGAACAGAGGAACGGCGGCTTGCGGGCCGCCGTTTTCGTTCCGGCCTGTCCGTCTCAGGCTTCGCGCATATCGCCCGATGTCAGCACCCCGTCGCCGCAAGGCTCGTAGTGCTTATGACCCTGCGGACCGAGGATCGGAGAAAATCTCTCCACGTGGCGGCGCCGGTCCGCCGCCGTGGCCCGTCGATCAATGCAGCCGGGCGGCCTGGGCGCGTCGCGTCTTCTCCAGCCGGGCTTTGCGCTCCGCCTCGACGATGCAGGCGAAGGCCCGGAACTCGGCGGCGAAATCGGCCGCGAAATCGCGATCCATCAGCAGTTCCAGCCGCCCATCCTCATGGTTCACGAACAGGCTCAGCATCGTGTCGCTGCGGATCGTCAGTTCAAAGCCGGTGGCGAGGATATCGGTCATGACCGGTGGCAGTGTCTCCTCGCACGGCAGATGCTGGCGCGGTTTCCACTCGGCGCGGGCGGGGACGACCAGGAAGGCCAACCGTTCGACATCCGCCAGATCGACCGTAAGACTGACGGTTTCGTCGCTGTCCGCCAGCAAGGCAACCGGCTGGGGCTCTTCGTTTTCGTCGTCCGCGCCCAGCATCGCGAAATCGAACCGGTCCGGCGCAAATTGCCATTGCCGCGCTGCTGGCGTCATGTCGATCCCCCGGCCCCGCGCGGCCGCTTCGCCTGCCGATATGCTCCAAGCAGATTCGCACGATCTGCCGGGAGAGGATATATGCCAACGGCCCGACCTGCCACGTGCCGATCTTCCGCCGGCAAAGCGACAGCGGGCGCTTCAAGCCGGCTCGGCCTGGCGGTCGGCCATCATCTTTTTGAACGCCGGCCGCGCCTGGCAGGCTTGCAGCCATTTCTCCACGTTCGGGCTGGCCTCGAACAGCGTGGACACCGGCTGAGCGTAGCGGACCACCTCGGCGACGTTGAGATCGGCGACGGTGAAACGGCCGCCGACCAGAAAGCCGCCGCCTTCCTGCAGCGCCGCGTCGAGCACGGCGAACGGTCCCGGCAATAATGCGGCCGCCGCGTCGACCGCCTTCTGGTCGGTACCGAGATTGCGCACGATGGCGACGCTATGCGGCTCGACTTCGGTGGCGGCCCACAAGGTCCACATGCCGGCCAGCCCCTCCTCGCGCAGATCGGCCGGCGCCAGTTCCCCGCCATGCTTCCTGGCGAGATAGAGGTTGATCGCCAGCGATTCGTGCAGCACCAGCCCCTCGTCATCCACGGTCGGGACATGGCCGTTCGGGTTGATCCGGCGGAAGGCGGGCGAATGGGTGTTGAGCGGCGCATCGGGTGCTGCCGGATCGGCCAGGCGATAGGCCTGGATCACCGGCACCAGCTCGTATTCCACGCCCAGTTCTTCGCACAGCCAGACATTGCGCGAGGCACGCGAACGCAGCACGCCATAGATTTTCACGCTCATGCGGAATCTGCCCCAAAGGAGAAAGTGCGGCAGGCTAGAGCGGATCACGATCTGATGGAAGCGTTTCCGCTTCCATCAGATCGTGTGAATGCGCTCTATTTTTTAATGTGAAGAGCAAAGCGGCCGGCAGGCCAGCCGACCAGATCGCCAGGGTTCCGGTCGGAATGCGATCGCACGCTGTCTCAGCGCAGGAGCCAGTTGCCGCCAAGACAGAAATCCAGCCTGGTCTGATTGAGCCGGCCCAGCGGTTCCTCCTGCAGCTCGAACAGGTGAACGTCGCCTTCCGGCAGGTGGCGATAGACCCAGTTGCGCCTCAGGTAGCTGCGCAGGAAGCGAGCATTGGCGGTCCGCCCGTCGACCACGATCAGCGTACCCGGCTCCAGGAAGAATTCGATGCGCAGGATATCGGACGATATCGGCATGCGTTCGCTGCTGGCGAAGGAAGTGCCGTAGACCTCCTGCGTGGCGGCGTATTGCGAGGGACCGTCGAGATAGATGAGATCGGACCCGACATTGGGCAGCCGCGTGTAGACGGTCGTCAGCCGGCTGTCGTGGCAATAGACCTCGACCGAGCTGTGGCTGACCGTGGCGAACGGCGCCAGATCGGTCCCCAGCCGCCGACGCGTGACATCGACGAAGCGCGGCTCCTCTTCCACGGCATGGACGTGGAACGGCTTCTCGATGCGCGTGTTGCGGCGCGCCCAGTCGCCGAACCGGCCACTCAGCAGGCGCATGGCATGCGCCATCGCCGCCGTCGAGAAACCGCTGCCGAATTCGAGAACCGACAGCGCCTTGCGGCTGGTGCAGAGCCAGTGCAGCCGGCACAGGTCGGCCTGAACGGGCTCGAAGGGTTTTTCGTCGAATGCCATGGGCGGCCTGGCCTTGCCGGTTTCGGCCGGCGCCAGCCCGTCGACGTCCAGCGGCCGCCAGATTCCGGCCAGATCGAAGCACTGCGCGTACTCCTTCGCCCGGGCCGGGCTGGAAAAATCGTCGAGATCGAACCGCGCCGGATCGGCTGCCGGAACGCGCGAGAACCTGGAAGATGCCTTGCCGATTGTGATCGAATCCATCAATCCTGCCTGTCCATGTTAATTTTGATTGGGAACTAACTAGATGGGCAGAAAGAGTTTTTATTCAATTAATTGAATGAATGAATGTTGCGTATCGCGTGAAAACGATCCTTCTCCAGAAAAGTTCTGGCGGATTGAATACCCTTGCATGCAATCGACAGCGAGGCCCTCAAATGCCGAAAGCGGCCAAGGGCCGCTTTCGATGGGCGTTGGTAGTCTTGCGTTGCTCAATACTGGGCCGTTGATCAATGCTGGCGCCAGTTGCCGTGGAAGCCGAAGGGCACGCGGGTCGGCAGCTGCGCCGTTGCGATCGGCCCCTTGCCAATATCCATGGCGTCGAAGACGCAGAGATCGGAGCGGTTCTCCGCGCCGCGCCACACCAGCGCCAGCAGGAAGCCGTCGCCTTCGGGCGCATCGGCATGGCGCGGCACGAACACGGCTTCCGACGTGGCATCGCCTTCGGGTAGCGAATGCAGAGTGCGCCTGCCGGTCTTCAGGTCGATATGGCCGATCGCGTCGAACAGGCCGACCTGCCGGCCAGGGCGGTAGGCGGTGACCCAGCCGTGGCGGTAGGACAGGCCGGCGCGGCGCTCGTCGAAGCGCGGGAACTCGCCCGGCGTGTCGTCCAGCTCCTGCCGCTGGTAGGTGTCGCTGTTGCCGTCGAGGTCGAAGCTCCAGCGCACCAGCCGCGCCACGGCGCGGCTTTGCGGAATCGGCGTGCCATCGGGATTGGGGAACAGTGGCGCGACGGGATACTCCATCACGTCGGCGAAGATTTTGTTGCCCTCGTTCCAAGCGTTCATCGGATGGAAGACATAGGACGGGTCGGCGCTGAACCAGCGCATGTTCTCGACCTTGTCGCCGCGGCGCAGGATGCCGATGCGGTTGCCCTTCTCCGGCTCCCAGGCATAGGCCGGCTTCTGGTTCATCGCCCGCTCGATGCTGCCGGTCAGCGGCATGATCGGGAACAGCACGAAATCCCGGGTGACGCAGAAATCGTGCACCATCGCCACATAGGGCGCCTCGAACTCCTGATAATCGGTCAGCGTGCCGTTGCGGTCGATGGTGTAGTAGGCCACGGTCGGGGTGAAGCGGCCGGTGGCCGAATAGGCGAAGCACACCATTTCGCCGGTCTCGGGGTCGATCTTGGGATGGGCAGTCATGCGCGTGGCAAGCTTGCCGTCATAGGTCTGGTCGCCTTTGGGCGCCAGCGTCTCGGCGTCGACCTCGAACGGCAGATGCGCCTCCTCCAGCGCCATTAGCTTGCCGGCATGCCACACCACATTGGTGTTGGCGGTGGTCGAGTCCTTGCCGAAGGTGACGGGATCGGACCACATCGGATTGCCGAAGGCGCCATAGAGCGCCTTGCCGGCCTCGTGCTCCATCCGCCATTTCGGCGTGCGCACCCAGCGATTGCGGTACGACACGCGGCCGTTCGCGATCCGCAGCGCGTGCAGCATGCCGTCGCCGGCGAACCAGTGATAGAAGCCACGCGGCGCGAATTGCGGATTGGGCCCGTTGCGGTAGAGCGTGCCCGAGAGTTCCCGCGGCATTTCGCCGATCACCGGCAGGTCCCAGGCGTCGGCCTCCATCAGCAGCGGCGCGAAATTGCCGCGCAGGAACGGTTCGTCGGTCGGGAACGGCGCACTCATGCTTGCCTCCTTCGCTATGGAGCCGCCTTATGCGGCCTCTGCCTTGACCTTGATCTTCAGCCCCGCCCCGCGCAGCGCCAGGCGGTTGGCTTCCTCGACGATGGCCAGCATCGTCTGGCTTTCCAGCTTGCCGGCCAGATGCAGCATCGCCGCGCCGTGGATCTGCGACCACAGCACGAAGCCCAGCATCGCAGCGTCGGTATCCGCCGGCAGCAGCCCGGCCTCGACCAGCCCCGCGATATGGCGCGACATGGTGGCCTTGGCGCGCAGCGAGGCCCGCTTCAGTTCGGGATAGTCGTCCATCTCCTGCGAGGCGGAATCGAACATCAGCCGATAGGCTTTCGGTTCGGCGCGCACGAAATCCAGATAGGCCAGCATCACCGCATGCGCGCGCTGCAGCGGCGCGCCCTGGCCCTGGGCGTAGGCCCGCTCCATCGCTTCGGAGAAGCGATCGAAAGCCTCAGCCCGCAAGGCGGCGATGATGTCGCCCTTGTCCCTGAAATAGCGGTAAGGCGTGGTCGGGCTGACGCCCAGATCCTCGGCCAGCTTGCGCAGCGAGATGCCCGCCTCCCCTTCCCGCTCGAAGCGGCGCAAGGCGGCCTCGCACAGGCGGGCCCGGAAATCGCTGACATCGTCGTCGCTGAGGATACGCGGCATGGGCGATAAATTAACAATGTTAATTTACACTGTCAATTTTAAAGCCGCAGAAAACTTACCCTCTACCCAAGAGCTTGAAATCAAACGATCAATCGTTGAACGGATCGCGGATCAGGATGGTGTCGTCGCGGTCCGGGCTGGTCGACAGCAAGGTCACCGGCGCCTCGATCAGCTCCTCGATGCGGCGCACGTACTTGTTGGCCTGGCCGGGAAGCTGCGTATAGGAGCGCGCCCCGCGCGTGGTGTCGCTCCAGCCCTTCATGGTCTCGTAGACCGGCTCGACCCGGGCCTGCAGCGCGGTGGCGGCCGGCAGGTAGTCGATGGTTTTGCCGTCGAGCTTGTAGGCGGTGCAGATTTTCAGTTCGTCGAAGCCGTCGAGCACATCGAGCTTGGTCAGCGCGATGCCGTCGATGCCGCCGAACTTGATCGCCTGGCGCACCATCACCGCGTCGAACCAGCCGCAGCGGCGCTTGCGCCCGGTATTGGTACCGAACTCATGGCCGCGCTGGCCCAAGGTCTCGCCGATCTCGTTGTCCTGCTCGGTCGGGAACGGGCCGGCGCCGACCCGCGTGGTGTAGGCCTTGGTGATGCCCAGCACGTAGCCGATGGCGGCGGGCGAGATGCCCGAGCCGGCGGCGGCATGGCCGGCCAGGGTGTTGGACGAGGTGACGTAGGGATAGGTGCCGTGGTCGACGTCGAGCATGGCCGCCTGCGCGCCCTCGAACAGGATGCGCTTGCCCTGCTTGCGCAGCTGGTCGAGCGTGCGCCAGGTGGCGTCGACATAGGGCAGGATCTTGGGCGCGATCTCGCGCAACTGGTCGACCAGCTCCTGCTGCTTCAGCTCCTCCAGCCCGAAGCCGCGGCGCAGCGTGTTGTGGTGCGCCAGCAGCATCTTCACCCGCTCCTGCAAGGAATCGATGTCGGCCAGGTCGGCAGCGCGCAGCGCACGGCGGCCGGCGCGGTCCTCGTAGGCCGGGCCGATGCCGCGCATGGTGGTGCCGATGCGCTGCGTCTGCTCGCGGGCGCGGTCCAGCTCGCGATGCACCGGCAGGATCAGGGTGGCGTTCTCCGCCAGCTTCAGCGAGGCCGGCGTGACGTCGACGCCCTGCTTGCGCACCTTCTCGATCTCTTCCAGCAGCGCCCAGGGATCGACCACGACGCCGGAGCCGATGATCGAAACCTTGCCCGGCCGCACGATGCCCGAGGGCAGCAGCGCCAGCTTGTAGGTGTTGTTGCCGATCACCAGCGTATGGCCGGCATTGTGGCCGCCCTGGAAGCGCACCACCACGTCGGCGCGCTCGGCCAGCCAGTCCACGATCTTGCCCTTGCCCTCGTCGCCCCACTGGGCGCCGACGACCGCCACGTTCGCCATGTCTCTCTCCTATTGCGCCAGCGCCCCTATTGCGACAAAGCAACCACGGTGCCGGCGATCAGCGCATGGCTGCAGCCGATGCGCCGCGCTTCCGCTTTTATGTCGTCGCCATCCAGCGCGGTGATGGTGACGAAGCCTTCCTTCTGCAACCGCTGCCGCTCGGCGATCGGCGTGGCGGCGGGCAGCAGCAGGCGGCGCTTCGCCGCCGGCGGCTTCACCGCCTGCAGGATGGTGTCGAGATAGAGGGTGAAGCCGGTCGCAGCCTCGCCATCGCGCGTCACGTAGCGGCCGCCGCGACCCAGCTCGCCGCGCACGTCGAGCGCAAAGAGCGTGAAGGACACGCCGGTATGATACTCGAAGCCGCGATACTCGACCGGATCGATGGTCAGCTTCAGCTTGGGGTCGGCATTGCGCAGGCGCTTGACGACATCGGCCAGGCGCCGCGCCTCGACGCGCGCCGCCGCCGGCAGGTCGAGATTGGCGATCTTCGCCACCACCGCGTCGGCCGGGCCGACCATGCGCAGCAGCGCCACGAACAGCTCCATGGCTTTCGGGTTGCTCTCGGCCAGCAGCGCGCGCACCCCCGCCTCGTCCTTGCGCTCCAGCGCATCGTGCAGCCTGGGAAACTTGTCGTCCGCCACGCCGGTGCCCGAGCCGACGGCGGCCAGCAGGGTCGGCAGGTTCAGGTCGACCGACAGCGTCTCGATGCCCAGCGAGCGCAGCGCCAGCGCCGACAGCAGCACCGCCTCGACATCGGCTTCGGCGGAGTCGGTACCGATCAGCTCGGCGCCGATCTGGGCAAACTGCCGTTCGGGGCGAAGCTGCGAGCCCTTCACCCGCAGCACCTGGCCGGCATAGGACAGCCGCAGTGGCCGTCCCCCGTCGCGCAGGCGAGTGGCGGCAATGCGGGCGATCTGCAGGGTCATATCGGCGCGCACGCCCAGCATGCGCTGGGAGATCGGGTCCATCAGGCGGAAGGTCTGCGACGCCATCTGCTGGCCGGCACCGGCCAGCAGCGATTCCTCGAACTCGATCAAAGGCGGCTTGACCCGGTCGTAGCCATTGGCTGCCAGCCGCGCCATCAGCTGCTCGATGACGCTGGCCTCCAGCGCGGCCTCCGGGGGCAGCATGTCGCCCAGGCCGGCCGGCAGCAGGCCCTTGTGCTCGTTGTCGTTCATGGACGGATCGCCCCTGTTCCCGGGGCCCTTAGGTAGCCAATTTGCCCCAGCGGGGCAAAGGATAATGCGGGGGACAGAAACCCCGCCATTTCAAACCGTTAGCGCCAGGCGAAGACCGGCTGGTCGTAGCCGTCGACCCGCGTGGCGCGCCCGTGCAGGCAGACTTCGCGGAACTGGTAGAGGAAGGCGGCGGTCGGGGTGTTGATGCTGTTGTCGGCGATCGGCATGCGCAGGATGGGCCGATCCGATTCGGGGATCGGCAGGATTTCCGGCGCATCGTCGCGCTCCAGCTCGGCCAGCGGCACGTGATGCAGGGACTCGACCTCGTCCTCGTTGGGCCGGAAGCGGGCCTTGTCCGGCGACCACACCACCACCGGGGTGATGACGTAGCCGGAACGGGTCTCGTAGTCGTCGAGCAGGCCCAGCACGTCCTGGCGGTTGGCCATCAGGCCGATCTCCTCGTCCAGCTCGCGCAGGGCGGCGTCGATGGCGTCCTCGCCCGGATCGAGCCGGCCGCCCGGCAGCGCCCACTGCCCGGCATGGGCGCGCAGCTTGGAGGCGCGGCGGGTGAGCAGGAAACAGGACTGGCCGTTGTCGTCGGCCGCCAAAGTCAGCGCCACGGCGGCGCGCTTGAGCTTGCCGTGCAGCTCGCGCGGCGCGACGGGGAAGGATTGCAGGTTGGCGGCGAAACGCTGCCGCAGCTCGGGCCGATGCAGAAGATCGGCCCGGGCCGCAGAGCGGAAGATCAGAATATCGACCATGCCGCGATTGTCCCGCGCGGCGGTCAGAAACTCAACGCCGCCGCCTGCACCACCGCCGGCAGGGACTGCACCTTGCCCAGCACCTCGTCGCTCATCTTCTGGTCGATCTGCAGCAGGGCGATGGCGTCGCCGCCGGCCTCGTTGCGGCCGAGATGGAAAGTGGCGATGTTGATGCCGGCATCGCCCAGCACCTGGCCCAGCCGGCCGATGAAGCCGGGCTTGTCCTCGTTGGTGATGTAGAGCATGTGCGGACCCAGCTCGGCCTCGATCGGAATGCCCTTGATCTCGACGATGCGCGGACGGTTGCCGCCGAACAGCGTGCCGGCCACGGTGCGGCTGCGCCGGTCGGTGGTGACGGTGAGCCGGATCATGGTCTGGTAGTCGGACGGCCGCTCGTGCTTGACCTCGCTGATGGCGATGTCGCGCTCGCGGGCGATGACCGGCGCGTTGACCATGTTGACCGAATCCAGCAGCGGCTTGAGCAGCCCCATCAGGATGGTGGCGGTCAGCGGCTTGACGTTCAGCTCGGCGACCTGGCCCTCGTACTCGACGGTGACGCCCTTCAGCCCGGTCTCGGTGAGCTGGCCGGCGAAGGAGCCGAGCTGCTCGGCCAGCTTCAGGTACGGCGTCAGCTTGGGCGCGTCCTCGGCGCTGATCGACGGCATGTTCAGCGCGTTGATGACCGCACCCGACACCAGGAAGTCGGACATCTGCTCCGCCACCTGCAGGGCGACGTTCTCCTGCGCCTCGGTGGTCGAGGCGCCCAGATGCGGCGTGCAGACCACGTTGGGATGGTCGAACAGGATGTTCTGCTTGGCCGGCTCGACCGGGAACACGTCCAGCCCGGCGCCGCCGACCTGGCCCGCATCGAGGGCCGCCTTCAGGTCCTCCTCGACGATCAGCCCGCCGCGGGCGCAGTTGATGATGAACACGCCCCGGCGCATCTTGGCGATGCTGTCCTTGTTGATGAGGTTGCGCGTGCCGTCGGTCAGCGGCGTGTGCAGGGTGATGAAATCGGCGCGGGCGAACAGCTCGTCCAGCTCCACCTTCTCGACGCCGAGATCGGTGGCGCGCTCGTTGGACAGGAACGGATCGTAGGCCACCACCTTCATCTTCAGGCCCAGCGCCCGGTCGGCGACGATCGAGCCGATATTGCCGCAGCCAACCACGCCCAGGGTCTTGGAGGTCAGCTCCACGCCCATGAACTTCGACTTCTCCCACTTTCCGGCATGGGTCGAGCGGTCGGCCTGCGGGATCTGGCGCGCCAGCGCGAACATCATGGCGACGGCGTGCTCGGCAGTGGTGATGGAATTGCCGAACGGCGTGTTCATCACCACCACGCCGCGGGCCGAGGCGGCCTTGACGTCGATGTTGTCGACGCCGATGCCGGCGCGGCCGATCACCTTCAGCCTCGGCGCCACCGCCAGCACCTCGGCCGTGACCTTGGTGTTGGAGCGCACCGCCAGCCCGTCATAGCCGCCGATGATGGCGCGCAGCTCGGCCGGCGGCAGGTTGGGCTTGACGTCGACCTCGATGCCGCGCTCGCGGAAGATTTCGACCGCGCGCGGGCTCAGCTCGTCGGAAATGAGCACTTTGGCCATGACAGGCTCCGTAGCTTTTCAGATGACAGGAAGTAAGGGGGAGAGGAACCGCCCGACGGATCAGGCGGCCCGCTTCTGTTCGCTTTCGACCTCGGCCAGGGCCCAGTCGAGCCAGGGCAGCAGGTTTTCCAGGTCGCGCGCCTCGACCGTGGCGCCGCACCAGATGCGCAGGCCCGGCGGGGCGTCGCGATAATGGGCGATGTCGTAGGCCACGCCCTCGCTCTCCAGCAGATCGGCGACGCGCTTGGCGGCGGCGAGCTGCGCCTTGCCGTCCAGCGCCAGGAACCAGGGCGCCACGATGGAGAGGCAGACCGAGGTGTTGGAACGGGCGGCGGCGTCCTTGGCCAGGAAGGCGACGGTGGGGCGCCCTTCGACGTATTTCTCCAGCACGGTGAAGTTGGCCATCGAGCGGCCGATCAGCGCTTGCAGCCCGCCGATCTCCTCGCCCCATTTCAGCCCGTCGATCGCGTCCTCGACGCAGAGCATGGAGGGGGTGTTGATGGTCTCGCCCTTGAAGATGCCGTCGATCAGCTTGCCGCCCGAGGTCAGGCGGACGATCTTGGGCAGCGGCCAGGGCGGGCTGTAGCCCAGCAGCCGCTCGACGGCGCGCGGGCTCAGCACCAGCATGCCGTGCGCGCCCTCCCCGCCCATCACCTTCTGCCACGACCAGGTCACGACATCGAGCTTGGCCCAGGGCAGATCCATGGCGAAGGCCGCCGAGGTGGCGTCGCAGATGGTCAGGCCCTCGCGGGCATCGCTGATCCAGTCGCCGTTGGGCACCTTGACGCCGGAGGTGGTGCCGTTCCAGGTGAAGACCACGTCGCGCGCCGGATCGACCTGCGACAGGTCGGGCAATTCGCCGTAGGGCGCCTTCAGCACCCGCACGTCCTTCAGCTTGAGCTGCTTCTGCACATCGGAGACCCAGCCCTCGCCGAAGCTTTCCCACGCCAGCATGTCCACGCCGCGCGGCCCCAGCAGCGACCACAGCGCCATTTCGACGGCGCCGGTATCGGAAGCCGGCACGATGCCGACCAGGTAGGCGTCGGGAATCCCCAGCACCTTGCGGGTGCGGTCGATGACTTCCTTCAGCTTGGCTTTGCCGGGCTTGGAACGGTGCGAGCGACCGACGGTCGCGTCTTTCAGGGCACCGGGGGTCCAGCCAGGGCGCTTGGCGCAGGGGCCGGAAGAAAAATCCGGCGACGCCGGACGGACGGACGGCTTGCTCATCTAAACTCTCTCCCTTCCAGAAGAGCGGCGCTCCGGTGGGGGAGCGTGGCCCGCGGATTGTCTAGACCCGCGGCCCCGCGTCCGTCAACGCGCATTTTGTTGCGATCTGTTACGCGACAGCGGCAGGGAGGATCAGGCCAGAAGTTCAGGCCAGCGGCTGGCGCCGTTTCAGGAACACGACGGTCTCCATCACCAGCACGTCCTCGCCCTTCTGGTTGCGGGTGACCTGGCGCAGCCGGGCCAGGCCGCGATCCTTGCGCGTCTCGGAGCCGCGGATTTCGACGATCTCGGTCTCGACATGGATGGTGTCGCCCGGCCGCACCGGCCGCAGGAAGCGGGTATTGTCGAAGCCGGGCGAACCCAGGCTGCAATGGGCGAAGACGCCGGTGGCCAGCCACAGCTTCAGCGTGGCGCACAGCGTATGCATGCCCGAGGCGATCAGCCCGCCATAGGTCCATTGGGCGGCGAATTCCTTGTCGATATGGAAGGGCTGCGGGTCCCAGGTCAGGGCGAAATCGACGATGGCGCTTTCGGTGATGGTGAGGCCGGCGCTGACGAAACGCTCGCCCTGACGGAAATCCTCGAAGTAACGGGGCTGCATTGAACTCTCGGAAGGAACGGGAACGCGGCGGACGGGCTCAGGTTAGCAGCAACGTGGCGACATGGCAGGCCAAAGCTGCGATCAGCGCGCGAAACGACAATCCCACCATGCGATATTTCTTGCGGCAGATCGAGGACAGGCTGGCGACGTTGCTGAGATACTGCTCGACCAGAAAATCGCGGTCGTTGTCCTGCATCGCCTTGGTGAGCACCTTGCCCGCCTGCGGCCAGGCGTTCCAGTACAGCGCGACACTGCCACGCGCATCGCGCGGCAGCAGCACCAGGATGGCGCAGACCAGGGCGGTGCCCAGCGACAGCACCTGCAGCAGCGCCAGCACCCAGCGCAGCGACACGCCCCGGTCGACATTGGCCCAGAAGAAGACCTGGCGCATGTCGGAGGACCAGATCAGCAGCACGAACATGAAGGTGAGGATGTAGGCCGCCTTCTGGTCGGCGGCCTTGATCTGGTCGTAGAAGGTGTTGTTGATGGTCTTCAGGTAGTCGATGTATTCCTGCGACGCCATACGCTCCCCGCCCGCCGACACCGGCGGGAAGCAAGTCTAGCAGGACGCCGAAGAAGTGGGGAGAGGAGCGCCTTGGCGGGCCGCCGGAAAGGTTGCCCCCGTCGGCGGTTCAGGCCGCCGATTCCTTCACCCATTGCGGTGTTGCGGTACGGAACTCCGATGGCTTCGCCAGAAGCTCCGCCGTTTCCCTCTGGTAGTCGCCATACCATGGCTGCCGCATGAACTCGTCGCCGCTATCGGCATCGGCGTGCAACTGGAACACGACGATCGCGTCGGGATCGCTGTCGTCGTAACAGTAAAAATAGGCTGGCTGCCGGTCGCTGCCGGCGACGTAATCCCGGACATATTTCTCCCACACGCGCCGCAGGTCGTCACGCCTGCCCGGCTTGGCGGTGTGCCTGATGAATAGCGCCCTGTTGCCCATTGTCATTCTCCATGGCCGGTGCGATTTGCGTTGCCCCTGCCGAACATCGGGCCGCGCCCTTCGCCGAACGTCAACGCCAGAGGCCGGGTTCCTGATGCGAACGTCGCGCCGATGGCGGCGTCTCGGATTCACACATCCTGACGGGTAGCCGGAAATGGCAGCAGGGGCAGCTCCATGTAAACCACCTCGGCCATCGGGTTGTGGTAGTAGGGCTCCACCTCGACGAAACCCATGGAGGCGTAAAGGCCGCGGGCGGCGACCATGGTCCGCAGCGTGTCGAGCCGCATGGCGCGGTATCCCAGTCGCCGTCCCTCTTCCACCACCGCGACCGCCAGCCGGCGGCCGAGATCGAGGCCGCGAAACTGCGGTCTGACATAAAGCCGCTTCATCTCGCAGATGCCCGGCGCCTGCTGCCACACGCCGACCGCGCCGGCCGCCTCGCCGTCGACCATCGCCAGCAGCAGCCCGCCTTGGGGCGGCGCGTATTTGGCGGGGAAGCTCGCCATCTCCTGGTCGAAACCCTGGAAGGCGAGGCTGAAGCCCAGCGATTCGGCGTACTCGCCGAACAGGGCCTTGACGGCGGCGAGGTCGGCGTCGCCTTGCGGCGGCTGGATGGTGATCGTTTTCGAGGTCATGGAATGAAGCCGCCGGCGCCCGGACGGGATGCCGGCGGTTGTCCTTTCACGATTACTTCGCCGCCTGCTGCCAGGCGCTGCGGGCGGCCGGCACGTGGATCTGCCCTTCGAGATAGGGCACGGCCTGGCCGGAGATGATGACGCGGCTGCCCTTGAGGGTGACGAACAGCTCGCCGCCGCGCGCCGAGACCTGCAGCGCGTGCAGCGCGCTCTTCTTCAGCCGCCTGGCCCAGTACGGCGTCAGCAGGCAATGCGCCGCGCCCGTCACCGGATCCTCCGGCACGCCGACATGCGGGGCGAAATAGCGCGACACGAAATCGGCCGGCCGCTCGCCCGCCCCGGCCGGCGCGGTGATGATCAGCCCGTTGCCTTCCAGCGCCGCCACCTTCTCCAGGTCGGGACGCGCCGAACGCACGGCGGCGGAGCTGGGCAGCACCGCCATCAGCTTGTCCGCCTTCAGCACCTCAAGCGGCGTCTGGCCCAGCGCCTCGGCCACCATCTCGCGCAATCCCTGATCGACCGGCAGCGGCGGCTTGGCCGGGAAATCGAGATTGAAGCGGGCGCCGTCGCGCTCGACCGTCAGCAGACCGGAGCGGGTGTGGAACTTCATCTTCTGCCGCTTCGGCTGCAGATAGGTGACGATGACGTAGCCGGTGGCCAAGGTGGCATGGCCGCACAGATCGACCTCGCGCCGCGGCGTGAACCAACGCAGCTCGAACTCCTCGCCGCGGGCGATGAAGAAGGCGGTCTCCGACACGTTGTTCTCGCTGGCGATCGACTGCAGCACGGCGTCGGGCAGCCAGTCGTCCAGCGGCACCACCGCGGCGGGATTGCCGGCGAACAATCGGCCAGTGAAGGCATCGATGTGATACAGGGGCAGCTTGATCATCTGTCGTGTCGCTCCTCCCCGGAGCGCCTTCTGAAAAAGTGTTCCATCTAGAGCGGATTCACAGGGTTTGCTCTAGCCCGCCAGGCGGCTTTGCAGCTTCACCTTGACCTCGGGCCACTCCGAATCGATCACGCTGAAGTACACGCTATGTCGGTAGCTGCCGTCCGGCATGATCATGTGGTTGCGGAAGGTGCCTTCCTCGACCGCGCCGATGCGGGCCAGCGCCCGGCGCGACTGTTCGTTGCGATGATGGGTCTTGAACTCGACGCGGATGCAGCCCAGCCGCTCGAAGGCGTTCTCCAGCATCAGCAGCTTGGCCTCGGTGTTGACCGGGGTGCGCTGGTGCGAACGCCTGATCCACGTCCAGCCGATCTCGACCCGCCGGTTGGCGCGGTCGATGCTGCCATAGGACGAAGAGCCGACGATGGCGCCGCTTGCCCGGTCATGCGTGACGAAGGTGATGTGCTCGCCCTTCGCCATGCGCTGGCAGTTCTCGGCCACGAACGCGTCGAAGCCGGCGCGGTCGGCCGGTGGCGCGATGGTGAACCAGCGGAAGATCGCGGGATCGTCGCTGGCGGCGGCGAACAGGCCGGCGGCGTGAGCCGGGGTCACCGGCTCAAGCCTGACATGCCGTCCTTCAAGCGTGGTTGGCGCGATATGCACGGCACTCCTCCCAGGCCGGGCTGCCCGCGCGTGCGGGCTACAACCCCAGCCGATCCCAGACCGAAGGTCCGAAGGCGCGCCCGACATCGCGCGCGGTAAGACCGATATCGTTCAACATGCGTTGATCGAGGCTGCGCAGCGCCTGTTTCTGGCGCTGCAGTTCATGCCATCGCGAAATCGTTTTGCCGGATTTGACCATGGCGCGGACGACCAGACGCGCAACGGCTACCGCGATGTCCTGGGCGGACAGATCGAGCCGATGGGTGGTCACGAGCCGCGACGGCAATGTATTCATTGTCTCCATGATTTTCTCCGATGTAGCAGGACAATGCCTGCAATACGGTTTTAGTCGGTTGACATTGTCTCGGTCAACGGCAACATTGTCATGATGACAATTTGGGTGCCCGAGCTGGCCGAGAATCAGGGCCCGATCTATCTGGCCATTGCCGACGCGCTGGCCGGGGACATCGCGCGCGGCAGGCTGGAAGCCCGCACCCGGCTGCCCACCCATCGCGACCTGGCCTATCGGCTGGGCATCACGGTCGGCACCGTCACCCGCGCCTATGCCGAGGCGGAGCGGCGCGGGCTGGTCTATGGCGAGGTCGGACGCGGTACTTTCGTGCGCGGCCAGGCCGTCACCGATGCCGCTTTCTTCCTCCACGGCGCCGAGCCGCCGGCCGACCGCATCGACCTGACCCTGAACTTCGCCTTCGGTCCGCATCGCGCCCAGGCCTTCGCCCGCACCATGGCCGAGTTCGCGCGCCGGCCGGACATGAACCGCCATCTCAGCTACCTGCCGCATCGCGGCCTGCCCGAGCATCGCGCCGCAGCGGCGCAATGGCTGCAGGGCATGGGGCTGGAGCTGAACCCGGAGCAGATCATCGTCACCGCCGGCGGCCAGCACGGCATGATGACGGCGTTCAGCGCGCTGTGCCGGCCGGGCGACGTGGTGCTGTGCGAGCAGCTCACCTACGCCGGCATGAAGGCGCTGGCCCATCATCTGGAGCTGCGCCTGCATGGCGTGGCGATCGACGAGCAGGGCCTGATCCCGGCCGCCTTCGACGCGGCGATCCGCGCCACCCATGCGCGCATCGCCTATGTGCAGCCGACCATGCAGAACCCCACCGGCCACATGATGCCCGAGGGGCGGCGGCGCGAGATCGCGCAGATCGCGCGCCGGCACGGCGTGCTGCTGGTCGAGGACGACGTCTACGGACCGCTGACCAGCAAGCGCGTGCCGACCTTGGCCAGCATCGCGCCGGAAACCACCATCTACCTGACCTCGACCTCCAAATGCATGGCGCCGGGCCTGCGCATCGGCTATCTCGCCGCGCCGCCGGCGCTGGTCGAGCGCCTGGGCCTGCCGGTGCGGGCCACGATCTGGATGGCGCCGCCGGTGGAAGCGGAGATCGCCCGGCAATGGATGAGCGACGGCACCGTCGACCGCATCGTCGAGGAGCTGCGCGTCGAGGCGATCGAGCGGCAACAGATGGCCGCCAACATGCTGGGCATCAACACCAGCGGGCATGACGGCTGCTTCCTGATCTGGATGCCGCTGCCGCGCGGCTGGCGCGCCAGCGAATTCGTCGCCGAATGCGGCCGCCAAGGCGTCGACATTTCCGGCGCCGATTCCTTCGCCGTCGAGCCGCTGCCGATTCCGGAAGCGGTTCGGCTATGCGTCGGCGCGCCGGCATCGCGGCAGATCCTGGAACGCGGCCTGCAGGTGGTGCGCTCGGTGCTGCACAGCGCCCCTGGCCGCAACCTCTCGGTGGTCTGAACAACCCCGGAGCAAGCTCACGCGGTGAGATGGAAGCGCCCGTGCTTCCATTGATCCATGATCCGCTATCGTCAACGACGACTTGGGCGTTTTCCAGCCAAAGCAAATATGTCAAACAGGACGATCGGCAGATCGCGATCAGGCGGTCGTCGCTTCCCGGCGCGCGGGACCGGGTGAAACGAGGGGAATACCGACAGGGGGACTATCGCGATGAGGATCGGACTTTGCGGCGCGTTGCTGGCGCTGCTGCTCGCCACACCGTTATGGGCGCAGCAGAACGGCGCATGGTGCGTCATGGAGGACGAGATCGACCCCAACTACAAGGGAGGATTGTTCGACGATCCGATCCAGGCACGCCTGCGAATCCAGATCCACGACAGCAGGATCGGGCCGTTTTTCACCTACACCATCGTCGAGACGATCGTTTACGACAGCGTCAAGACCGCCTATAGCCCGATCGACGTGCCGGCGGTCTATTATATGGAAACCCAGAGATACTCGATCGACGGCAACCAGACCTATGGCGGCACCATGGCCCTGGGGCTGGGGCGGGCCAGGGCATTCCCGTTCAAGCTTGTCTCGTTTCACATCGACGGCCGCAATGTCGGCCAGCAGGTCACGTTGGACCACACCGGACATAAGCCGTCGCGCGAAATCTTCTCGCTCTGGTCTTCGTTCGCGACAGGCAGCGCAGGCTCGGTCACGTTTGCCGCCCCGACCGGCCAGATGGAGACCAGGATGGAGGGCTCGATGCGCGTCCCGGTCGGTCCGATCTACCACCCGGCAAAGACGGTGGAAGTCCGCCGGCGCTACGCCAATGCCGACTACGCACAGGCCGCCGGGGAGATGGAAACCGAACTGCTCGCCAGCATGGCGAAGGGAGAGTGCAGGCCCTTGAGCTGAAGCCAGGATCCGGATGCGACTTAACGAGCCTAGCCTAACGCCCAGCGGTCGAGCGCAGCTCGAACACGATCGGCACGCTCACCGACAGCACACGGCCGCTGTCGTTGCGGAAGCGCCAGGTCTTCACCGTCGCCACCGCCGCCTCGTCCAGCAGTGCCGCGCCGCTGCTGGACGCAACCGTGACGCCGGTGGGCCTGCCGTCGGTGCCGATGGCGACGTCGAGCACCACCCTGCCCTCCTGGCCGCGGCTGCGCGCGGCGGCGGGATAGGGCGGGATCGGCCCGTGCAGCACGGCGAACGAGGCCGGTGCCTGCGCACCTGACGGCGCCCTGGCTTCCCGCGTCTCTTCGCCGCCGATGCTGCCGGGATTGAGATCGACCGGCCGCTCGAGCGGGCGCGGCACAACGGGCGGCGTCGGCTGCGGCGCGGGCCGGGCGAGCTGCGGCTTCACCGGTTTGGGCGGCGGCGGGGGCGGCGATGCAGGTGGCGACGGGACCGGCTGGGCGACCGGTGCGGTTTCCGATGGCGCGGATTCCGATGGCGCCGACTGCTGCGGCGGCGCTGGAGCGGGCTCCGGCGTCGAGACGGCCGGCGCTTCTTCCGGCGGCGCGGCGGCGGGCTCGGCCGTGGCCGGTGGCGCGGCGGGAACCGCGCCGGCCGGTGCGGCCGCTTCGTCGATGGCCGGCGCCTCGATCGGGGCGGAGACGATCACCAGCTCGACGCTGAGCACCGGCTCCTCCGGCGCCTTGTTGCGCCAGTCGGCCAGCAGCGCGGCAAAGGCGGCCGCATGCAGCGCCAGCGAGCATGCCAGCGCCAGCACCGTAATCGCCGGCTTCTTTATTTCAGGCGCCGCCATGGCAGAACGTATTCCTGGTCCTCGGCCGATCCACGCAGCGGGCTGACGGCGAAGGCCTGCGCCAGCATCTCGTCGCGCAGCACGTCCGGTGGCGCGCCGTCGGCCAGCACCCGCCCCGCCTTCAGCAACACCAGACGATGGCAGAAGCGGGAGGCCAGCGTAAGGTCGTGCAGCACCGCCAGGATGCCGATGCCCTGCCCCGCCAGCTCGCGCAGCAGCTCCATGACGCCAAGCTGCTGCGCCGGATCGAGGGCGGCCACCGGCTCGTCCAGCAGCAGCAGGCGCGGCTTTCCGGCCAGGGCGCGGGCCAGCAGCACGCGGCTGCGCTCGCCGGACGAAAGCGTGTCGACGGCGCGGGCGAGGAACGCCTCGCAGCCGGTGGCCCGTAGCGCCGCGGCGATCGCCGCCTCGTCGGCGGCCGAGCGGCCGCCCAGCGCCCGGCCATGCGGCAGGCGCCCGAGCCCGACCAGGTCGGCGACCGAGACCGGCCAGGCGGCGGTGCCCGACTGCTCGACATAGGCCAGCTCGCGGGCGCGCTGCGCGGGCTTCATCGCCGCCAGCGGCGCATCGTCCAGCACGATCGAACCGGCATCGGTCTCGACCAGCGCCGCCAGCGCGCGCAGCAAGGTGGTCTTGCCAGCTCCGTTGGGGCCGATCAGCCCGACGAGTTCGCCCGCACCGACATTGATGCCGATGCCGTCGAGGATGGGACGGCCGGCACGGTTCAGCCGCAGGCCGGTGGCACGCAAGCCGGTGGCGCGCAGGCCGCTCATGAGGAGCGCCGCGCCAGGTTGAGGACGAGATAGAGGAAGAACGGCGCGCCGATCAGCGCCGTCGCCACGCCCAGCCGCAATTCGACCTCGCCGCCGATCAGGCGCACCGCGATGTCGGCAGCCAGGGTCAGGGCGGCGCCGCCGGGGATCGACAGCAGCAGCAGCGGTGCCGGCCGATGGCCGACCAGCGGCCGCAGCAGATGCGGCACGATCAGGCCGACGAAGCCGATGGCGCCGGTGACCGCCACGCCGGCGCCGACCGCGAAGGCGGTACCGATCACCGCCAGCCGGCGCAGATGGACGATCGAGATGCCCAGCGAGCGGGCGGTGTCCTCGCCCAGGGTCAGCGCCTCCAGCCCGCGCCCGCAGGCCAGCATCAGCCCGGCGCCGACGACGATGAACGGCAGCACCAGGTAGACGTGCTCCAGGCTGCGGTCCGACAGCGAGCCCAGCAGCCAGAACACCACCTCGACCGTGGCATAGGGATTGGGCGACAGGTTCAGCGCCAGCGCCGTCAGCGCGCTGGCCAGCGCCGACAGCGCCACGCCGGCCAGCAGCAAGGTCGAGATGCGCGGATCGCGCGAGGCCAGCGCCAGCAATAGCGCGATGGCGATCATGGCGCCGGCCACGCCACCCAGCGGCAGGCCCAGCGGCAGCACGGTCGAGAGGCCGGAATAGAAGGCGATCACCGCGCCCAGGGCGGCACAGCCGGAGACGCCGATGATGCCGGGCTCGGCCAGCGGATTGCGGAACAGGCCCTGCAAGGTGGCGCCCGCCAGCCCCAAGGTGCCGCCGACCAACAGGCCCAGCAGCAGGCGCGGCAGGCGCAGTTCGATCAGGATCAGCCGGCCGGTCTCCTCGCCGTCCAGCGCCTGCAGCACGATGCCGGGCGAGAAGCCGGTCGGCCCCATGCACAGCGACAGCATGGCCAGCAGCGCACACAGCGCCAGCAGGAGCGGCATCGGCTTCATCGCCGTTTCATCCGGGCCTGCGCCAGCAAGGCCGCCGCCTCGACCACCGAGGGTCCGCCGCAGATCCACAGCCGGCGCGGCACCGGCACGCGCCTGCCATCGGCAAAGCGCTGGCGCAAAGCGGGATGGTCGAGGAATTCCTGGGCCATCGAGCGGCGATCCACCGCCGTGTCGTCCACCACCAGGATGTCGGGCGGCGTGGCCAATAGAGTTTCCAGCCCCAGCCGCGCATAGCCGCCGATCCCCAGCCTGGCTGCCAGATTGTCGTAGCCGGCCGCGCGCAATATGGCGTCGGCCAGCGAGTTGGCGCCGAAGGCGTAGCCGGAGGGTTCGTAGATCGCCGCGGTCGGCCGCGGTTCGGGCGACGGCGGCAGGGCGGCGAGGCGGCGGCGGATATCGTCGATCATTTCCTGGCCGCGCGCCGGCTCGCCCACCGCCTCGGCCACGGCGGCGATCTGCGCCTCGACGGCGGCGATGTCCTGCGGCAGGTCGATCTCGACCACGCGTATGCCCAGGTGCTGCAGCATCGCCACCGACTGGCGGCTGGCGTATTTGTGCGCCAGCACCAGATCGGGCTGCAGCGCCACGATCTCCTCGGCCAGGCCGCGATTGGCCGGCACGCCGGCGGCCTTGCCGGCCACGGCGGAGAACTCCGGATCGAAGGCCAGCACGCTGACCGAGGCGATGCGCTCGCGGCCGACCAGCTCCAGCACGAGCTGGTCGGTGCAGAGATTCATCGAGACGATGCGCTGCGGCCGATCGGCCGCCTCCTGCGCCAGCGTCGGCGGGGCGAGGATCAGCGCCGCAGCAAGCGCGACGGGCGCGCCGATCCTTCCCCGCAATCGCATCAGAACGTCACGCGCGTTCCCACATAGGCCGCGAAGCCGGGCTGCGCGTAGCCAGCGGGGTCGGTGTACTTCTCGTCGAAGACGTTCTCGAGGCGGCCGTAGAACTGCAGATTCTCCGTCATCTGGTAGGAAGCCGTGAAGCGGGCGACAGTGTAGTCCTTGTTGGTGCCGGTGACGAATGCCGGCAGGAAGTCGGTGCGGTCATCGTTCCAGGTCACCGAGAA
Organism: Alphaproteobacteria bacterium; assembly: GCA_037190765.1. GTDB lineage: Bacteria > Pseudomonadota > Alphaproteobacteria > Reyranellales > JAQSWP01 > JAQSWP01. Next base: position 48,501 of record JBBCJW010000037.1, read on the forward strand.
GCCCAGGGTCAGCTTCTCGATCGGCGTGATGTCGATGGCGCCGGTGATCTTGTGCTTGGGCCGGCGGGCAAGCTGCCGGCCGATGGCGCGGTCCTCCGTCCTGATCCAGGTGTGATCGACGCGCGCCTGCAGCCAGGGCAGCGGCTGGACCGCGACGAAGCTCTCCAGCCCCCAGCTCCGCACCCGGTCGACGTTGACCAGCGTGCTGAAGGTGGGATCGAAGTTTATGAGGTTGCGGATCCAGTTGCGGAAATAGGTCGAGCCGAACTGCAGCCGGCCGTCGAACAGGCTCTGCTCGAAGCCGACGTCGAAGCCGACGCTCTTCTCGGGGTCGAGATCGGGATTGCCCGAGAAGCCGAAGGCGGGGATGGCGCCGTAGAGCTGGTCCAGGGTCGGCGCCTTGAAGGCGGTGCCGACCGACGCCTTCAGCTTGGTGCCGGTCTCGCGATGCAGGTAAGCGACGCCGGCGCTGAAGGTGGGATGGGTGCCGAAATCGGAATGATGGTCCAGCCGCGCCGCCAGGGTCAGGAACAGCCGGTCCATGATGGTGAAGCGGTTCTGCAGGAAGCCGCCGATGGTGGTCGCGTCGGCGTTCAGCTTGAAGCCGTCGACATCGCTCTTGTACCACTCCTTCTCGCCCTCGACGCCGAAGGTCAGCTTCCAGAAATCGCTGACCTGCACGTCGTTCTGCCAATCGCCCTTCAGGCGCTCGCCGCGACGCTTGGCATCGAGCGTGAACGGGAAGGGATTGAACGTGTCGGCCTCGTCGCGGTCGCGGCGGTAGACGTTGACGTAGCCCACGCCGAAGCTCTGCTTCCAGCGCCCGTCCATCAGCCACAGCTCGCCCAGCGCGCGGCCGTAGAACTGCTCGCTGGTCTCGCGCATGTTGGGGTCTTCGACCGGCCAGTTGTCGTACTCGCTGCGGGTGCTGACGTAGCGGCCGAACAGCGAGATCTCGAAATTGTCGGTGACCTCCATGCCTAGCCGCGCATTGAGCGTCAGGTTGCGATAGGGATCGTCCTCGCGCTTCATGCCCGGCAGGCGCTGGCTTTTGGGCGTGACCGAGATGCCGTCGGTGCGGAAGCCGGCTACGCCGACATTGAAGTTGAAACGCTCGATGGCGCCCTGCACCGCGGCCGAACCGGCCAGGGTGTTGAACGAGCCGCCCTCCAGGTTCAGCGCCGCGCTGGGCTTGCCGCTGCCCTTGCGGGTGATGATGTTGACCACGCCGCCCAGCGCGTCCGAGCCGTACAGCGTGCTGAGCGGCCCGCGCACCACTTCGATGCGCTCGACCATGTCGGTCAGGATATGGGCGAAGTTGAAGGTGCCGTTGGCCGAGCCGGGATCGTTGGCGCGCATGCCGTCGACCAGCACCAACGTGTGGTTGGCGTTGGTGCCGCGGATGAACAGGGCGCCGGTCTTGCCGAACGGACCGGACTGGTTGGCGGCCAGGCCCGGCACGTCGTTCAGGATGTCCTGGACGGTCTTGTACTGGCGGCGCTCGATCTCCTGGCGGTCGACCACGGTGATGGAATTGGCCAGCCGTTCGGTCTTCTCCTCGTCGCGGGTCGCCGTCACCACCGTTTCCGGCAGGGTGACGACGGCGGTCTGCTGCGCCTGGGCAGCGCCGGCGGCGAACAGGAAAGAGGTGGACAGCAGCAAGGCCCGGAACGGGCGGAACGATATATGGACAGCGCGCGGCATCGCGGATCCCCCAAAGCAACGACGTTAAGCGCGTCATCGCCAACGGAAATCCGCTCCTTCGGGGCACCCCGCCCGTCGGAAATGGTGACGCTCTCGCCGGCAGGTCTCCTGGCTTGCGGGTCGCCGCTTCGGCCCTGGCCTTCCCGGGATCGCTCCCAGTGGCGCGTATCGGACCGACGCTCGCCGCTCACAGTTGCGGGGGCAGCCGCGGTTTTGGCCCGAAGGCCGCACCGCGTTCCCTTTCAATCCCCATAAGGGGAACCGTCGATGGCCGGGAATTTGCGCCGGGACGGGGGCCAAGTCAAATCCCTTCCCCTTGAGTGGCGAAGCGAGGCGCGGACAAGGCGAAACCTGCCTGGCTGCAGGCCGTTGATTCTCCGCCCGCCGGGACAATTGCGCGCGCCCGGTAGCGGACGACGCGCCTGGCGCATAACTATAGAAAAACCATCGGCGGGAGGGATGCCATGCAGATCCAGGTCAACACCGACGCCAACATCCAGGGACGCGAGGATGTCGTCCGCTACGTCGAGAAGGAAGTCACCAGCGTGCTGGGGCGCTTCGGCGACCAGATCACCCGCATCGAGGTGCATCTCAGCGACGCCAATGCGGCCAAGGCCGGCGCCCGCGACAAGCGCTGCACCATCGAGGCGCGCCTGGCCGGCCGCAAGCCGGAAGCCGTCAGCGACCAGGGCGAGACGCTGCGCGCGGCGGTGGGCGGCGCGACCCGGAAACTGAAGCGATATCTCGACAAGACGCTGGGCCGCCGCGACGAACGCAAGGGCGGGGCATCCATCCGCTCGATGGGCGAGGACTAGAGCGGATCACGATTGGATGGAAGCGTTTGCGCTTCCATCCAATCGTGTGAATCCGCTCTATTCCTTAGTGTTTAGAGTAAATTCACACGTTCTAACGCGGCGGTCGGGACAGGGAAGGATGTTCGATGCCGGCAACAACCGAGCGACCGCGCCGCACCGGAGGACAGCGCCACCG
>JBBCJW010000038.1:0-3882 GCA_037190765.1 Alphaproteobacteria bacterium
GCTCACGCGATGGGGCGATCTCGACCAGGTAATGCGCGGCCTCGATGCGGCGCAGCGCGCTGGGCTCGCCATCAAGATCAATGCGGTGGCGCTGCGTGGCGTCAACGACATGGACTTCGAAGAGCTGATCCGCTGGAGCCACGGCCGCGGCATGGATCTGGTGCTGATCGAGGTCATGCCCATGGGCGAGATCGGCGAGGAAGCGCGCCTCGACCAATACCTGCCGCTGTCGCTCGCGCGCGCCGGCATCGCCAAGCACTTCACCCTCACCGAGACCGACTACCGGACGGGTGGACCCGCCCGCTACTTCCGTGTCGAGGAGACCGGCGGCCGGCTGGGCTTCATTACGCCCCTCACCCACAATTTCTGCGAAAGCTGCAATCGCGTGCGGCTCACCTGCACGGGCACGCTCTACATGTGCCTGGGCCAGGAGGATGCTGCCGACCTGCGCGGGCCGCTGCGCGCGTCCGAGAGTGATGACATCCTTGACCGCGCCATCACCGAGGCGATTGCGCGCAAGCCCAAGGGCCACGACTTCATCATCGACCGCCGCCATACCGGCCCCGCTGTCCCCCGCCACATGAGCGTGACCGGCGGCTGAAGGCCCGGCTTCAGGCCTCCGGATTGGCCTGCGAACTCGCTGTCTTTATCTGCGCCCGCCTCACCGCCTCGCGGTGGGAGATATACATGGCGCTGGCGAAGATCACGGCCGCACCGACAAAGGTCCAGACGTCGGGCTGCTGGAAGAACAGGAAGTATCCCAGCATCGTGTTCCAGATCAGGGACAGGAAGCCGATGGGCTGCAACAGGGTGATGTCGGCGAGCTGGTAGCCGCGCTGCTGGCAGAGATGGCCCAGGGTGCCCGCGAGGCCTGCTGCCAGGAACCAAGCGATGTCGCTCCACTCCGGCGTCTGCCAGAACCACAGCGCAACAGGCAGGGCGCAGACCACGATCACGATGTTCTGCCAGATGACGATCGTATTGGCCGAATCCGTGCGGGCCAACGCCTTTGAGATCAGGTTCGAGGCCGAGAAGATCGGAGTCGAAATCAGGATGCACAGCACGCCGAGGTGAAGCTCGCTGAAACCCGGCCGAATGATGATCATGGCGCCGATGAAGCCCACGATGACGGCGATCCAGCGCCGTAGCCGCACGTCCTCGGCGAGAAAAAGCGCCGCGCCGATGGTCACGAAGATCGGGCCGGTAAAACCCAGCGCCGTAATCTCCGCCAGGGTGGTGAGCGGCAGCGCGATGAACCACAGGAACATGCCGACGGTGTGGATGGCGCCGCGCGAGATGTGCAGGCCCAGGCGGTTGGTGTGCAGCGAGCGGTGCAGTCCCAGCCGGAAAACAATCGGCAACAGGAACATCGCGCCGAAAAGATAGCGCAGGAACGCCATCACATAGGGATTGAGGTGCTGCGCGGGGATTAGCGTAAAGACGTTGAGCAGCGCAAACAGGATGCCCGACAGGCCGACCCAGAGAATGCCACGCAGGTTGGGTGGCAGCGCGAGCCAGCGGTCGACGAGTGCAGTCACATCGTGACTATGTCACAGGCTCTGAACCATATCACCTTGGCCGTTGCGGCCGCTTCCGAGAGGCGAGGTCAGGCCTGGCCGGCGGCCACACCATTGACTTGCCCTGCCACCAGCACCGGCTCGCCCCGCAGATCGGCAACGCGCGTCACCAGTTCTTCGAGATAAGGATCGGTGATGCCGAGGGACCGGGCATGCTCGACCGTATTGGCAAGGTAGTCGCGGCAGGGGCCGCGGCGGCCCTCAGCGAAGGCAATATGATGGGCAGCCCGCTCGATCGGCAGGTCGCCGCAATACTGGCAGTGCTGCGGATCGACGACGAAGGTGATCGCCATGACCGTACGGCCATCGCGCAGCACAGCCGGCACCCAGCGGGGCTGATAGACACCCGACAGCATCTCGCGATTCCAGAGGATACCGAGTTCGCTATGTACCTGATGAGGTGCCAGGCGGTAGGCGATGCCCTCGCATGCCCCTCCACCCTCGAGCGCCAGCATCAGGCCGGGCAGTTCCGGCGTACCGCGTCCAAGAGGGACCCAAAAACAGAACGACCGGCGCCAGCCCTCGATCGAGCATGGCGTGGCTTCCGTGAACTCGATCGCCGGGTTCCACATCAGAGAACCGTAGGCGAACACCCAGACATCCTCGCCCGGCTGGTAGCGCGTCAGCGCTTCCTTCAGGCTTGCTTCACGAGCCTCGGACGAGAGGAAGAAGTGGTAACCGGCCGCATGGGCATCGGCAACGATCTGGTCGATCCGCTCCGAGGTCAATTCTTCGCGTTTCAGCAAGGGCCGGTCCTCAGGTGCCGTACACGATGGACATGGTCTCGGCCACGCAGGCCGGACGCTCCTGCCCCTCGATTTCAATCGTCACCTGATTGGTCAGCCGCACGCCGCCCTTATCCATCGGGTCGGCCGCGATCAGCTTGGCGCGGGCCCGCACTCTCGAGCCGGCCTGGACCGGGCTGGTAAAGCGAACCTTGTTGCAACCGTAATTGATGCCGTTGCGAACGTTGTTGATGTGCGAAATCTGGTGACTGAGCATCGGGATTAGCGAAAGCGTCAGGAAGCCGTGTGCAATAGTCTTGCCACCCGGCATGTCCTTCTTGGCCCGCTCGACATCGACATGGATCCATTGATGGTCGCCGGTCGCATCGGCGAAGAGATTGATCCTCTCCTGTGTGACCTCGACCCAGTCGCTCACCCCAATTTCCTGGCCCACGTGCTTATGCATCTCGTTCGGGTGAGCGAATTCCCTTTTAGCCATTTCCAACCTCTGCCTTATTTATTGCTGCCTGACTGCAATATACTACCAATTTATCCACCGGCAGCAATTTTCCAAGCCAACGTTTCCCCTCAGCGCGATCATAGGCAAGCAATGGCATTCGCCCGCCGCCTATGGCGTCCCAATTGTATCGTCGCGGGCTTTTGCTCATCATGCCATCCACAAGAATGCACATGAGGAGACCCCCGGATGGCATATGAAACCGTCCTGTACGACGTCGCGGACCGCATCTGCACCATTTCGCTGAATCGTCCGGAAAAGCTGAATGCCTGGACGCGCCAGATGCACTTCGACCTGAAGGACGCCATGCGCAAGGCGGGGGCAGATCCGGACGTTCGCGCCATTATCCTGACCGGTTCGGGCCGCGGCTTCTGCGCTGGCGCCGATATGGGCGGCCTACAAGCTATTGGGGCTGGTGCCTCGACCGACCGCTCGTCCAAGGCCCAGGAAGGCCTGCCCGGCGGCAGCACCCTGGCCGAATTCAAAATGAACTACTCGTACTTTCCGGCCATTCCAAAATTCATCATTGCTGCAATCAATGGTCCGGCGGCAGGCCTCGGAATGGTCATCCCGCTCTACGCCGACCTGCGCTTCGCGGGCGAATCGGCAGTCTTCACGACCGCCTTCGCCCAGCGTGGCCTGATCGCCGAGCACGGCATAAGCTGGCTGCTGCCGCGACTGGTGGGGCTCCCCGCCGCGCTCGACCTCCTCTGTTCCGCCCGCAAGTTCCGCGCCCCCGAAGCGCTGGCGCTCGGCCTGGTCAACCGGGTCATCCAGGACGACAAGCTGATGGCTGAGACGCGGGCCTATGCGACCCTGCTCGCCAATACCGTCTCGCCACGCTCGGTCGCGGTGATGAAGCGACAGCTCTGGGAGGCCGAATTCCAGACCCTGGCCGAAGCCACCACCCAGGCGAACCACGAGATGGAGCTCTCCTTCCAGACCTCCGACTTCAAGGAAGGCGTGGCGCACTTCCTCGAGAAGCGCGCGGCACGGTTTACGGGCAAATAGCCTTTAGACCTTTTCGGTCTCGCTGGCCCTGGGCTGCCAGGTCATCAGGCGC
>JBBCJW010000039.1:0-162002 GCA_037190765.1 Alphaproteobacteria bacterium
AAAAAAAAAAAAAACGACCGATGCCAAATGCGGTCGGCATTCAGGGAGGCGAAGCATGAGAAATCTCGCCCGGCTTCTGCTTGCAACCCTCGTCTTCGGCTTCTCGTCGAGTCTGACGGCAGCACAGGAGTGGCCGGAGAAGCCCATTCGGCTGGTGATCCCCTTCGCTCCAGGCGGCACCATAGATATTCTGGCAAGGGCGCTGGCGCAGAAAATATCCCCTCGGGTGGGCCAGCCCGTGCTGGTCGAGAACAGGCCCGGCGCCGGCGGTCAGCTCGGCATCGAGCACGTCGCCCGTTCCCCTGCGGACGGCTACACGTTTGGCGTCTTTCCTCCGTCCTCTGTAGTCATAAAACTGACCAACAAAAATGCCGAGCATGATATTCGCGATCTGGCGCCGGTTACGCTGATCAGTTATGGGCCGCAAGTCATTGCGGTCAACACCAGGATTCCCGCTACGACGGTCAAGGAACTGCTGGACTACGGTGCAGCCAATCCGGACAGCCTCAATTTCGGCAGCACCGGAGCGGTAAATCTCCTGGACTTCGAATATTTCAGGTCGATCACCGATATCAAATCCGCGATCATTCCGTACAACGGCGGCACTCCCACGCTCTTGGCGGTGATGTCCAATCAGGTCCAGTGGGTGATCATGCCCATTGGCGTCATCGATCGGCAGCTCAACGAGGGCTCGTTACGTGCCCTTGCCGTAACGAGCAAGACAAGGTGGCCGTCGCTGCCCAACGTACCGACAGCCGACGAGAGTGGAGTGCCTGGGCTGGAATCGGTGATCTGGAACGGCGTTGTCGCTCCGGCCAATACGCCGGCCAGGATCATCGACAGGATGGCGACTGAAATCCGGACGGCGATCAAGGAGCCTGACCTGGCCGATAGAATGAAAGCCTGGGGGACCGAGCCGGTCGGCTCAACGCCGGCAGAATTCCAGAAATGGATCGATTCGGAAGTTCCCAAATGGCGGAACGTCGCGGAGAAGGCCGGCGTGCAGCCTCAATAGCCAATCCCCAGCGTTCGAAGCCGCCGGCCGCGAATTGAAGTGATTGAAGTGAAGGAGCATCGATGGAAACGCCATTGTCGCTCGCCATCCGCGGGCAGACCGGAGAGTTGCCCAGGCGTCTGATACGGGGCGGACAACCGGCGCCGGTCTAGGAATCCCAGACGGTGGTGCAGGAAACCGATGTGGTGGTTGCCGGTTCCGGCGCGGCGGGGCTGACCGCGGCGCTGGCGGCCAATGCGGCCGGTCTGCGCGTCGAGATGCTGGAAAAGTCCGATCGCGTCGGCGGCGGCACGGCCTATTCCTACGGCCTCATCTGGGCGGGCAACAACCACCTGCAGCGTCGGCTCGGGATCGGCGACAGTTCCGCTTCAAGCCTGGCCTATCTGCAGCGGCTGGCGGGTGGCCACGAGGTCGAGGAGCGGCTGCGTGCGCTGGCGAGCCGTTGCCCCGATGCCGTGGAGTTCCTCTGCCGGTGCGGCCTTGGCCTCGAGATCGTGGAAGGGTTTGGCGACATGTATGCCGGCCGGATCGCAGGAGCGCGGGCTGGCGCGGGCCGGCTGCTGGAGCCTGCGCCGATCGCCGCTTCGCTGCTAGGCGAGTGGGCCGATCGCGTGCTGGTGCCGGAGGCGTTTTCCTGCCGCGCGCGCGTGGCCGAGTTCCGTCGCTGGGGCGGCATTCACAATCAGCGCGGCTGGGACGACCGGCTGGTCGCCGACAGGACCGAAAAGGACATCAGGTGCCTGGGCGCCGGCCTCGTGGTCGGCCTGCTGCATCAGGTGCTGCGGCGCGGCGTGACCCCGCGGCTGGAGAACGGCATCGCACGGCTGCTGGTCGAGAACGGCCGCGTGGCCGGCGTTGAAACGACCGCCGGCGAGCGCATCCGGGCCGCCCTTGGCGTCGTCGTGGCGACCGGCGGCTTCGAATCCAATCTCGACCTGATGGCCGCCTTCGATTGGCTGCCCGGCTACGAATCCATGTATCCCGCCTCGCGCGACGGCGACGGGCTGGTGCAAAGTGCCGAGATCGGCGCCCGGCTGCGGACGGTGCAGCCTAACGTGCGGGCGCATCTTGGTTATCGCATGCCGCCGAGCGGCAGCGAGTCTACCAATCGCGGCCCCTTCCGACTCGCCAGCATCATCGAACTGGCCAGTCCGCATACGCTGGTGGTCAATCGCGCGGGACGGCGTTTTGCCAACGAGGCCCGCTTTGCCGAAGCGGCGGCGCAGATAAGGTATTACGACGAAGCGTTGCAGCAACATCCCAACCTGCCGGCGTTCCTGATTTTCGATCGTCAGTATGTCGAACGCTTCACTTTTGCGGGAAATCCGCCCGGAGCGCCGCTGCCGGACTGGGTCGTGTCGAAACCGACCATTGCCGAATTGGAGCAGGCGCTGGGAATCGATGCCGATGGCCTGCAGGCCACGGTCAAGAGATTCAACGGATTCACGCAAACCGGCGTCGATCGCGATTTCGGCCGCGGCGGCGATCTGTGGCGGCAGGCGGGTAATGGCCCGGCTTCAGCCAACAATGCTTTGGGCACTATCGTTGAGCCGCCGTTCTGCGGCATCAAGCTGTCTCCGACCTATTCGTCGATGACCGGCATCGATTGCGATGCCCAAGGGCGGGCGCTGCACCAGCGCGGACATGCGATAACCGGGCTCTATGTGGTCGGCAACGCCGCCGCGCCGGGTGAGATTGGCGTCGGTTATCAAGCGGGAACCAGCCTGGGTGCGGCCATCACCTTCGCCTGGCTGGCCGTGTGCCACATGGCGGCTCGGCATTGGAACAAGGAACGAAATTGATTGATTGCCAGTCGCTCCGGGCAGGCAATCTCTCTGCTGGCTGTTTGCGTGGTTCGGGATGGCATGTCCGGATTTGAAGTCGAGCGTTGATCGGGCCCGTGGTTTCCGTTGCGAATGACCAAGCCATTGTCTTATTTGACTAAATCAAGACTAGGTCGTCCCGCGGGGGCGCCATTTCTGTCGATCTTTGTTGTAGAAAAGCATAACCTTGGCGCAAGAGCCGGCCGAGGAGTGCGCCTGCATGATCACTGTCCATCACCTCAACAATTCGCGCGCGCAGCGCATCCTGTGGCTGCTGGAGGAACTGGGCGTGCCCTATACGGTCAGGCACTACCAGCGCGACGCCGCCACGCGCCTGGCGCCGCCGGAACTGAAGCAGGTCCATCCGCTGGGCAAGTCGCCGGTGATCGAGGATGACGGGCTGGTGGTGGCCGAATCCGGCGCTATCGTCGATTACCTGATCCGCAAATACGGCAAGGGCCGCCTGCAGCCGGCGGCGGATTCGCCCGACTACACCGCCTACCAGCAATGGCTGCATTTCGCCGAGGGCTCGGCCATGCTGCCCTTCCTGCTGGCGCTCTATGTCGGGCGGCTGGGCGAGGCGGGGGCGCCGTTGCAGCCGCGCATCAACGGCGAAATCCTCAACCATCTCGCCTACATGAACCAGGCGCTGGAGGGCAAGGACTGGTTCGTCGGCGGCCAACTCTCCGGCGCCGACATCATGCTGAGCTTCATCGTCGACATCCTGCAGGGCCGCGGCATGCTGGACGCGTTTCCCAATCTGAAGCGCTTTGCCGGCACCGTTCAGGCCCGGCCGGCCTGGCAGCGGGCGCTGGAGCAGGGCGGCCCCTACACCATGGGCCGGTAGGGAACGCCGCGATCGCCGCGGGCGTTGGTTGGCGATGGCCCGCTCTTCCATCACCCTGTCCAGTCCCGACAAGCTGCTCTGGCCCGAACCGCCGCTCAGCAAGCAGGACCTGCGCGACTATTACGAGGCGGTAGCGAGCCGGCTGATGCCCTTCATCGCCGAGCGGCCTCTGTCGCTGATCCGCGCGCCGGACGGCATCGGCGGGGACGTGTTCTTCCAGCGCCACGCCATGAAGGGCATGTCGAAACTGATCCGGACCGTGAAAGTCCGGGGCGAACGCAAGCCGTACCTGATGGTGACGGACGCCGAAGCCTTGCCGGCGCTGGCCCAGATCGCCGCCGTCGAGCTGCACCCCTGGGCCTCGACCGCCGATCATCTGGAACAGCCGGACTATCTCACCTTCGATCTCGATCCCGACAAGGATCTGCCCTTCGCCGCGCTGCGCGACGCCGCCTTCGACCTGCGCCAAGTGCTGCAGCGACTGGGGTTGGGCGCCTTCCTGAAGCTGACCGGCGGCAAGGGGCTGCATGTCGTCGTGCCGCTGCGGCCGCAGGCGGAATGGGAGGAGGCGAAGGAATTCGCCCACGGCGTTGCCGAGGCCATGGCTTCAATGTGGCCGGATGCCTACACCACCAATGTGCGCAAGCGCCGGCGCCGGGGGCGCATCTTCATCGACTATCTGCGCAATGGCAGGACGGCGACGGCCATCGCCGCCTGGTCGCCCCGCGCGCGTGACGGCGCGCCACTGGCCGTGCCCGTCGGCTGGAAACTCATCGAGCGCAAGCGCACCCTGCCACGTTTCACCCTCGATAAGGCGGCTGCCGCTTTCAAGGCGGCGGATGGGTGGGCCGACTACGACCGGGCGCGCCAGCCGCTGCCGTCAGGCGATGTCCTGAAAAAACTCTAACGGGCGAACCACTGCACGGCCTGGTAGCCGGCCAGGGCCGACATGCCGGTGACGACGATGCCCCAGGCCGTATCGACCAGCACCAGCCGCAGCGAATAGCCCTTCAGCGTGGCATAGTTCACCATGTCGTAGGTGAAATAGGCGAAGAAGCCGAACAGCCCGCCCATGACCAGGGCACGGCCCCAGCCGCCGCCGTCGAGCGCCGGGCCGATGGCGAAGACGACGACGCCCACGACATAGACGGCGTAGAAGACGCCGGCCGCCGCCAGGCGCGGGTTCTCGCGCATCAGCGCCCCCAGTTCGGTCTTGTAGAAATCCCGCATCAGCACGCCCAGCCAGACCGCATCCATGGCCAATAACACGACCAGGGCTCCGGCGTAGGCGATCAGGTATTTGCCCATTTTACGCGCCTTTCAGGCTGGAATCGGCATGGCGCGGCAATGATTTCCAGCGCCGTGGCGGCTGGGGGCGCCCTGCCGTCTGCTCGACGGACGGCGCGAGTCGGTCTAGGATATTCGATGTCCGACAAAACCACGACGATCTCCGTCGACCGCGCTTCGCTTCGCAAGACGTTGAGCAGCCGTCAAAATCCCATCCTCAGCCGCAGCCTCTGGCAGATCGCCAATACGTTCCTGCCGTTCTTCGCGATCTGCACGGCGATGTATTTTACGGTGCATCTGTCCTACTGGATCACCATCGGCCTGGCGGTGGTGGCGGCCGGCCTGGTGGTGCGGATCTTCATCATCCAGCACGATTGCGGCCATGGCTCGTTCTTCGGCCGGCGCTGGGCCAACGATGCGCTGGGGACCTTCTGCAGTCTGTTCACCCTCACGCCCTATGCCAACTGGCAGCGCCAGCACGCCGGCCATCACGGCAACTGGAACAATCTCGACCGCCGGGAAAGCGGCACCGACATCTACTCTACCTGCCTGACCGTGACGGAGTACGGCGCCCTGTCGCCGCTGCGGCGGTTCCTCTACCGGCTGACCCGCCATCCGGTGGTAACCCTGGTCATCCTGCCGCCGCTGATTTTCCTCGTCCTGTACCGGGTGCCGTTCGATACGCCCAGGACGTGGCGCAAGGAAAGGCTGGTCGTGCATCTGACCAACGTGGCCCTGGTTGCGGTCGTGGTGGGGCTGGGGCTTGCCATCGGTTTCGCCGACGTGGCGCTGGTGCAACTGCCGATCTCGGCCATCGCCGCGGTGTTCGGCGTCTGGCTGTTCTCCATCCAGCATCGCTTCGAGGACACGCTGTGGCTGCGCAAGGAGCAGTGGGATCCCATGACCGTGTCGCTGCAGGGCAGCTCGTTCCTGCGCCTGCCGCGCGTCCTGCAGTGGTTCACCGGCAATATCGGCTACCACCACATCCATCATCTCAATTCCCGGATCCCGAACTATCGCCTGCAGGAATGCCATGAAGCGGCGCCGGAGCTGCGGCAGGTGCCGACGCTCACTCTGTGGCGCGGCCTGTCGAGCTTCCGCTACGCGCTGTGGGACGAGGCGCAGGGCCGGATGGTGCGGTTTCCCAAAGCGGTACGTCCCGATCCCGTTTAGAGCGGATCACGATTAGATGGAAGCGCCTGCGCTTCCATCTAATCGTGTGAATCCGCTCTACTCGTTAATATTTAGAGCAAATTCACACGTTCTGTCGGAATCGCTTACGATTCCGACAGAACGTGATTTGCTCTAATCCTCGCCGCCGGACCGCCGCAGCTTCTTGATCCCCGACCGTCTTGTCTTCGACTCCAGCCGTTTCTGCTGACTGGCCCTGGTCGGCTTGGTCGCCTTGCGCTGGCGCGGCTGGATCGTGGCCGCCTTCAGCAGCTCGACCAGCTTGGCCCGCGCCGCCGCCCGGTTGCGCTCCTGGGTGCGGTGCTCGCGGGCGACGATGACCAGCACTCCGTCCTGGGTCAGCCGCTTGCCGGCCAGTTTCCACAGCCGCGCCCGCACCTCCGGTGGCAGCGACGGCGAGCGGCGGGCGTCGAAGCGCAGTTGCACCGCGGTCGCCACCTTGTTGACGTTCTGCCCGCCGGGGCCGGACGCCTGGATGAAGCTTTCCTCCAGCTCGCGCTCGTCGATCGCCAGCCGGCCGGTGATGGGAATGAGGGCCATGACGGCGCCACCCTGCCCGACGCCGGCCGGGCAGGGAAGCGCCTTGTCGCTACCAGGTCAGCCGCAGCCCGCCGGTGACGTTGTGCACCGTTTCGCGCCGGTTCAGCTTGGCGTCGTAATCGACGAAGGCGGCCAGCGTCGGCGAGAACCGGACCAGAAGCCCGCCGCCGATCACGGCGCTGTCGTCCGGCGTCTTGACGCCGTCGGCGGTGAAGTCGCTGGTCGGCTGGCCGGCGAATTGGGCGTCGATCCGGCCGCGGCTGTCGAGGAACTCGTGATGCCAGCGGGCGCGCAGTTCGGGCACCAGCACCGCGCCGCCGCCCAGCCCGATGCTGGTCGCCAGGCGCAGCCCCAGGCTGCCGCGCAGGCTTTCCACCTTGGTCGCCTCGACGTCGAGATTGATCGCGCCCGCTCCCTTCTCGGTGAAGGCGTTCTGGCGCAGGCGGATGTACTGCAGGCCGGCCTGCGGCTCGATCTCGATCGGTCCCAGCCGCAGCGTGTAGCCCAGGTCGAGCCCGGCGCCAAAGCGATGGCCGCCGTAATCGGCCTTCGCCTTGCGGTCGATCGGACCGAGCGGAATGGTGCGGCTGGTGCTGTTGTCGAGATAGGCGTAGCTGAGCACGGCGTCGGCGCGGAAGCCGCCCGAGTGCAGCCCGGCATAGAGGCCGACATCGTAGGAATCGATGCTGGCGCGGGCGCCTTCGCGGCCGAACCGGGCCTTGGTGTTGGCATAGCCGAAGCTGAGCCCGGCGATGAAATTGTCGGAGAATTGCCGGTCGATACCGATGGCGGCGCCGCCAATGTCGTAGTTGACGCCGGCGGCATTGCCGTCGCCGTCCAGCGAGCCGAAGACGCCGTAGCCGCGCAGCCAGAAGCCGAAGCCGTCCGTGCGGGCCGGGCCCTGCCGCAACTGCGCGACGGCCGAATCGTCGCGGGTGGCGACCGAGGCGACGTTGATCCCGGGGGCATTCTCGTCGCGCCAGGCGGTCTGGGCATCGCCCGAACGCCATTCGGCCAGCCGCCGGCTCACCGACTGGCCGAACAGCGCATTGCCCTCCAGCGCCAGCTTGGCCAGCGTCGCGTGATGGTCGCCGGCCATGGCGGCCAGGCCGCGCTGCTGACCGGGCACGTCCAGCCCGCCCAGCGTGTTGATGACGAAGAGGAGGTCGCCCGTCGCGTTCTCCGCCACCGCCTCCAGCCCGGTGCCGACCGCGCACTGGTTGCGCGTGTCGCAGATGCCGGGATCGTTGAAGGCGAAGCGCAACAGGGTGAGCCAGACGTCGTTCTCGTCCTGGCGCAGCGAGAAGCGGAAATTGCCCTGCTGCGGCAGCTCCGGATCGAAGCCGCCAACGATGCCGCCCTCGGCGTGCAGGATCAGGTACTCGGTGTTGCTGAGGAAGGTGCCGGACTGGGCGTTGACCTGCACCTGGCCGCCCGCAAGCGTCGCGGTGGCGCCGGCGCCGACTACGTTGGTGCGGGTGGCGCTGGTGGGATCGACGTCGACCAGGTAGACCGAGTCGGCGCCCATGGTCAGGTTGCCCTGGATGGTCAGCACGGTGGTCTGGTCGCCCGGCGCCAGCCTGCCGGCATCGTTGGTGACGTCGCCGATGATGGTGCCGTTGCCCGCCAAGGTGCCGGCCGCCAGCACCTCGAGCGTCGGCGTCGTCAGCGTGCCGTTGACGCGCAGGATGCCGGTGTCGATCCGGCTCCAGCTGGCGATGCTGCCGGTACCGGTCAGCGTCCACTCGCCGCCCTGCATGCGGAAGATCTCGAAGTCCTGGAACTTGTCGAGCACCTCGCTGCCGCTGCCCAGCAGGTTCCATTCGTCGATGCCCGCGCCGCCGCCGGCCAGCACGTTGCCGTTGATCACCGAGCCGGTGTCGAGATTGAGCACATGGCTGGCGTTGCTGAGTTCGATCGCCGTCGCTCCGCTGGTGGTGCCGATGGTGCCGCTGTTGGTGATGGTGCCGCCGGTGGCCGTGGTGTTGCCCGCCATCCTCAGCCCGGCATTGCTGCCCAGCCCGGTCACCGTGCCGGTATTGACGAGAATGCCGCCGGCGTTGAACTCGACCGCGGCCATGGTCGAGGATTCGATGCGGCCGTCGTTGACGATCGTGGCGTCGGCGTTGTTGGCGAAGACGCCGTTGGCCCGCGCCGAGATGTAGCCGGTCGAGCGGTTCACGATCGTGCTGCGGGCGGTATAGATGGCGGCGCCGGTGGCGAAATTGGCGGTGGTGTTGGTGTTGACGATGGTGCCGGCGTTGTCGATGGTGCCGATGCCGCTGGCGGTGGAGACGGTCTGGCTTGAGGCATTGCTGCGCATGACGCCGGTCGCGGTGTTGACGATCAGGCCGCCGCCATTGATCAGGACGGCGTCCGAGCCGCCGGTGCCGACCATGGTGCCGGCATTGGTGATCGTGCCGCCATTGACCACCGATGCCGCCGCCGCCCCGCCTTCGATATAGCCGCCCTCGTTATTGACGATGGTGCCGCCATCCTCGATGCGCACGCCATTGAAGCCGGAACTGACGATGCTGCCGGAATTGCTGACCGTGCCGCCGCCGTCGATGAATATGCCGCCGCCGAAGGCGGTAATGAGGCCGCCGGCATTGTTGGTCACCGTGCCGCCCGCCCGCAGGTCGATGCCGCGCAGGCCGCCGCCGGTGATGCTGCCGTCGGTGAGCCCGGTTATGGCGCCCGAGTTGGTGACGACGCCGGCTTGGCCCTCGATCACGATGCCGTAGACGCCGGCGACATGGCCGGTGGCGCCGTTGGTGATCGTGCCGCCCTGGTCGAAGCCGATGCCGTAGGAAAAGGCATTCAGCGCCCGGTTGACGATCGTGCCGCCGTTGCCCAGCGTCCAGCCGCTGGTATCCGCCGCGACCGCCGGTCCGAAATTGTCGGTGACGATGACCGAGCCGGTGCCGGTGACGGCCGCCGTCTTCGGCGCGGCGGGCGGCAGCAGCGTGTCGAGATTCTGCGGCACGACGCGGGCGTCGTCGATGATCACGCTCTGCGCCAGCGCCATATCGGCAGTCCCCAGGACGGCCAGCGCGGAGAGGCAGGTGCCCGACAGCAGGCGGGCGCGGAAGATGGAACCGGACGTTCTCCCGGAGACGGCAATCGACATGAACTCCCCCGTCGTTCTTTGCGACCAGTGGGGGTGCGAAACGCCGTTTGTCGCCGGCTAACCCCCTGATCTGGATAAACGAAAGCGAGGGGGAAATTCTGCTGGCTGATCAGCCACTGGCTGATCAGCTAGCCCGCAATCGCATTGCTACAGAATGCCGTCCAGCAGCAGCAGCGCCACCGCTTCGGTGCGGCTTCTGGTGCCGAGCTTCTTCTTCACTTTCTCGACATGGAAATGTGCCGTCGAGGACGAGATCCCGACGATGCTGGCGATCTCGGCGTCGGACTTGCCGGCCGCGACCCAGCGCATGCATTCCAGTTCGCGCGCGGTCAGGGTCGCCATCGGCTTGGTGCGGGTGCCGAAGCCGATGGTCTTGTGGCAGCGCTCGTGAATGGCATGCGCCATGGCCTGGATGACGGCGCGGTCCGCCACGCTCAGCGACACCGGCTCCATCGACGACATGGTCACCAGCCCGACATAGTCGCCCGGCCCATGGATGGGGATGCCCATGACCTCGCGCCAGCCATAGGCCAGGGCGGCATCGACCAGATCGCTGGATTCCTGGCTGAAGCGGCGGAGTTTTTCCTCCTCTTCGCTCAGCAGGAAGGTGGTGCGGCGCGTGGCCGCTTCCAGCGGATAGGGATCGATGTCGAACAGCCGCTTGATCTCGTAAGGCTGACGCCAGTCGACGGGGCGGTTGTTGAAGTAGAAACGATAGACGCGCCGGGCGCCGAAACCGGTCCAGCCGCCGCCGGCGCTGTACAGGAAGCCGAATACCTTGATGGATTCGAGAAAATCGTCGATCGCGTTCTGCAGGTCGGGTTCCTGCGCGCAGCGAGTGATGAAATCCAGACCGGCTAGAACACGCAAATACTCCAATCCCCCGCCAAATCCCTACGTCGGCCGATAGTTCCACAAGTCGCGGTCCACAGCCAGACTGGACTTGTTTGCCGTCGTCACGTGGCTTCATTTTCGGAAATGCTCGCGGCGAATACCGAAACCGATCAGGCGCGCGGGCAGGTCGCGGATCAGCGGCAGGCGCAGCAGGAACCGCGCCACTGGCGGAAACCGCATCGGCCTGTCGCTGTCCAGCACGCGGCTGATAATCCGCTTCTGTG
This sequence comes from Alphaproteobacteria bacterium, assembly GCA_037190765.1. Lineage (GTDB taxonomy): Bacteria > Pseudomonadota > Alphaproteobacteria > Reyranellales > JAQSWP01 > JAQSWP01. The sequence goes on from JBBCJW010000039.1 coordinate 10,952, forward strand.
CCACTACCTGCAGCCGCTGGATGATGCGCGTCGGCAGCAGGCGGCGCTGCTGCACCTGGCGCAGATGGTCGAGGCGCAGATCGCCCTCCAGCAGCGGCGCGGCGAGAATATTGGCAGTAGCGACCGCATCCTGGATCGCCAGGTTGATACCGACGCCGCCGACCGGCGACATGGCATGGGCGGCATCGCCGATGCACAGCAGTCCCGGCCGGTACCATTGCTGCAGCCGGTCGACGGCGACGGTCAGCAGCCTGATCTGCTCCCAGTCGGTCAGCGTATCGACCCGGTCGGCCAGGAACGGCACCAGCCGCGCCAGCGAATCGCGGAAAGCCGGCAGGCCGCGCGCCCGCAGGCTCTCCGCCGAGCCCTTGGCGATGACGAAGCCGCACTGCCAGTAATCGCCGCGGTTGATCAGGATCGAGATGCGGCCGCTATCGAACCGGCCCATCGGTTGCGCCGGATCGCCCGGCCGGCGGGGAAGGCGGAACCACAGCACATCCATCGGCGCGCCCAGCACCATCGGCGTCAGCCCGCTCTTCGCCCGCACCTTGGAGGTGCGCCCGTCGGCGCCGACCACCAGCCTGGCATGGACCGTCATGTCGCCGTCCGGCGTCTGCGCCGTCAGCCCGGTGACGACGCCGCCGCGCTCCAGCAGCGCCACCGCCTTGGCCTGCATGTGAAGCTGGAACCCGGCATGGGTTCTGGCGTGACGCGCCAGGAAATCGAGGAAGTCCCATTGCGGCACGAAGGCGATATAGGGACATTTGGTTTTCAGCCGCGTGAAGTCGGCGACCGTCACCATCTCGTCGCCGACCTGCGCTCCCAGCCGCTCGGCCTTCTGGTGTGGCAGTTGCAGGAACTCGTGCAGCAGGCCCAGTTCGTCCAGCAGTTCCAGCGTCGAGGGATGGATCGTATCGCCGCGGAAATCGCGCAGGAAGTCGCGATGCTTCTCCAGCACCGCGACGGAAAGCCCGGCGCGCGCCAGCAGCAGGCCCAGCATCATGCCGGCCGGGCCGCCGCCGGCGATGCAGCAATCGACCTGCAGCGTGGTCCCGCTCATGCGGCGAGCCTGACACGCTCCCGCCGGTGCCGGAACCCCCATTGCCGTACCGCTCCGGGGTCGGGCAGACTGCGTGCGGTTTCGATCTGTCGTGGAGTGGGACAAATGAAAACGCGCGCCGCCGTCGCCTTTGCCGCTGGCAAGCCCCTGGAAATCGTCGATGTCGAGCTGGAAGGGCCGCGCGCGGGCGAAGTCCTGATCGAGGTCAAGGCCACCGGCATCTGCCACACCGACGCCTACACCCTCTCCGGCGACGATCCCGAAGGACTGTTTCCCGCCATTCTCGGCCACGAGGGCGCCGGCGTGGTGGTCGATGTCGGTCCCGGCGTCACCAGCGTGAAGAAGGGCGATCACGTCATCCCGCTCTACACGCCTGAATGCCGCGAATGCGAATATTGCCTCTCGCGCAAGACCAATCTGTGCCAGAAGATCCGCACCACCCAGGGCAAGGGGCTGATGCCCGACGGCACCAGCCGGTTCAAGTTCGAGGGCAAGCCGATCCTGCACTATATGGGCACCTCGACCTTCGCCAACCACATCGTTGTGCCCGAGATCGCGGTGGCGAAAATCCGCTCCGACGCGCCGTTCGACAAGGTCTGCTACATCGGCTGCGGCGTCACCACCGGCATCGGCGCGGTGATCTGGACCGCCAAGGTCGAGACCGGCGCGCGGGTCGTGGTGTTCGGCCTGGGCGGCATCGGGCTGAACGTGATCCAGGGCGCCCGCCTGGTCGGCGCGGCGCAGATCGTCGGGGTCGACGTCAATCCGGCCAAATCCAACCTGGCGCGCGAATTCGGCATGACCGATTTCGTCAACCCGAAGGAAGTGAAAGGCGACATCGTGGCCCATCTGGTCGAGCTGACCGGCGGCGGCGCCGATTACAGCTTCGACTGCACCGGCAACACCACCGTGATGCGCCAGGCGCTGGAATGCGCCCACAAGGGCTGGGGCCAGAGCATCATCATCGGCGTCGCCGCGGCGGGGCAGGAAATCTCCACCCGTCCGTTCCAGCTCGTCACCGGCCGCGTCTGGAAGGGCACCGCCTTCGGCGGGGCGCGCGGGCGCACCGACGTGCCCAGGATCGTCGACTGGTACATGGACGGCCGCATCGACATCGACAAGCTCATCACCCACAAGCTGCCGCTGGAGCGCATCAACGAGGGCTTCGACCTGATGCACGAGGGCAAGTCGATCCGCGCCGTGGTCGAATTCTGATGGCCGGTTCGACGCTGCGCAGCCGGCATCGCTGCTTCGGCGGCTGGGTCGGCTTCCACGAGCACGATTCGGCGGAGATCGGCGGCAAGATGCGGTTCGCCGTCTTCCTGCCGCCGCAGGCCGAGCAGGGCAGGGTGCCGGTGCTGATGTATCTGGCCGGCCTGACCTGCACCGACGAGACCTTCATGACCAAGGCCGGCGCGCTGCAGGAAGCGGCGCGGCTGGGACTGGCGCTGGTGGCGCCCGACACCTCGCCGCGCGACCGCCGCCATCCCGGCGACGATGCGAGCTGGGATTTCGGGCTGGGCGCCGGCTTCTACGTCGATGCCACCCAGGCGCCGTGGCGCGACGGCTATCGGATGTATTCCTATGTCTGCCGCGAACTACCGGAACTGGTGGAGCGCGAGTTCGCCGTCGATGGCGGGCGCTGGGGCCTGTTCGGCCACTCCATGGGCGGCCATGGCGCGCTGGTGATCGGCTTGCGCAATCCCGGCCGCTTCCGCTCGCTGTCGGCCTTCGCGCCGATCGCCGCGCCGATGCAGTGCCCCTGGGGCGAGAAGGCGTTCTCGAACTATCTGGGACCGGACCGCGCGGCGTGGCGGCCCTACGACGCGACCGAACTGGTGCGCGGCGGCGCCACGGCGCCGGACATCCTCATCGACCAGGGGCTGGACGACCAGTTCCTGGCCAACCAGCTCAAGCCGGAACTGTTCGAGGCCGCCTGCGCACGGTCAGGCCAGAAGCTGACCTTGCGTCGGCATGCCGGCTACGACCACGGCTATTACTTCATCCAAAGCTTCATGGCCGACCACCTGGCGCATCACGCCGGCCGGCTGGAGAGGGCCTAACGGTCGGCATTCTCCGGCGGCACGGCGAAGCCTTCCGCTGCCGCCGCACTGCGGATCGTCTGGTCGAGCCAGTCGGCGAGGTCCATGTTGGCGCGGCGGGCGGCATTCTCGGCCGCCGTCTGCCAGATGGCGCCGACCCCGAACACGGTCCAGACCTCGGCGTCCGACGTGCCGCCGCCGCTTCCGCTCCGGCTGCCGCCACGGGGTTTGAGGACGCTGGCCAGCCGGCCCAGGCCGGCGAATTCCGGCGCTATGGTCGGGCGTGGCGGGGGTGGCGGGTTTTTCGACATGGCTGGCTCTTGGAGCGGATTTGCGCTTCAGGATAGTCGCGGTTCGGTTTCGTTTCCATCGTCGAGGCTGGAAACGGGCGCCCGACGTCTCAGTAGAGCCGGGTGCGGTAGGATTCCTCGAGATTCTGGTCCGCCGCCTCGGCGTCGACGCCGGCGATCTGGTCGGCGACGATGCGGCCCAGCGAGGGGAAGCTCTTGCGCTCGACGCGCGCGGCGGGATCCCACAGGCGCGAACGGATCATCGCCTTGCCGCAATGGAAGAACGCCTCCTCGACCGCCACTTCCAGCCCCGAGGTCGGGACCTTGCCCTGCGCCGCCAGCGGTTCCAGCAACGCCGGGTCGGTGATGATGCGGCTCCTGCCGTTCACCCGCAGCGTCTCGTTGATGCCCGGCACCAGGAACAGCAGCCCGACCTGCGGATTGCGGGTCACGTTCAGCAGCGTGTCGATGCGGTTGTTGCCGCGCCGGTCGGGGATCAGCAGGCGGCGGTCGTCGAGGATGGCGACGAAGCCCGGCGCATCGCCGCGCGGGGTGGCGTCGGCGCCGGTTTCGTCGCTGGAGGCGATCACCACGAAGGGGGAGAGCCGGATGAAATGCTGGCAGTGCCCGTCCAGCCGGCTCAACACCTTCTTTCGCACCAGGTCGCTGGGCTCTCCGTAGAGAGCCCGCACGTCCTCGGGGCGGGCGATCTCGTTCACGCCTTCGCCTCGAGCTGCGAGGTGCAGAGCGGGCAACGCGTCGCTTTCAGCGGAATGTCGGAAGCGCAGAAAGTGCATTCCTTGGTCGACGGCGGCGGTGGCGGGGGCGGCGGGGCCAGCTTGTTGATCTGTCGCACGACCAGGAAAATGGCGGCGGCGACGATCAGGAAATCCAGCAGCGTGTTGATGAACACGCCGATATTGATGGTCGCTGCGCCGGCTTCCTTGGCGGCGGCGAGCGAGGGGTAGTCGCCGCCGGACAGGTTGATGAAGATGTTGCTGAAATCCAGGCCGCCCAGCAGCAGGCCGATGGGCGGCATGATGACGTCGCTGACCAGGGAGGTGACGATCTTGCCGAACGCGGCGCCGATGATGACACCGACCGCCAGGTCGATGACATTGCCGCGCATGGCGAATTTCTTGAACTCCTGCAACACCGACATCGCATACCTCCCAAGAGACATCGTCCGGGGCTTTATATCATGACCTGCAGCCGTAATGACGAGTCTTGCGTGTGGATTTATACCGACAGGTAGGTCCGGCGCAGTTCGGGGCTGGCGGCCAGATCGGCCATCGGGCCGTGGAAGCGGATACGGCCTTTTTCCAGGATGTAGGCCCGGTCGGCGACCTGCATGGCGAAGTGCGAATTCTGCTCCGACAGCAGCACCGTCAGCCCCTGCGACTTCAGCCCGGCGATGGTGCGGCCCATCTGCTCGACGATGACCGGGGCCAGCCCCTCGGAGGGCTCGTCCAGCAGCAGCAGGCGGGGATTGCCCATCAGGGTGCGGGCGATGGTCAGCATCTGCTGCTCGCCGCCGGACATGCGGGCGGCGGAGCGGGTGCGCATTTCGGCCAGGTTGGGGAACAGCGAGAAGAGGGTTTCCGGCGTCCAGTGCGGGGCGTCCGGCCGCGGCTTCTGGCGCCCGACTTCGAGGTTCTGCTCCACCGTCAGGTCGGTGAAGATGCGGCGGTCCTCGGGCACGTAGCCCAGGCCGCGCCGGGCGATGTCGTGCGGCGACTTGCCGTCGATGCGCGCGCCGTCGAACGCGATCTCGCCCGACCGCGGCGGCAGCAGGCCGATGATCGATTTCAGCGTCGTCGACTTGCCCGCGCCGTTGCGGCCCAGCAGGGCCACGATCTCGCCGCGCGCGACCTCCAGCCCGACATCGGCCAGGATATGGGCGCGCCCGTAATAGGCGTTGAGGTTGCGCACCGACAGCATCATCTGCCGGCCCCGAACAGGCTGCCGCTGCCGAGATAGACTTCCTGCACCTGGCGGTTGGCGCGCACCTCCGGCGGCGCGCCCTCGGCGATCAGCCGGCCGCGGTCGAGCACGATGATGCGGTCGGCATGGGCGAAGACCACGTCCATGTCGTGCTCGGTGAACAGCACGGCGATGGCGTCGGCGCGCGCCAGGGTGGCGGTCAGCTCCATCAGCGCGATGCGCTCCTCCGGCGCCATGCCGGCGGTGGGTTCGTCCATCAGCAGCAGTTTCGGCGCGTTGGCCAGCGCCACCGCCAGCTCGACCCGCTTCAGGTCGCCATAGGCCAGCACGCCGCAGGCGCGCTGCGCCTGGTCGGCCATGCCGACGCGCTGCAGCAGCGCCATGGCCTCGTCGACGTAAAGCGTCGTGGCGCGGGCCAGCAGCGCGCCCAGCCGGCGGCGATGCGAGATCAGCGCCATCTGCACGTTCTCGCGCACGCTCATGGAGGCGAAGGTGGCGGTGATCTGGAAGGTGCGGCCCACGCCCAGCCGCCAGATCTGGCGCGGCTTCAGCCCCAGGATCGGCCGGTCGAGAAAGCGGACCTCGCCGGCATCGGCCGTGAGCTGGCCGTTGACCAGGTTGAAGCAGGTGGTCTTGCCCGCGCCGTTGGGCCCGATCAGCGCCAGCAGCTCGCCGGCGGCGACCGAGAAGCTGACGTCGTTGACCGCGCGCACGCCGCCAAACGCCTTGCTCAGGTGCCGCACCGAGAGCACCGCGCTCATGTCTCGTCTCCGCGGCGGCGCGCCAGCAACCGGCCGGCGAAACCGGCGATGCCCTGCGGGAAGGCGACCACCAGCAGCAGGATGGTGAGGCCCAGTATGGCACGCCAATATTCGGTGGCGCGGGCGATCTCGTCCTGCAGCCAGGTGAAGACGACGGCGCCGATCACCGGCCCGGTCAGGCTCTGCACGCCGCCCAGCAGCACCATCACCAGCCCGTCGACCGAGCGGGGAATGCCCAGCGTCTCGGGCGAGATGCTGCCCTTGGAGAAGGCGAACAGCGCCCCGGCGATGCCGGCGAACAGCCCGGCCAGGGCGAAGGCGAACCATTGCAGACGGCGCAGGTCGATGCCGATGGCTTCGGTGCGCAGTGGCGAATCGCGGCCGGCGCGCAGGGCATAGCCGAACGGCGAATAGAGAACCCGCCACAGGGCGGCGATGGCCAGTCCGCAGACGGTCAGGGTCAGATAGTAGAAGACGGTCCGTTCGGCCAGCCACGCCGCCGGCCAGATGCCGATCATGCCGTTGGAGCCGCCGGTGAAACCGTCCCACTGGAAGACCACCGACCAGGTGATCTGGGCGAAGGCCAGGGTCAGCATGGCGAGATAGACGCCGGCCAGCCGCACGGTGAACCAGCCGAACAGCAGCGCGCCGGCGCCGGCGACCAGCGGCGCCAGCACAAGCGCCAGCTCCATCGGCAGCCCCGCCTGTTTCAGCAGCAGGCCCGCGCCATAGGCCCCCAGCCCGAAATAGGCGGCGTGGCCGAAGGAGATCATGCCGGCCGGCCCCATCAGGAAATGCAGGCTGACGGCGAACAGGGCGAAGATGAAAATGTCGATCAGCAGCACCAGCAGGTAGCGGTCGCCCAGCGCCGGCAGCAGCGCCAGCACCAGCACGACCCCGCCGGCGGCCAGCAGGAAGCCGCGCCCGATGCGGGGCAGGGGCGGTTCCACCAGGCCCGGCGCCCGCATGGCGCCCTGCGGCCGGCCCAGCAGGCCCCAGGGCCGCACGATCAGCACGATCGCCATGATGATGAACTCGACCACCAGGGTCAGGCGGGAGAAGGAAATCTCGATGCCCAGGATGGTGGCGTCGCCGATGCCGGTGCAGAACGCCTTGACCACGCTGATGATGAAGGCAGCGAGGAAGGCGCCGGGCAGGTTGCCCATGCCGCCGACCACCACCACCACGAAGGCGTCGGCGATGACGGTGATATCGAGGAAGAGGTGCGCCGGCTCGCGCGGTATCTGCACCGCCCCGCCCAGGCCCGCGAGCAGCGAGCCGAGGAAGAAGACGGCGGTGAACAGCCACGCCTGGTTGACGCCCAGCGCGCTGACCATCTCGCGGTCCTGGGTGGCGGCGCGGATCAGCACGCCGAAGCGGGTGCGGTTCATCAGCAGCCACAGCAGGCCCAGCACCGCCGGGCCGATGGCGATCAGCGCCAGATCGTATTGCGGCACGGCGCGGCCCATCACCGGCACCGCATCGCGCAGGCCCGGCGCGCGCGGCCCCAGCAGGTCCTCGGGCCCCCAGATCCACAGCGCCGCGTCCTTGATCACCAGCACGACGCCAAAGGTCGCCAGCAGCTGGAACAGCTCGGGCGCGTGGTAGATGCGCCGCAGCACCACCATCTCGATGACGACCCCGACCAGGCCGACGATCACGGCGGCGACCAGCACCCCGCCCCAGAACCCCAGCACGGTGACGCCGAGGAAGTCGATGGCGCTGTAGGCGACGTAGAGCCCCAGCATGTAGAAGGAGCCATGCGCGAAATTGACGATGCGCGTGACGCCGAAGATCAGCGACAGGCCGGCCGCGACCAGGAACAGGGAGGAGGTTCCCGCCAGTCCGTTGAGGAATTGCAGAACGATGCTGGAGAGTGTCACGAGCCGCGCCGATGCAGACCATCGCCAGCGCCGTCAGGAGGACGGCGCCGGCATGGCCCGATGATAGCCGCCTATTCGGCCGGCCGCATTCTCCTGACTTCCTCGTCCGACGGCAGGAAGTCGGCGCCGTCGGCATAGGTCCAGTCGGTCATGGCGCCCTTGCCGTCCTTGACGGTCAGCCGGCCGACATAGGCGCCCATGGTCGACTGGTGGTCGATGGCGCGCCAGGTGATGTCGCCGAACGGGGTGGAGTGGGTGAGGCCGCGCATCGCCTCGACCAGCTTCTCGCTGTCGGTCGAGTTGGCCTTCCTGATCGCTTCCGCCGCGGCGATGACGCTGGCATAGCCGACGATCGAGCCCAGGCGCGGATAGTCGTTGAACCGCTTCATGTAAGCTTCCTTGAAGCGGTTGTGCTCGGGCGTGTCGATCTGGTCCCAGGGATAGCCGGTCACGTACCAGCCTTCCGGCGCCTCGTCCCGCAGGGGATCGAGATATTCCGGCTCGCCGCCCAGCAGGTTCAGCACCGCCACGTCCTTGAACAGCCCGCGCGTGGTGCCCTCACGCACGAACTTGGCGAGGTCGGCGGCGAACAGCGAGGAGAAGATCGCGTCCGGCTTGGCGTCGGCGATGGCCTGCACCACCGCGCCGGCGTCGATCTTGTTCAGCGGCGCCGCCTGCTCGACCACGAACTCGACGTCGGGCTGCTGCTCCTTGATCAGCTTCTTGAACGCCGCCGTCGCCGCCTGCCCGTATTCGTAGTTGGGATAGACGATGGCCCAGCGCTTCTTGTTCAGCTTCGCCGCTTCCGGCACCAGCATCGCGGTCTGCATGTAGGTCGAGGCGCGCAGGCGGAAGGTGTAGCGGTTGCCCGCTTCCCAGACGATCTTGTCGGTCAGCGGCTCGGACGCGATGAACAGGATCTTCTTCTGCTTGGCGAAGTCGGAGACCGCCAGGCCGACATTGGACGGGAAGGTGCCGATCAGGAAGGCGACGTTCTCGCGGCTGACCAGTTCCTCGGCCACGCGCACCGCGTCGCCGGGATTGCCGTTGTCGTCGCGCGAGACGATCTCGATCTTGCGGCCCAGAACGCCGCCGGCGGCGTTCACTTCCTCGACCGCCAGTTCCCAGCCTTTCTTGTACGGGTCGAGAAAGGCTGGAAACACCTTGTACGAATTCATTTCGCCGATCTTGATCGTGTTCTGCGCCGAGGCCGGCAGGCCAAGACCCAGCGCCACCGAAAGAGCGGCTGCGGTCAGAACGCCACGCCTGGTCAACATCACTCGCCTCCATCCAATCGCACCAAACAGGGGGCCGATACTGCGGGTGCGAAGGCTCAGGCGCAAGCCGTTCTCTTTACAGATGTCGAATGCGAAATTTCACTTCCGGCGCAGTTCCGCCCACTGCTCGTCGGTCCAGTCGAGCATGGAGGCGGTATGCGATCCGCCGCCGCCGCCGAGCAGCATTTTTCCGCCGTCGATGACGACGCATTCGCCGGTGATGTAGCCGGCCTGATCGCTGACCAGGAAGCTCGCCAGGTTGGCCAGTTCCTCGTGCTCGCCGAGGCGGCGCAGCGGGATCGATCGCTCGATTGGGTCAGCATCGGTTTTCTGTTTGGGCATCAAACGTTCCCAGGCGCCCGGCGTGGGAAACGGCCCTGGCGCGATGGCGACCAGGCGAATGCCCTTGGGGCCCCATTCGGCGGCCAGGCTCCTGGTCATGGCCAGCACGCCGGCCTTGGCCATGGCCGACGGGGCGGTGAAAGGCGCGCCGGTCATGGCGCCGATGGTGAGAATCGACAGCACGGTGCCGGGCCGCCCGGCGTCGATCCAGCGGCGGCCGGCGGCGACGGTGCAGTAGGCCGAGCCGTGCAGGACAATGTTCAGCACCGAATCGATGGCGCGCGGCGAGAGCTTGTGCGTCTGGGCCAGGAACGTGCCGGCCGCGTTGTTGACCAGGATGTCGAGCGGCCCGGTTTCCCAAAGCCGGTCCATCATCTTCTCGACCGCTTCCCCATCACGCACGTCGCATTGCAGCGGCATCACCGTGCCGCCGGTTTCCGCCTGCAGGTCGCGCGCCGTCGCTTCGAGGACGTCGAGCCGGCGACCGCAGATCGCCAGTTCGGCGCCAAGCTGCAGGTAGCGCCGGCCGATGCTGCGGCCCAGGCCGGTGCCGCCGCCGGTGATCAGGATGCGCTTGCCCTTGAGCAGATCGGCCTGGAACATGGTTACACCTTGCGCCGTTCGGTCGGCACCACGCCGTCCTTCTTGAGCTCCGCCACCTCGGCGTCGGAGAAGCCGGCCTCGCGCAGCACCGCCTCGCTGTCCTGCGCGAAAGCCGGCGGCCTCAGCCGCACGCTGCCGGGCGTGCGCGACAGCTTGATGGGAATGCCGGTGCCCTTGTAGCTGCCCAGCTCGACCACCATTTCGCGATGCCTGGTGTGCGGATGGTCGAGCACCGACGGCAGATCCCGCACCGCACCGCCGGGCACGCCGTTCTTCATCAGGTCCTCGGCGAAAGTCTCGCCGTCGCGATCGCCCATCAGCGCCTGCAGCTCGTCCACCAGCTCTTGCTTGTGCGTCAGCCGGTCGGCGTTGTTGACGAAGCGCGGGTCCCGCGCCAACTCCGGCTTGCCCAGCATCTCGCACAGCTTGCGGAACTGCGGATTGTTGCCCGCGCCCACCACCACGTCGCAGCCCTTGGCCTTGATCAGCGCGTAGGGGGCGAGGTTGTCGTGGCTGTTGCCGACCAGGCGCGGGCGCTTGCCCTGCAGCAGCCAGTTGGGGGCGTGCGGATGCTGCAGCATGATGCCCGAATCGTAGAGCGCCACCTCGACGAACTGGCCCTTGCCCGAGCGCTCGCGCTCCAAGAGCGCCATCAGGATGCCAATGCACACGTTCAGGCCGGTGCCGAGGTCGATCACCGGCACGCCGATGCGCACCGGGCCGCCCTCGGGCGTGCCGTTGACCGAGTTCAGGCCGGACCAGGCCTGCACCATGGCGTCGTAGCCGGGATAGCCGCCGAACGGGCCGTCGGCGCCGAAGCCGGTGACGCGCGCATGCACCAGGCGGGGGAATCTCTTCTGCAGCACGTCGTGGTAGCCGATGCCCCATTTCTCCAGCGTGCCGGTCTTGAAATTCTCCAGCAGCACGTCGGCGCTTTCGAGCAGCTTCAGCAGCACCTCGCGGCCCCTGGGCGAGGCGATGTCGAGGCCCAGGTCGCGCTTGTTGCGGTTGATGCCGGCGAAATAGGCCGAGGCGCCGTTGTCCAGCGGTGCGCCCCAGTCGCGGGTCTCGTCGCCCTGCGGCGGTTCCACCTTGATGACCTCCGCGCCGTGATCGGCCAGGATCTGGCCGCAGAACGGTCCGCCAAGGACGCGCGAGAGATCGATGACGCGGTAGCCGGCCAGTGCGCCGGCTTGGTTCCCCTGAGACATTCCAACTTCCATTCCGCCGACCGGAACCGGGCGGCATTGAGGCTGCGTGAGGCAGGCAGAGATAGACTATCCTGCCACCATAAAAAAGCGCGGGAGGCAGGATATGGCGGCGCATCGGCGCATTGGCGACATGAGGCTGTCGCGGGTCGAGGAAATGATGATCCCGCTGATCGAAGCCGGGTCGATGTTCCCCGACTACCGGCCCGAGCACGAAGAGATGCACCGTGACTGGCTGGCGCCGGTCTATTTCAATCCCGACAGCAAGCGGCTGAACATGAGCATCCATAGCTGGGTGCTGCGGACCGACCACCACACCATCCTGGTCGACACCTGCTTCGGCAACCGGCGCAACCGGCCCGGCTTCCGCGACGGCCACCAGCTCGATACGCCGTGGCTGGAGAACCTGGCGGCGGCGGGGGTGAAGCGGGAGGAGGTCGATTTCGTGCTGTGCACGCATCTGCACATCGACCATGTCGGCTGGAACACGATCGAAGAGAACGGCCGCTTCGTGCCGACCTTCCCCAATGCGCGCTATCTCTTCTCGCGCGCCGATTTCGACTACTACGACGCCGAGAACAGGGCCAATCCGAGGCGCCCGGCCCAGCACGGCGCCTTCAACGACGGCGTGCTGCCGGTGGTCGAGGCGGGGCAGGCGCAGATGGTCGATGCCGAGCATGCCATCGACGACAACCTGCTGATCCGCGCCGCCCCCGGCCACACGCCGGGCAGCATCACCTTGGAGGCGACGTCGAAGGGCGAGCGCGGCCTGTTCACCGGCGACATCCTGCATCATCCGCTGCAGGTCTGGCATCCGGAGTGGAACAGCCGCTTCTGCGTCAACCCGCCGGAAGCCGCCGTCTCGCGCCGGCGCGTGCTGGAGCATTGCGCCGAGCATCGCGCGCTGATGCTGCCGGCCCATTTCGCCGCGCCCCATTGCGGCCACGTGCATCGCCAGGGCGACGCCTTCCGCTTCGAGTTCGCGCACCCTAAACATTAATAGCGAGCGGATTTACACGATCATGTGGAAGCGCACACGCTTCCACATGATCGTGATCCGCTCTGACGACGAACGGGGTCAGCCGCGCGGCGGCAGGTCCAGCGCCATCCGCAGCGCCTGCACGTCCTGCTCGAAGCTCCATTGGGCGATGATCTCGCGGCTGCGCTGCTGCATGGCCGCCAGCCTACTTCGGTTGCCAAGCACGCGGCGCAGTGCGTCCGTTAGCGCGGCGACGTCGCCGGCGGGGTAGACGATGCCGTTGTCGCGCACAAGGTCGGGCGCCGCCCCGACACGGTCGCTGGCGATGATGGCGCAGCCACCGTACATGGCTTCATTGACCACCAGTCCCCAAGGCTCTCTATCCGAGGGCAGCACCATGACATCCGCGGCTTGATAGAGCCCGGCAAGCTGGCGCTGGGTCTGGAAGCCAGCGAAATGGACGTTGCTCGCCGCCACCGCTTCCCGGCGCAGCGCGGGCATAAGCTCTCCGTCACCTGCAAAGATAAGGGCGGCATCGAAAACGTTCTCCTTCTGCAGGCGGCAATAGGCTTGCAGCAGGTCGAGGGGTCTTTTGCGATCCTGCAGCTTGGCGCTGAACAGAATCAGAAGCTGGCTGGAGTCCAGGCCAAAACGACGCCGGGTCGCTTTCGCCGCTTCCGGATCGGACGGGCTGAACAGGTTTCCGTCCACGGCGTAGGGCATCACGACGATCTTATCGGGCTCGATTCCAAGCTCCTTCCAGTGCTGGGCGTTTGAGGTTCCGGTCGCCAGATATTTGCCGACCAGTCGGTCGATGACAGCGAAGGCGCGGCGCTTGGCGGCCATCCTTAGGGCGCTGCGCCGACGGCTCATGCCGGAAGTGTCGTCGCGGATCATGGTTTGCATGCCGCGGCGACGCGCCAGCGCCAGCGCCGCCAGGTGATTGGCGCTATTGTATCCGTGCACCCACAGCGCATCGAACGACCCCGAGCGCAGCATTGCTCCCAGGTCCGCCGACAATGGCCACCAGAAAGACGTCGATCTTCCTTCGGTTCCGGACACGAACGGTCGCAGGAAGCGATGCCGGTAGCCGTCGAGCAACTTCACGTCCCAGGCGATCTCCCGCCCGAACCCCTTGTCGACATGCCGCTTCAGGCTGAAATCGGATTCGAACAGCACCGTCAGGTCGATATCCGGTTCGGCAGCGATCCGCCGCAGCAGGGGCGCCTGATACTGGATCGGATGGGTGACGAGATAGGCGAGCCGGACGGGGCGCATGCGGTGTGATTTGAAACGCTTGGCGCCCGGCTGGCAAGGCGCGGCGGCGGTGGACGGGGAGTGACGGGCGGCCGGCGCCGCCCGTGCGGCGCTTACCGGCCCTTCCAGTTCGGCGGGCGCTTCTCGGTGAAGGCTTTCGGGCCTTCGACGTAGTCCTCGCTGGCCATCATCGCCTCGACCGCTGCGTATTTGCCTTCCATCGCTTCCTTCAGCGAGGCCTTGGCCAGGCCCTGCATCGCCGCTTCCTTGGTGGCGCGGATCGACATGGGCGAGCATTCCAGGATCAGCCCGGCCCAGCGCTTTGCCTCCTGCATCAGCTCATCGTGCTTCACCACCTCGGTGACGAAGCCCAGCTCCTTGCCCTCCTGGGCGCCGACGCGGCGGCCGGTCAGCATCATGCCCATGGCCTGCTTGAGCGGGATCATGCGCGGCAGGCGGTGCACGCCGCCGGCCAGGGCGGCCAGCCCGACCCGCGGCTCGGGCAGGGCGAAGATCGCCTTGTCCGACGCCAGGATGATGTCGCAGGCCAGGGCGATCTCGAAACCGCCGCCCATGGCGATGCCGTTGACGGCGGCGATGACCGGCTTGTTGAGGTCGAAGCGGCTGGTCAGCCCGCCGAAGCCGGCGGCCGGCTTGCTGGCGCGGGCACCCTTCAGCACGGTCGCCTGGTACTTGAGGTCGTTGCCGGCGCTGAAGGCGCGGTCGCCCGCCCCGGTGATGATCGCCACCCAGAGGGACGGGTCGGCGGCGAAATCGTCGAACGCCTTGGCCAGCTCCTGGTTCGCCATCGGGTGCAGCGCGTTCATCACTTCGGGCCGGTTGAGAGTGACGATGTAGAGCGGTCCTTCTCGCTCGATCTTGCAGAATTCCGGCATAGCGTTTTCTCCCACCATACAATTTGTGTTCGCCTGATTTCTCTATACCAGCTTCTTCTCCTAAATCATTGGAATCAAATGAGTGTCGAATTCGTCTCGGAAATCAAAGACAGTATCGATTTGAAATTATGATTTATTGTCTCGGCCCCGGTGTTCTGATACAAATGCTTAAGATTCAAGGCGTCAGGGCTGTTCGTTGCAGTGCGATCTAAGCCGGGGCCGGCGAATCAGGGGGATCAGGGGATGGCATTCAAGAGCAGGCTTGTGGCCGCGCTGGCAGCGGCATGTTTTCTGGCGGCGCCGGCACTGGCGGCCGACCCGACCGGCTTCTATGTCGGCATCGGCGGCGGCATCAATCATGCCCAGGACTCCGACGTCGAGATCGGCGTCGGCGGCGGTTCGTTCAAAATCAACAACGTCGACAGCCGCCTGGGTTGGGCGGGCAACGCTTTCGTCGGCTACAATTTCGGCGGGCCGCGGCTGGAACTGGAACTGGCCTATCGCAACAACAAGGTGAAGAAGGGCGAACTGCCCGGCGGCGGCAACCAGCGGGTCCAGTCGGGCGCGTTGATGGCCAACTTCATCTACGAATTCTTCAGCGACTCCGTGGTCTCGCCCTATATCGGCGCCGGCGCTGGTGCGGCCTATGTCTGGGGTCGCGGCCTGATGGACGACGGCGATGTGGCTTTCGCCTATCAGGGCATTGCCGGCCTCAACGTGAAGGTGACCCCCAACGTGGTGCTGTCGGCCGACTACCGCTATTTCCGCACCGCCGATCCGAAATTCAAGGAGAACGGCGTTTCCGCCGACTTCGACTACGTCAACCACACCGGCATGGTCGGCGTCGCCTATCGCTTCGTGCGACCACCGCGGGCGCAGGAGATGCGGCCGGTCGCAGCACCTGCGCCCATGACCGCGCCGGTGGCGCGCAGCTACATGGTGTTCTTCGATTTCGACAAGGCCGACGTGAACCAGCAGGCGCAGGCCACCATCCGGCAGGCGGCGACCAACGCCAAACAGGGCGGCATCCAGCGCCTGAACGTGACCGGTCACACCGATCGCGCCGGCACCGACCGCTACAACATGGCCCTGTCGCTGCGGCGGGCCAACGCGGTCAAGCAGGTGCTGATCGCCGAGGGCATTCCCGCCGACGCCATCGTCGTCATCGGCCGCGGCGAGAGCGAGCCGCTGGTGCCGACCGCCGACGGCGTGCGCGAGGCGCAGAACCGGCGGGTCGAGATCATCCTGCAGTAGGTTCGACAGCGCACTGCAGCCGCAAAAAAAACGGCCGATCAAGGGATCGGCCGTTTTTCCTTTTGGGGGGGCAGCCGGTCAGGGACTCGGGCTGAGGTCCGAGGCGCCGCCCGCCGCCGGCATCGGCGGCGCCGCCACCGCCGGTTCGACGGATGCCGCCGGTGCGGCGGGAGCGGCAACGGTGCGGGCCGGCGTCGCCTTGGCCGGGGCGGCCTTTTCCGGAGTGCCGATCGGCTGCTTGCCGGTGAGGGCGGCGACGGGGGTCATGTCGCCGCAGGCCGGGCCGCCCTGCGAATAGCCCAGCCCGTCGATCACCTGCGCCAGGGTCGCGTTCTTGCCGGCGCCCAGGGCGCGGTCGATGCGCAGGCGGGCATGGCTGCAATAGGTGCCATCGTTCTGGCGCAGCGCGGCGTGATTGGCCAGCCGCGTGACGAAGCTGTCGAGTGCGGAGCCGCCGCCGAAATGGCGCTTCATCGCCTGCGCGTTGCTGACCAGGCCGGGATTGTAGCGGCGCACGAACGAGGTGTAGGCGTCGCGGAAGGCGGGATCGCTTCTGCAGGCAAGGGCTGCGACCATGAACTCGGTAACAAGATACCGGGCGCCGATCTCCGCCTTGTTCATGCCGCCGGGGCAGGTCTGCGCCAAGCCGATCGTCGGCACCAGCAAGGTTGCGACAATACCGGCAATCAGATGCCTGCGCGCCATCGGCTCGTTTCCTGCTTCATGCTTTCGGGTGCCGCGATGTAGCAGAGACGGTCGTGCGCGCTCAAGCCTTACCTTGCGCGCGCAGCACGGCGGCGCGCACCAGCGGCAGCCGGTCGTTGCCGAAATACATATCGTCTCCAGCGACATATATGGTCGGCGAACCGAAGCCGCCGCGGGCGATCAACTCTTCGGTAGTGGCGCGCAGGCGGTCCTTGTATTCCTGGCTGGCGATGGCGGCGAAGAATTCGTCGCGGTCGAGCCCGGCCTTGCGCACGATGCCCGCCATCACGTCGTCCTGCGAGATGTCCTGCAGGTCGCCCCAGTAGGTCTCGAACACGGTGCGGGCATAGAGTGGCAGGCAGCCTTTCTCGATGGCGAGGAAGGCGCCGCGCATGGCCTTGACGCTGTTGACCGGGAACACCGGCGGCATGGAGATGCGCAGGCCGCAGAAGCGGGCCCAGTCCTTCAGGTCCTTGGCGTAGTAGCGCGACTTGATGGGATGCGGCTTCTCGCGCGCCTCGTAGACCGTCTTGTTGACGGTGTTGAAGATGCCGCCGACCAGGATCGGCTTCCAGACGATCTGCGCCCCGGTCTCGTCCGCCAGCTTCTGGATGTTGTGGAAGCCCAGATAGGTCCAGGGGCTTGAGCAGTCGAAATAGAACTCGATCTGGACCATGGGCGCTTCCTCCGGGGCAATTCGTTGCCCCAATACTAGAAGCCGGAGGGAAATCGCGTCCAGCCGCCGATGGCGAGGCAGTTCGGCCGCTGTCATTTCGCCGGCGGCTGGGTTAGAGTGCCGCGTCATGGCGCCTGCCGAGAAAAACCGCGTTCTGGCCGTCGTTCATCAGGAAACATCCCGTACCGGGCGGGTCGGCCAGCTTCTGGAATCCTGGGGCTACGAGATCGAGCGTTGCTGTCCCAACATCGGCGACACGCTGCCGTCCGATCCCTCGTCCTATGCCGGCGTCGTCATGTTCGGCGGCCCGATGAGCGCCAACGACTGCACCGCGCTGCCGGGGATCAGGGCCGAGCTGGAGTGGCTGCCGCGGGTGCTCGAGGCGCAGACGCCGTTCCTGGGAATCTGCCTCGGCGCGCAGCTGATGGCGCGGGTGCTGGGCGGCCGGGTCAACACCCATCCCGAGGGCCGCGCCGAGATCGGCTATGTCGAGATCGACCCGGTCCATCCCGACTGCCAGATCTTTCCCGAGAGGATGCATGTCTATCAGTGGCACCGCGAGGGCTTCGACCTGCCGCGCGCCTGCACCTTGCTGGCCCGCGGCGAGCATTTCGAGAACCAGGCCTATCGCTACGGCGAGCGGGTCTTCGGCCTGCAGTTCCATCCCGAAGTGACGCTGGAGATGAAGCAGATCTGGACCGTGAAAGGGGCGGAGCGGCTGACGATGCCCGGCGCCCAGCCGGCCGAGGACCATATCCGTCTGCACGACGTGCACGATCCCAAGTTCGGCGCCTGGACCGAGCGCTTCCTGAAGCGCTGGCTGCGCATGATGGACCGCATCGCCCATCCGCCGGCCGGAACGGCCTGACGATGGCGTTCGGCGATCGTAGTGCTGCGGAAATCGCGGCCTGGGCGCACGAGCAGGACGGGCGCGACCGCCTGGCGCGCACCCTGGGCATCGAGCTGATCGAGGCGAAGCCGGGGATGGCGCGGCTTGCCATGACCGTGTCGGAGCAGGTCCTGAACGCCCATGGCATGTGCCATGGCGGCGCCATCTTCAGCCTGGCCGATGTCGGTTTCTTCTATGCCTGCAACGCCGCCGGCGTGCAGTCGGTGGCGGCCGGCTGCGACATCAATTATCTGCGGCCGGCCAAGCTGGGCGAGCGGCTGGAGGTGGTGGTGCGCGAGCGTTCGCGCAGCCGCCGCAATGGCCTCTACGACGCCGAGGTGCGCAACGAACAGGGCCAGCTGGTCGCCGTCATGAGCGGCCGGGCCATGGCGGTCAACGGCGGCTGACCGGTTCGGCAAACCGTTTTCGATTCTTCCCTGCCGGTCAGGCCGCTTCCAGCGGGCTGGCGCGCCGCACGATGCCGCGATGGTCGGCGCCGGCGGGCAGCGTGCCGAACGCCGCGCCGTGATCGCCGCCCAGGCGCGAGGCGCAGAAGGCATCCGCCACCGGCGCCGGCGCGTGCCGCACCAGCAGCGAGCCCTGCATCAGCAGCGCCAGCCGCTCGACGATGCGCCGGGCGCGCAGTTCGAAGCCGGTCAGGTCGCCGACCATGGCGCGGCAATCGGCCAGGTAGGCGTCGAAGCGGGCATCGCCGCCCTTGGCCTTGGCCGCCTCCTCGAAATAGGCGGCCAGCGAATCGGGCTCGCGCGTCAGCGCGCGCAGCACGTCGAGGCACTGCACGTTGCCCGATCCTTCCCAGATCGAGTTCAGCGGCGCGTCGCGATAGAGGCGCGGCATGATCGATTCCTCGACGTAGCCGTTGCCGCCATGGCATTCCAGCGCCTCGCCGACCACCGCCGGGCTGCGCTTGCACAGCCAGTACTTGGCGATCGGCGTCAGCAGCCGGCCGAGCTTCTCTTCGCCCTCGTCGTCGGCCGCCTCGTCGAAGGTGCGGGCCACCCGCAGCGCCAGCGTCGTCGCCGCTTCCGATTCCAGCGCCAGGTCGGCCAGCACGTTGGCCATCAGCGGCTGGTCGACCAGCGTGGCGCCGAACGCGGCGCGGAAACTGGCGTGGTTGATCGCCTGCGCCACCGCGTGCCGCATCATCGCCGCCGCGCCGAAGGAGGTGTCGAGCCTGGTATGGCGCACCATCTCGATGATGGTGGCGACGCCGCGGCCTTCCTCGCCGATCAGCACGCCATGGGCGTTGTGGAACTCGATCTCGCTGGAGGCATTGGAGCGGTTGCCCAGCTTGTCCTTCAGCCGCTGCAGGCGCAGCGCGTTGCGCTCGCCATCGGGCTTGAAGCGCGGCACGAAGAAGCAGCTCAGGCCGCCGCCGGCCTGCGCCAGCACCAGAAACGCATCGCACATCGGCGCCGAGCAGAACCATTTGTGGCCGACGATCTCGTAGGCGCCGCCGGGACCGCCATTGCCGGTCGGCCGCGCCTGGCTGGTGTTGGCGCGCACGTCCGAGCCGCCCTGCTTCTCCGTCATCGCCATGCCGATCAGCACGCCGGACTTCCGCTCGGCCGGTCGCAGCACCGGATCGTAGGAGCGCGAGCGGATGCGCGGCTCCCACACCGCAGCCAGCTCGGGCAGGCGGCGCAGCGCGGGGATGGCGGCGAAGGTCATGGTGAGGGGGCAGGCCGGCCCCTCGTTGATCTGGATGAAGGGGAAATAGACCGCCGCCCGCGCCACATGCGCGCCTTTGCGCGTCTCGTTCCACGGCAGGGCATGCACGTCGTTGGCGATCCCCAGCGCCATCAGCGCATGCCAGGCCGGGTGGAACTCGACCTCATCGATGCGGTTGCCGAAGCGGTCATGGGTGCGCAACTGCGGCGTGAAGCGGTCGGCCAGGAAGCCCTGCTGCAGCAGCTCGGCCGAGCCTGCCTTCCGGCCGAACGCGGTGGCCTGCTCGACGATCCAGCCGCCGCCTTCGCGCTGCACCCCTTCGAGCAGGGCGCGGTCGGCGGTGAAGGAATTGTAGTCTTCCAGCGGGCGGGCCTGATTGAAGACGGTGTGGGTGCTGAAGGGCGCCGCCCCGGCGGCGGTCGTCTTGGCGCTGGAAGTCGGTTCGCTGGACATGGGTTTCCTCCGCGACTGGGGCGGTTTTATCCCCAGCATAGGCCATGGCGGCGGCGGGCGGGCAGGCCAAAAAGCCGCTCCCCGGCGCCGGCGGCATTGGCGGCTTTCGCCTCAGCCGTGGTATAGGGAAACGATATTGCGGGGAGAACGCATGTCGAGCATTGCCATTTTCTTCATCGTCCTGGTCGTCGTCGGCCTGGTCTTCCTCTACCTGACCGTCAAGACCGTGCCGCAGGGCGAGAACTGGACGGTCGAGACCTTCGGCCGCTACACCCGCACCCTGAAACCGGGCCTGAACATCATCGTGCCGATCATCAACCGGGTCGGCGCCAGGATGAACATGCAGGAGAACGTCCTCGACATCCCTTCGCAGAAGGTGATCACCAAGGACAACGCCATCGTCACGGTCGACGCCGTCGCCTTCTACCAGATCGTCGACGCCGCCCAGGCCGCCTATGAGGTGGCCAACCTGCTGGAGGCGATGCAGAACCTGGCGCTGACCAATATCCGTAACGTCATCGGCAACATGAACCTCGACGACGTGCTGGCCAAGCGCAACGACGTCAACGACACGCTGCTGGCGATCATCGACCAGGCCACCAGCCCCTGGGGCGTCAAGGTGCTGCGTGTCGAGCTGAAGGACATCCAGCCGCCGGACGACATGGTGCAGGCCATGGCGCGGCAGATGAAGGCCGAACGCGAGAAGCGCGCGGTGATCCTGGAAGCCGAGGGCGTGCGCGAAGCCAGCATCAAGCGGGCCGAGGGCGAGAAGCAGGCGCAGATCCTGGAAGCCGAGGGCCGCCGCGAGGCCGCCTTCCGCGACGCCGAGGCGCGCGAGCGCGCCGCCGAAGCCGAGGCCAAGGCCACCAACATGGTGGCGCAGGCGGTGCAGGGCACCGGCTCGCAGGCGGTCAGCTACTTCCTCGGCCAGCGTTACATCGATGCGCTGGCCAAGATGGGCGCCGCCAACAACAGCAAGCTGATCTTCATGCCGATGGATGCCGTCGGCGTCATGGGCACGGTCGGCGGCATCCTGGAACTGGTCAAGGACGCGCAGGCCAATGCGCGCGCTACCCAGGGCAGCGGCGGCGCCTCGGCGCCACCCACCGGCGGCGGCCAGGGGCCCTGGAACCGGGGCTGAGCGGGCGGCGGGGGCTGCGGTGGAAACCAATCTGGGGATCGAGTTCTGGCACTGGCTGGCGCTGACCGGCGTCATGCTGCTGTTCGAGATGCTGGTGCCGGGCATCTTCTTCATGTTCGTGGCGGCGGGCGCGGCCGCCGTCGGCATCGTCATGCTGTTCGCGCCCGACCTGCCGCTGACCTGGCAGCTCCTGATCTTCATCGCCGTCGCCATCGTCACCGCCTATGGCGGGCGCAAGTACCTGGCCCGGTTCCAGCGCCGGCGCGATGCGACCGATCCCGGCACCCTGAACCGGCGCGGCAGCGAACTGGTCGGCCAGACCCTGGTTCTGGTCGAGCCGATCGTCGCCGGCCGCGGCCGGGCACGGGTAGGGGATACGACCTGGACCGTGACCGGGGCGGATGCGCCGGTCGGCGCCCTGGTCGAGGTGATCGCCAGCACCGGCGCCGAATTGCGGGTCAAGCCGCGGCCCTGAGCGGGTGGACGCGAGGCGGCTCAGCCGCCGGCGTATTTCTTCTCCAGCATGGCATGGATGCCCTTGTGGCCATCGACGAGCTGCGTCACGTGCAGGTCGCAAGCCAGGCTGCAGAGCATGTAGGCGTCTTCCGGCGCGATGTTGGTGCGCTCGCGGATCAGCGCGATCATCTCGCGCAGCGCCTGCTTGGCGGCGTCGTCGAGATCGGGGTCCATGCCGTGGGTGATGTAGTGGGTGGCGGTTTCCGCCCGCGGCATGGTCAGTCTGCGGCCCTTGTGGACGGTGAGGCGGAAGGTGCCGCTGAGGCTGGTCTCCAGCGCCGTCAGGTTGACCTCGCCGTCGCCCTGCACGCCATGCCCGTCGCCGGCCGAGAACAGCGCGCCCGCGGTGAACACCGGCAGGAACAGCTTGGCGCCGACGCCCAGCTCCTTGTTGTCCATGTTGCCGCCGAAGGCGCGCGGCTCGATCGAGCTGACCGCCCCCCATTCCGGCGGCGGCGCCACCGCCATGATGCCGAAGAAGGGCTTCAGCGGGATCTCCACGCCCCACGGCATGGTGCAGACGCCGCGGCCGGCGTCGATGGGAATGATCGTCAGGCGGGTGAAGGGGAAGTCCTCCGGCAAGGTGCCGAACAGCGGTCGCTGCCGGTTCCAGCCCCAGTCGGTGCGGAAGCGGATGTCCAGCACCTCGATCTCCAGGCTGTCGCCGGGCATGGCGCCTTCGACATGGACCGGGCCGGTCAGGATATGCGCCCCCAGATGGGGCTTGTGCGCGGCATGGATGGCGTACTGTTCGGGCAGCATCCGGTAGGGCGGTTCGGGCACGATGTCCGGCGCGCCGGAGACGCAGTGGATCGTCACCGTGTCGCCCGACCTGACATGCAGCTTCGGCTTGAGCCGGGCGTCGAAATAGCCCCAGTGCACGGTTTCGGGCGAGGAATGCAGTTCATGCGCTGTCATGGCGGCGGTCCGTCTCCCTGTGGCATGGTCAGTAGAGCACGATCCATGCCAGCTACCAGCCCGCGCGAACCATGAACTACCGCCACGCCTTCCATGCCGGCAATTTCGCCGATGTGCTCAAGCACGCCGTCCTGGTGCTGGCGCTCGACCTGCTGGCGGCCAAGGACAAGCCCCTGGTCGTGGTCGATACCCATGCTGGAACCGGCCGCACCGATCTGGCCGAGGGCCAGGCGCAGCGCACGGGCGAATGGCGGGACGGCATCGGCCGGCTGCTGGAGGCGTCGGAACGGCCGGCGGAGCTGAAACGGTATGTCGACCTGGTGCGCGGGTTCGACCGCCGGCTGGGCGGCACGGGCGAGGGGATACGCCACTATCCCGGCTCGCCGCGGCTGGTGCGGGCGCTGCTGCGGCCGGGCGACCGGCTGATCGCCTGCGAACTGCACCCGCAGGACGGGCTGGCGCTGAAGCGCGAATTCGCCGGCGATCCGCGGGTGGAAGTGAAACGCGCCGACGGCTATGCCGCGCTCAAGGCGCTGCTGCCGCCGCCGGAACGGCGCGGGCTGGTGGTGATCGATCCGCCCTTCGAGGCCAGGGACGAGTTCGAGAAGCTGCAGCGGGCGCTCACCCAGGCGCTGCGCCGCTTCGCCACCGGCGTCTATCTGGTCTGGTATCCGGTCAAGGATGCGGCCGGCGTCGCCGGCTTCAAGGCGTTTCTGGCCGCGGCCGGGCTGAAGCGCACCCTGACGGCGGAGCTGCAGGTGGCGCCGGCATCGGCGCCGGGGCTGACGCGCGCCGGCGTGGCGCTGGTCAATGCGCCCTGGCCGATCGAGCAGGCGCTGGAAAGGATCGGTCCCTTCCTGGCGCGGACCCTGGGCGGCTGCGATGGGATCTTCGAACTGGAATGGATCGCGAAAGATTAGGTGAGATCAGGGCTGGCGTTCGCGCCATTTCTGCGGTTGCGGCGCCAGCAGCATGAATATCGCCGCCAGGAACATCATCGCCGCCGCTCCCAGAATGGCGAAGTAATAGGAGCCGGTCAGGTCGAAGGCGTAGCCCGCGACCGTCGGCCCGAACAGTGTGCCGCAGGCGACGCTGGTATAGAGCACGCCGATGATGCTGGAGACGTGGCGCACGCCGAAATAGTCGGCGGTCATGGCCGGGATCAGGGCGACGAAGCCGCCATAGAAGGCGCCGAACAGCGCCGCGAAGGCCAGCAGCGCCCAGGTCTGGATCGAGACCGACCACCACAGCATCATCGCCGTCAGCCCGGCGAACATCAGCGTCAGGCCGATGCGGCGGCCGAACCGGTCGGCGATGCCGCCGAAGGCGAAGCGGCCGACGATGCTGCCCACACCGATGATGCTGATCAGCAGCAGCGCGGTCTGCAATTCCATGCCGTTGTCGGTGGCGTAGGGCGTCAGATGCACGAACGGCACGAACAGCGCCAGCCCGCTGAAGGAGCAGGCAACATAGAGAATCCAGAACGGGCGGCTGCGGATGGCGATGGCGAAGGTGAAGCTGCGGGCGGTCGCCGCGGCGGCGGCGGTCTGCGCCCGTGCCGGCAGGCCGTCCGGCCCGACGCCATGCGCCTCCGGCTGGTCGTCGAGCAGCAGGGCGGCGACGCCGCCGATCGCCAGCATGACGATGGCCAGCGCCAGGTAGGCGGCGCGCCAGCCCATGTCGGCGACCACCAGCCCGGCCAGCGGCGGCAGCAGCAATGTGCCGGCGCCGATGCCCGACACGGCCAGGCCGGAGGCCAGGCCGCGCTTGCGCACGAACCATTTCTGCACGGCGGCGATGGCCGGCACGTAGGCGAAGCCGACGCCGACCCCGACCCCGATGCCGTAGGCGGCGTAGATCTGCCACAGGGTCTGCGCCTGGCTGGCCGCCGCCACCCCGGCCGCTGTGACCAGCACGCCGAACGCCACCACCGGGCGCGGCCCCCAGCGGTCGGCCAGCGGCCCGCTGACGGCGCCCAGCGCGAAATAGAGGAAGCCGGCGATGGAGAACACCAGCGAGGTCTCGGCGCGGGTGGCGCCATAGGCCTGCTGCAGCGGCAGGAAGAAGGCGTTGAAGGCGTAGGCGACGCCAAAGCCAACGCACAGCACCGCGAAGGTGCTGGCGACCACGATCCAGCCATAGAACACGCCGCGGCGCGGGCCGGCAATGTCGCTCATCGTGCGGCCGGCAGGCGGCCGTGCGCGCCGTTTTTCTTGTACATGCGTTTCCTCGCCTGCGATGGTGCCGTCTGCCCAGCCGGCCTGCAACAAGGCTTTGGCGCTGAATTTTCAGGCGGCGCGGTGGTGCAGCCGCGCAACAGCCTGTCGGAATGGGGTATTTCCCGTCCGTGGTGACGTTTCGCGTTGACTTGGAGGATGCCGATCATTGAAATCCGCCGGGGATGAGGGGAAACCTATGGCAATGAGGCGATGAGCCCGGCGCAGCGCATGGCAGGCGATGCGTGGTGCGAACGCGCGCAGCGGCAGGACCGGGCGACGATCAATGTCGGCGGGCGCTGGACCGTGTTCACGATCGGGCCGGCCGGCAAGCAGGTCGACGCCCTGCTGGGCAAGGGCAGCCGCGCCGAGGCCATCGACGTCAGCGCCCTGGAGGAACTCGACACGGCGGGCGCGGCCGAAATCCTGCGGCTGGCGCGCGGCGCGCGGGCCGATGGCGGCCCCGTGATCGAAGGCGCGCGCGACACGCATGCCCAGCTTTTCGAGCTGGTCGCGCGCCAGAAGATCAAGCTGGAGAAGAAACCGTCCGAATCCTGGCTGACGTCGCAGTTGATCCTGATCGGGACTACCAGCTACGGGTTGCTGCTGCAGGCGGCCAACCTGCTGGCCTTCTTCGGCGAGACGCTGGTGGTGATGGCCGGCATCGTGCGCTCGCCGCGCCGGCTGCGCCTGAAGGCGGTGGTCAATCTCATGGAGGAGGTGTGGCTGCGCGCCCTGCCGATCGTCGGCACGCTGGTGTTCCTGATCGGCGTCGTGCTGGCCTATCAGGGCATCGAGCAGCTCGCCCGCTTCGGCGCCCAGGCCTTCACCGTCGACATGGTCGGCCTCTCGGTGCTGCGCGAGATCGGCGTGCTGCTGACCGCCATCATCGTCGCCGGCCGCTCCGGCAGCGCCTTCACCGCCCAGATCGGCACCATGCGGGTCAACCTCGAGGTCGACGCCATGTCGACCATGGGGCTGCACCCGATCGAGGTGCTGGTGATCCCGCGCATCATCGCGCTTCTCATCACCATGCCGCTGCTGACCTTCTTCGCCAATCTGATGGGCCTGATGGGTGGGGCGCTGGCGACCTCGATCTTCCTCGACTTCACGCTGGCGCAGTATTTCGACCGGCTGCAGGACGTGGTCGACATCAAGCATTTCTGGGTCGGCATGCTGAAGGCGCCGGTCTTCGCCTTCGTCATCGCCGTGGTCGGCTGCTACGAGGGCCTGCAGGTGACCGGCAGCGCCGAGAGCGTCGGAAGGCAGACCACCAAGGCGGTGGTCGAATCCATCTTCCTGGTGATCATCCTCGACGCCGCCTTCTCCATCCTGTTCGTGTCGCTGGGCATATGATCGTCGGCGCCACCACGCCGGAAGGCGAACCCAAGAGCATGGTGCTGGGCCATCCGCCCAGCGACCGGCCGGCGGTGATCCGCATCCGGAACCTGAAGACCAAGTTCGGTCCCAAGGAGATCCACCATCACCTGGCGCTGGACGTCTTCAAGGGCGAGGTGATGGGGCTGGTGGGCGGCTCGGGCACCGGCAAGTCGGTGCTGCTGCGGGTCATCATCGGCCTAATCCGGCAGAAGAAGGGCGTCATCGAGGTGTTCGGCCAGAACACCGCCAACCTCCACGGTGCGGCGCGCCGGCGACTGCAGTCGCGCTGGGGCGTGCTGTTCCAGGACGGGGCCCTGTTCTCCTCGCTGACCGTGGCCGAGAACATCCAGGTGCCGCTGCGCGAGCATGCGCGGCTGAGCGATCGCCAGCTCGACGAGATCGCCGCACTGAAGATCGCCATGGTCGGGCTGCCGGCCGATGCCGCGCACAAATACCCTTCCGAGCTGTCCGGCGGCATGCGCAAGCGCGCCGGCCTGGCCCGCGCCCTGGCGCTCGATCCGCCGCTGCTGTTCCTCGACGAGCCGACCGCCGGCCTCGACCCGATCGGCGCCGCCGCCTTCGACGAGCTGGTGCGCGACCTGCAGCGCAATCTGGGGCTTACCGTGCTGATGGTGACGCACGACCTGGACTCGCTGAACGCCATCTGCGATCGCATCGCCGTCCTGCTCGACAAACGGGTGGTGGTCGGCCCCCTCGGGGAACTGCTAGAATTCGAGCACCCGTGGGTCAGGGAATATTTTCACGGACCGCGCGGGCGCGCCGCCCGCATCGACGCGGTCTGAACGGAGACTTCATGGAGAACCGGGCCCATTTCGTCTTCATCGGCGCCGCCGTCGTGCTCTTCTCGGTGGCGCTGGTGGCGTTCATCATCTGGAAGATGAACAGCGGCACCAGGGAGGACCTCGCCTATTACCGCATCTATTTCGACGGCGAGGTGCAGGGGCTGACGCCCGATTCGCCGGTGTTCTATCGTGGCATCCGGGTGGGGCGGGTAACCGACGTGCGCATCGGCTATCGCGAGGTGGTGCAGGCCGACGGCTCCCGGCGGCAGCTCGAGAAGATCGTCGTTACCGTGGCGCTGAACTACGAGCAGCAGATCCGCGAGAATTCCTACGCCCTGTTCGAGAAGCCGCTGATCGCCGGCCAGTCCTTCATCCAGATCGTCGGCGGTCCCGACGGCGATCCGGCCAAGGAGCGCAAGCGGGCGGGGGCCGAGCCCTATCCCGAGATCGCCCCGGGCACCACCTTCTTCCAGGCCGCCGCGTCCTCGGCCCAGGACGTGTTGGCCAAGGCCAGCCAGAGCATCGACCGCATCAACGCGCTGCTGTCGGACGAGAACATCACCGCCGTCAACAAGACGCTGAGCAACATCTCCAACCTGACCAACACCTTCACCAGCCGTAACAAGGAGATCGAGCAGATGGTGGCCGAGCTGCCGGAGGCGGTGGCGCAGATGCGGGCCACCATGCAGTCGCTGGAGAACCTGGGCAAATCGGCCAATTTGCTGCTGGTCGAGCTGGGGCCGCAGGACGAGGCGGCGCGCCAGTTGCTGGCCAATACCTCGCCGTCGGAACTGCGCCAGACCATGGCCTCGATCCGCCAGGCGGTGAACAACATCAACGCCGCCGCCGACGGCGCCAACAAGCTGCTGGGCGACAACCGCGCCCCGCTGCGCCAGTTCACCGAGCAGAGCCTGGGCGAGTTCAGCCAGATGATCCGCGAGTTGCGGGCGCTGGCCGCCAACCTTAACGTCATCGTCACGCGCATCGAGCGCGATCCCACCGGTTTCATCTTCGGCGGCAAGCAGGGCTACCAGCCCGACCGCCAGCGCTAGGACCAGCCATGCCCCTGCTCGATATTCTCCGTCCGGTCCGGCCGCTCTGCGCCGCAATCGTCCTGGCCGCCGCCACCGCCGCCTGCGGCGTGCTGCCCGACATCAAGACCCCGACCGATCTCTACACGCTGTCGCCCAAGAGCACCTTCGAGCCCGGCCTGCCCAACGTCTATTGGCAGCTGGTGGTCGAGACGCCGGTGGCGCCGGCCAACCTCAACACCGG
The DNA here is from genome assembly GCA_037190765.1 of Alphaproteobacteria bacterium. Taxonomy (GTDB): domain Bacteria; phylum Pseudomonadota; class Alphaproteobacteria; order Reyranellales; family JAQSWP01; genus JAQSWP01. The sequence continues at coordinate 39,412 of JBBCJW010000039.1, forward strand.
GCGCATGGCGATCTCCTCCAGCCGCCTGTCGACCGACTACTACGCCACCGCGGCCTGGACCGATCGCGCGCCGCTGATGGTGCAGACGCTGATCGTGGAATCCTTCGAGAACACCAAGCGCATCGTCGCCGTCGGCCGCGAATCGGTTGGCCTGCGCGCCAACTACCTGCTGCAGACCGAGCTGCGCGAGTTCCAGGCCGAGACCTATCACGGCCCCAACCCGGTCGCCCGCGTCCGCATCAACGCCAAGATCGTGCGTATGCCCGAACGCCAGATCATCGGCTCGGCTTCGTTCGAGCGTTGCCGTCCGGCGGAGGGGCCGGAGGTGGTGCAGGTCGTTGCCGCCTTCGACGATGCGCTGGGCGCGGTGCTGCGGCGCATGGTGGGCTGGGTGCTGACGACGCCGCCGCCGCAGGCCAGCGAGGACAGCGACCGTCGCCTGGTCGAGCGCTTCCGCGATCCGCGCAACGTCGTTGACGACATCGCCGGCTGCCCGACCCAGGGCGCACCCGAAGCACAGCCGCCGCGCCAGAGCTAGGCCCGTCGCTTCTTCTCCGGCGCCACGGTCACACGCCGAGCCACAGCAAGGGAGGAAAACATGCAGGAAGTTCTCCAGCCGGCCGACTGGGCGCGGCCGAAAGGCTATTCCAACGGCATCGCCGTCGAGGGTTCGGGCAAGACCGTCTATGTCGCGGGACAGCTCGGCACCAATGCCCAGGGCCAGATCGAAAGCGACGAATTCGGCCAGCAGATCGCGCAGGCCTTCGGCAACGTCGTCCGCGTCGTGCAGGAAGCCGGCGGGCGGGCCACCGACATCGTGCGCATGACCTGGTTCATCACCGACAAGGCCGCCTACAAGGCCGAAGGCGCGGCCATGGCCGCCGGCTACAAGGAAGCCATCGGCCGGCATTTTCCGGCCATCACCGTGATCTTCGTCTCCGGCCTGGTCGACGACCGCGCCAAGGTCGAGATCGAGGCGACCGCCTTCATCAGCGGCTGAGGCCGGCGTGGCCGGAACCTGGAGCAACTGGGCCGGCAATATCGAATGCCGGCCCGCCCGTATCGCCACGCCGCGCGATCTTGCCGAATTGAAGCGGCTGGTCGCCGGCAACGGCGCGGTCCGCGTGGCCGGCAGCGGCCATTCCTTCACGCCGGTTGCCGCCACCGATGGATTGCTGCTGTCGCTGGACAATTTCGCCGACATCGTCCATGTCGATCGCGTCGGCCTGAAAGCGGAGATCGGCGCGGGCGCCCGCATCGCCGATCTGGGCGCGGAACTGCAAGCTGCGGGCCTGGCGCTGGCCAATCAGGGCGATGTCGACGTGCAGCGCCTGGCGGGCGCGATCTCCACCGGCACGCATGGCACCGGCCATAAGCTGGGCAGCCTTTCCACCATGGTCGCGGCGCTGAAGCTGGTCACGGCGGAAGGCGAAATGGTGGAGGTCGGCGGCGGCGATCTGAAAGCAGCCGCGCTGTCGCTGGGAACATTCGGCGCTATCGTTTCCGTCACTCTCGATCTGGTTCCCGCCTATCGCCTGCGCGAGCGGCTGTGGCGCGAGCCGGTCGAACGCGCACTGGAGCGTCTGCCGGAACTGGTCGCCGAAAACCGGCATTTCGAGTTCTTCTGGCTGCCGGAAACCGACGAGGCCGACTGCAAGGCTCTCCATCCCGCACTGGACGAAACGATCACGACGGTAGAGCCGGGCGAGCGCATCGACTGGAGCTGGCGCATCTTCCCCAGCGAGCGCACCCGCAAATTCGTCGAAAGCGAGTGGTCGGTGGCGGCGGAGCAGGGGCCGGCCTGCTTCCGCGCCATCCGCGAATTGATGCGCACCCGCCATGCCGAGGTGAGATGGCCGGTGGAATATCGCACCGTGGCGGGCGACGACCTGCCGCTCAGTCCCGCCTTCGGCCGCGACAGCGTGGCGATCTCCGTCCACCAGGGCGCGGGCAAGCCATGGCAGGATTTCTTCGCCGACGCGCAGGAGGTCTTCCGCGACTTCGGCGGGCGGCCGCACTGGGGCAAGTGGCATTCGCTGCAGGCGCGGGATTTCGCCGCGCTTTATCCGGGCTGGGAAGGTTTCAACGCCATACGCCGGCGCTTCGATCCCCAGGGCCGGTTTCTCACGCCCTATCTGCGCTGCATTTTCGACTAGTCAGTCGGCGTTGACCCCACAAACCTCGCATGCCAGCTTCCCGGCCGATTGGAACTCGGCGGGAGGAAACGGCCATGGCGCGCGATTGGGCGAAGGATCATCTGACGGTGGGCGTGGTCGGCACTGGCGCCATGGGGCGCGGCATCGCGCAGGTTTCCGCCACCGGCGGCATGGCCGTGCTGATGTTCGATGCAGCGCCGGGCAACGCCCAGAAGTCGCGTACCGCCATCGTCGAACAGTTGCAGTCGCTACAGGCCAAGGGCCGCATGAGCGAGGCCGAGGTGACGGCGGCCGGCGGGCGGCTGCAGGTGGTCGACGACATCAAGGCGCTGGCCGCCTGCGACGTGGTGGTCGAGGCGGTGTTCGAGGACCTCGAGGTCAAGCGCGGCCTGTTCAAGGAGATCGAGAAGGTGGTGCGGCCGGACGCCATCATCGCCTCCAACACCTCTTCCATCCGCATCGCCTCCATCGCCGCCGCCTGCGCGCGCCGCGACCGCATCGCCGGCCTGCATTATTTCAATCCCGTGCCGCTGATGAAGCTGGTCGAGGTCATCCGCAGCGCGGAGACCGCGCCCTGGGTGGTCGAGGCGCTGACGGCGCTGGGCAAGCGGCAAGGCCGGGTGCCGGTCAGCGTCGGCGACACGCCCGGCTTCCTGGTCAATCTCGGCGGCACCGCCATCGGCACCGAGGGCCTGCGCATCTACCAGGAAGGCGTGGCCACGCCATCGCAGATCGACGCGGTGATGCGCGATGCCTGCGGCTTCCGTATGGGGCCGTTCGAACTGATGGACCTGACCGGCATGGACGTGAACTTTCCCGCCCGTCGCATCATCTACGAAGGCTTCTTCCACGATCGGCGCATGACGCCTTCGCCGCTGCACGAAGGCCTGTTCCATGCCGGCCGGTTCGGCCGCAAAACCAAGGGCGGCTGGTACGATTACGACGAGAAAGGCGGCAAGATCGACAAGGGGGCCGATGCCGTCGTCAGCGCCGCACCTGCCGGAGCCATCGTCGCCGCCGAGGCGTTGCCGGAACCGGTCGCCGCCCTGCTGCAGACTGCCGGCGTCGCCGTCCTGGACAAGGACGACGGCAAGTCGCCGATCCTGGTGGCGCCGGTCGGCGAGGATTGCACCACCACCGCCGCGCGGCTGGGCTTCGATGCGCGCCGCACCGTCGCCATCGATCCCACCGGCAACATTGCCGTCCGCGCCACGGTGATGACCGCGCCGGGCGCCTCGGCCGCGATCCGCGACAGCGTCATTGCCGCTTTGCTGCAGGCGGGAACCAGGGTTACCGCCATCAACGACAGCCCCGGCTTCATCGCCCAGCGCGTGCGCGGGCAGATCGCCAATCTGGGCTGCGAGATGGCGCAGCAGCGCATCGCCACGCCCGCCGATATCGACACGGCGATGACCCTGGGCCTGAATTATCCCCTGGGGCCGCTGGCCATCGTTGACGATCTGGGCGTGGACACCACGTTCCAGATACTGACACGCCTGCAGGCGATCACCGGCGACGACCGCTACCGGCCCAGCCAGTGGCTGCGGCGGCGGGCTCTGCTGGGCTTGAAGGCGCACACGCCCGACGAAGCGGCCTGACCGACCAGAACGCGAAAGCGCGCCGTCCCGCATTCTGCGCCGCGAAAGCCTCGCCGTTTCAGGCTGGCGCCGGGCTTGCACTCTGCTATGCCGGTGAATACCTGTTTACTGCCGGCCGCTTGACCTTTACGTAAACGTAAACTAGGGTCGGCTGCGGAGGATGGGACGAAGGCACTGGCTGCCGCCGGTTGCCCGCGCCATTCTTTTTCGACCGGCAAGCGAGAGAACGAAGAACGCCCGGGGTTCACCCCTGCCCGACCGGTCGACTGGGACGAGGAGACGAGATGACCGCGCTTGCCAAGCTCTACACCGAAGAACACGAGATGTTCCGCACCACCGCGCGGCGCTTCTTCGAAAAGGAAGTGAAGCCGCATCACGCGCAGTGGGAAGAGGACGGCATCGTCCCGAAGGAGTTGTGGCGCAAGGCGGGCGAGCAGGGGCTGCTGTGCATGTCGGTACCCGAAGAATACGGCGGCCCGGGCGGCGACTTCCTCTACAGCGCCATCGCCATCGAGGAGCAGGGCCGCATCGGCGCTTCCGGTCCCGGCTTCTCGCTGCACACCGACATCACCACACCCTATTTCCTGGCCTACGCTTCGGAAGAGCAGAAGCAGCACTGGCTGCCCAAGATGGTTTCGGGCGAGGTCATCACCGCCATCGCCATGACCGAGCCCGGCACCGGCTCGGATCTGCAGAGCGTGAGGACCACCGCCGTCAAGGACGGCAACGAGCTGGTCATCAACGGCTCGAAGACTTTCATCACCAACGGCCAGAACGCCGATCTCATCATCGTGGTCTGCAAGACCGATCCCAAGGGCGGCGCCAAGGGCACCTCGCTGGTGCTGGTCGAGGCCGACCGCGACGGTTTCCGCCGCGGCCGCAACCTCGACAAGATCGGGCTGAAGGCGCAGGACACGTCGGAGCTGTTCTTCGACAACGTGCGCGTGCCGACCGCCAACATGCTGGGCGCCGACGGCATGGGCTTCGTGCAGCTCATGCAGATGCTGCCGCAGGAACGCCTGGTGGTCGCCATCCAGGCCATCGCGGCGATGGAAATGGCGCTCGACGAGACGATCAAGTACACGCGCGAGCGCAAGGCGTTCGGGAAGTCGATCATCGACTTCCAGAACACCCGCTTCAAGCTGGCCGAGCTGAAGACCCAGGCCACCGTGGCGCGCGTCTTCGTCGACGAGTGCGTCGCCCGGCACCTGCGGAAGGAGCTCGACGTGCCGACGGCGGCGATGGCCAAGCTGTGGACCACCGATCTGCAGTGCAAGCTGATCGACGAATGCCTGCAGCTCTTCGGCGGCTACGGCTACATGTGGGAATACCCAATCGCCCGGCTCTACGCCGACGCCCGCGTGCAGAAAATCTACGCCGGCACCAACGAGATCATGAAGGAACTGATCGGCCGCACTCTGTGAGTTCAAGGTTGGGAGCAGACAACCCGAAAGGACATAACCATGGTTGAAGCCTATATCTACGACGCCGTCCGCACTCCCCGCGGCAAGGGCCGCAAGGACGGCTCCCTGCACGAAGTCACGCCCGTCCGCCTGGCGGTGACCGCGCTGGAGGCGCTGCGCGATCGCAACAATCTCGACACCGCGACGGTGGACGACATCGTTCTGGGCTGCGTTGCGCCGGTGGGCGAGCAGGGCGCCGACATCGCCCGCACCGCGGCGGTGATGGCCAATTACGCCGAGACCGTCTCGGGCGTGCAGATCAACCGCTTCTGCGCCTCCGGCCTGGAGGCGGTCAACATGGCGGCGGCGCAGGTCATGTCCGGCCAGTCGCAGGCCGCCATCGGCGGCGGCGTCGAATCGATGTCGCGCATCCCGATGGGCTCGGACGGCGGCGCCTGGGCGGTCGATCCGGCGGTGGCGATGCCGATGTATTTCGTGCCGCAGGGCATCTCCGCCGACCTGCTGGCGACCAAGTACGGCTTCAGCCGCGACGACGTCGACGCCTATGCCGTCGAATCGCAGAAGCGCGCCAAGGCCGCCTGGGACAAAGGTTACTTCAAGAAGTCCATCGTCGCCGTGAAGGACAAGAACGGCGTCGAGATCCTGGCGCATGACGAGCACATGCGGCCGACCACCACGATGCAGACGCTGGCCGCGCTGGAGCCTTCCTTCAAGGGCCAGGGCGAGACCATGCCCGGCTTCAACGCCGTGGCGATGCAGCGCTATCCCGAAGTGGAGCGCATCCAGCACATGCACCATGCCGGCAATTCCTCCGGCATCGTCGACGGCGCGGCCGGCGTACTGATCGGCAGCAAGGAGTTTGGCGAGCGCAACGGGCTGAAGCCGCGGGCGCGCATCAAGGGCTTCGCCTCGATCGGCTCGGAGCCGACCATCATGCTGACCGGCCCGGCGCCCTCGACCGAGAAGCTGCTGGCGCGGCTGGGCATGAAGACCACCGACATCGACCTCTACGAGCTGAACGAGGCCTTCGCCGCGGTGGTGCTGCGCTACATGCAGAAGCTCGACATCCCGCACGACAAGATGAACGTCAATGGCGGCGCCATCGCCATGGGTCATCCGCTGGGCGCCACCGGCGCGATGATCCTGGGCACCTTGCTGGACGAGCTGGAGCGCACCGGCAAGGGCACCGGGCTCGCCACGCTGTGCATCGGCGGCGGCATGGGCGTTTCCACCGTCATCGAGCGGGTGTAACGGCGAGTTTTACTGCCGTCCGATCCTTCGAGACGCGGTTCTTCGAACCGCTCCTCAGGATGAGGGGAGACTTGGGGCTCCAAGATTCCCCTCATCCTGAGGAGGCCGCGAAAGTGGCCGTCTCGAAGGATCAGCCGGCAGACTCGCTGTCCAATCAAGAACTTCGATCCGAAAGAGAACCACCATGATCAACTACTCTGTCGACAGCGACGGCATCGCCACCATCCTGTGGGACATGCCCGGCCGCTCGATGAACGTGCTGAACGAAGGCTCGATCACCGCTTTCGCCGAGGCCGCGCAGAAGGCTACGGCCGACGAGAAGGTGAAGGGCGTCATCCTCACCTCCGGCAAGGACAGCTTCATCGCCGGCGCCGATCTCGACATGCTGCTGAACACCGACACCTCCGATCCCACGGCGGTGATGAACCAGTTCAGCCAGCTGCAGCGCCTGTTCCGCGGCTACGAGACCGGCGGCAAGCCCTGGGTCGCGGCCATCAACGGCACCGCGCTCGGCGGCGGCCTGGAAATCTGCCTCGCCTGCCACTACCGCATCGCCGCCGACAATCCCAAGGCCAAGATCGGCCAGCCGGAAGTGAAGCTGGGCCTGCTGCCGGGTGCCGGCGGCACGCAGCGCATTCCGCGCCTGCTGGGCTTTGGCATGGCGCAGGCCATGGGCGTCAGCCAGATCCTGATCGAAGGCAAGGACCTGTCGGTCGAGGAAGCCAAGAACCTGGGCGTCGTCCACGAGGTGGTGCCGGCCGACAAGCTCCTGGCGCGCGCCAAGGAATGGCTGATGACGCCGTCCAAGGAAGCGCCGATCAAGCCGACCTGGCCGAAGGCGCCGGCCGCCATCGATGCGCGCGCCGTGCAGCCCTGGGACCGTCCCGGCTACAAGATCCCCGGCCTGCCCGGCGGCCAGATCTGGAGCCCGGCCGGCTTGCAGACCTTCATCGGCGCCAACGCGCTGGTGTCGGCCAAGACGCTCAGCGTCTATCCCGCGCCTAAGGCGATCCTGAGCTGCATCTACGAGGGCCTGATGCTGCCGTTCGATTCGGCGCTGAAGGTGGAGACGCGCTACTTCGTCTCGCTGCTGCTCGATCCGACGGCCAAGAGCATGATCCGCACCCTGTTCTTCGGCCTGCAGGACGCCAACAAGCTGGTGCGCCGGCCCAAGGGCGTCGACAAGCAGGCCTACAGCAAGATCGGCATTCTCGGCGCCGGCTTCATGGGGGCGGGGATCGCCACCGTTTCGGTGCAGGCCGGCCTCGACGTGGTGCTGATCGACCGCGACCAGGCCGCCGCCGACAAGGGCAAGGCGCATGTCGCGGCCGAGCTCGACAAGCTGGTCAAGCGCGGGCGGCTGAGCCAGGACAAGCGCGATGCGGCGCTGGCCAAGGTGACGGCCACCGCCGACTACGCCGCGTTGAAGGGGGCGCAGCTCGTCATCGAGGCGGTGTTCGAGAATCGCGAGATCAAGGCCGAGGTGACCAAGAAAGCGGAAGCCGTGCTGGGTGCGAACGACATCTTCGCCTCCAACACCTCGACCTTGCCGATCACCGGCCTGGCCGAAGCCAGCGTGCGGCCGGAGAACTTTATCGGCCTGCATTTCTTCTCGCCGGTCGAGAAGATGCCGCTGGTCGAGATCATCATGGGCAAGAAGACCTCGCAGGAGACGTTGGCACGGGCGCTGGATTACGTGCAGAAGATCCGCAAGACGCCGATCGTGGTCAACGACAGCCGCGGCTTCTTCACCAGCCGCGTGGTCGGCCGCTACATCTCCGAAGGCATCCGCATGCTGCAGGAAGGCGTGCCGGCGGCGATGATCGACAACGCCGCGCGGCTGGCCGGCATGCCGGTCGGCCCGCTGACCCTGAACGATGAGGTCGCCATCGACCTGTCGTGGAAGATCGTGCAGCAGACCCAGAAGGACCTGGGCGACAAGTACGAGCCCTCGGGCACCGAGGACACGGTCAAGAAGATGGTCGATCTCGGCCGCTTCGGCCGCAAGGCCGGCAAGGGCTTCTACGACTACGCCGCCGACGGCAAGGGCAAGCAGCTCTGGTCCGGCCTGAAGGAGATGTTCCCGGTGAAGCAGGAACTGGCCTTCGGCGAAGGCGCCAAGAAGAACGCCGCCGTCGAGGAGATCAAGAAGCGGCTGCTCTACGTGCAGGCGGTCGACGCCGCGCGCTGCCTGGAGGAGGGGGTGCTGACCGAGCCGCAGGACGGCGACATCGGCTCGATCATGGGCCTGGGCTTCGCGCCGCAGACCGGCGGCATGATCTCGCTGATCGACCAGGTCGGCGTCGCCAGGTTCGTGGCCGAGTGCGACGCGCTGGCGCAGAAATACGGTCCGCAGTTCGCGCCGCCCAAGAAGCTGCGCGACATGGCGGCCAAGGGCCAGAGCTTCTACGGCAAGCCCAAGGCCAAGGCGGCCTGAATTCCGGCTGACCGATCATCCAGGGGCGGCTTCGGCCGCCCTTGTCATTTGCGCCCCGCCTTGTGACGATCCCGCCATGATCACTATCCGCTTTCCGCTGGCGCTGGCCGCCGTGTCCTTCGCCGTCACCGGCGTCATCGCCATTCTCTACTGGCTGGTGCATCCGCTGGCCGCCGACGGCGTCGCGATGCTGCGCGACGAGGCCTATTGGCAGGTCCGCGCCGGCGGCTGGGCCAGCTACGCCAATTTGCTGCTGGTCGTATTGATGCTGGCCAGCCTCACCGCCACCGGCACCATGGCGCTGATCCTGCGCGGCAAGGCGCAGCCGCTGGCCGGGCTGGCGCTGATCGCCATCCTGCCCGGCCATGTGCTGCTGGCCGCGGCCGGCATCTTCAACGCCTATGTCGCCGGCGCGCTGGCGGCCGATCCCGCCACGCGCGGGCTGCTGGCGCTCGACGGTCCGCTGCTGGGCGGGCCGCTGCATGGCGCTTTCGGGCTGGGTGGCATGCTGTTCTATGCCGGCTACCTGGCGTTGGGTGCGGCGATCAAGAAGGCGGAGATGATCGGCTGGTGGACGACGCTCGCCTTCGTGCCCGGTGCCGCCGCCGTCGCCATGCACCCGATGCTGCCTTTCCCGTTCCGGCTGGGCGGGTTCGTGATTTTCGGTTTGGCGTGCCTGTTAGTGGCTGTAGCATGCTGGCGCCGCAGCCGGCAGGAAGCGGCGGCCTGACGAGGGGGACATGGCGAAATCACCGACCGAACTGGTTGCGCTGCTCGACAGCCTGACGCCGCAGGGCGCCGACGTCGAGCGCCGCCAGATGTTCGGTTTTCCCGCCGTCTTCGTCGCCGGCAACATGGCGATCGGCCTGCATCAGGACGATTTCATCCTGCGCCTACCGGAGGCTGCGCGCGAGCGCTTCGTGAAGCTGACCGGCGGCACGGTGTTCCAGCCGCAGCCCGGCCGCGTCATGCGCGAATACGTCGTCGCCTCCAAGGCGCTGAAGCAGACGCCGGTGGCGCTGGCCAAGTGGGTCGACGAGGCCGTGACCTACGCCCGCTCGCTGCAGCCGAAAGCCGGCAAGCCGGCGCTGGCGGCGCAGCCGCACGGCAAGCGTCCGCCGCCGCGGCCGACCGGTCGGCGCGGCGGCCCGCCCAAGGTGACCGTCGAGATCAAGAAACCGCCGCGGCGTCCGCCGCCCGGCCGCTGAACATCCCGGGAGTGAAGCCATGAGTCTTGTCCTGATCGAGCGGCCCGAGCCGGGCATTGCGCGGCTGTGCATCAACCGGCCAGAGCGGCGCAACGCCTTCGATCCGGAAGTGCGCGACGCGCTGCTGCAGGCCTGCGGCTCGATCGCCTATGACGACGAGGTGCGCGCCATCATCCTGGGCAGCGCCAATGGCGTGTTCTGCGCCGGCGGCGACGTCACCGGCATGAAGAACATGAAGCCGGAAGCCGGCCGCAAGCGCATGGCGACCAGCCATCGCCTGGTGCGCATGATGCTCGACTGCGACAAGCCGATCGTGGCCGGTGTCGAAGGCTGGGCGGTCGGCGCCGGCGCGGGCATCGCGCTGTGGGCCGACACCATCGTGCTGGGCGAGGGCGCCACCATCGGCATTCCTTTCTTCAAGCTGGGGCTGGTGCCCGACTACGCCATCTTCCACACCCTGCCGCGCCGCGTCGGCCTGGCCAAAGCGCGCCAGATCCTGCTCTACGGCCGCAACTACAAGGGGCGCGCCGCGCTCGACATCGGGCTGGCCGACGAGATCGTGCCCGATGCCGACGTCGCCAGGACCGCGCTGGAGCGGGCGCGCGAACTGGCGGCCCAGCCGCGCCATGCCATGAGCCTCACCAAGCGGCAATTGGCGCTGTGGCCGACCAGCCTGGGACCGGCGCTGGAGATGGAGAACATGGCCCAGTCGCTGGGTTTCCAGACCGCCGATTTCGAGGAAGGCCGCACCGCCTTCATGGAAAAGCGCAAGCCGAAATTCGGCTGACCCGGGTGGGGAGAGAGAACGATGGACGATCGTGCGGTAAAGGCGCTGGCGGAGCGGCTGGCGCAGGCGCGCCTGGGACCGGCGGCGCCCATCGATTATCTCGGCGGCAGCAATCCGCCGCAGAACGAGAAGGACGCTTTCCGCGTGCAGTTCGCCCTGCATGACGCGCTGCAGGCGCGCGGCGAGGCGCTGGGCGGCTGGAAGGTCGCCGTGCCGATGCCGGCGCAGTACCAGCCGCTGGGTCTGACCGGACCCACCATGGGCGGGTTGATGAAGTCGCGGCTGCTGAAAAGCGGTGCCCGCTTTCCCGCCGGCTCCATCGTCAAGCTGGGTATCGAGTGCGAGGTCGCCGTGCGCATGGCGATCGACGCGCCGGCCAGCGCCGGCCCCTATACCCAGGCCAGCATCCTGCCGCTGGTCGGCGCGGTGATGCCGGCGATCGAGGTGGTGGACAACCGCTACGCCGACCTTGCCGGCATGATGGGGCCGGCGCGCATCGCCGACGATTTCCTGCAGCACGCCTGCGTGCTGGGCCGGGAGATCACCGACTATCGCAGTATCGACTTCACCATGATCACCGGCCGCTCGATCCACAACGGCAGGGAGATCGCCTCCGGTCCCGGCACGGCGGTGATGGGCAATCCGATGGCCGCCCTGGCCTGGATCGCCAACAAGCTGATCTCGCTGGGCACCAACCTGAAGGCCGGCGACATCGTGATGACCGGCTCGGTGCATGCGCCGCAGTTCATCGACGGCGGCGAGGTCGAAGTCGGGTTCGACGAGATGGGCATGGTGAAGGCCAGCTTCGCCTGATCAGGCTTCCGGCTCGTTCCTGAAATTCAGCTCCAGCATGACCCCGTTGGGGTCGTGGATGAACACCTGCTGCAGCGGCCGTCCCGGCACCTTGCGGATGTCGTGGGCGATGCCGTCGCGGCGAAGCTGCTCCACCGTCGCCTTCAGGTTCTCGCAGTTGAAGGCGATGTGGTCGATGGCGCCGCTGCCCTGCGCCTGACGCCCGCTCTCCGCCACCAGATGCAATACCGCGCGGTCGCCGGCATAGAGCCAGGCGCCGGGGAAGGAGAAAGGCGGCCGGTCACCGGCGCGCAGGCCGACATAGCGCTCGTAGAACGCCACGGTTCTTTCCAAGTCGCGGCAGAAGACGTTGTAATGGTCGAGCGCGGTGGCCGGCATTCTTGCCTCGCGACGGCGAACGGTTAAGGTTTCGTCCCGAACAATACTCTACCGCATCGATCCGTCAGGGTCATGCCCGCGCCACGGAGGCCCGCCATGATGAAGTTCTTCTATAGCCCCGGCGCCTGCTCGCTGGCTTCGCATATCGCGCTGCTGGAAACCGGCGCGCCGTTCGAACTGTCGAAGGTGCCGGTTGCCGACAAGTCCAACCGCCGACCCGAATACCTCGCCGTCAATCCGCGCGGCTTCATCCCGGCGCTGGCGGTGGACGACTGGATCATGACGGAGAACGCCGCCATCATGCTGTTTCTGGCGCAGCGCTATCCGGACGCGCGCCTGCTGCCCGCCGAACCCGCAACCCTGGCCAAGGCCCTGGAATGGCTGCTGTGGCAGAGCAGCACCGCCCATCCCGCTTTCGCCCATCTGTGGCGGCCGGAACGCTTCGCCGATACGGTGGAGGAGCAGGAGGTCGTAAAGAAAGCCGCTCTTTCCCGCGTGCAGGCCGTCGGCCGCGAGATCGAGGCCTGGCTGGCGCGCAACGAGTACGCGGCCGGTATGTCCTTCAGCGCCGCCGACGGCATGTTCCTGGTGTTCTATCGCTGGCTGTGGCGGGCGGGCGAGACGGTGAACGAGAAAACGCATCCGGCCTGGACGCGCTATGCGCTGCGCCTGCGCGAGCGGCCGTCCGTGCAGCAGGCGCTGGCGAGCGAGCAGATCAGTCTTTTCCCGTAAGGACGGCGAGCATCACGCAGGGTAAATTCACACCTTCTGACGGAATCGAGCGATTCCGTCAGAAGGTAGTTTTCTCTAGGCGCGGCGCAGCTTGCGGGTGGCGTCCTGCACCGGCCGCTTGGCCAGGCCGAGCTGCACGTCGCGGGCGAGTTGCACCAGGCGCGGGCCCAGGTCGCGCTCCAGCCGCTCGCGGCTGAGGCTGAAGGCGGGGCCGGCGCAGTTCAGCGCATAGAGCGCGCCGCCATCGGGGCCGCGCAACGGCACGCCGACGGCGTTGATCTCCGGCAGCCATTCGCCGATCGAGGTGCAGAAGCCACGCTGCGCGATTTCGCGCTCGGCCCGGTCGACGCCGGCCTTGACCTTGTTCCAGTCGTCGCGCCAGCGCTTGCGCATCACGTCGAGCAGCGCCGAACGCTCGCGCTCGGGCAGCGAGGTGATGAAGGCCTTGCCCATGGCCGTGGTCGGCAGCGGCACGCGCGAGCCGACATCGAGGGTCAGCGCCACCGTCGCCTGGCCGCGGCAGCTTTCGAGATAGATCATCGACATGCGGTCGCGCCCGCCCAGCGCCACCGAGCCGTTGGAGTAGTTGGCCAGCGCCTGCATGTGCGGGCGCGCCACCTGGCGGATGTCGAGGTTCGACAGCGCGGCATAGCCCAGCGCCAGCACCGAGGCGCCCAGCTCGTACTTGCGGAAGCGGCGGGTGTAGTTGAGGTAGCCGAGCTGGGTCAGGGTATGCGTCAGCCGCGCCACGGTCGGCTTGGGCAGGCCGGTGCGGGCGGCGATCTCCTGGTTGCCCAGCATGCCGTCGCCGGGATGGAAGGCGCGCAGGATGTCCAGACCGCGGGCCAGCGCCGTCACGAACTGGCGGTCCTTGCTGGCGTCCTGATCGAATGCGACCGGGGCGACGATGGGGGCGGGGGTAACCCGCTCGACGGCTGCCTGGTTGGTGGCTGCATCGGCGCGCAGCGCGATGCTCTCGGCGCGGTGATCTGTCACTGTTGCCTCCGAATGAACGCTCGTTTACCTTTAGGGGGCTAAACATGCCCGAGCCGCACTGCAGCGTCAACCATGCAAAACGGCATTTTTCTCTGCGGAATTTTTAGGCAGAGCTTGCTCCCGGCGCCTTGAAATCCCTAGGCAAATCCGACGGTGGCGATTAGGAAGAGGGCCAGCCGGCCGTTCCGCCCGTCGGATTGCGAGTGCGCCATGAGTACAATCCTGTTCAGCCATTCCGCCTGCCTGCATCACGACACGGGCGGCTATCACCCCGAGAGTCCGGAGCGGCTGCGCGCCGTCCTGGCCGCACTGGAGAGCGAGGAATTCCTCATGCTGGAACGGCGCGAGGCGCCGCGCGCCACTCGCGCCCAACTGTCGCTGGCGCATCCGGCGAGCTACGTCGACGCCATGCTGGCGGCGATCCCCAGCGAGGGCCTGGTGCCGATCGACGCCGATACCATCGTGTCACCCGGCTCGGGCGAAGCAGCCCTGCGGGCCGCCGGGGCGGTGGTGGCCGCCGTCGATGCGGTGGTGGCCAGGGAAGCGCGCAACGCCTTCTGCGCCGTGCGCCCGCCGGGGCATCATGCGGAGCCGGCGCAGGCGATGGGCTTCTGCCTCTTCAACAACGTGGCGATCGGCGCGCTGCACGCGCGGCAGGCGCATGGGCTGCGGCGCGCCGCCATCATCGATTTCGACGTGCATCACGGCAACGGCAGCGAGACCATGGCCCGGGCCGATGCCGATCTCTTCTACGCCTCCACGCACCAGGCGCCGCTCTATCCCGGCACCGGCATGGACAACGACCCCGCGCACCCCAATGTCGTCAATGTCTGCCTGCCGGCCGGCGCCGGCTCGGCGCCGTTCCGTACCGCCGTCGAGGCCGCGGTCCTGCCCGCCCTGCGCGCCTTCGGGCCCGATCTGCTGCTGATCTCCGCCGGCTTCGACGCCCATCGCCGCGATCCGCTGGCCGAGCTGAACCTGGTCGAGGAAGACTATTACTGGGTGACGGCGCAGCTGCAGATGCTGGCCGACGAAATCTGCGGCGGCCGGGTCGTGTCGGCGCTGGAAGGGGGATACGATCTGGCCGCCCTGGCGCGGTCGGCCGCTGCCCATGTGCGCGCCCTGATGGAGAACTGAGCCCGTCTTGCGAGGCTCCCCTGGCCGGCCTAAAGTCGCCGGAAATGGTGAAAAATGTCTGAAAAATCAAAGTCCGGCAAAGATATCGAGACGCTGTCCTTCGAGGATGCGCTGAAGGAGCTGGAGACCATCGTCCAGCAGCTCGAGCGCGGGCAGATCAAGCTCGACGAGGCCATCGCCGCCTATGAGCGCGGCGCGGCGCTGAAGGCGCTGTGCGAGCGCAAGCTGGCCGAGGCCAAGGCCAAGGTGGAGAAGATCACCCTGTCGGCCGACGGCAGCGTCGCCGGCACCGAGCCCGCCGGGCTCGACTAGTCTTAAGCGCTGTCTCCGGTGCTGAAGAATTTCGAGCTGGCGCTGGCGCACGCCGCCAAGGCCACCACCGCGACCATGGACCGCCTGCTCTCCGGCGGGGCGGAGCCGGAAGCGCGCCTGCTGCAGGCCATGCGCTATGGCGCGCTGTCGGGCGGCAAGCGGCTGCGGCCGTTCTTCGTCATGGCCTCGGCCCAGCTCTTCAACGTCGCCGAGAGCGCCGCCGCCCGGGTCGCCGCCGCGGTCGAGTTCGTGCATGCCTATTCGCTGATCCACGACGATCTGCCGGCGATGGACGACGACGACCTGCGCCGCGGCCAGCCGACCGTACACCGCCAGTTCGACGAGGCCACCGCCATCCTGGCCGGCGACGCGCTGCAGGCGCTGGCCTTCGAGGTGCTGGCCGACCCGGCCACCCATGGCGATCCGGCCGTGCGCTGCGAGCTGGTGCGCGGCCTGGCCGTGGCGATCGGCGCCCATGGCATGGTGGGCGGGCAGATGATGGATCTGGCGGCCAGCGACGGCAGCTTCGGCATCGGCGAGATCACCCGCATGCAGCGCATGAAGACGGGCGAACTGATCGCCTTCTCCTGCGTTGCCGGCGCGGTGTTGGGCAAGGCGGCCGAGCCCAGCCGGCATGCGCTGCAGGCCTATGCCCACGATCTGGGGCTGGCGTTCCAGATCGCCGACGACCTGATCGACGCCGAGGGCGACGCCGCCGTGGCCGGCAAGGCGGTGGGCAAGGACAGGGCCCGCGGCAAGGCGACCTTCGTCGACATTCTGGGCATCGAGCGGGCCCGGGCGCAGGCCAGGCTGCTGGCCGAGCAGGCCGGAAAACACCTTGATATGTTTGAGAAAAAGGCCGATCTCTTGCGGGAGGCCGCCCGTTTCGTGGTTAATCGCCGGCGCTAATAGTCGCAAGCGCGACAAAGGGCGGCCTTGAAGAAGGCCTTTTTGCAACCGACCCTCTGGCGAAAGAAAGCAGGAGTTTTGGCGTGGCGACGGAGCAGGACAGCGACAGCAAGACACCGCTGCTCGACACGCTGGGTGGGCCTGCGGATCTGCGCCGTCTGGACGAAAACCGGCTGGCCCAGGTCGCCGACGAGCTGCGCCGCGAGACCATCGATGCCGTCTCGGTGACCGGTGGCCATCTGGGGGCGGGGCTGGGCGTGGTCGAGCTGACCGTGGCGCTGCATTACGTCTTCGACACCCCGCATGACCGGGTGATCTGGGACGTCGGCCACCAGGCCTATCCGCACAAGATCCTGACCGGCCGGCGTGACCGTATCCGCACCCTGCGCCAGGGCGGCGGCCTGTCCGGCTTCACCCGCCGCAGCGAAAGCGAATTCGATCCGTTCGGCGCCGCCCATTCCTCGACCTCGATCTCGGCCGCACTGGGCATGGCGGTGGCGCGCGACCTGTCGGGCGGCCAGCGCAATGTCGTGGCGGTGATCGGCGACGGCGCCATGAGTGCTGGCATGGCCTACGAGGCCATGAACAATGCCGGCCACCTGAAGAGCCGCATGATCGTGGTGCTGAACGACAACGACATGTCGATCGCCCCGCCGGTCGGCGCCATGAGCGGCTATCTCTCGCGCCTGATCTCCTCGCGCCCCTATCTCTCACTGCGCCAGATCGGCAAGCACATGGCGCGCGCCTTTCCCGCCCCGTTCGAGAAGGCGGCCAAGCGGGCGGAGGAATATGCGCGCGGCCTGGTGACCGGCGGCACGCTGTTCGAGGAGATGGGGTTCTACTACGTCGGCCCGGTGGACGGCCATCGCATCGACCATCTGCTGCCGGTGCTGAAGAACGCCCGCGACGCCAAGCTGGACCGGCCGGTGCTGATCCATTGCGTGACCCAGAAGGGCAAGGGCTACAAGCCGGCCGAGCTGAGCGCCGACAAGTACCATGGCGTGAGCAAGTTCGACGTCATCACCGGCACGCAGGCCAAGGCCGTCTCCAACGCGCCCAGCTACACCTCGGTCTTCGCCAAGGCGCTGATCGCCGAGGCCGAGGCGGACCAGAAGATCGTGGCCATCACCGCCGCCATGCCCAGCGGCACCGGCCTCGACAAGTTCGCCCAGCGTTTCCCTAGCCGCTGCTTCGACGTCGGCATCGCCGAGCAGCATGCCGTAACCTTCGCCGCCGGCCTGGCCAGCGAAGGCTACAAGCCGTTCGCCGCCATCTATTCGACCTTCCTGCAGCGCGGCTACGACCAGGTCGTGCACGACGTGGCGATCCAGAAACTGCCGGTGCGCTTCGCCATCGACCGCGCCGGGCTGGTCGGCGCCGACGGCGCCACCCATGCCGGCTCTTTCGACATCGCCTATCTCGCCTGCCTGCCCGAGTTCGTCGTCATGGCGGCCTCGGACGAGCTGGAGCTGATGCACATGGTGGCGACCGCCGCCGCCATCGACGACCGGCCCAGCGCCGTGCGCTATCCGCGCGGCGAGGGGGTGGGCATCGAACTGCCCGCGCGCGGCACGCCATTGGAGATCGGCAAGGGCCGCATCCTGCGCCAGGGCAGCGCGGTTGCCATTCTCAATCTCGGCGCCCGCCTGCAGGAATGCCTGAAGGCGGCCGACGAGCTGGCGGCGCGCGGCCTGTCGGCCACCATCGCCGATGCCCGCTTCGCCAAGCCGCTGGACGAGGACCTGGTGCGCCGGCTGGCGCGCGAGCACGAGGTGCTGATCACCATCGAGGAAGGCTCGGTCGGCGGCTTTGCCAGCCACGTGCTGCAGTTCCTCGCCACCGCCGGCCTGCTCGACAACGGCCTGAAGATCAGGCCGATGGTGCTGCCCGACCGTTTCATCGACCACAACGCGCCGGCCATCCAGTACGACGAGGCCGGTCTCAACGCCCGCCACATCGTGGCGACGGCGCTGGCGGCGCTGGGGCAGGCGGAGTCCTCGATCCGCGCGTGAGGCAGACGCCGGCGCTGTTCCTCCGGTTTCGTCTCAGTCGAACACCATCACCGGACGTACCTCGACCGAACCATATGCTGCTGCGGGACACTTCGCGGCCCATTTCAGCGCCTCGGCCATGTTCCTGCAGTCGATCATGTAGTAGCCGCCCAGGGTTTCGCGGTTCCTTACCGCCGGTCCGCTGGTCTTCTCGGTCTTGCCGCTGCGGCGGGTGACGGTCTTCGCCGTCATCGACGGCTGCAGAGCCTCGCCGTGCTTCATCACGCCCGCATCCCGCATGTCCTTGGTATAGGCCATGTAGGCGCCCATGATCGCTTCCTGCTCCTTGGGCGTCATTTTCATTTCATTCTTCTCGTTGCTGTAGATCAGGATCATGAACTGCATCGCGTTCCCCCCCCCCCCTGTGCCAGGACAGCGGCATGACAGTCGTCGATCCGCTGCTGCACGCAGGGTATCAGGACGGCACTGGTCGCCCGATCAACTGTTGCTGAACGGCGTGGATTATTGAAATTCATCTGCTGTATGAAATGGCGGCAGAACTGGTCCGCGTTGCATTCAGACCGGCCCTCTATCTTTTGCCATCCCGCTTCGCCATAGTCCGCGCCCCATGACCGAACGGCCGCACGACATGCCGACGGCGCATATTGCGCCGGCGATGACCGCGCCGTCCCTTGCGCCCTGGAAACGGGAGGCGAGGGCGATGCTGGCGCTCGGCCTGCCGATCGCCGCTTCGCACTTCACCCAGATCCTGATGAACGCCATCGACGTGGCGATGCTGGGCCGGGTCGGGCCCGAGGCGGTGGCGGCTGGCGCGCTGGGCTTTGCCGTCTTCGTCATCGTGCTGATCTTCATGCTGGGCCTGTCGATGGGCACCGCGCCGATGATGGCGCAGTCCATCGGGCGCGGGGAGAAGAGCATGCGCGAGGTGCGCCGCACCTTGCGCCAGGGCGTCTGGGCCACCACGGCGATCGGCCTGCCGTTCGCCGTGGCGGTGATCTGGGTCGAGGACATGCTGCTGCTGGCCGGGCAGGACCCGGCCATTGCCGGCGAGGCGGCGCTTTACGTGCAGACGCTGACGCCGTCGCTGTTCTTCGCCTGCTGGTTCACCGTGTTGCGCAACTTCGTGGCCTCCTACCAGCGTCCCAATGCGCCGATGCTGATCATGGTGGTCGGCCTGGTCGCCAATGTCGGCTTCAACTACGTGCTGATCTACGGCAAGCTGGGCTTTCCCGCGCTGGGCGTCATGGGCGCCGGCATCGGCTCGAGCCTGGCGCAGTTCCTCATGGTGTCGCTGCTGCTGGGCTTCGTTCTGGTCGATCGCCGCTTCGGCCGCTTCTACATTCTCGGCCATTTCTGGCGTTCGGACTGGCCGCGCTTCGTCGAAGTGCTGCGGCTTGGCATGCCGATCGGGCTGGCGATGCTGTTCGAGGTGGCGCTGTTCGCCGGCTCGGCCTTCCTGATGGGGCTGATCGGCACGCTGGAACTGGCGGCGCACCAGATAGCGCTGCAGATCGCCTCGATGACCTTCATGATCCCGCTCGGCATCGCGCAGGCGGCGGGCATCCGCGTGGCGCTGGCCGCCGGCGCTGCCGACCGGCTGGGCGTGCATCGCACCGGCGTTACGGCGCTGGCGCTGGGCGTCGGGTTCATGTCGGTGATGGCGCTGGTCATCTGGAGCGTGCCGGAGCTGCTGGTGTCGCCCTTCCTTTCCGACACGGGAACGGGCGACAATGCCCGGGTCATGGCCCTGGCCTGTTCCTATCTGGCGTTCGCCGCCGCCTTCCAGATCTTCGACGCCGCCCAGGTGGTCGGCGCCAATCTGTTGCGCGGGCTGAAGGATGCGCGTGTGCCGATGCTGTTCGCCGCGCTGGGCTACTGGGTGATCGGCCTGCCGGTGGGCGTGCTGCTGGCCTTCGTCGCCGGTCTGGAGGGCGAAGGCATCTGGCTCGGCTTCGCCGTGGCGCTGATGGTGGCCGCCGCCCTCATGCTGGGCCGCTTCGCCCTGCGCGAAAGGCTGCCCTTGCTACGGGCGGCGCTGGACGGCGAACTGGCATGAGCAAGCAGCGTCTCGATCAGGCGCTGGTCGAGCGCGGCCTGGCCGAAACGCGGGCCAAGGCGCAGGCGTTGGTCCTGGCGGGCGTCGTCTTCTCGGGCGAGAAGCGGCTGGACAAGCCGGGCACGGCGATCGCCGCCGACCTGCCGCTGGAAGTGCGCGGCCAGCCGCATCCCTATGTCTCGCGCGGCGGGCTGAAGCTGGAACGGGCGCTCGACGCCTTCGGCATCGATCCCGCCGGCAAGGTGGCGCTCGATGTCGGCGCCTCGACCGGCGGCTTCACCGACTTGCTGCTGCAGCGCGGCGCGGCCAGGGTCTATGCCGTCGATGTCGGCCACGGCCAGCTTGCCTGGAAGCTGCGCACCGATCCGCGCGTCGTCGTCATGGAGCGGTTCAACATCCGCAACGTCAGCCGCAAGCAGGTGCCCGAGCCGGTCGACCTGATCGTCTGCGACGTTTCCTTCATCGGCCTGGAGAAGGCGTTGCCGGCGGCATTGGCGCTGGCGGCGCCCGGCGCCTGGCTGGCGAGCCTGATCAAGCCACAATTCGAGGTCGGCAAGGGCCAGGTCGGCAAGGGCGGCATCGTGCGCGATCCGGCGCTGCATGAAGAGGTGTGTCGGCGCATCGAGGCGTGGGTGAACGGCCTGCCGGGCTGGCAGGTGGTGGGCATCGTGTCCAGCCCGATCGAGGGCGCCGACGGCAACCGGGAGTTTCTGCTGGGGGCGCGGTTTAAGACTTTTACATAGATAGAGAGTTTTACAACCTTAAGGATAGTTTGGGGTGCAATTGCAAAGCGTTATACTAAAATGATTGGGCTTGTGCGGTCGCAAGCATTTGAGGTTGAAGACGGACGTTAAGATCAGCGCCCATCATCTCTTTCCAATTCACGCTTTGCCTGTGTGTTGCCTAATGCTGCGGCAGATTGTAACCAGCGGCGCGCTTCTATGGGATTGCGAGGTGTGCGCTCGCCCTCGCGTAACAGCATGCCGAGCAGGTATTGGGCTCGAGCAATGTCGGCACGGAACCAGCGGGGATCGGCGTTTGCAGCGCGGCGGAGAAATTCGATAGCCCCCACATGGTGATCAACAGCGAGCCAGCCTTTGGCAAGCTCGTTGAGTGATGGCACGTGCCCTTGTTCGGCAGCTTTTAACGTGTAGGCGTACACCTCGGGTAACCCGTCGGGACCATCGTCCGCAGCGAGATGAATGAGATTCTCGGTTGCCCACCAATCTCCCCAATCAGACGCACGTCTAAGCTGTTCCTTGATATGCGCTATAAAGGCGGGCGGTTCGGTGCCCGTCAGCCTCCATCTCCCGATCGATAAAGGGAGTGGAGGTTCGATCAATGCCGCACGATCTTTGCGTGCTTTGGAGTCGTCGTAATTGTCATATCGTCGCGAGGGTCCAAATCTGATGTAATAACAAGCTAGACCATTTCGTCGTTCGCAAACACTTTCGAATAGACGGACGGCAGCGTCGGAATCCGATATCACGCCTTTCCAGAGAATGTAGGCGTCAATCAAAACATGCTCATCATTTGACGAGTCGAGCTCAAGACGACAGGCGGCCAGAGCGTCCTGATCCTGAAGGAAGTGGTCGAGCTCACCTTTGCCGATCCAATAACCTTTCAGATAGCGTTCAAAATGGCCACCGCAAATCTGGTTAGAAGGCTGTGCGTAAGAGCGGGCTGTCGCGAAAAGCGAAAAGACTAGAACCAGTAGGATAAAGCGAATCATTTCAGCTCGTAGCTCTTCGCGAGATTTCGTCTTATAAGTGAGCAGTTAACTTGGAATCGCCCGCTTCAACGCCGCCCTTGCCAGCAGCCGCGTCGAATCCAAGGTCGGCAGCGGCGAATTGCCGTCGTTCATGATCAGCGGGATTTCCGTGCAGCCCAGCACCACCGCATCGCAGCCTTCGTCCTTCAGCCGCCCGATGACGCGCTGGAAATAGGCGATGCCCTCGGGCTTGAACACGCCGTAAACCAGCTCGTCCATAATGATGCGGTTGATCTCCTCGCGCTCCGGTTCCGTGGGGCGCACATAGGCGAGGCCGCGGGCGGTCAGCTTGTCGGGATAGACCGAGCTTTCCGTCAGCCATTTGGTGCCGGTGATGGCGATGCGCTTGAAGCCGCGCTCGACCGCCTGCTGCGCCACGCAATCGGCGATGTGCAGCCAGGGCAATGGCGAGCGCGGCAGCACGACATGCATGGCCTGATGGATGGTGTTGTCGGGGCAGATCAGGAAATCGGCGCCGGTCTTCTTCAGCTTCTCGGCCGAGGCCAGCATCATCTCGCCGACGCCCTGCCAGTCGCCGCGATAGATCAGGTCCATGTAGCCGGCCAGCGAGAAAGTGTGCATCGACACTTCGGGATGGGCGTGCGGGCCCAGCAGGGCGGCGCCCTCGGTGCAGATGGTGCGATAGCACAGCGCGGCGCCTTCGGCGGAGCAGGCGACGATGCCGATATGGGCGGGCATGGATCAGTATCTCAATGTCGCGGGCGGCATCGTCAGCGCGCCGCGATCGCCGGTCACGCCCAGCGCGTTGAGCGAGCGGCCGATCTCCGCCGCCTGGCGCAGGGCCTGGCGCAATGCCGTCTGCTCCGGCACCTCGCTGCCCAGCATGCGGTCGAGCAGCCGGTCGAACGGGCTCTTCGGTTCGGGCAGGCGGCGCAGGGTGATGGAAGCGGTGGTCTCGATGCCGGCCGCCGCCTTGGCGTATTCGATCGCCAGCGCCATGCCGCCCAGCTCGTCCACCAGCCCGACGCGCTTGGCGTCGATGCCGGTCCAGACGCGGCCGCGCGCCACCGCGTCGACCTGCTGCGGCGACAGCTTGCGCGCCTCGCCGACCCGCTTGGTGAAATCGGCATAGACCCGGTCCAGCGAGCGCTCCACCGCCATGGCCTGCTCCGGCGTGAAGCGGCGGAACGGCGAGGCGAGGTCGGCATTGGCGCCGGCCTTGAGGTTGGCGACGTTGATGCCGATGTCGGCCAGTGCCGGACCCAGCACCGGCTTGTAGCTGAAGACGCCGATCGATCCGGTCAGGGTGGCGCGCGAGGCCACGATCATGTCGGCGGGCAGGGCGATGAAATAGCCGCCGGAGGCGGCGACGTCGCCCATCGAGACGATCACCGGCTTGCCACGGCTGCGCGTGCGGGCGACTTCGCGGAACACCGTGTCGGATGCGACGTAGGAGCCGCCCGGCGAATCGATACGCAGCACCACGGCGCGGACGGCGGGATCGTCGCCGGCCTGGCGCAGCGCCTTGGCGATGTCGTCGGCGCCCAGCAGCCGGTCGCCGCTGGCCAGGCTGTAGCTGTTGGGGCCGGGAACGATGGCGCCGGTGCCGCTGATCAACGCCACGACCGGGCCGGCGCTGTAGGGCCGGTCCATCACCCGCATGTAGTCGGCGATGTCGAACAGGCCGGCCTTGGCGCCGGCCTGCTGCAGGGCATGGGCCTCGACCTCGTCCCAGTAGCCGATGCGGTCGACCAGCCGCGCCACCTTGGCTTCGGCGGCGGCCAGCGGCGCGCGGTCGATCAGGCGGCGCAGCTCGTCGGCGGGAATGTTGCGCGCCTTGGAGATGTCGCCCACGATCTGCGCGAAGAGGCTGTCGACCAGCGCCTGCATGTTCTCGCGATGCGGCGGGATGAAGTCGCTCTGGGTCACGGTATAGGGCGCCGACTTGTACTCCTGGCGCTGGCCGCCTTCGATCTCGACGCCCAGCTTCTCCAGCGCGCCGCGCAGGAACGGCGTTTCGACCGAGATGCCCAGCAGCGCCAGGTCGCCGCTGGGCTGCAGCCAGATCTCGCCGGCCGACGCCAGGTAATAGGCGCCGGTGCCGTTGCCGCCTTCGCCGAAGGCGGTGGCGTAGGACACCACGAACTTGTCGGTGGCGCGGAAGGCGGCCAGCGCCTCGCGCAGTTCCTGCACCGAGGCCAGGCCCGGGCTCTGGTCGCCGGTCAGCATGACGACGCCGGCCACCCGCTTGTCGAGCCGCGCCTGCATCAGCGCGGCAACGACATCGCTCAGCACCGGCCGCGGCTCGGCCAGCAGCGCCTCGACCGGATCGCCGCTTTCGGCTTCCACCGGCGCCAGGCGAAGGTCGAGCTGCAGCACGATGCGTTCGGGCGGCGTCGGCGTGGTCGGCGACAGC
The DNA here is from genome assembly GCA_037190765.1 of Alphaproteobacteria bacterium. Classification (GTDB taxonomy): domain Bacteria; phylum Pseudomonadota; class Alphaproteobacteria; order Reyranellales; family JAQSWP01; genus JAQSWP01. Next base: position 63,766 of record JBBCJW010000039.1, read on the forward strand.
CAGAACCCGATCGCCACCGCCGCCGCGATCGCCAGCAGCGTCAGCCCGCCGATCACGGCGAGAATGATGGAGAGAAAACGGCCCATGGTCGCTCGTCTTTCGCTGTTCCAGAGTTCCGTTCCGCTACCTATCGCGAAACGATCGCCAAGGCTAGAGACCGTTCGGTAGACGGCTCAGTCCCAGGCCCAGGCGCCCATGCCCAGATTGCCCAGTTCGAAGCTGCGATGCAGGACATGTCCCGGCCGGCCGCCGGCGGCGCCGAACGGCACCAGCAGCGGCAGCAGGTGTTCGTCGCGTGGATGCGACTGCACGGCGCCCGGCGCGGTGCTGCGATAGCCCGTCAGGGCGGCGCCATCGCCGCGCAGGATCGCCTGGTGCGCCCATTCCTCGAAGTCGCGGGCCCAGTCGTCGGGCGGACCGCCGCCGGGGTTGAGGCCGCGCAGATTGTGCACGATCGAGCCCGACCCCATCACCAGCACGTCCTCGTCGCACAGCGGCGCCAGCGCGCGGCCGAGATCGAAATGCCAGACCGCACCGCGCCGGTGCTGGATCGAAAGCTGGGTCACCGGAATGTCGGCGGCCGGGTACATCAGCATCAATGGCACCCAGGCGCCATGATCCAGGCCGCGCTGCGGATCGATGCCGGCCTCGATGCCGGTTTCCGCCAACAGGCCGATGGCCTCGTCGGCAACCTCTGGCGCGCCGGGGGCGGGATATTGCAGTCGATAGAGTTCGGCGGGAAAGCCGCCGAAATCGTGGATGGTTTCGGGCCGTTCCGCGCCGCCGATCCGCGGCGTCTCAGTCTCCCAGTGAGCGGAAATGCAGAGGATGGCGCGCGGCCGGCCGAGGCGCTCGCCCAGTCCGCGCAGGAAGCGGTGCGCCGGGGTCGGCGTGAGCGCCATCATGGGCGAGCCGTGCGAGACGAAGATCGGGCCGATACGCGCCATGCTCTATTCCGCCGCGCGCGCCTCCGCAGCCGGCGGCAGCGCCACCCAGCTGAAGACCTTGGCGATGATGCGCCATTCGCCGTCGATCTTCAGCAGGTTGAGATAGTCGGTGAACAGGCGCGGGCCGATCGCGATCTGCACCCGCGCCAGCGCGCTGACCGGGCTGGAGACGTCGATGCCCAGGATCGCGTCGCGCCGCGCCTCGCCGTTCTTCGCCGGCGCGGCGCGGCCGGCGACGCGGGCATAGACCGTCTCCATGTCGTCATGCGCCAGTCTGCCTTCGCTGGCATTGGAGAGGTGGCAGGCGGGATGGAAGACGCGCCTCAGCATCGCCACGTCGCCATGGTGGAAGCCGTCGAAATAGAGCTGCAGCGCCTTGCCGATTTCCGCGTATTCGCCCTGCATGGCGGCCTCCTTCGCGTCCTAGCGCGTCATGGCATGATACTCGGGATTGGGCATCATGTCCGTGGCGTGCGCCAGCCGGTTGGTCATGTTGAAGAACGCGGCGATGTCGCCGATGTCGTAGATGTCCTGGTCGGAGAAGCCGGCCTTGCGCAGGGCGGCGCGGTCGGCGTCGCCGACGTCGAACGGCGCCACGGTCAGCTTCCAGGCGAAATCCAGCATGGCGCGCTGGCGGGCGGGCAGTTCGGCGACGCGATAGTTCATCACCAGCATCTCGCCAAGCTGCGGGTCGCCGGAAATCTGCCGCACCGCCTGGCCATGCGCCACCAGGCAGTAGAAGCAGCGATTGGCGCTGGACACCACCACCGCGATCATCTCGCGCTCCAGCTTGCTGAGGCCGGAATCGCCCAGCATCAGTTCGTTGTAGGTGGCGATGAAGGTGCGGGCCTTTTTCGGGTTCTGCGCCACGATGCGGATGACGTTGGGCACCATGCCCAGCTTCTCCAGGCACTTGGCGAAGTACTTCGCCAGGTCCTCGTCCTTCGGCGCCTTCTTCGGCACCGGCAATTTCAGCTTGGTCAGATGTTTGGGCTGGGGCATGGCGTTTCTCCGTTTCAGCGTTGCGCCACCAGGTTGGGCCGGTGACGTCTGATTTCCTCGAAGGCATCCAGCAGCGGCCGGTCGAGGCCCTGGCCGGTGATGCCGATGGTGAAGGGTTTGTTGCGGATGCCGGTGAAGTTGTCGTCGACGAACAGGTTCGGCAGCCGCAGCTCGGCGAAACGCTCCGGCGAGACGGTGATCTCCAGCCGGCTGCGCATGCGATGCCGTCCCATGGCGACCATGGTGATGTCGCTCCACGGGTAGCGGCGCGGCTCGTTGATCCGCAGCACCACGCCTTCGGGCCGCACCTCGATGACCGGGCCCGGATCGTGCAGCCGTTTCAGCGCCCGCCAGATGTAGTAGCCCATGCAGAACAGCACCGCGGCTGCGCCGAAATAGATCAGGCCCATGTCCGGCTCGCCGCCCGGTGCCGCTTCGGCCGGCGGCGCCATGGCAGGCTTCACGTCGCCGGTGGCGATCAGGAACATCAGCACCAACGCCGTCAGCCCCAGCGCCAGCATGGCGAGGTAGAAGGGGCGCGCGTAGTTGATGCGCAGCGGCGGACGCGGCGCCATCAGGAGCGGCCCAGCGCGCGATGGCGCAGCAGGTGGTCGGCCAGCACGCAGGCGACCATCGCCTCGGCCACCGGCACGGCGCGGATGCCGACGCACGGATCGTGCCGGCCCTTGGTCTGCAGCTCGGTCTCGCGGCCGGAGGTGTCGATGGTGCGCATCGGCTTCAGGATCGAACTGGTCGGCTTGACCGCCATGCGCACCACGATGTCCTGGCCGGTCGAGATGCCGCCCAGGATGCCGCCGGCATGGTTGCTGAGGAATTCCGGCCTGCCGTCCTGCATGCGGATCTCGTCGCCGTTGGTTTCGCCGCTCAACTCGGCCGCCGCGAAGCCGTCGCCGATCTCCACCCCCTTGACCGCGTTGATGGTCATCAGGGCGCGGGCCAGGTCGCTGTCGAGCTTGTCGTAGAGCGGCGCGCCGAGGCCGGCGGGAACGCCCGACGCCACCACCTCGATCACCGCGCCGGTCGAGGAGCCGGCCTTGCGGATGGCATCGAGATAGTCCTCCCATTCCAGCGCCGCCTTGGGATCGGGGCACCAGAACGGGTTCTGTCCGACGCTGTCCCAGTTCCAGTTGGCGCGGTCGATGCGCCGGCTGCCGACCTGCACCAGCGCGCCGCGCACCTGCACGCCGTCGCCCAGGACCTTGCGCGCCACAGCACCAGCGGCGACGCGCACCGCCGTCTCGCGCGCCGACTGGCGACCGCCGCCGCGATAGTCGCGGATGCCGTACTTGGCCCAATAGGTGAAGTCGGCATGGCCGGGGCGGAACTTGTCCTTGATCTCGCTGTAGTCCTTGGAGCGCTGGTCGACGTTCTCGATCAGCAGGCTGATCGGCGTGCCGGTGGTGACGCCCTCGAACACGCCGGACAGGATTCTCACCGTGTCCGGTTCCTGGCGCTGGGTGGTGAAGCGCGACTGGCCGGGCCGGCGCTTGTCGAGCCAGTGCTGGATGTCGGCCTCGCCGAGCGGGATCAGCGACGGGGCGCCGTCGACGACGCAGCCGATCGCCGGTCCGTGACTTTCGCCCCAGCTGGTGAAGCGGAAGAGGGTGCCGAAACTGTTGCCGGCCATGCCGTTCGCCTACTTTTCCGGGTCGAAGTTCTTCAGCAACTCGACCAGCTTGGGGGCGGAATCGGTCGCCATCATGCCGACCGTGTGGTAGCCGGCATCGACGTGATGCACTTCGCCGGACACGCCGGCGCCCAGATCGCTCAGCAGATAGAGCGCGGAGCCGCCGACATCCTCGATGGTGACGTTGCGCTTGAGCGGCGCGTTGTATTCGTTCCACTTCAGAATGTAGCGGAAGTCGCCGATGCCGGAAGCGGCGAGGGTGCGGATCGGACCGGCCGAGATGGCATTGACGCGGATGTTGTCGTTGCCGAGATCGGCGGCCAGATAGCGGACGCTGGCTTCCAGCGCGGCCTTGGCGACGCCCATGACGTTGTAGTGCGGGATCACCCGCTCGGCGCCGTAATAGGTCAGGGTCAGGAGGCTGCCGCCGTCGGTCATCAGCCGCGCCGCCCGCTGCGCCACCGCCGTGAACGAGAAACACGAGATGTTCATCGTCATGGCGAAGTTTTCCGGCGTCGTATCGACGTAGCGGCCCTTGAGCTGCTCCTTGTCGGAAAAGGCGATGGCGTGCACCAGGAAGTCGAGCTTGCCCCATTCCTTGCCGACCCTGGCGAACAGGGCGTCCATGCTTTCCGCACTGGTGACGTCGCAGGGCTCGATCATGGTGACGCCCAGTTCCTGCGCCAGGGGCTTGATGCGCTTTTCCAGCGCCTCGCCCTGATAGGTGAAGCCCATGGTGGCGCCATGTTTGTGCAGGGACTTGGCGATGCCCCAGGCAATGGAGCGGTCGTTGGCGATGCCCATGACCAGGCCCTTCTTGCCGGCCATCAGCGCTGCGGGGGACGTCATGAAAACCTCAGGACAGGCAGGGATATCTCGTTGCCCGGCATCCTACACCATCATCCCGCCCGGTCAATTCCGCAGCGTCCGTTAAGAGGCCGTATTTACTTGATAAAATCGAATTGAGGTCAGGAGATCTCGCCCAGCCCCAGCCGCCGCATGATCTCGTTCCTGGTGTCGGCGGGCAGGGAGACGATGGCGTCGAGGACGTCCTGCAACTGCCGCCGCATGGCGTGGTTCTGGTCGATCAGCGACAGCACCACCGGCACGGTTTCCTGCTCCACCGCCAGTTCGGCCATCAGGTCGTGGATGAGCTGCGCCCGCGCCAGGTCGGCCTCGGCGAACAGCCAGCCGCGCTCGTCGCGCACCGGCCTTACCCATTGCTCGGCGATCCAGGTTTCCAGTTCGGGCGTGCGGCAGCCGACCAGGGTGACGATCTGTTCAATGCGCCAGGTCATGATCGCCTCCCTCAGCCCAGCCCGGCTTTGGCGCGCACGTCGTAGGGATGGGCCTTGGCCCAGTCCTCCAGCGCCTGCTTCAGCGCCCCGTCCTTGTCCTCGGGCAGCACGACCTGCATGTGAACGTACTGGTCGCCGCGCTGGCCCGAGCGCTGGTCGACGATGCCCTTGCCCTTCAGTCGCAGGCTGGAGCCGGTGTTGGAACCGGCGGGGACGGTCAGGGTGACGCGCCCGTCGACGGTCGGGACCTCGACCTTGCCGCCCAGCACCGCCTCCTGCAGCGTGACCGGCAGGTCCAGATGCACGTCGTTGTCCTTGCGCCGGAAATGGGGGTGCGGCTGGACGTGGAGCTCGATATAGGCGTCGCCGGCGGGGCCGCCGCCATGGCCGGGATTGCCCTGGCCCTTCAGGCGCAGCATCTGCCGGTCCTGGGTGCCGGCGGGAATGTTCACGTCCAGCGTCTTGCCGTCGGGCAGGGTCAGGCGCTTGCGCGCGCCGGTCGCGGCCTCGATGAAGGGCACTTCCAGCGAATAGGTGACGTCGCTGCCGCGCATGCGGAAACTGCCGCCGCTATCTCCCGTTCCGCTGCCCATTCCACCCCCACCACCTCTGGCGCGGGCGAACATCTCGGCAAACAGATCCTCGGCAAACCCGGCATCGCCGCCGAAATCGCCGCTGTAGCGCATGCCGTCGTCGGACTGGGCGTATTGGCGATAATACTGGCGTGGCGGCCGCTCCTGGCCCGACGCGTCGATCTCGCCGGCGTCGAAGCGGCGGCGCTTCTCGGCGTCCGACAGCAGGTCGTAGGCGCCGCTGACCTCCTTGAACTGCGCCTCGACCTCCTTCTTCCCCGGATTGAGGTCGGGATGCAGTTTCTTGGCCAGCTTGCGGTAGGCCTTCTTTATCTCGTCCGGGCTGGCGTTGCGCGCCACGCCGAGGATTTCGTAGGGATCACGCATGGTCGTTTACTCGCGGCGGAGTGCCCTGGTGAAGGCTGCGAACGATACGCATCATCCCGCCGGTCATCCGTTTTGGGCAAGAATTTCAGCCTTATTAAATAGTTACAGATTGCCGCTATGCAATCCGGCCATGGTCTCGAGGTTCCCGAACGGGCATAGTCGGTCGGCAGGAAAAAACGACATGACCGATACAGAAACCGACCCCATCGCCCATTTCAACGCCTGGTTCGCCGAGGCGGAGAAATCCGAACCCAACGACGCTAACGCCATGACCCTGGCCACGGTCGGGCCCGATGGCATGCCGGCGGCCCGCATGGTGCTGCTCAAGGGCGTCGACGAGCGCGGCTTCGCCTTCTACACCAATTTCGAGAGCCGCAAGGGCCAGCACCTGATCCAGCACCCCAAGGCCGCCCTGTGCTTCCACTGGAAGTCGCTGCGCCGCTCGGTGCGGATCGAGGGGCCGGTGGAGCAGGTGACGGACGCCGAGGCCGACGCCTATTTCGCTTCCCGCCCGCGCGGCAGCCAAATCGGCGCCTGGGCCTCGAAGCAGTCCCGCCCGCTGACCGCGCGCATGGAGCTGGAGAAGGCGGTGGCCGCCTATGCCGCCAAGTTCCATATCGGCACGGTGCCGCGGCCGCCCTATTGGTCCGGCTTCCGCATCCTGCCCCGGCGCATCGAGTTCTGGCAGGACAAGCCGTTCCGCCTGCACGACCGGCTGGTGTTCTCCCGCGAGGCCGGCGCCAACGCCTGGTCGACCGAGCGGCTGTTCCCGTGAGATGACGGGCGACGGCTCGCGCCTTTTTCCCGTCAAGGCCGGGGTGGCGCCGGAACGGGCGCGGCTGATGCGGCTGGCGGCGATCGCCTCGACCTCGGTCGCCGTCGTCCTGATCGCCGGCAAGGCGCTGGCGTGGTGGCACAGCGGCTCGGTCAGCATGCTCTCGACCCTGCTGGATTCCACCCTCGACCTGCTGGCCTCGCTGGTGACGCTTCTCAGCGTGCGCCATGCGCTGATGCCGGCCGACCGCGAGCACCGCTTCGGCCATGGCAAGGCGGAGGCGCTGGCGGGGCTGATCCAGTCGGGCTTCATCGGCGCCTCGGCGGTCTGGCTGCTGATCTCCGCCGGCCAGCGCCTGTTCGATCCGCAGCCGGTCGAGGCCGAGACGCTGGCCATCGCCGTCATGCTGGGATCGATCACCCTGACCCTGGGGCTGGTGCTGTTCCAGCACCGCGTGGTTGCGCGCACCGACTCGATGGCCATCAGCGCCGACCGGCTGCATTACCTGTCCGACCTGACGACCAATGTCGGGGTCATCGTCGCCCTGGTGCTGTCGAGCAGCTTCGGCCTGACCCTGGCCGATCCCCTGATCGCCCTGCTGATCGGCCTCTACATCCTCAAGAGCGCCGCCGATATCGGCAAGGACGCCTATCAGGTGCTGATGGACCGCGAACTGTCGGACCAGGACCGCGAGCGGATCAAGGCCATCGTGCGCGCCCATCCGCAGGTGCGCGGCCTGCACGACCTGCGCACGCGTTCCTCGGGCATCACCACCTTCATCCAGCTCCATATGGAGCTTAATCCCGACATGACCCTGCGCCAGGCGCACGAGGTCGGCGAGGAGGTCGAAGCCGCCATACGCGCCGCCTTCCCCAGCGCCGAAATCATCGTCCACCAGGACCCCGAAGGCGTCGCCGAAGCGCGCGCGACCTTCGCATAGGTGCGGGGATGGCGAGCGATCCGGCCTGCGACGACCAGAGCGAGGTCATCGCCTTCCTGTCGCAGCCGGTGGCCTACGGGCTGCCAGCCGATGCCAGGGTCGAGCGCATCGACACCCATGCCGCCGCCGTGTTCCTGGTCGGGGACCGCGTCTACAAGCTGAAGCGCGCCGTGAAGTTCCCGTTCCTCGACTTCTCGACCCGCGACCGGCGCTGCCGCTTCTGCGCCGACGAGGCGCGGCTGAACCGCCGCACCGCGCCCGATCTCTATCTCGGCGTCGCCCCGGTGTTCCGCCACAAGGATGGCTTCAGGCTGGGGGCCGTCGTGGCCGATGGCGAGGTTCCAGCGGACGCGGAGGACTGGGTGGTGGTCATGCGCCGCTTCGACCAGTCGCAACTGCTGGCCGAAATCGCCGCCCGGGGCGAGCTGACCGACGACATGGTCGCCGAGCTGGCCCGCAGCGTCGCCCGCTTCCATGCCGCCGCCCCGCCGCAGCCGGGCCATGGCGGTGGCGAGGTGCTGGTGCATACGGTGGAGATGGATGTCGAGCAGATGCAGGCGCGCGGCACGCTGCTCGATCCGGCGCTGACTGCCGAGCTGGCGGGGCTGATGCCGCAGGAGGCGCGGCGACAGGCGGCGATGGCCGACCATCGGCGGGCGATCGGCGCGGTGCGCCGCTGCCATGGCGATCTGCACCTGAAGAACATCTATCTCGGCCGGAACGGGCCGCAGCCCTTCGACTGCATCGAGTTCAACGACCGGCTGTCCTGCATCGACGTTCTCTACGATCTGGCCTTCCTGCTGATGGACCTCGATTTCGGCGGTCGGCGCGATCTGGCCAACCTGGCCCTGAACACCTGGCTGTGGCATGCGGCGGAGAAGGACGAGGAGGCGCTGGCCGCGCTGGCGCTGCTGCGCATCTACCTGGCGCGGCGGGCGGCGATCCGCGCCCATGTCGATGCCGCGGGCATTCCCCATCTGAAGGACCCGGCCGCGGCGGCGCGGCTGCGCGATCTGGCCCGCCGCTATCAGGCCTATGCCCGGGCGCTGTTTGCGCCGGCGCCGCCGCGTCTGGTCGCGGTCGGCGGCCTGTCCGGCACCGGCAAGACCACGCTTGCCCTGGCGCTGGCGCCGTCATTGCTGCCGACGCCCGGCGCGGTCGTGCTGCGCTCGGACGTGCTGCGCAAGCGCATGGCGGGCGTGGCGCTCGACCAGCCCATGCCGCCCGGCTCCTATACGGTGGAGAATTCGGCCGCCGTCTATGCCGAGCTGAACCGGCTGGCGGCCATTGCGCTGGCCGCCGGGCGCTCGGTGGTGCTCGATGCCGTGCAGGCGCGGCCGCAAGAACGGGAGGCTGCCGAAGCCGTTGCCCGCAAGGCCGGCGTGCCGTTCGCCGGCCTCTGGCTCGATGCGCCGGCCGCCATGCTGCGCCAGCGCGTTGCCGGTCGGCGCGGCGATGCGTCCGATGCCACCGTTGCTGTCGTCGATCGCCAGGCCGGCTACGATATCGGGCCCCTGCGCTGGCGGCGGCTGGATGCTGGGCAGGATCTGGCGACGCTGACAGCGCAGGCGGAGGCGGCGATCGACCGCGGCGCTTGATTGCGATCAACGCCTTGCCCGGCGCCGTCCGATAAGGAGAAGGGTGAAGAGAGGGAGCAACGCATGCTGAAGAAGATTCGCCTGGAGATGGCGCGCAATCCGAAATTCCCCGAAGGCAGCCGCAATCACGGCTACGAGCTGACCGCGCCGCTGACGGAAGACGGCTATCTCGACCTGAAAGCCTGGCCGCAGCAGAAGGACAAGTGCCACGTGCGTCGCTTCTGGCAGGGGCAGGACGACGAGAACGGCGTGCTGGAGCACAAGCGCAACCGCTGGGTCTTCTCCTATGCCCCGGGCGATGAGGACGACGAGCCGGTGTTCCGGCTGGGCGACCATGTCTTCAAGCCGGGCGAATACGTCTCCATCACCGAGCACAGCGGCGAGCAGTTCACCTATGTGGTGGCGGCGGTGAAGTGACTCCATCTCTCCCCTCTCTGCGCTTGCGGGAGGAGGGCAGGTGGGGGATGCGGGAGACAATGGTCGCTGGAACTCCCCCTTTCCCGACTCTCCCCGCAAGGAAGGAGGGAATCGAGAAAAGGCGGGAGGCCGGAAGGCGCGGCCTTCGATCAGCCGATGGCTACGGAGCGGCTTTCAGCATTTCGCTGAGATCGAGTCCGTTCTGGGTACGCAGGTGGTTGTTCTTGGCTGTGGCAACCAGCTGATCGACCACCTCGGGAAAGCTGTCGCCAAACGCCAGCTGCAACGTCGTGAACGCCCGCTCCATCGTTTGGACGGCGCTGATCTGCTCTTGACTGGTCGGGTGAATGGTCATGGCAAACCCTCCATGCTGGGGATTGCATTGTACATGGGAAACGCGCCGGCAATGTCAACTTTCCGAAGGCCGCTCCGGGCGGAAGCCATGATCCGCTTCAGTCGAATAGATCGACCTGCTGCGGCCTGATCGGAGGCATTTCTTCCAACGGATCGGCGCGATAGGTCTCGCTGGTACCGTCCAGTACCTGCCGCACCTGATCGAACCTCGCTGCCGGGTCGATCCAGCGCGCCTCGTCCTGCCGCGCCAGCACCGCCGGCATGCGGTCATGGACATGGGTGATCTCGCGCGCCGGTGCACGGGTCAGCATCACCACCCGTTCGCCGTCGCTGAGGCCGGCGAAGCAGAAACTGCCCTGCACCTGCGGCCGCAGCCGATGCTTGCGCTTGCGTTTGGCGTTGGGGATGGCCTGCCATTCGAACCACCCTGTGGCCGGGATCAGGCAGCGGCGCTCCAGCAGCGGACGGAAACTGGCTTTCTCCGTTACCGTCTCGCTGCGGGCGTTGATGATCAGCTTGTTGTCCCACGCCGCTTTCAGGCCCCAGCGCCGCAGGGCGGCGCCACTGGCGTCGATGACCAGAACGGCGTTGTCCGGCCGCAGGTTGAGCGATTCGTAATAGCCCGGCGGCGCCGACAGGCCATAGCGCTGCAGCAGCTCGGCCGGCGACAGCGTGTTCTCGAAATTGGCGCACATCAGGCGCCGGCGGAGATCACGACATAGCGGGTGAAAAGCGCGCGCAGCTCGCGCAGCACCTCTTCATCAACGTCACCGTCCGCCACCTTGCCCTCCAGCGGCTTCAGCCGCTTCTTGATGAGCGGCGGCGTGCGATGCGAATGCAGCAGGGCATAGAGCATCTCGTAGCTGGTCAGCTCGCGTCCGTAAGCGCCGGTGGGACGGGGCGGGGTCCTGTCGTGGCCCGGCCTATCTGCTGACCGGGTTGTAGCAGCAGGTCCCGGCGAGGGCATGGCCTGCGCGCCCAGCACCGCCTGCCAGGTCGTGCCCGAATTCTTCACCAGCATGTGGGCGCGGCGGGCGGCGGCCAGCGCTTCGCCGTCATGCGCGCTGCCCATTAGTTCGAGAATCTTGGCCAGTTGCTGCCGGTTGAGCGCCATTGCCGCAGTGGAATCGATAAACGGAAACCGCCGCCACTTTGACGGATTCGGCAGCGCTTGGAAAGATTGTGGATTGCCGGAACGCTATTCGGCGGCGGCGCGCAGCAGGCCCAGCCGGCCCCAGACGTCGAGCAGCGCCTGCACCAGCTCGTTCATCATCGCATCGCTGTGCAGCGGCGTCGGCGTCAGCCGCAGCCGCTCCGCACCGCGCGGCACCGTGGGATAGTTGATCGGCTGCACGTAGATGGCGTGGTGCTCCAGCAGTAGGTCGCTGGCCAGCTTGCAGCGTTCGGCATCGCCCACGAACAGCGGCACGCTGTGGCTGTCCGACGGCATCACCGGCAGGCCGGCCGCCGCCAGCCGGCGCTTCAGCGTCGCAGCGCGTTCCTGGTGCCGGTCGCGGATCTCGGGATGGCGGCGCAGGTGGCGCACGCTGGCCAGCGCGCCGGCGGCGATGGAGGGGGGCAGGGCGGAGGTAAAGATGAAGCCCGAGCCGAAGCTGCGCACGAAATCGACGGTGGCGGCGGAGCCGGCGATGTAGCCGCCGATCACGCCGAACGCCTTGGCCAGCGTGCCCTGCACGATGTCGACCTGGTCGAGAACGCCGTCGCGTTCGGCCACGCCCGCGCCCTGCGCGCCGTACATGCCGACCGCATGCACCTCGTCGAGATAGGTCAGCGCGCCGTAGCGATGCGCCACGTCGCAGATCTCGCCGATCGGCGCGATGTCGCCGTCCATCGAATAGACCGATTCGAAGGCCACGATCTTGGCCGCAGCCGGATCGGCCTGGCGCAGCAGGCGCTCCAGGTCGGCAGGGTCGTTATGGCGGAAAATGTGCCGCCTGGCGCCCGAGTGGCGGATGCCGGCGATCATCGAGGCATGGTTCAGCGCGTCGGAGAACAGCATGCAGTTGGGCAGCTTGCTGCCCAGCGTCTGCAGTGCGGTCTCGTTGGCGACGTAGCCGGAGGTGAAGACCAGGGCGGCCTGCTTGCCATGCAAATCGGCCAGTTCGCGCTCCAGCAGCACGTGGTTGTGGTTGGTGCCGGAGATGTTGCGGGTGCCGCCGGCGCCGGCGCCCGACACGCTCAGCGCATCGCGCATGGCCTGCAGCACCACCGTGTGCTGGCCCATGCCGAGATAGTCGTTGGAGCACCACACGGTGACGCGCTCGACGCCGCCGTTGCGGTGATTGCGGGCGAAGGGAAAATTGCCGACCTCGCGCTCCAGATCGGCGAAGACGCGATAGCGCCCTTCGGCCTGCAATTGCTCGAGCGAGCGGCGGAAGAAACTCTGGTAATCCATTTTTCGAACCCAAATACCGGATGGCGGCGACCCGGCACTAATATCAGCGCATTTCCCCGTAGCCCTTGATTTATATCAAGAACTTGCGTCCCAATGGGTGGCGCATTGCCGCATGGCTGCCTCTCGTGTACGGACACCGAATGCCCGCCGATATTCCCGCCGACCCCGCTGCCGGCCGGCAATTTCCGTTCTATCTCGGCAGCTTAGGCGCCTGGTACGCCGGGCTGGGGCTGCAGATGGTGCTGTTTCCGTGGCTGGTGGCGGTGGTGCTGCAGGCGCCGCCGCACCTGGTGGGCATGGCGCAGACGGCGCTGATGGCGCCCGCGATCCTCTTCATTCTCCTGGGCGGGGCGGTGGCCGATCGCAACGACGGCCGGCGGCTTCTGATCCGCTACCACCTGGCCTCGGCCGTGCCGCCGGTGGTGCTGGCGGTGCTGATCGCTGCCGGCGAGCTGAGCTTCATGGCGATCGTCGTGTTCGGCCTGGCGATGGGCACGCTGGGCGCCTTCGCCATGCCCGCCCGCGATGCGCTGCTGGGCCATGTCGTCGGCGCCAACCTGGCGCGGGCGGTCGCGGTCGTTACCGGGGTGCAGTTCATGGCGCAGCTTGTGGGCATGATCGGCGCCAGCGTCGCCGAGACGCTGAGCGCGCCCGTCCTGCTGTTCGCCCAGGCGGTGGTGATGGCGGCCGGCGCCTATGCCTGCTGGCGGCTGCGGCCGGCGCCGCCGGCGCCTGTCGTGGGCGAGGAAATCGGGCGACTGGCCGCCATCGCGGAGGGCATTCGTGCGGCTTTCGCCGCGCCCAGCCTGTGGCCGGTGATCGTCGCCATGCTGGGCATCGGCATTTTCTACATCGGCTCGTTCCTGGTGCTGCTGCCGGTCATGGTGCGCGACGATCACGGCGGCGGCGTGCGCGAGATCGCCATCGTCAATTTCTTCTTCTGGGGCGGGGCGCTGGTCTCGATCTTCGCCCAGGTCCGGATCGGCCCGCTGCGCCGTCCGGGCCGGGCGATGCTGGTGTCGCTGGTGATCGCCGCCTTCGTCCTGCTGGCGATATCGCAATCGCTGCCGTTCTACGGGCTGGCGGCGCTCTGCGCGGTATGGGGCGTGACGGCCGGGGTCAACATGACCCAGGGACGGACCATCGTGCAGCTCGGCTCGCCGGTCTCGCACCGCGCCCGCATCCTGTCGCTGTTCCAGCTCGGCTTCATGGGCGGCGCGCCGGTCGGGGCCTTCCTGATCGGCTATCTCGCCAAGCTGACCGACGTGCACGCCGCCTGCATTCCGCCGGCGGCGATCATGCTGTGCCTGCTGGTCTTCCTCGGCCTGCGCTCGCGGCTCTGGAGCCACCAGCAGCTATAGCGAGCGGTTCAGCCCTTGAATTCGCCCGCCTGGCGCAGATCGGCGAGGGTCAGGTCGAGCGCCTTGGTGACGCGCGCGAACATCTCCTCGATATCGTCCGTGGTCATCACCAGCGGCGGCGAGAAGGCGACGGCGTCCAGCATGTTGCGCTGGATCAGCCCGTTGGCCTGCGCATGCTTGGCCACCAGGCCGCCGGCGCCGGCGGCGACCGGGAAGGCCTCGCGCGTCTTGCGGTCCTTCACCAGTTCGATGGCGCCGATCATGCCGATGCCGCGCACTTCGCCGACCAGCGGATGGTCGCCCAGGCGGCGCAGGCCCGCCTGCATCACCGGTCCGACCTTGCGCACATGGCCGACCAGGTCGATCTCGTCGTAGATCTTCAGCGTCTCGACCGCCACCGCCGCCGGCACCGGATGGCCGGAATAGGTGAAGCCGTGGCCGAACACGCCGATCTTCTCGCTCTCCACCAGCATGGCCTGCCAGATCTTCTCGTTCACCATCACCGCCGAGATCGGCAGGAACGAGGCCGACAGCGCCTTGGCGCAGGTCAGGATGTCCGGCCGGATGTCGAAGGTCTGGCAGCCCCAGTAGCTGCCGGTGCGGCCGAAGCCGCAGATCACCTCGTCGGCGATGAACAGCACGTCGTGCTTCTTCAGCACCGCCTGGATCTTCTCGTAGTAGCCGGCGGGCGGCACGATGACGCCGCCGGCGCCCATCACCGGCTCGGCGATGAAAGCGGCTACCGTTTCGGGGCCTTCCTTGCGGATCAGCGCGTCGAGCGAGTCGGCCAGCCGTGTAGCGAACTGCTCCTCGCTCTCGCCCGGCTGGCCGAAGCGGTAGAAATGCGGGCAGTCGGTGTGCAGGACATTGGCGATCGGCAGGTCGAAATCGCGATGGTTGTTGGGCAGGCCGGTCAGGCTGGCGGAGGCGATGGTGACGCCGTGATAGCCCTTGAGGCGGGAGATCACCTTCTTCTTCTGCGGCCGGCCCAGCGCGTTATTGTAGTACCAGACCAGTTTCAGGGCGCTGTCGTTGGCTTCCGAACCGGAATTGGCGAAGAAGACGCGCGCCATCGGCGTCGGCGCCCGCTTCAGCAGCATCTCCGCCAACTCGATCATCGGCTCGTGCGACTTGCTCGCGAAACCGTGATAGAAGGGCAGTTGCCGCATCTGCTTCAGCGCCGCCTGCACCAGCCGCTCGTTGTCGAAGCCCAGCGACGCGCTCCACAGCCCGGCCATGCCCTCCAGATAGTCGTTGCCCGAATCGTCGTAGACCCGCACGCCCTTGCCGCGGGCGATGACCAGCGGTCCTTCGCTCAGATGCTTCTTGAGATGGGTGTAGGGATGGGCGACCGACGCGATATCGCGGGCTTGCAGGGAGTTGGGGGCATTGTGGGTCACGACGGGCTCCTTGGACCGAAAGCATGCTGCGTTGCAATGCCAGATGGAACAGCGTACGGCCAATGCCCGGTCAAGACCAGCCGGGTTCTCGCCGGAAACCGCCCGACTGCATCGGGAACGGTCAAACCGGGTATCGCATGCAACAAACTACCATCAGTGGTGCTGCGCGATTGACTCGCTTGTCGGAGTGTTCTACGCGATAGGCAAGGGAAAACCGGCATTCCGCCGGGTTTGCCATCATGTCTGAGCCGTCCGGCAAAAAGGGCGGCAAACACAAATTGGGAGACGAGATCCATGAAAATCGGTTTCAGGACGCTGATCCTGGCGGCAGGCGCTGTGGCGCTTTCGTCGATGGCGTCGGGAACGGCGCTGGCCCAGGGCAAGGTGTTCAAATGGGCCAACGACGGCGACGTCAACTCGATGGACCCGTATGCGCGCAACGAGACCTTCCTGCTGTCCTTCCTCGGCAACGTCTACGAGGGCCTGGTGCGCCGCGACCGCGATCTCCAGCTCGAGCCCTCGCTGGCCACGTCGTGGAAGCTGACCTCGCCCACGACCTGGGAGTTCAAGCTGCGCCAGGGCGTGAAGTTCCATGACGGCACGCCCTTCGTGGCCGACGACGTCGTGTTCTCCATCAACCGCGCCGCCACCGGCGCCTCGAACATGAAGGGCTACTTCGTGTCGATGAAGGAGATCCGCAAGGTCGACGAGCAGACGGTGGTGCTGGAGACCAAGTATCCCGACCCGCTGATGATCGACAAGCTGCCACAGATTTTCATCATGTCCAAGGCCTGGGCGGAGAAGAACAACGCCGCCGCCGTCGCCGACCTGACCAAGCCGGACGAGACCAACTTCGCCACCCGCAACGCCAACGGCACCGGCCCGTTCAAGCTGCAAAGCCGCGAGCCGGACGTCAAGACGGTACTGGTGAAGAACACCGAGTGGTGGGACAAGATGCCCGGCAACGTCGACGTCGCCGAGTTCAACCGCATCGCCAACGCCGCCACCCGCACCGCCGCGCTGCGCTCGGGCGAGGTGCATTTCGTCTACACCGTCCCGCCGCAGGACGAAGACGCGCTGTCCAAGGACGCCAACACCAAGGTGATGGCCGGCCGCGAGACCCGCGTCGTCTATCTCGGCTTCGACCAGGAGCGCGACGAGCTGCTGAAGTCGAACGTCAAGGGCAAGAACCCGTTCAAGGACGTTCGCGTGCGCAAGGCCTTCATGCAGGCCATCGACGTCGAGGCGATGAAGCGCACCATCATGCGCGGCCAGTCCTTCCCCACCGCGCTGATGGTCGGGCAGGGCATCAACGGCTACTTCGCCGATCTCGACGTGCGGCCCAAGCTGGACGTCGAGGCGGCCAAGAAGCTGCTGGCCGACGCCGGCTATGCGCAGGGCTTCGAGGTCGGCATGGACTGCCCGAACGACCGCTACGTCCAGGACGAAGCGATCTGCAAGGCCGTGGTCTCGATGCTGGCCCGCATCGGCGTCAAGGTCAACCTCAACGCCCAGACCCGCGGCAAGTACTTCGCCGAGATCCTGCGCAAGCCGGACTTCACCCCGGGCAACACCAGCTTCTTCATGCTGGGCTGGTCGCCGGCCGCGACCTACGACGCGCACAACGTGCTGGAACAGCTCATCCAGACGCCGAGCGCTGCGACCAAGAAGGGCGGTTTCAACCCGGGCGGCTACTCGAACAAGACGGTCGACGAACTGGCCGACAAGATCGAGCAGGAGACCGATAAGGCCAAGCGCGACGCCATGCTGAAGGAAGCGCAGAAGATCCACCTCGACGAGGTCGGCCACATTCCGCTGCATCAGCAGGCGGTGGTCTGGGCCATGCGCAAGAACGTCGACGTCGTGCAGCGGGCGGACAACGTTTTCCCGCTCATGTTCGTGACGATCAAGTAGTCGACCGCGCAGAAATGCGGATGGTCCGGACGGCAATCCGGACCATCCCGCTTTTGCCAGTCAGATGCTCGCCTTCATCATCCGGCGCCTGATTCAGGGCATCATCGTCATGCTGACGGTGGGCCTGGTGGCCTTCTCGCTGTTCAATTTCGTCGGCGACCCGATCAACAGCCTGGTCGGCATCGACACGCCCCTAGACGAGCGCGAGCGGCTGCGCGAACAGCTCGGGCTGAACGATCCGTTCCCGTTCCAGTTCGCCCGTTTCGTCGGCAACGCGGTGCAGGGCGATTTCGGCCTGTCCTATCGCATGACCGAGCCGGCGATCTCGGTCATCGGCAGCCGCCTGGCGGCGACGGTGGAACTCAGCTTCGTCGCGGCGGTCATCGCGCTGGTGGTCGGGGTGGCGCTGGGGGTCTTCACCGGACTCTACCCGCGTTCGCCGGTCAGCCGGTTCTTCCTGACCATATCGCTGATCGGCGTGTCGCTGCCGACCTTCCTGATCGGCATCCTTCTCATTCTGGTGTTCGCCGTCTGGCTTGGCGTGCTGCCGTCCTTCGGCCGCGGCGAGGTCGTGTCGCTGGGCTGGTGGAACACGGGCTTCCTCACCACCAGCGGCCTGCGCGCCCTGATCCTGCCGGCCATCACCCTGGGCCTGTTCCAGCTCACCCTGATCATGCGCCTGGTGCGCTCGGAGATGCTGGAGGTGATGCGCACCGACTACATCAAGTTCGCCCGCGCCCGCGGGCTGAGCAACCGGGCGATCAATTTCGGCCATGCGCTGAAGAACACGCTGGTGCCGGTCATCACCATCACCGGCCTGCAGCTCGGCGCCATTATCGCCTTCGCCATCATCACCGAGACGGTGTTCTCCTGGCCGGGCATGGGGCAGCTTTTCATCCAGTCGGTGCAGTCGGTCGACATTCCGGTAATGGCGACCTACCTGGTGCTGATCGCCCTGTTCTTCGTCGTCATCAACATGGTGGTCGATCTGCTCTACTACGCCGTCGATCCGCGCCTGCGCTTCGACGGCACCAAGGGAGGGCACTGACATGGCCGCCCGCTTCGCCGCCGCCCTGCATCGCGCCTGGGACAGCGACGTCGCCTACAGTTTCCGCAAGTCGCCGGTGGTGATCGTCGCCGGCTTCATGACGCTGCTGCTGTTCATGGCCGCCCTGTTCGCGCCGGTGATCTCGCCGTTCGATCCGCTCGATCTCGGCTCGATCGACCTGATGAACGGATTGCTGCCGCCGGTCTGGAGCGAGGGCGGCGATCCGCGTTTCCTGCTGGGCACCGACGAGCAGGGGCGGGACGTGCTGTCGGCCATCTTCTACGCCCTGCGCATCTCCCTGTTCGTCGGTTTCATCTCGGTGCTGTTCGCCATGGTGCTGGGCATCACCCTGGGCCTGATCAGCGGCTATGCCGGCGGCGCGGTCGACGCTTTCATCATGCGCGCCGCCGACGTGCAGCTTACCTTTCCGGCCATCCTGGTGGCGCTGCTGATCAACGGCGTCGCCCGCGGCGTCATCGGCAACGAGCGCTTCGACCAGCTCGCCGTCATCGTGGTGATCCTGGCCATCGGCCTGTCGTTCTGGGTGCAGTACGCGCGCACGGTGCGCGGCTCGGTGCTGGTCGAGAAGAACAAGGAATACGTGCTGGCGGCCAAGGTCATCGGCATCCATCCGCTGCTGATCCTGTTCCGCCACATCCTGCCCAACGTCATGGGCCCGGTGCTGGTCATCGCCACCATCAACCTGGCGCTGGCCATCATCACCGAAGCCACGCTCTCGTTCCTCGGCGTCGGCCTGCCGGCGACCCAGCCGTCGCTGGGACGGCTGATCGAGGAGGGCAACCGGCTGCTGCAGAGCGGCGAATGGTGGGTGGCCATGATGCCGTCGATCGCGCTGGTGGCGCTGGTGCTGTCGGTGAACCTGCTGGGGGACTGGCTGCGCGATGCGCTCAATCCCAAGCTGCGCTAGGCCGGTGGCATGAGTACTCTTTCCAACCAGCCGCTGCTCGAGGTCGCCAACCTGCGGGTCGAGTTTCCCACCCGGCGCGGCACCTTGCTGGCGGTGGACGACGTCTCGTTCCAGATCGCACCGGGCGAAGTGCTGGGCGTGGTGGGCGAATCGGGTGCCGGCAAGTCGCTGACCGGGGCCGCCATCATCGGCCTGCTGGAGCCGCCCGGGCGCATCGCCGGCGGCGAAATCCGGCTGCTGGGGCGGCGTATCGACAACCTGCCCTACGACGAGATGCGCAAGGTGCGCGGCGCGCAGATCGGCGCCATCTTCCAGGATCCGCTGACCAGCCTCAATCCGCTCTACACGGTCGGCCGGCAGCTGATCGAAACCATCCTCACCCATATAAGACTTTCGCCGCAGCAGGCGCGGGCGCGGGCCATCGACCTGCTGAAGGAAGTCGGCATCCCCGCCGCCGAGCAGCGCATCGACCACTATCCGCACCAGTTCTCCGGCGGCATGCGCCAGCGCGTGGTGATCGCGCTCGCCCTGTGCGCCAATCCCAAGCTGATCATCGCCGACGAGCCGACCACGGCGCTGGACGTGTCGATCCAGGCGCAGATCATCGCGCTGTTGAAGCGGCTGTGCCGCGAGCACGGCACGGCGGTGATGCTGGTGACGCACGACATGGGCGTCATCGCCGAGACCGCCGACCGCGTCGCCGTCATGTATGCTGGCCGCATCGCCGAGATCGGCCCGGTGCGCGACGTGGTCAAGAGCGCGCGCCATCCCTACACCAGCGGCCTGATGGGTTCGATCCCCTCGGTCGGCGGCGAGCAGGGCCGGCTGACCCAGATCGAGGGCGCCATGCCGCGACTGACCGAAATCCCGCCGGGCTGCGCCTTCAATCCGCGCTGTCCGCAGGTCGGCGAACGCTGCTTGGTCGAGCGGCCGGACCTGCTGCCCGCCGGACACTCCTTCGCGGCCTGCTGGCTCTACGATGCCGCGGGGGTCGGATCCCGGTTGCGACAGCCGGAGGCGGTCAATGGTTGAGCGCGCCCCCCGCAAAGTGAGCGTCGGCGGCGACACGCTGCTGCAGGTGCGCGACCTGAAGCGCTATTTCGACGTGTCGCCGCCGTGGCTGAACCGGGTGCTGGAAGGCAAGCCGGGACAGATCGTCCGGGCGGTGGACGGCATTGATTTCGACATTGCCCGCGGCGAGACCCTGTCGCTGGTGGGCGAATCCGGTTGCGGCAAATCGACGGTGGCGCGGCTGATCGTCGGGCTTTACCGGCCCAGCGGCGGCACGATCTCCTTCGAAGGCCGCGTGCTGGATCCGTCGATCAGCCGCAAGGAAATGGCGACCTTGCGCCGGCGCATGCAGATGATCTTCCAGGACCCTTATGCCAGCCTCAATCCGCGCTGGCGGGTATTCGACATCATCGCCGAGCCGATTCGCGCTTTCAAGCTGGCGACATCGAAGGCGGACATCGCCGATCGCGTCGGCCAGCTCCTGAGACAGGTGCGCCTGACCCCGGCCGACGGGCAGAAATATCCGCACGAGTTCTCCGGCGGCCAGCGCCAGCGCATCTCGATCGCGCGCGCGCTCGCCTCGGAGCCTGAGTTCCTGGTGTGCGACGAGCCGACATCGGCACTCGACGTGTCGGTGCAGGCGCAGATTCTGAACCTGATGAAGGACCTGCAGCGCGAGTTCGGGCTGACCTATCTCTTCATCTCCCACAACCTGGCGGTGGTCTACAACATCTCCACCAGGGTCGGCGTGATGTATCTGGGCCGCCTGGTCGAGCTGGCGGACACCAGGACCCTGTTCTACCGGCCCAAGCATCCCTATACGCGCATGTTGCTGGACACGATCCCCGATCTGGAAATGACCGGCCGCCAGCGCACGCCGGTGGGCGGCGAGGTGCCCAGTCCGATCGATCCGCCGCCTGGCTGCACCTTCAACCCGCGCTGCCCCTACGCCGACGACCGCTGCCGCGCCGAAATTCCGCAGCCCTATCCGATCGAGGGCGGTATGGTGGCCTGCCATGCCATCGCGGAAGGACGGTTGGCGGTGGAGCAGCGCGCTCCTTGATTGGACGGCGCGCCGTTTCCCGTTGATTTCGATCATTTTGCGGGGCGCCGAATCGGTGCATGCTGCGTTACGCACCGAAAGGAGGGGCCATGGGCTACAAGACGATTCTGGTCAACTGCGATGGGGCGCCGACCAACGACAAACGGATCGAGGCGGCGGCGGAACTGGCGCGAACAAATGGTGCACATCTTGTCGGGCTGTTCCTGCGCGGAAACATTGTGCTGCCGGCCTATCTCGAGGCGGGCATCAGTCCCGATCTCGTCGCGCTGCAGGAAAAGCGCAACAAGGAGATGGCGGCCAAGGGCAAGGCGACCTTCGAAGCGATCTGCAGCCGCGTCGGCATCGGCAGCGAATGGCGCGACCAGCAGGGCGACGTCTACGAACTGGCCTCGATGAACGCCCGCTATGCCGACCTTGTGGTCATGAGCCAGTACGACAGCAAGCTGGCCGATCCCGACGTCATTCCCGACCTGCCGGAGACGGTGGCGCTGCGCGCCGGCCGTCCGGTCCTGATCCTGCCCTATATCGGCTTCAAGGGTGCGCTGATGGGCGGCCATGTCATGGTGGCCTGGAACGCCAGCCGGGAGGCGACCCGCGCCGTCAGCGACGCGCTGCCGTTCCTGAAGGCGGCCAAGGCAGTGACCGTGCTGGCGGTCAATCCGCGCGCCGGCGCGCGCGGCCATGGCGAGGATCCGGGCGCCGACATCGCGCTCTACCTGGCGCGCCACGGCGTCAAGGTGTCGGCTTCCTTCACCCTCTCCGACGATGCCGATCCCGGCGACGTCATCCTCTCGCGCCTCGCCGATCTCAGCATCGACCTGCTGGTCATGGGCGCCTATGGCCATTCCCGGCTGCGCGAACTGGTGATGGGCGGCGTCACCCGCAAGATCCTGTCCTCGATGACCGCACCGGTGATGATGAGCCATTGACGCGGTTGTAAAGCCGCATGATCGTCGTCTTCGGCTCCATCATCGTCGACCATCTTTTCGCCGTGCCGGCTCTGCCCCGGCACGGCGAAACCGTTCTGGGCGAGCGCTACAGCGTCATGGCCGGCGGCAAGGGCGCCAATCAGGCCGTCGCCGCCGCGCGCGACGGGGCGCGGGTGCAACTCGTCGGGGCGGTCGGCAGCGACCATCTGGCGCTGCTGGCGCTGGAAGGGGCGCGCAATGCCGGCGTCGGTCTGGCCGGCATCCGCAATCTCGACCTGCCGACCGGCGCCGCCGCAGTCGGCATCAGCCCGCAGGGCGAGAACCAGATCATGGTCGCCGCCGGAGCCAATCTGGCGGCATCGGCCGACTGGCTCGATGGCGTTCTGTCGCCCGCCGCCATGCTCGTCCTGCAGCGCGAACTGAGCCAGATCGAAACCGAACGCGCCATCGCCAAGGCCAGGGCCGCCGGCTGCCGCATCGTGCTCAACCTGGCGCCGGCCCTGCCGCTGGCGCGCGAGGCCCTGCAGGCGGTGGATGTTCTGGTGGTCAACGAGATCGAGGCCGCAGCCCTTGCTGCAAGCCTCCACCTCACGGAGGCGGATGCCGTCTCGCTGGCGCGTGCCCTCGATACGGCGGTCATCGTCACGCTGGGCGAGGAGGGTGCGGAAACCTGCGCCGGCGGCGCCCGCTGGCGGACGCCGGCTCTGGGCGTGAAGGTCATCGATACGACGGGGGCGGGCGACGCCTTTGTCGGGGTGCTGGCGTCGGCGCTGGAGCGCGGCCTGCCGCTGGCGCCGGCGGTGCGCCGCGGCTGCGTCGCCGGCAGCCTGTCCTGCCGGGCGACCGGGGCGCAGGCCGCCCTGCCGGACGGGGCGGCGATCGACGCCGGGTTGCAGAGGCTGGGGCCTGATTCGCCCCAACCTTGATCTTCCCCGCCCAGCCGCTAAGCTTCGACAAACCCCTGCCATTCGGGAGAAATCCATGCCGATCCTCAACCGCATCGCCGAGTTCCACAAGGACATGGAAGCCTGGCGGCACGACATCCACCAGCATCCCGAGACCGCCTTCGAGGAGCATCGTACCGCCGACGTGGTCGCCAAGCGGCTGGAATCGTTCGGCATCGAGGTGCATCGCGGCCTGGCCAGGACCGGCGTGGTCGGCGTGCTGAAGGCGGGCAACGGCAAGCGCGCCATCGGCCTGCGTGCCGACATGGATGCGCTGGACATCCACGAGACCAACGATTTCGACCATGCCTCGACGATTCCCGGCAAGATGCATGCCTGCGGCCATGACGGCCACACCACCATGCTGCTGGGCGCGGCCCGCTACCTGGCCGAGACGAAGAATTTCGACGGCACCGTCTATTTCATCTTCCAGCCGGCCGAGGAGAACGAGGGCGGCGGCCGGGTCATGGTCGAGGAAGGCCTGTTCGACCAGTTCCCCGCCGAGCAGGTCTACGGCATGCACAATATTCCGGGCATTCCGGTCGGCCAGTTCGCCGTGCGTCCGGGCCCGATGATGGCGGCCTACGATATTTTCGAGGTCACGGTGAACGGCGTCGGCGCCCACGGCGCCATGCCGCACCAGGGCGTCGATCCGGTGATGATCGGCTCGCAGATCGTGGTGGCGCTGCAGGCCATCGTCAGCCGCTACACCGATCCGATGGACACGGCGGTGGTCAGCACCACCCAGTTCCACAGCGGCGACGCCTGGAACGTGATCCCACAGACCGCCGTGCTGCGCGGCACGGTGCGCACCTTCAAGAAGGAGGTGCAGGACCGCGTGCAGCGGCAGATCGAGGAGATCAGCCGCGCTGTCGCGCAGGGCTACGGCGCCACCATCGGCTGGCGCTACGAGCGGCGCTATCCCGCCACCGTCAACAGCGAGCAGGAGACGGAGATCGCCGCCCGCGCCGCCGCCGCCGTCGCCGGCCTGTCCAAGGTCAACCGCAACCCGACCCCGGCCATGGGCTCGGAGGACTTCGCCTTCATGCTGCAGGCCCGGCCCGGCTGCTACATCTGGATCGGCAACGGCGACCGGCCGGGCTCGTGCATGATCCACAACCCCGGCTACGACTTCAACGACGAGATCCTGCCGCTGGGCGCCTCCTACTGGGCGACCCTGGTGGAGCAGGAACTGTCGAAGGACGTGCCGCAGAAGCAGGCGGCGGAGTAGCCCGTCCGTTATAGACGTCTTCGGAAAGCGCCGCCTTGTGCGGCGCTTTTCTTTTTCAAGCGCTGCGCCGGTCCAGCGCCCTTGGATCGAGCGCGTCCTGCAGCCCGTCGCCCACGAAGTTGAAGGCGACGACGGTGAGGAAGATCAGCAGGCCGGGCCAGATCGCCAGCATCGGGCTGGACCAGATCAGCTCCTGGGCGTTGGTCAGCATGTTGCCCCAGGAGGCCAGCGGCGCCTGCACGCCCAGCCCCAGGAAGCTCAGCACCGATTCGAACAGCACGATGGTGCCGATCGACATGGTGGTGGCGACCACCACCGGCGACAGGGCGTTGGGCAGGATGTGGCGGAACATGATGCGCAGCGGGCCCGCACCCAGCGCGTTGGCGGCGCGCACGTAGTCGCGCGTCTTCAGCGACAGGGTCATGCCGCGCACCAGCCGCGCCACCGTGGTCCAGCCGAACAGGCTGACGACCACCACGATCTGGTAGAGCGAGATCGAGGGCGAGCGGGCCAGCTCGGGCGGAATGCCGAACTTGGACAGGTCGACGGCGCTGAACAGGATCAAGAGCGGCAGCACCGGCAGGGCGATGACGATGTCGGTCAGCCGCATCAGCAGCGCATCCAGCCGGCCGCCGACATAGCCGGCCACCACGCCCAGGATCGAGCCGAAGAAGGCGGCGATCACGGCGGCGGCGATGCCGACGAAGAGCGAGATGCGGCCGCCCTGCAGCAGGCGCAGGAACACGTCGCGCCCCAGATCGTCGGTGCCCAGCCAGTGCCGCCACGACGGCGGCTCCAGCCGGCTGAGCAGGTCGGCCTCGTTGGGATCGATGCTGCGCAGATCGGCGATCGCCGGCGCCAGCAGCGCCAGCACCGTCAGCACGACCAGCAGCGCCAGGCTGGCCACCGCCAGCCCGTTGCGTGCGAAGCGACGCCAGAAATCGGGCGCGCCCCTCATGCCGGCCGGCCCAGCCGGACGCGCGGATCGGCCCAGGCATAGGCCAGATCGGCCAGCAGGCTGCCCAGCAGCGTGGTGAAGGTGGCGAACAGCAGCCCGACCAGCGCCAGGTTGTAGTCGTTGGCCATGATGGCGTCGAACATGGTCTTGCCCATGCCCGGCCAGGCGAACATGATCTCGGTGATCAGCGCGCCGGAGAACAGGCTGCCGAAGGACAGGGCCAGGATGGTCAGGATCGGCGACAGCGAGTTGCGCAGCGCATGTCGCCAGACCACGCCGGCCTCCGACACGCCCTTGGCGCGGGCGGTGCGCACGAAATCCTGTCGCAGCGTCTCGATCATCGCCGCCCGCACGTAGCGGGTGTAGTGGCCGATATTGGCCACGGTCAGGGTCAGCACTGGCAGCACCAGATGCCGCAGCCGCTCGCCCAGCGCCTCGAACCAGCCCATGTGCTGCGTGTCGCCGCCCAGGCCGCTGGCCGGCAGCCAGCCCAGCAGCACGGCGAACAGGATGATCAGCAGCAGCGCCAGCCAGAAGGTCGGCACCGAGATGCCGGCGAAGCACAGCAGGTTGACGCCGTTGTCGAAGGCGCCGTAGGGCTTGCGCGCCGCCTCGATGCCCAGCGGCAGGGCGATGGCGATCGACAGGGCGAAGGCCAGCCCCATCAGCACGATCGTGCTGCCCAGCCGCGGCAGCAGCACGTCCAGCACCGGCCGGGCGAACATGCGGGAGAAGCCGAAATCGGCCTGCAGCGCCTGGCCCAGCCAGGCCAGGTAGCGCTCGTGCAGCGGCTGGTCCAGCCCGTAGATGGCGCGCAGCCGGGCGATGTCCTCGGGGCGGATATCGGGGTTGCCGGTGAACAGCAGGTCGATCGGATCGCCCGGCATCAGGCCGATCATGAAATAGACCAGCAGCGACATGGCCAGCAGCACGACCAGCATCTCCGCCAGCCGGCCCAGAAGGTAGCGGCTCATGCGGCGAAGCTGTCGGTTGAAGCGGCGGGGCGGGACATCGGGAAGAGAGTACAACATCGTCGCGGCAAAACGGAGGGCGGCGTGACTTGCCGCTCGTCAGGGGCCTGTCCTAGGCTCGGTGCGGAGAGTACGTTGGGGGAGCGATGGCCGAAGAAACCAACCCGTTGCGGCAGAAGGATGCCGAGCCGGCGACGCGTGTCGCCAACGAGGCGGTGCTGGACGAACTGCCGTTCGAAGATCGGGAAGATTACCAGGAGTCGCGCCGCGGCTTCGTCGCCGACCTGCCCGGCGGCCGCATCGCCAGCCGCAGCGGGCTGATCTGGAATCTGGGAGCCTACCAGTTCCTCGACGGGCCCGACGCGCCGCCCACCATCAATCCCAGCCTGTACCGCATGGCCCAGCTCAACATGGCCAGCGGCCTGTTCCGCGTCACCGACACGGTGTACCAGCTGCGCGGCCTCGATCTGGCCAATATGACCGTGGTCGAGGGCGACGACGGGCTGATCCTGATCGATCCGCTGACCACGATCGAGACGGCAGCGGCGGCGCTGGAACTCTATTATGCCCACCGGCCGAGAAAGCCGGTGCGGGCGGTGATCTACAGCCATTCGCATGTCGATCACTATGGCGGCGTCAAAGGCGTCGTTTCCGACGAGGACGTGGCGGCGGGCAGGGTCGCGGTGATCGCGCCGGACGGCTTCATGGAGGCGGTCGGCGGCGAGAACGTGCTGGCCGGCAACGCCATGACCCGTCGCGCCATGTTCCAGTTCGGCGCGCTGCTGCCGCCGGGGCCGCGCGGCCAGGTCGATGCCGGGCTGGGCAAGGCGGTGGCGCGCGGGCGGGTGTCGCTGATCGCGCCGACGCAGCTCATCGCGCAGCCGGTCGAGACGCATGTCATTGCCGGCGTGGAGATCGTGTTCCATCTGGCGCCGGGCACCGAGGCGCCGGCGGAAATGCACATGTTCCTGCCGCGGTGCGGCGTGTTGAACATGGCCGAGAACGCCACCCGCCACTTGCATAATTTCTGTCCGCTGCGCGGATCGGTAGTGCGCGATCCGCGCATGTGGGCGTTCTATCTGGCCGACGCCATCGAACGCTTCGGCGATCGCGCCGAGGTGCTGATCGGCCAGCATCACTGGCCGACCTGGGGCCGCGGCAGGATCCTCGACTTCCTGGCGCGCCAGCGCGATCTCTACAAGCACGTGCACGACCAGACGGTGCGGTTGATGAACCACGGCAAGCGGCCGGCGGAGATCGCCGAAATGCTGCGCCTGCCGCCGGGCCTGGCGCGCGACTGGACCGTGCGCGGCTATTACGGCACCGTCAGCCACAATTCCAAGGCCGTGTTCCAGCGCTACCTGAGCTGGTACGACGGCAATCCCGCCAACCTCAATCCGCTGCCGCCGCGCGAGTCGGGCGCCAAATACGTCGAGTACATGGGCGGCGCGGAAAGGATCATCGCGCGTGCGCGCGAGGATTTCGCCCGGGGCGACTATCGCTGGGTGGCGCAGGTCCTGTACCACGTCGTCTTCGCCGATCCCGACAATCGGGAAGCGCGCGAGCTGATGGCCGACGCGCTGGAACAGCTCGGCTACCAGGCCGAGTCGGCCACCTGGCGCAACGCCTATCTGTTCGGGGCGCTGGAGCTGCGCTTCGGCCCGGCTCGCCTGCCGCCGCGGCCGATCCTCAGTCCCGACCTGCTGAACGCCGTCGCCACCGAGACGCTGCTGGATTTCATCGCCGTGCGCCTCGATCCGGAAAGGATCGGCCCGCGCGATTTCCGCCTCAACCTGACGCTCACCGATACGGGCGAGAAAGTTCTGCTGACCGTTTCCAACGCCACACTAACCCAGCTCGTCGGCAAGCACGCAGCGGATGCCGCCGCGACGGTTGGCCTGACGCGCCAGACGCTGGTGGCGCTGATCGTCAGGCAAACCAGCGTCGCCAAGGCGGTCGCCGACGGAGCGATTGCCGTGCAGGGCGAGAGCGGCCTGCTGGAAAAACTGTTCGAAGCGCTCGACGATTTCGAGCTGATGTTCAACATCCTCACGCCCTGATCTAAAGGACGTTGCGCAGCAGCCCTGTCGTGGCCAGCACCCAGAGCCCCAGCATGCACAGGGCACCGGGCGCATAGGCGTAGCCGCGACTTTCCGAGGCGCGCAAATAGAGGACGGCGTAGAGGACGCGGAAAACCACGAACGCCAGGCCGATCAGCGCCGCGATGCGGTCCGAATGCAGCCACGCCGCCAGCCAGAGCGCGGGCAGGAAGACCGGCATCTGCTCCAGCGTGTTGGCCTGAACCCGATAGGCGCGCTCGAAGATCGGATGGCCGCTGATGGCCGGGGCGCGAATGCCGTAGCGCCAGCGTGCCCACCCGACCAGCAGGATGGTGGCGGCGTAAAGCAGGATGGCCAGCAAGGTGACGGCGGCAGTGGCGGCGAACGGCATGCCGCCGACTATAGCCAAATCCACTGCCGGCGAGCGCTTTCAGCGGCTGTCGCGCCAGTTCTCGATCCACAGCGTGGTCGAATAGAGGTGCCCGGTCGGCTCGATGCCTTTCAGCCACTTCGGAACGATGAAGGTCTCGGTGCGGAAATAGAGCGGCAGCACCGGCAGGTCGGTGGCGTAGAGATGCTGGAACTGGCCCCACAGCGCCTTACGCTTGCCTTCGTCCAGCTCGCTCTCCAGCGCTTCCAGCACCTTGTCCATCTCCGGATTGCGGTAGCCCGGATAGTTCTGGCCGGACCAGCCATTGTCGGCGGCGGGGATTTCCCGCGAGTGCAGCATGGAGCGCGGCACGGCCTGCGGCGAGGAAATCCAGGCGTACATCGCCATCGCCTCCAGCCCGCGCCGGTTCAGCGCGTTGGCCGAGAACACGCGCGGCGGGTCGGCCCGCAGCCTGATCTCGATGCCGATCTGTTTCCACTGGCTCTGCAACACCTGCTGCACCAGTTCGCGCACCCGCTGGCCGCCGGTGGTCGCCAGCTCCAGCGACAGGCGTTTGCCGTCGGCGTTGTGGCGGTAGCCGTCCCGGATGGTGCTGAAGCCGGCCTCGTCGAGCAGCTGCGCCGCCTTCTTCGGGTCGAAGGCGTAGCGCGGCGCGGTGGGATCGAATTCCGGCCGGGTCTCGGCGACGTAGCCGTGCGCCACCGGCTGCTTGTTGTCGAACAACCGGCTGACGATGGCGTCGCGGTCGATGCCGTGAAGCAGGGCCTGGCGCACGCGCCGGTCGGCCAGCAGCGGATTGTCGAGGTTGAGGTCGATGTGCTCGTAGATCAGGCCGGGCTTGTAGGTGACGTCGAAGCGGTCGCGGTTACGCCGCTCGAAAGCCAGCGCCTGGTCCAGCGTCAGGCCCAGCTCGCCCAGGATGTAGTCGATGCTGCCCGACAGCAAGTTGGCCTCCAGCGCCGCCGTGTTCTCGATGGCGCGGAAGGTGACGCGGCGGAAATGCGGTTTGGCGCCGTTCCAGTGCGGGTTGGTTTCCAGCGTGACGCTGGTGCCCGGCGTCGCCGACACGATGCGATAGGGGCCGTAATAGAGGCCGGGATTGCCTTGCTCGGTGTCGTACTTGGTGCGGGTGCGGTACTGCGCCGGGTCGGCGTCGAAGATCGGCTTCTCGATATGGGCCGGCAGCGGCTCGGGCGCATAGGCGGAGAAGTTCCACAGCACGCGGTCGATATGGACAGTGAAGGTGCGCTCGTCCTTGACGTCGATGGCGGTGATGCGGCGGAAGCTCTCGGCTGCCGTCACCTGCGATTGCGGATGCTTGCCGACTTCCCAGGCGAACACCACGTCGGCGGTGGTGACGGGCGTGCCGTCGCCCCATTTCACCCCCTCGCGGATGGTGAAGGTGACCGCCATGCCGCGCTTGCCGTCGCGTTCCTCGACCTTGGCCAGCCCGTTCTCCAGGGTCGGCACCTGCGTGCACAGCATGCAGATTTCCTGCCACTGCGAATCGAAGGCGGTGAAGGGACGGCGGGCGGCGGCCAGGATCACCGACTTGGCCAGCATCGAATCGAACAGCGGATGCAGGGTGGAGGGATATTGCGTGGTGCCGATCACCAGCTCGTCCTTGGCCTGCGCCGCCGGCGCGAGCAGCAATCCCAGACCGAGGAGAATCGTGGCCACCATCAGGCGGCCGGCGGCTACTGCGTTGCGCGATAGGGCTGAAACCACGCCAGGCTGTCCTCCGTGCGAGCGGTGCTGGGCCGATACTCAGCCGCAATATAGCCGCCATAGCCCTCGCTTTCGATGGCGGAAAACACCGTGGCGAAATTGATCTCGCCGGTGCCCGGCTCGTGCCGGCCGGGCGTGTCGGCGAACTGGATATGGCCGATGCGGTGGAACAGGCGCCGGAAGGTGGGGATCAGGTCGCCTTCCATGATCTGCGCGTGATAGAGGTCGTATTGCAGCAGCAGGTTGGGCCGGTCGGCGCGGTCCAGCACCTCGATCGCCTCCGACGAGCGGTTGACGACGAAGCCGGGAATGTCGCGGCTGTTGATCGGCTCCAGCGTGACGGCGATGCCGTGCGGGGCGGCGCGGTCGGCGGCGTATTGCAGATTGTCGACCAGCGTGTCGAGATGGCGTCGCCGGTCGCTGCCGCGCGGCACGATGCCGGCCACCGCATGCAGGCGCGGGCAGCGCAGGGCGCGGGCCAGCGTGAGGCCGCGGTCGATGGCGGTGCGGAACTCGGGGATGCGGTCGGGCAGGCAGGCCAGGCCGCGGTCGCCGGCGGCGGCATCGCCGGCCGGCAGATTCATCAGCGCGATGTCGAGGCCGGTCGCCTGCTGCGCCTGCACCAGTTCGCCAAGCTCGACGCCCTCGGGAAAGAAGAACTCGACCGCCTTGAAGCCGGCGGCGCGCGCCGCCGCGAAGCGGTCGAGGAACGCCAGCTCGGGAAACAGAAAAGAGAGGTTGGCGGCGAAGCGCATCGCCGCTGCGATCAGCCCCGGCTGGCGGCGGCGGAGGGCGCCGGCCGCATCTTGGCGCCGCCATGGGCGGCCGACCATTCCTCGGGCTTCTCCAGGAAGGCGCGGGTGGTGTCGAGGCCGTTCTGGTCGAAGTACTTGTACTTCTCCGCCGCCTCCAGCACGTCCCACCATGTCGCCAGCCCGTGCAGCTTGACGCCCAGCATGGCCAGCGCCTCGACGCTCTGCGGGAAGATGCCGTAGTGGAACACGACGAAGGCGTCGGTGCATTTCGCCTCGGCCTTGCGCAGCGCCTCGATGAAATTGATCTTGCTGCCGCCGTCGGTCGCCAGGTCCTCGACCAGCAGCGCCCGCTGGTTCTTCTTCAGGTCGCCCTCGATCTGGGCCATGCGGCCGAAGCCCTTGGGCTGCTTGCGCACATAGACCATCGGCTTCTTGGCCTTGTCGGCCAGCCAGGCGGCGAAGGGGATGCCGGCGGTCTCGCCGCCAGCCACCACGTCGATCTTCGACCACTTGATCTTCTCGTCGATCACCTTGTGGGCATGGGCCATGATCTTGGTCCGCGCCTCGGGGAAGCCGATGATCTTGCGGCAGTCGATATAGACCGGGCTGGCCCGGCCGGAGGTGAAGATGTAGGGCTGGTCGGGCCGGCAATGAACCGCCTCGATTTCGAGCAGAAGTCTGGCCGTTTCGCGGGCCGCCGCCGCTTCGATCTTGCTGCGGGTAACTTTCTTACCGGTCATGACTGCCCCCAGGCTGCGCGGGCTCGTTCTTAACGGCAAACCCGGAGCCCGGCAAGAGGGGCTAACTGCTTAACATTGCTGAAAAATCCGCCACCATCGTATTGTGCGTCGCAATATGAACCCAGGCTGGCCGGCGGCAGGTTTTCCACAAAGATATTCAGTCCCGAAGCAGGCCCTGTTCAAGAAAAATAGAACGATCACAGACACTTTGAGCCCGATCTGCATCCTGTTCGGCAAGCAGAAGCGAAATCCCTTGCGCCGTCACCGCTTCCAGCGCCGCCTGCAGCCGCTCCGCCGCCGCCGGCGCCAGGCCCAGGAACGGCTCGTCGATCAGCAGCAGGGACGGTCCGCCCGCCAGCGCCCGGCCCAGCGCCAGCATTTGCTGCTCGCCGCCGGAGAGCTGCCAGGCGATGCTGTCGCGCCGGCGCGCCAGTTCGGGGAACACCGCGTAGATCTTCTCCAAGGCATCGGCCGGGCTGCGATCCTGCAGGGCGACCGCAAGAGTGTCGGCCACCGTCATGCCGGCAAAGACCCGCCGTCCCTCGGGGCAGAAGCCGATGCCGGCCCGCGCCCGCCGGTGCGCCGGCAGGCTGCCGATCTCGCGACTGCCCAGCACGATCCGTCCGCTGGTCCGCAAATGGCCGGCGATGGCCAGCAGCAGGGAGGATTTGCCCGCCCCGTTGTCGCCCAGCAGCGCGATGCGCTCACCGGCCCCGACCCGCAGCGAGATGTCGTGCAGGACCCGCGTCTGGCCGCGCCACACCGAGACGGCGTCAAGCTCGAGCAGCGGCGCGCTCATGGCGCCACCCGGGTGCCGAAAAAGCGGCGCAGCTCGGGCCGCGCCAGCAGCGCCTGCGGCTGGCCCGCGGCGGCGACCCGTCCCTGGTCGAGGCAGACCAGGCGATCGGCCAGCGACAGCACGAAGCCGATATCGTGTTCGACCAGCAGCAGGCTCAGCCCCTCGGCGCGCAACCGCGCCAGCGCCTGCGCCAGGGTCTGCCGCTCGGCCGGCGACAGGCCGGAGGTCGGCTCGTCCAGCAGCAGCAGCGCGGGAGCGGCTGCCATGGCGCGGGCGATGTCGACCAGCCGCCGCGTCGCCGGCGACAGGCCCGACAGCGGTGCCTGCCGATGGGCGGCCAGATCGAGGCGGGCGATAATTGCCATGGCCAGCGCCCGCGCATGCTGCAGATTGCGCGGTTCGGTGGTGGCGGCGGCGATGGCATCGAGCACGGTGATGTCGGGCGGCAACTGGTCGGTCTGGAAGCTGCGGCCGATGCCGATGCCGGCGCGCATATGCGCCGGCTGCCGGGTAATGTCGGCGTCGCGCCAGCGTATGGCGCCGGCATCGGGCTGCTGGAAGCCACTCAGCAGGTTCAGCAGCGTGGTCTTGCCCGCGCCGTTGGCGCCGATGATGCCGACGATCTCGCCCGGCCGGACGCTCAGCGAGATGTCGGCGACGGCCACGACGCCGCCGAACGCCTTGCGCAGCGAGACGGCCTCCAGCGTCGCGGGAGCGGCATCCTTGCCAGCCTCGACCGGGGCAGGCGTGTCCGCTCCGGCACGCGGCATCAGGCGCTGCAGCAGGCCGGCGATGCCACTCGGCGCCAGCAGCAGAATCAGCAGCATCGCCGCGCCCCAGGCGAAGAGCTGCCAGCCGCCCAGGAAGCGTAGCGTTTCGGGCAGGAAGGCCAGCAGCAGCCCGCCGATCACGGCGCCGGCGACGCGGCCGCGGCCGCCGATGACGCTCATCGCCAGCACGTTGACCATGATGGCGAACTCGGCGATGTCGGGAGCGGCAACGCCGGTGGCCTGCACGTAGAGCCCGCCGGCCAGTCCGGCGCAGGCGGCGGCGAAGGCGAAGGCCATCAGGCGCCAGCGGGTGGGGGCGAGCCCCATCGCCTGGGCCGGCAGCGGCGCATCGCGCAGGATCTGCCGCCGCAGCATCGCCAGCGGCCCCGGCAGCCAGAAGGCGAGCGCGCACAACACCGCCAGCACCCAGATGGCGATGGTCAGGGAGCGGCCTTGGGCGATCTCCGCGCCGAACAGGCGCAGCGGGCGCAGGCCGCTCAGCCCGTTGGCGCCGCCGGTGAGCGTTTCCAGGTTGACCGCCGCCAGCAGCACGAGCTGCGCCACCGCCAGCGAGGCCAGGGCGAAGTAATGCGAGGCCAGTCTCAGCATCGGCGGCGCGACGATCACCGCCAGGGCGACGGCCAGCACCATAGCGGCCGCCAGCAGCAGCGTTCCGTCGAGGCTGGTGCGCAGCCCGAGAATGGCGGTGGCGTAGCCGCCGACGGCGAAGAACGCGCCCTGCGCCAGCGATAGCACGCCCAGCTCGCCGAAGATGCGCTGATAGCCGATGGCCAGGATGGCGTAGCAGCCGCCGACCGCCAGCAGCCGCAGCAGATAGGAATCGGCGACGAGCAACGCGGCGGCGAGGGCCGAGGCCAGCAGCAGGCCGCCGAGCCAGCGGTCGAACGAGAGGAGGCGGTCGGGCGGCATCAGGCGCGCCGTCCGATCGGCTCGCCGAACAGGCCTTCCGGCTTCAGCCACAGCACTGCCAGCAGCACGACGTAGAGCAGCGCTTCGGCCACCGGCTGCGACACCAGCGTGGCGCCGACGATCTCGAACAGCGCCACGATCAGCGCCCCCAGCAGCGCGCCATGCAGCCGGCCCCAGCCGCCGATGACGGTGGCGACATAGGCCTTCAGGATCAGCCCGGCGCCGTCCTGCGGCGCCACGAAATG
This sequence comes from Alphaproteobacteria bacterium, assembly GCA_037190765.1. Lineage (GTDB taxonomy): Bacteria > Pseudomonadota > Alphaproteobacteria > Reyranellales > JAQSWP01 > JAQSWP01. The sequence goes on from JBBCJW010000039.1 coordinate 98,296, forward strand.
CAGCGGCGCCAGCAGCAGCCCGGCGGCGCCCGCCAGCCCGGCCGCCAGCGCGAAGGAAAGCGCGATCATGCGCGTGGTGTCGATGCCGACCGAGGCGGCCATCAGCGGGTCCTGCGCGGTGGCGCGCAGCCGGCGGCCGGTCTGCGTGCGCTCCAGCAGCAGGTGCAGGCCGAGCAGCAGGACGGCCGCCGCCATGATGGTCGCCATGGCCTGGCTCGACAGCACCAGCTCGCCGAGGCGCAGCGGCGGACTGTCGATCAGCGCCGGTCCGCGGCGCGGGGCGGCGCCGAAGATGTTGAGGATGGCGTTCTGCAGCATGACGCCGACGGCGATGGTCGAGACGTAGATGCCGACCGGCGGTCCGCGGCGCAGCGGGAAATAGGCGACCAGCGAGAACGCCAGGCCCAGCGCCGCCATCAGCGCGATCACCGCCGGCGCCAGGAGGAAGCCCGGCAGATCGAGCTGCAGGCCCAGCCATACGGCGACGAAGCCGCCGGCCACCACCATCTCGCCCTTGGCGAAGTTGACGGCGCCGACCGCGTTGATCGTCAGCACGAAGCCCAGCGTGACCAGCGTATAGGCGGCCGCCAGCGCCAGTGTGTTGAGCGCAAGCTGGAGGACCAGCTCCATCGCCGGACTACATCCGCCGTACTAGGGCGTACCGGCGTAACGCTCGACGATGGCCGGCACGCGGCTGCTGCCGTCGAAGCAGACGATCACCGCATCGTGCGCCATGTTGCCCCGGCCGTCGGAGCGATAGCGCATGGCAAGCCCGTCATGCGGCTGGCTGGCCAGATAGTCGCGCACCTTGCCGGGATCGTTCGCGCCCGAGCGCAGCGCTGCCAGCACCATCATCGTGCCGTCGTACTGCGCCACGGCGAAGGCGTCGGGCTCGCCGTTGAACTCGCGGCGATAGTCTTGCGTGAACTTCTCCATCGCCGCGCTGCCGCCGGAGACGGGCGAGGCGGCGGTTTCGGCGCACACGTCCTTCAGGTCGCGCGGCGACAGCAGCTCGGCGGTGGCCGGTTGGTGCATGGCCGAGCCGGCGACGATCGGCAGGGCAATGCCCTGCGCCCGCGCCTGGGCGATGGCCAGGGCGGTGCTGGGCGCGTGCAGGTGCAGGATCAGCACGTCGGCGCCGGCGGCCTGCGCCTTGACCAGCGCCGGCAGCAGGTCCTTCACGGTCGGCGCCAGGCCCTCCTCGTAGACCAGCGGCGCGCCCAGCCGGCTGAACTGCTCGGCCAGATGCTGGCGGCCGCTCTGGCCGTAGGCCGTGGTCTGGTAGAGCAGGGCCGGCTTGCGCTTGCCCAGCTTCTCGACCGTGTAGCGCGCCTGCGCCAGCTTCACCACGTCATCGCCCGGAAAGAAGCGGTAGACCCATTTGTTGTCCAGCTCGGTGATCTTTGCGGTGCCGGAGACGGTGACCAGCGGCACCTGCTCGCGCTCGGCCAGCGGCAGCAGCGCCAGCATCTGCGTGCCCAGCATCGGCGCCACCACCGCCGGCGTCCTGCCGCCGCGCAGGGCGCGCTCGAAAGCCGTCACCGCGCCTTCGGGCGTGACGCCGGTATCGACCACCTCCGGCTTCACGTCGGCCTCGGCGTGCTTGAGCGCCAGCAGCGCGCCATTGCGCTGGCTGGTGCCTTCCAGCGCCAGGAAGCCGGTGATCGGCACCAGGACCGGAAGGCGGGAGGTGTCGGCGGCGGCCGGCAAGGCCGGCAGCAGCGACAGGGCGAACAGAATCGGAAACGAGACGGAGAACGAGCGGAATCGCGTCATGGCGGGCTCCCTTGCGCTGGCATTACCCAGATCAGGTTCAGTGGGTTTGATCTCAGCCGGACACGAACGCCCGGCACCCCAGCCTGTGCGGCGAAGAATGGGAGCGGGGGACAGGCTTGTCAACGCGCCCGGGGGAAATTATCTGCGACCGCCAACGGGATATTCGCCGCGTCGGCCTCCGATCGGCTAATCTGTGGCCCGGACCGGAGTCGCGGTGGAAACAGGACGCGTGCAGCAGGAAGCGGAAATCGATCTGAAGGCGCTGGTCGGCGGTGACAAGCGAAGCTGGGACGCCTTCTGCGCCCGCTACGCGCCCACCATCAACGCCGCCGTGCGCCGCGCCTTCGGCATCGGCCGTCCGACCCAGGACGACCTGCTGGATGCGGGCCAGGAGGTGTTCCTGAAGCTGTGCCGGGACGAGTACCGGCTGCTGCGGGAGTTCGATCCCAGCCGCGCCAAACTGGCGACCTGGATCGGGGTCATCGCCTATTCGACCACGGTCGACTGGCTGCGCCGGCGCCGGCCGACGGCCAATATCGACGACGTGCCGGAATCCGCGCTGGCCGTGCAGCCGGTGGAGCAGGAGCATCTGCAGATCCCCGAGGGGCTGCTCAGCGAACGTCAGGCTCTCGTTCTGAAACTGATCTACGACAAGGAGATGGATGTCGCCGAGATCGCGAAACTGCTTAAGGTCGAGGCCCAGACGGTGCGGTCGACCCACCACAAGGCCCTGACCCGGCTGCGGGAACATTTTCGTGAACCGGCCGGGGGATAGTTGCCCCGGTTTCGCCGTATAGCGTTCTGAGGATTGAAATGACTGAAGAATTCGACCCCAAGGAAGCTCGCCTGCTATGGCGCCAGGCCACCGCCGCCCCGGCGGTCTCCCGCGAGACCGTGTCGGCGCTGGAACTGGCGGCGTGGCTGGACGGCAAGGCCGATCCCGCGCTGGTGGCGCGGGTCGAGCGGGCGATGCTGGCCGACGACTCCCTGCTGGAAACCGCGCTGGCGGCCCGCGCCGCCGCCGACAGCCCCGAACCGGCGCCGGAGCGGCTGCTGGTGCGCGCCCGCGCCATGGTCTCCCCGCCGGTGACGGCGGCGAAGGGCGGCGGATTGCTCTCCCGCCTGAGCGTCTGGCAGCGCCGGCTGGAATGGGCGGCGATCGGCGCCTGCTTCCTGGTCGTGGCCAGCGGCGGTTTCTGGCTGGGCGGCAGCCTGAACGACAATGTCGCGGCGGCCAGACAGTCGGCTACTTTCTCCCTGCTGGGCGTGGACGAGGAGTCCTTCGACCTGTTCGACGTGGAGGTCTGAGCAATGCGCGCCAAGCTGCCCTGGATATTGCTGGCGATCTCCGTCGCGCTGAACGTCTTCGTCGTCGGCGGTTTCTTCTATGCCAAGCAGATGGGCGGGTCGCGCTGGATGGATCGTTCGCCGATCATGGCGGCGGCGCGCGAGCTGGAACTGACCGATCCGCAGAAACAGGCGCTGGAGAAGATGCAGGCCGACATCCGCCGCTCGTCCAGCGAGATCCGCGAAGAGATGCGGCCGCTGCGCCGCGACCTGCTGGACGAGCTGGGCAAGCCGCAGCTCGATTTCGATGTCGTCGACCGCAAGATCGACGATCTGGGCGACGTGCAGAACAAGCGGTTCAAGGCGATGGTCCGGGCGGTGCACGAGTTCCAGCAGTCGTTGACGCCGCAGCAGCAGGAACAGTTCCGCACCGCCATTCGCGAGAACATGTCGCGCCGGGGCAAGTCGGGCGACCGGGGCGATCGCGGCGACAGTCCACCCGCGCGGCAATAGCGAGGCTGCCATGGCCCGGTCAGCAATTCTAAGGCTGGCGATCGGGTTTGGGTTTGCGGCGGCGCTGGCCGCGTCGACCGCCATGGCGACGCCGATGGGAACGGACGAAGCGCGCCACTTGCTGGCGCGCACCGGCTTCCAGCCCATCCCCGATGACGTGGCCGCGTTCGAACGGCTCGACTATGCCGCCGGCGTCGAGCGCATCCTCGACACCATGCGCACCCAGGCGGTGACGCCGCTGCCGGATTGGATGGCGATGTCGCCGGCGGAATTCTTCCAGATCAATCGCGAGCAGCGCCGCGCGCGGCAGGAGGCCCGGGAAGTCCGCACCGCGGGCCAGAGCGGCCGCGACAGCGAGCGCGTCCTGCGCATCGCCAGCCTGGTGCGCGAGCAGGGCGGCGAGGCCAAGGCGTGGTGGTATCGCGAGATGCTGGCCACCAGTTCGCCCGTCACCGAGCGCATGGTGCTGTTCTGGCACAACCATTTCACCTCCAGCGTCCAGAAGGTGAAATACGTGCCGGCCATGCTGCGGCAGAACGCGCTGTTCCGCCGCGAGGCGGCGGGCAATTTCGGCCGGCTGCTGCGCCAGGTGGCGCGCGATCCGGCCATGCTGCTCTATCTCGACGGCGCCACCAGCCGCAAGGAGCGGCCGAACGAGAACTTCGCCCGCGAACTGCTCGAACTCTTCACCGTCGGCGAGGGCCAGTACGGCGAGCAGGACATCAAGGAAGCCGCCCGCGCCTTCACCGGCTGGTCGATCGACCGGCAGACCGGCGCCTGGCGCGTCTATCCGGCGCGGCACGATGGCGGCGGCAAAAGCTTCATGGGCCGTCATGGCACGCTCGACGGCGACGACATCGTTTCGGCGGTGCTGGCGCATCCGCGCACCGCCGAGCGCCTGGTGGAGAAATTGTGGCGGGAATTCGTCTCGCCACAGCCCGATGCGGCCGAGGTCAAGCGGCTGGCCGGACTGTTCCGCCAGGCCGATTACGAGATGAAGCCGCTGCTGCGCGCGCTGTTCCTGTCGCCTGCGTTCCGTGACCCGGCCAATCGCGGCACGCTCTTCAAGTCGCCGGTGGAGATGACCATCGGCACCTTGCGCCTGCTGCAGATACCGGTCGAGGACACGCAGCGGCTGGTCCGCGCCGGCCGGTTGCTGGGCCAGGACGTGCTCGACCCGCCCAACGTGAAGGGCTGGGCCGGCGGCGAAGCGTGGATTTCCGCCTACACCTTGATGCTGCGCGAGCAGGGGCTGCAGCGCATCATCCAGGCGACGCAGCTTGCCGGCGGTCGCCGCGATACCGGCAACCGCATGACCGTGATGGTCGACCGCGAACAGCTCGAAGAGACCCCGGTGGAAGGGCGCTCGCTGCGCCACCTGCCGATGGCGTTGCGCCTGCCGCCGGCGCTGGCCGGGATCGAGCCGGCGCGGCTGGAAAGGATCATGCTCGCCCTGCCGCCGATCAACCCGGTGGCGCGCGATGCCGATCCCGGTGTTGCCATGGCGCAGATGATGCTCGACCCGGTCTATCAGCTCAAATAGCGGTGACGGCGATGAACAGGCGTCGGTTCCTTACCCTGGCAGGCGGTGTTTCGGTGGCGCTGGCGGCGCGCCCGTCGCTGGCCACGCCCGTTCCGGCCCGGCCGCATTGGGACCGGGTGCTGGTTCTGGTCGAGCTGAAGGGCGGCAATGACGGGCTGAACATGGTGGTGCCCTATGCCGATCCGGCCTATCGCCGCCTGCGGCCCCATATCGCGCTGGACCGCGACCAGATCCTGCAGCTTTCGCCCGAGCTGGGGCTGCATCCCGGCCTGAAGCCGCTGTTGCCGGCATGGCGGGGCGGCGACATGGGCGTGGTGCTGGGCGTGGGCTATCCCGAGCCCAACCGCTCGCATTTCCGTTCGATCGAAATCTGGGACACGGCTTCGGCCAGCAACCAGTATCTCAGCCAGGGCTGGATCGCGCGCGCCATGCAGGACAATCCGCGCCCCGCCTCATTCGCGCTCGATGCGGTGACGATCGACGACAACGTGCTGCCGCTCAGCGGTCCGGGCCTGCGCAACGTGGTACTGCGCGACGTCGAGAATTTCATCCGCCAGGCCGAACGCATGCAGCAGGCGGCTGCCGAGCGCGCCGGCAATCCCGCCTTGCGCCACCTGCTGAAGGTGCAGGGCGAAATCCACCACGCCGCCCTGACTTTGCGCGATCGCATGAAGAACGCACCCGCCCCGTCGGTCGAGATGCCCGGCACACTCTTCGGCCGGCAGCTCGATCTGGCGCTGCGGCTGCTGCTGTCGGGAACGCCGCTGACCACCATCAAGCTGGCGCTGGGCGGCTTCGACACTCATGCCCGCCAGCGCGACGTGCACGACCGGCTGATGGGCGTGCTGGGCGACGGCCTGGCCGCGTTCCGCGCGGCGCTGATCGAGGCCGGCCTGTGGGACCGGGTGCTGGTGATGACCTATTCCGAGTTCGGCCGGAGGGTGGCCGAGAACGGCAGTCGCGGCACCGACCATGGAACGGCGGCGCCGCATTTCGTCATGGGCGGCAAGGTCAAGGGCGGTTTCCACGGCCGCCAGCCGCCGCTCGACGATCTCAGCGAAGGCGACCTGCGCCACACCGTCGATTTCCGCGACGTCTTCGCCACCGTGGCGCGGCGCTGGTGGGGGCTGGACGCCGATCCGGCGGGCGGCCGCGCGCGGCTTCTGGACTTCGTTTAAGATTTCGTGATCCGTTTCACCAGCGGGAAGTAGAGACGGTAGGGTAGCAGCCGCAGCAGTTTCAGCAGCAGCGTGAAACGCAGCGGGAAATGGATTTCGAAGCCGTTGCCCATCATCCCGTCGGCGATGCAGCGGGCCGCCTGTTCCGGCTCGATGATCGCCGGCATCGCGAAGCCGTTCCTGGCGGTCATCGGCGTGCGCACGAAGCCGGGATTGATCAGTTGCACCTTGATGCCGCGTTCGGCCAGGTCCAGCCGCAGCGTTTCGGTCATGTTGATCAGAGCCGCCTTGCTGGCGCCGTAGGCGACCGCCTGCGGCAGTCCGCGATAGCCGGCGACGCTGGCGACGATGGCCAGATGACCGCTGCCGGCTTGCAGCATCGCCGGCAGGAGGGCGGCAAGGCAGTTGAGCGATCCTTCGACATTGACGCGCATGGTTTGCCGCGCGCCGTCGAGGTCGAGCGCGAAGGCGCGCATCGGCTGGTAGGTCGCCGCCGCCAGTATCGCGATGTCGATGCCGCCCCAATCCGCCTGCAGCGTCGCCACGGCGCGTTCGGTTGCCGGCGCATCCGCGGTATCGAACGGCAGGGCGCGGTGGCCGGCGCCGAGCAACCCAATCGCCAGCGTGTTCAGGGTATCGGCCGACCGTGCCGATACGGCCAGCCGGGCGCCGCGCGAGGCCAGTTCGCGCGCCAGTGCGGCGCCGATGCCGGAGGAGGCGCCGACGATCCAGACCCGCTTGCCCGACCAGAAACCTGCTCTGCCCATGCAGCAGATACGAAGGAAGAGGCGTTGCCGTTCACCGGCTGGAGCAAATCACGTTCTGACGGCAGCGGATCCGCTGCCGTCTAACCGTGATCCGTTCTAACGGCAAAACGCGGCTTGCGGTATTCCCGCCACTGCTTGCGAACCGATGGCTTGGCCGATTCGACGCGCACCCGCCACAGCATGATCAGGGCGGCGATCTTCACCAGGGCGGGGAAGGCGGCGTAGACCCCGATCAGCGCCCAGACCGACATGCCCTGGCCGGGGGAATAGCCCAGCCACTGCAGCACCGGCAGTGTCACGGCCGCCCCGATCGCCGTCGTCAGCTTGGTCGCCATCGCCCACAGGCCGAAATACCGTCCCGACTCGCCCTGGCTGTCGCTGACCTCGTTGTGGATGACGTCGGCCAGGATCGCCGGCGGCAGGCCGTAATCGGCGCCCAGCCCGAACCCGGCCAGCGCGCAGATCAGCAGATAGGGAACGATGTCGCCCGGCCCCAGCAGCACCGCCGCCCCCATGCCGATGGCGCTGACCAGGATGCCGATGCTCCAGGTGGCCGACTTGCTGGTGCGACGCGACAGCCACAGCCAGAACGGCACGCTGGCGACGCCGGAGGCGAAATAGGTGAGGATGAACCACGGTACCCAGTTCGGCGCCATGATGACGTCGTCGATGAAGAACAGCACGACCGACGCGCCGATCGCCACCGCCGTGCCGTTGACCAGGTAGACGACCAGCAGCATGCGGAACCGCCGGTTGCGGAACGGCGCGACGAACACGCCGGAAACATTGAATTTCTTCAGCGGCACCGGCGGCGTCACCGGTTTCGGCGAGAACATCCAGACCAGGATCGCCGGCACCACCAGCATCGGCAGGAAGATCATCGCCAGTCTTGCGTAGCCCTCGATCTCGTTCGGGCCATGGCCGTGCCCGAAGGCCTTGGCCAGGAAGACCGGCAGGGAGGCGCCCAGCAGCAGGCCGATGATGCCGGCGACTTCGCGCCAGATCGTGACGCGGGTGCGTTCGTGGTAATCGTAGCTGAGCTCGGCGCCCAGCGAATGGTAGTTGATCGAGACGCCCGAATAGCCCAGATGCACCAGCACCAGGGCGGCGAGCAGATAGAGCGCCATCGGACTGTGCAGCAGCGCGCCTGCAGTTGGATATTCGAGCAGGAAAGCCGGCGGGGAGAACACGGCGAAGAAGCCCAGGCCCAGCAACGGCGTCGAGACGAGGGCGAACAGCAGGCGGCCGTTGGGGCGGTGCGTGAGGCGGTCGCTGTAGTAGCCGATCAGCGGATCCTGCAGCGCGTCGAGCACGCGGGTGATGATGAAGATCAGCCCGATCACGCTCAGCGAAACGCCGAAGCTCTTGCTGTAGAAATGCGAGACGTTCAGCACGATCGGCAGCGCCGACATCGCCAGCGGCAATTGCAGCGTGGAATAGGCCCCCAGGCGCCAAGCACTCAAACGAACGGGCGCGGCCGTCGAATTGTCGGTCGTGGGGGTCAAAAAACGCCTTTCTCGCAGTTGCTAATGGCTCGCGGCTACCGGGTCGGCGAGGGCGACGCCTGATTAAGCATGAACCAGTTCGGCCTGCAAGACATCGGTCCGTCCCGTGGAGAAGCCGGCGATACAGTAAGCCAGATAATAGCGCCACATGCGCTGGAACCGTTCGTCGAAACCCATCTCCCGTATCTTTTCCGAAACCCGGTCGAAGCGCTCCAACCAGGCGGCCAGGGTCCGGGCATAGTCCGGCCCGAAGCCGTAGGCATGGCCCAGTTTCAGCCCCGCCTGGCGGGCCTGCTCGGCGAGTTTCTGCGGCGACAGCAGCATGCCGCCGGGGAAAATGTAGCGCTGGATGAAGTCGGTCCCGCGGCGATACTGCTCGAAAGCGTGGTCGGCAATGGTGATGGCCTGGATCAGGGCCTTGCCGCCTGGGCGCAAATGCCGCGCCAGGGTGGCGAAATAGCGCGGCCAGTACTTCTCGCCCACCGCCTCGACCATCTCGATGGAAACGATATGGTCGTAGGCGCCCTGGACGTCGCGATAGTCGCGATATTCCAGGGTGGCGTTGTGGGCGACGTCGGCGCGGCTCAGGCGGGCGCGGGCGAATTCGAGCTGTTGGCGCGAAATGGTGATGCCGTGGACCCGCGCGCCCCGCCGCGCCGCCAGTTCGGCGAACCCGCCCCAGCCGCAGCCGATCTCCAGGATGCTGTCGCCCTGGCGCACCCCCAGCCGGTCGAGGATGCGGGCGTACTTGGCGTCCTGCGCCTCGTCCAGCGGCCGCTCCGTCGCGCCGTCGTAAAGGGCGGCGGAGTAGGTCATGCCGCGGTCCAGCCACAGCCGGTAGAACTCGTTGCCCAGATCGTAATGCGCGCGGATGTTGCGGGCCGAGCCGCGCCGGCTGTTGGCGCGCCCGGCATGCACCAGCCGCCAGACCATGCGCCGCAGCCATGTCGCCTGGAAGGCGCGTTCCACCGCCGCCTGGTTCAGGGCGCCCAGGGTCAGCAGTCCCGGCAGGTCGGGCGTCTCGAACCAGCCATCCATGTAGGCTTCGGCGAACGCCATGTCGCCGCCACGCGCGACGCGGCCGAACAGGCGCCAGTCGCGCACCTGCAACGCCGCGTCCGGTCCCGGCGCGGAACCGGCGAAACGCTGCTGCCGGCCATCGGGGAGGGTGATGGTCAGGGTGCCGATCTCCAGCCGCGACACCGCCGCCAATACCGCGCGGGCGGCCAGCGGCAGGGTGTTGTCGAGCAAGGCGTGCGGCAGGTTCATCGCGTCAGAGTATGCACCGGCGGCGCCGGTTTGCGGAAGAACCGGGCTTTCTTCAGCACCAGGCGCGCGGCCTGGTAATGGATGCGGACGATCACCATCAGGCTCATCAACGGATGCCGCACGAACGCACCGAGCAAAGCGCCGACCGTCAGGTCATGGCGCCTGCCGTCGAGCCAAGTGACGAGCACCGGTCCCTCGGCATCGTGATAATGGATATCGGCACGCACCGACTGGCCGTCAAGCCGGAAACGGAAGCGGTAGAAGCCTTCGACGGGGAGGAAGGGCGAGACATGCAACGCTTTGCGCGCCTGCAGCCAGTCGGTTGCCTCGATCGGCCGGCCATCCTCGTGGGCGACAAGGTAGCAATGCGTTTCGCCGAAAGTGTTGTTCACTTCGCATAGCACCGCCCGCAACGCTCCGGCCCGATCGTGGCAGAACCACAGGCTGATCGGGTTGAAGGCATAGCCCAAAAGCCTGGGATGGCAGTGCAGGACGATGTCGCCATCCGCCTGGTCGAGGCCGTTCTGCGCCAGCAGGTTACGGACCCAGCGCTCCAGATCGTCGCCCGTGCGCGGTCCGTGGTCGCGGCGGTGGAAGCTCAGCAGGTTGAAGCGGTCGATGGAGAAGAACGGGCGGCGCAGTCGCTCGATCTGGCGCAGCGGCACGCAGATGTAGAAGACGGCATAACGGAACTGGCTGACCTGCGGACGCAGGCGCTTGTGAAACACCTGCGCCAGGCAGAGGCCGCCGGCAAGTGCCGAAGAGGGGAGGATTGGCGTCATGCGTCCTCCGGTCGGCCGCGCAGGGGAGGATGGCCGGGCAACGCGCCGCCGCCGGCCCGACCCGGCAAAGCGTCGGCCGGCGGCCGTCGCGGTGCGCCGGCGGCCGACGTCGTCCGCCATGGACGACCCACGCCCAGCGCCTCCGCCACGTCCAGCCCCGAGGCCAGCGCACCTTCATGGAAGCCGAAGCCGAAATAGGAACCGCAGAACCAGGTGCGCCGCTTGCCCTGCAGATCGGCCAGGCTCGCCTGGGCGGCGAAGGCGCGATGATCGTAGAGCGGATGGCTGTAGTCGAACTGCGCCAGCACGGTCCTGTCGTCCGGCATCCGCGCCGGGTTGTTGGTGACGAAGAGCGGGCAGGTCCGATCGATGTTCTGCAGCCGGTTCATCCAGTAGGTCACGGCCAGCGGACCGATGCGGTCCGGCGTGGCGGCGACATAGTTCCAGCTCGACCACACCGCGCGCCGCTTCGGCATCAGCGCGGCGTCGCTATGCAGGACGGTGCGGTTGGGCGCATAGCGGAAGGCCGACAGCGTCTGCCGCTCGGCTTCGCCGGCATCCGGCCCCAGCAGCGCCAGCGCTTCGTCGGCGTGGCAGGCCAGGACGACCTGGTCGAACCTGTCCCAGTGGCCCGAAGCGTCGCGCACCATGACGTGATCGACATGCCGTTCGACGGCGACCGCCGCCTGCGCCAGGCGCGCCGCATCCTCGATCGGCCGCGCCAGCTTCGCCACGTACTGGCGGCTGCCGCCGCTGACCGTGCGCCAGGCATGCTGGCGCCAGACGCTGAACAGGCGGTGCCCGGCGAAGAACTCGGCCAGCTTCAGCAGCGGAAAACGGCGCATGTCCTCCAGCGCGCAGGACCAGATGCAGGCGCATAGCGGCAGGATGAAACGGTCGATGAAATAGCGCTCGAAATGCTGGCGCTCCAGCCAGTCGCCGAAGGTCAGGTTGGCCAGCGCCGGGTTCTGCGTCAGCCGCCGGCCCAGCCGGTTGAAGCGGAACAGATCGCGCAGCATGCGCAGGAAGCGGGGGTCCAGCAGGTTCGATGGCTGGCCCAGGACAGAGAGGTTGCCGCTGCCGAACTCGAAGCCACCATCGAACAGGCTGACCGCGAAGGACATGTTCGAGGCTTCGGTCCTGACGTCGAGATGGGAGAACAGCGCGGTCAGGTCGGGATAATTGGCCTCGTTGTAGACGATGAAGCCGGTATCGACCGCAATCTCGCGGCCATGGGCCTTGGCGACGACCGTGTTGGAATGTCCGCCCAGCCGCGCGTTCTTTTCGTAGACGACGACCTGGTGGCGCCGGCTGAGCAGCCAGGCGGCGCCCAGACCCGCCACCCCGGCGCCGATCACCGCGATCTTCATGCCGGGCGGTCCTTCAGGCTCTGGAACGCTTCGAGCGCGCGCTGGCGGGCGCGGGCGTGCTCGACGATCGGCTGCGGATAGGTCTTGCCGGGCACGATGCCGGCCTCGGCCAGTTCGAGCGGCGTTGCGGTCCAGGGCCGGTGGATCAGCCGGTCGGGCAGCTTCGCCAGCTCGGGCACGAAGCGGCGGACATAGGCGCCGTCGCCGTCGAATTTCTCGCCCTGCAGGAGGGGATTGAAGATGCGGAAGAAGGGGGCGGCGTCGGCGCCGCTGCCGGCGACCCACTGCCAGCTTACCGCGTTGTTGGCGAGATCGGCATCGACCAGCGTGTCCCAGAACCAGTCCGCGCCCTTGCGCCAGTCCAGCAGCAGATGCTTGACCAGGAACGAGGCCACGACCATGCGCACGCGATTGTGCATCCAGCCCGTCTGCCACAGTTCGCGCATGCCGGCGTCGATAATGGGATAGCCGGTCAGGCCGCGCTGCCAGGCTTTCAGATGCGCGCTGCTGCGGCTCCAGGGGAAGCGGTCGAATTCGGATCGCAGGTTTTCCTGCGGCAGGGCCGGGAAGTGGAACAGCAGCGAATGGGAAAATTCGCGCCATCCCAGTTCCGAGAGAAACTTCTCGCCCGATTTCGCCAGCGCGCCCGGACCGGCCTGGTTCAGCAGAAAGCGGATGGAATGATGGATCTGGCGCGGGCCGATTTCGCCGAAATGCAGATGCGGCGACAGGCGCGAGGTGGTGACCCGTCCCGGCATATCGCGGCCGGCGGCGTAGTCGGCCAGCGCCTCGTCGAGAAAATCCTTCAGCCGCGCCCGCGCGCCGGCCTCGCCCGGCGTCCAGTTCCGGCGCAGGCCGTCCGCCCAGTCCGGCGCGGTCGGCAGCAGTTTCCAGTCCGCCAGCCGGTCAGAGACAGGCCATCGGCCGGGCGCTTCCAGCCTGGCGGGACGCCGTTTCGGCGGCGGCGGGTCGTCTTTGGCCAGGCAGGCGCGCCAGAAAGGCGAGAACACCTTGAAGGGCTGGCCACTGCGGTTGAGAACCTCGTGCGGCTCGAACAGCAGCGTGGCATTGAAACTCGATACCGTCAGGCCCCGCGCTTTCAGCGTCGCTTTCAGCTTACGGTCGCGGGCTATGGCGAACGGCTCGTAGCAGCGGTTCCAGCGGATGCCGCCGGCGCCGGTTTCCCCGACCAGCCGGTCGATCTGTTCGCTGGCCCGGCCGCGGCGCAGGATCAGCCGGCTGCCCAAAGCCCGCAGCTCCTTGTCCAGCGCGGCCAGCGAGTGATGCAGCCACCAGCGGCTGGCGCCACCCATGGCCCAGCGGTCCGGCGTCGCATCGTCAAGGATATAGACGGGGATGACGGCGCCGTTCGCCGCCGCGTCGACCAGGGCCGGATTGTCGGCAAGACGCAGGTCCTGGCGGAACCAGAGCAGGGTGGGGGGAGCCATGTTTCCGCCAGGACTGAGGGATCGCATCGTCTCAGGGAGACGCCCTGTCTACGTGGGCGAGGCGGAAGCGGATCACCGGTCGGAAAGCGGGAGAGGGCCGGTGGCGGTGCGGCTCAGCACCCCTTGGACAGCGTCTGCAGGCCGGTCAGGTCGATGCCGAAATTGAGCCAGCCATAGGTCAGGATCATGCGGCTGATGACGCCGGTCTCGTGCAGGCGCAGGCGGGCCTGGAACATGGGCGGATCGTCCGGCCGGTCGGCGCGGAAGAACTGCAGCAGCAGCGGCCAGACCCGGGCCCCCACCGTCTGCCGGTCGATGCTCTCGGGCAGCCGCGGCGGCAGGTCCTGCGGGTCGATCAGGCTGCCCTTGACCAGGAAATTGTCGCTGATGACCTCGGCGTCGAACACCTCGATATTGAAATTCTCCGCCCCGCGCTGCAGGCGCTCGACGGCGCCCTTGACCAGGGCGACCGGCAGCACCGTGTCAGCCGGCAGGTCGACGGTGCGCCGCCCTTCCGGCGTATTGAGCACGGCGGCGCCGCCGCCGCCGGTCAGCGTCACCGTGCCGTCGCGCTGGCTGGGCTCACCGTTGACGTCCCGCTTCAGCCGGTAGCTCATGCTGTTGCCGCCGGTGGTCTCCTCCGCGCGCAGGATCGAACTGATGTTGAAGCGCAGGGTCTGGGTCAGCAGCACCGAGGCCTGCACGTCGCGCTCCAGCTTCCAGTTGCCCTCGCAGCTGGTCAGCTTCTGTCGCGCCTGGCCGATCGGCGAGGCGCTGTCGCCGGCGCCCAGCGTGATCCGGTACTCGGCCTGATGGGCGAGGAGGCCCTCGGCGCGGGCCGGTGCGGCGAACGCCAGGCCGGCGAGACCGGCGATCAGGAACGGGGAAAGGAGGCGGAGCATGCCTATGGTCGGAAGGAGGATTGGGGAGACGATCGGCCCGGATCGCGGCAGCATAAAGGCAACCTTGCGAAAGACGATAAAACGACCTTGAATCGGGCCTGCAATGGAAGCCCGATCGGGTCGGAGTACGCAGTGGAGGAAACCATTTCAGCAATGGACAGTGTCGTCGATCTGCCGCCGGAACAGAAGGGGCCGGCCGCCTGGTACGGGCCGCAAATTGCCGCTGGCCAGGACTGGATCGTTCCGCTTGCGCCGGCCGATATTGCCGAAATCGAAGCGGCGATGGCGCCGCTGCTGGCGCGCAACGTTGACATCGCCAGCATCACGGCGGCCGATTTCCCCCTGCCGGGGCTGAAAGCCCGGCTCGACGGCGTGTTGCGCGCGCTGCTGCATGGCCGTGGCTTCGCCGTGCTGCGCGGCCTGCCGGTCGAGCGCTACGACCGGCGCCAGGCGGCGCTGGCCTTTTTCGGCCTGGGCACGCATCTGGGCCGCGCCCGCTCGCAGAACGCCAAGGGCCATGTGCTGGGCCATGTGCAGGATCTGGGCCTGGACGTGAAGGACCCCAGCGTGCGCATCTACCAGACCCATGAGCGGCAGACCTTCCATACCGATTCCTGCGACATCGTCGGCCTGCTGTGCCTGAAGACGGCGCAAAGCGGCGGCCTGTCGGCCCTGGTCAGCTCGACCACCATCTTCAACGAGATGCGGCGGCGGCGGCCGGACCTGCTGCGGCTGCTGTTTCAGCCCATCGCCACCGACCGGCGCGGCGAGGTGCCGGTCGGCATGAAGTCCTATTTCGAGATTCCGGTGTTCAGCTGGCACCAGGGCTATCTGACGGCGATCTACCAGCGCCAGTACATCAACTCCGCGCAGCGCTTCCCCGACGCGCCGCGGCTGACACCGTTGCACGTGGAGGCGCTCGACATGTTCGATGCGCTGGCCGACGATCCCGCCCTCAACCTGCATATGGAGTTCCAGCCCGGCGACGTGCAACTCGTGCACAACCACACCCTGCTGCACGACCGCACCGCCTTCGTCGACTGGCCCGAGCCGGAGAAGAAGCGGCATCTGCTGCGGCTGTGGCTGGCCGCATCCGGCGCCCGCCCGCTGCCGCCGGTCTTCGCCCAGCGCTACGGCAAGATCGATATCGGCGATCGCGGCGGCATCATCGTGCCGTCCACCACTTCGCTCAACGCGCCGCTGGAAGCGGTCTGACTTGGCCGTTTCGTTCCGGCCCGTCGGCCGCGCCGACCTGGCGAGGCTGGCGCGCTGGTTGGCGCAGCCGCATGTCGAGCGCTGGTGGCCCGATCCGGCCAAGGCTCTGGCGGGTATTGCCGGACATCTCGACGATCCGGCGATCGATTGTTTCGTGATGATCCTGGACGGGCGCGAGGCGGGATACTTGCAGAGCTACGATCCGCATGCCTGGGCCGACCATCCCTTCGCCGACCGGCCCCGTGGCAGTCGCGGCCTGGACATGTTGATCGGCGAACCCGATCTGGTCGGGCGTGGCTATGGATCGCGCGCAACGCGGGCCTTCGCCGACAGGCTGTTTGCCGCTGGCGCGCCCGAGGCGCTGATCGACCCGCATCCGGACAACAAGGCGGCGATCAGGGCTTACAGCAAGGCCGGGTTCGCCGCCTACCGGGAATGCGACACGCCCTGGGGCAAGGTGGTGCTGATGAAGCTGGCCAATCCCGCCCTCAATGGAAATCGTGCGACTTGATGCGGATGCGCACGTCGCGCGGATGCACGTTGGTGCGGGTGCGCTCGACGCGGCGGTCGCCGGAAGTGGTGGCCGCGGCCTCCTCGCCGCGTTTGTAGTCGGCAACGACGAGGTCGCGGGCGCGCGTCGCCAGGCTGTCGTCGGCCAGCGTATCCAGCATCCACGACAGGTCGACCAGCTTCTCCGCCACGATATGCGTGACCAGCCCTTCGCGCTGCAGCCTGCCCTCGACGCTCAGCATGCGCGAGCCCATGACGATGCGGCGATGGTTGTCGAAGACCTGCGGCCACAGGATGGCGTTGGCGATGCCGAACTCGTCTTCCAGCGTGACGAACACCGTGCCCTTGGCGCTGCCCGGCCGCTGGCGCACCAGCACCAGCCCGGCCACCACGATGCGGCCGCCGGCGGGATCGACTTCCAGCCGGTCGCTGGTGCGGATGCCGCTGCGGTCGAGCGCGGCCCGCAGCAGCGCCAGCGGATGGATGCGCAGCGACAGGCGCAGGCTGGCGTAATCGTCCACCACCTGCTCGCCGATCGCCATGGCGGGCAGCGCGACCGCCGGCTCGTCCTGCAGCCGCCGGTTCTGCGCCACCAGTGCGGGCGTCTCGAACAGGCCCAGCCGCTCGTCGCGCAAGCCGCGCACCGCCCATAGCGCCTGCCGCCGGTCCAGGCCCAGCGAGCGGAAGGCATCGGCGCGCGCCAGCTTCTCCAGCACCTGCCGCGAGGCGCGGCTGCGCCGCCACAGCTCCTCCATGCTGCGATAGCCGTCGCCGCGCTGGACGACGATGTCCTTGATATTCTCCTCGGTGCAGCCGGCAACCTGCCGGAAGCCCAGGCGCAGGGCGCAGAGCGGCGTGGTGCGGCTCTCGCGGCTGAGCGGCGCCACGAAGGGGCGCGGCGTGGGGGCGGGTTCCAGGGTGCAGTCCCAGTCGCTGGCATTGATGTCGGGCGGCAGCACCTCGACGCCATGCTCGCGCGCATCGCGCACGATCTGCGCCGGTGCGTAGAACCCCATCGGCTGGGCATTGAGGAGCGCGGCGGCGAACACGTCGGGATAGTGGCACTTGATCCAGGACGAGACATAGACCAGCAGCGCGAAGGAGGCGGCATGGCTTTCCGGGAAGCCGTAATTGCCGAAACCCTTGATCTGGTCGAAACAACGCTCGGCGAATTCCTTTTCGTATCCCTTGGCGATCATGCCGTCGATGAACTTGCGCTCGAATTTGTGGATGGTGCCGGTGTGCTTGAAAGTGGCCATGGCACGGCGCAGCCCGTCGGCTTCGCTGGGCGAGAAGCCGGCGGCGACGATGGCGATGTTCATCGCCTGCTCCTGGAACAGCGGCACGCCCTTGGTCTTTTCCAGCACCTTGCGCAGTTCGGGCTTGGGATAGTCGATCCGTTCCAGATGGTCGCGCCGGCGCAGATAGGGATGCACCATGTCGCCCTGGATCGGACCGGGCCGCACGATCGCCACTTCCACGACCAGGTCGTAATAGTCCTGGGGCTTGAGCCGCGGCAGCATCGACATCTGCGCCCGACTTTCGACCTGGAACACGCCCAGCGAATCGGCGCGCGACAGCATCTCGTAAGTGGGCACGTCGCCTTCCTCGATGTCGAGGCCGAGGGTGCGGCCATGATGCCGCCCGATCAGGCCGAAGGCCCGGCGCAGGCAGCTCAGCATGCCCAGCGCCAGCACGTCGACCTTGAGGATGCCCAGCGCCTCGATGTCTTCCTTGTCCCATTCGATGACGGTGCGGTCCTCCATCGCCGCATTGGCGATCGGCACCAGATCGTCCAGCCGGTGGCGGCAGATCACGAAGCCGCCGACATGCTGCGACAGGTGGCGCGGAAAGCCGGTCAGGATCGCCGCCAGCCGCAGCGCCAGCGACAGGCGACGGTCGGCGGGATCGAGACCGGCATCGCGCACATGCTGGTCGGGGATCGCCTCGCCCGAGGAGCCCCAGACGGTATCGGCCAGCGCTCCCACCGTGTCGGGCGACAGCCCCAGTACCTTGCCGACGTCGCGGATGGCGCTGCGGCTCCTGTAGGCGATCACCGTGGCGGTGAGGGCAGTGCGCTCGCGACCGTATTCTGTATAAATATGCTGGATGACTTCCTCGCGCCGCTCGTGCTCGAAATCGACGTCGATGTCCGGCGGCTCGTTGCGCGCGGTGCTGAGGAAGCGCTCGAACAGCAGGTCGATGCGGTCGGGACTGACGGCGGTAATGCCCAGGCAGTAGCAGATAAGCGAATTGGCGGCCGAGCCGCGCCCTTGGCAGAGGATTTCGTTCTGCTTGGCGAACTGCACGATCTGATGAACGGTGAGAAAGAAGGCGGCGTAATTGCGCTCCCTGATCAGGTCGAATTCGTTGAGGAGCTGCTTTAGCCAGTCCTCGCGCATGCCGTTGGGAAATTTCTCGGCCGCGCCTTCCCAGGTCAGCCGCTCCAGCTCCTCCTGCGGCGTGCGGCCGTCGATGCCACCTTCCACCGGATACTGGTAGTCCAGCTCCGTCATCTCGAAGTTGCAGCGTTCGGCGATCTCCAGGGTACGGGCGACGGCGTCGGGATGACGGCGGAACAGCCGCGCCATCTCGGCCGGCGCTTTCAGGTGCCGCTCGGCATTGGCGTAGAGGCGCCAGCCCGCCGCGTCGATGGTGCAGCGCTCGCGGATGCAGCTCAGCACGTCCTGCAGGATGCGCCGTCCGGCTTCGTGGTAGTGCACGTCGTTGGTGGCGACCAGCGGCGCGCTGCAGCGCCTGCCAAGCTGCGCCAGCTGCTCCAGCCGCCGCGCATCGTCGCCGCGATAGAGATGGCTACCGGCCAGGTAGCAGCGGCCGCGGAAGACATCGGCGCAGTCGGCCAGGTGCCGGGCGAAGTCCTCGTCGGGATCTTCCGGCGGCACGACGATGGCCAGCAGGTTGTCCGAATGCTCGAACACGTCCCTGAGGAAGAGATGGCACTGGCCCTTGGGCGCGCGCAGGTTGCCCCTGGTCAGCAGGCGGCAGAGCCGGCTGTAGCCCCTGATGTCCAGCGGATAGGCGAGCAGGGAGAAGCCGTCCTGCATTAGCAGCCGGCTGCCGATCAGCAGCTTGATGTCGCTGCCTTCCTTCCTGGCATCGCGGGCGGCGACATGGGCGCGGACCACGCCGCCCAGCGTGTTGCGGTCGGTCAGCGCGATGGCGCGATGACCAAGCTCGACGGCCTGGTTGACCAGCTCCGCCGGATGCGAGCCGCCGCGCAGGAAGCTGTAATTGGACGTGACCTGCAGCTCGGCGTAGGCCGGCTCCGCGTACGACATGAGAGGCTCAGGCCGTCTGCGCCGGCAGATCGGACAGATGGACGATGGGGGAGGCGGGGAAACTCGTCGTCAGGGAGGCCAGCTCGCGGTCGGCCGTCACCAGCGTCGCCTTCAGCAGGTCGGCGCAGGAAAGATAGAAACAGTCGGCGACCGGCCGGTCGAGCCTGAGGCTGAGCTGCAGGGCGCGCTCGTGGATGTCCTGCGCCGGATGCAGTCGGTCGAAGAAAACCGGCGCCTGGCGCAGCGCCTGCTGCGCCTGTTCGGGCGCCATTTCGCCGCGCTTCAGCTTCAGCCGCGCGATCTCGCCAAGCTGCGCCAGCAGCAGGTCCGGCGCATGCAGCGCCAGGCGCGGACTGAGCAGGCGCAATGCCGCCGGCCGCAACGGTTCGGCGACGAACCATTTAATGGCGACGGCGGCATCGACGACGTAGTTCATTGACGGCGCGCCTCCCGCAGCAGCAGCGCGCCGTCGGTCTGCGGCCGGCCGGCCGGGGTCAGGGACGCGATCTCGTCGGCCATGGCGAGCAGTTCGCGCGAGGAGGGCGTGCGCGCATGCCGGGTCAGCAGCATGCGGGCCTCCGCCTCCAGCGAGCGGTTGTTAGCCTTGGCGCGCAGCTTCAGCGCCTGCACCACGGCGTCGTTGAGGTTGCGGATGCTGAGGGTTGCCATGGATGTTCCTCCTCTGGTTCAGGCGCAGAAGCCGTGCAGGTACCAGCGCGCGGTGCGCCGGCCCCTGTCGGTGGCGATGCTGTTGAAGGGACCGTCGCGATAGATCCAGTAGCGCTGCCCGTCCTCGGCCTCGATGCGGTAGTAGTCGCGCACCGGCGGCGGGGCGTTGAGGGCGCCGCCGGCGGCGTCGTCTTCGCGCCACCATTCGTTGGCCAGCCGCTCCGGCCCATCGACCCGCACCACGCGATGCGCCTGCTGGCGCCAGTTGAACTGGCGCGGCGGATCGTCCGGCACCGGCGCGATGACGTCGATCGGTTCGGGACTGGCCAGCAGCCGTACCGGACGCACCGGCGCGGCCCGTCCCGGGCTGGGCCGGGTGAAGGCGCGCCAGTCCTCCGCCAACGCCACCGTCGAGCGCAGCCTGGCATTGCCGTTGGTGGCCCCACCGGCGGCGGCGATGCGCTGCACGGCGCGCTCGGGGACATGGCTGTGGCGCGGCACCAGGCGGATGACGCGATCGGAACCCAGCCGGGCGGTGAGCCGGTCGATCAGTTCATCGACCTTGCCGTCCTCGTTGGCCTGGTCCGGCTGCAAGCCGGTCTGGGTGCCGACGAAGCGGTCGGCGCTGCGGGCGGTCAGCAGCATCAGCTCGACGCCGAAACCGGCATCGATCTGGCCCAGCGGTTCGGCGAACAGGCGCAGCAGGTGGTCGGCATCGCGGCTGGGCCGGCTGGTGCCGATCTCGCAGCGCTCGAAGGAGCCATCGACGCGATACAGGACCAGTTCGAGTTGCCGCGCCCCCATGCCCGCACTTTCGAGTTGGTTGCCCAGGGTCGCCAGCAGGCGGGCGGTGGCGGCGGCGATGTCCTCGGGCCGGCCGATCGGCTCGGCGAAGGCCAGGCGGCAGCGGAAGGGCGGGGTGGAGCGGCGCGGCTCGATGGTCTCGACCATGCGGCCCAGCGCCTGGTCCAGCCGCGCCAGTACGATCGGGCCGAAGCGGTTGGTCAGCGGTGCGCGTGGCAGGGAATAGAGATCGGCGATGCAGCGCAAGCCCAGCCGGTTCAGCGTTTCGACCGCTTCTACCGGCAGGCGCAGTGCCTCCACCGGCAGCGCGGCCAGGGCCTGGCGCTGGCCGCCGGGCGGCACGATGCGCTGGGCCCGGGCGCCGGTGCCGTGATGCGCCATGGCCCAGGCCGCGCCCGCCGTATCGGCCAGGCCGGCGCGACAGGTGAAGCCGACCTTCTCCAGCCGCTCAAGCAGATCGCCCAGCAGCGCGGCTTCGCCCTGGTCGCCGCCGCCGAAGAGATGGGCGCAGCCGGTGATGTCGAGGAACAGCCCGTAGCCGGCCTGCTCGGGCAGATCGTCCAGCGCCACCCAGGGGGTATAGCGGTCGCACCAGGCGGCCAGCTTTTCCAGCAGCCGCTTGTCGGCGCCGATGTCCTCGGCCGTCACCCGCAGCTCGGGCAGCATGGCCCGCGCATCGGCCAGCCGTAGGCCGCGATAGAGACCGGCCCGCTGGGCTGCCTCATTGGCGCAGGCCAGCCGCTGTCCGCCGGAAACGCTGGCCAGCGTCGCCCCAGGCCGGTCGCGCCAGTGGCGATCGAGGCGGGCCAGCCGATCGGTCGAGAGCCTGGGGAACCACAGAGAAATCACCCTTTTCATGGCACCACTCCATCATCCAGCTTCGTTCGTGATCTTCGAGGCGGCCGCGGGCACGGCGCAGGCTCAAGCGCAGGCGCGGCCGGGCAATGTCGTTCAGGCCGGGGGTCGACCGGGCCGGGGCGGGGCTGACCTGCCAGCGGGTCAGGGCGGCGCTGGTGCGCAAGGTCCCGGGCAGGCGCAGCAGCAGGGCCGGCGTGGCGCTGGCCTCGGCCGCCAGTTGCAGGCGGCGGGTGGCGGTCAGGTCCGCGCTCTTGGCCTCGCCCAGCACCGCCGCCAGCACGCCCGAGCGCAGGCCTTCCTCCAGGCTCCACAGCACTTGTTCTTCGCTGTCGGCGTCGACTAGCAGCAGGCGGGAGGGGTCGAGGAAGGGCAGCAGGCCGGGGGCATAGGGCCGCGCATCGAAGCGGCCGCCACGGCGGCGAACCCACAGCACCGGCCTTGTCTGTCGCCGCACCGTGCCGCAGCGACCCATCAGCCAGGCAGTGAAACCAGTCGCAATAGAAGTTGGTGTTGTTTCATAGGGGCTTATGCCTTCAATTTCATGTAATCCGCGAACTGATAATCCGCCATCCGGCAGCGCCTGATCGATCTCCGGCACACCGAGAGGAATAGCTTCTTCATTGGTTGAAGAAGAACAATTAATTCTCTGTTCAAGAACGGTTATTCGTTCTCGGAGAGCAGCAATATCGGACAAGGACGCATTCAGCATGGTTCTCGATCCGGCGGTGATGGCAGCAAGACGGAATCGGAGGGATCTTCTCCGGCTGCGCCATGGGGCCTAATATATGTTCTTGTTTTGTTCTACTCCTCCTTGGAGCAGGAGTCAAATCGATTCCTCTCGTCCTGCCAGCAGCCGCCGGCGGGTTGAAGCCATCGCGACACTGTCCTTTGAGAAGCGCCGTTCCAGTGGGTAGGCTCGGCTCCGCCTCGAGGAGAACGGCCATGCCCGACGATCTCGCCCCCAACCTGAAGCCCAGCGGCGCCGACTTGCCGCTGCTGCCGGAGGTGACGCTGAAGCTGGTCGAGGCTACGCCCGAGACCCTGAAAGGGTATGGCGAACTGGTCGATCACCAGGACCAGCGTGCGGTCGAGATCGTGCGCTGGCCGGCGTTGGGCCGCCGGCCGGTCGATCCGGGCACCGGCGACCAGGGCGGCACCACCGAGGGCATTTTCGAGTTCGAATGGCGCGGCGACGTGCTGCGCGGGTGCAACAATGCGGTCGACGACGACTACGTGCTGGGCTTCGCCTGCCAGCCGCCGCAGTCGAGCGAGGCCAACGCCACGGTGAAACGGCAGAAAGTGCTGCTGTGGCACGCCAACTACCATCCCGATGGCGGCCAGGTGTTCTTCCCGCTGGCCACCGGGCCTTTCGTGGTGCCGCTGGCGCTGCCGGGCGACGAGGTGAGGCCGCAGGATTTCGTCGCCTTCTGGTTCAAGGGCGACAAGGGGCTCTACATCCATCCCGGCATCTGGCACGAGGGCGTGTTCCCCACCGCCGATCGCGGCCGCTTCTTCGATCGCCAGGGCAAGGTGCATGCCCGCATCAGCGTCGATTTCCCGCGCGAGTTCGGCTGCTACATCGCCGCTCCCCTGACCCGATAGGAGACCGCCATGCCGCGCGCCATCTGGAACGGCAAGGTGATTGCCGAGAGCGACAGGTTCGAGACCGTCGAGGGCAACGTCTATTTCCCGCCCGAGGCCATCAAACGGCAATATTTCCGGCCTTCCGACACGCATACGGTCTGCCCGTGGAAGGGCACGGCCAGCTACTACACGCTCGAGGTCGACGGCAAGGAGAACAAGGACGCCGCCTGGTACTATCCCGAGACCAAGGAGGCGGCCGACAACATCAGGGGCCATGTCGCGTTCTGGCGCGGCGTGACGGTGGAGAAATAGGCAAGGTCATGGCGGACAATCTGCGCATCGATGGCGAGCGCCTGTGGTCCAGTCTGATGGAGATGGCCCAGATCGGCGCCACGGAGAAAGGCGGCGTCTGCCGCATCGCCCTGAGCGATCTCGACCGGCAGGGGCGCGATCTGTTCGTGCAATGGTGCAAGGAGGCGGGCTGCGAGGTACGCATCGACGCCATCGGCAACATCTTCGCCCGCCGCCGGGGGCGCGATAATTCCCTGCCGCCCGTCGTCACCGGCTCGCATCTCGACAGCCAGCCCACCGGCGGCAAGTTCGACGGCGCCTATGGCGTGCTGGCCGGTCTGGAGGTGATCCGGGCGCTGAACGATGCCGGCTACGAGACCAACGCCCCGGTCGAGGTGGCGGTGTGGACCAACGAGGAGGGCGCCCGTTTCGCCCCGGCCATGGTGGCCTCGGGCGTCTTCGCCGGCGCCTTCGATCTCGACTACGCGCTCTCGCGCACCGATCCCGAGGGCAAGCGCTTCGGCGAGGAGCTGCAGCGCATCGGCTATGCCGGGCCGGAGCCGGTCGGGTTCCGCATCGGCGCCTATTTCGAGGCCCATATCGAGCAGGGCCCGATCCTGGAGAACCGCGAGAAGACCATCGGCATCGTCACCGGCGGCCAGGGCCAGCGCTGGTACGAGATCGACATCGTCGGCATGGAGAGCCATGCCGGCACCACGCCGATGGAGCTGCGCAAGGACGCGCTGGTCGGGGCGGCGGAGCTGATCGTGGCCGCCCGCCGCATCGCCACCGCGCGCGAGAACGGCCGCGCCACGGTCGGCGTGATCAATTCGATGCCGCAGTCGCGCAACACCATTCCCGGCCGCGTGTCGATGACCCTGGAACTGCGCCATCCCGACGATGCGGTCCTGACCGGGATGGACCGGGAAATGCGGGACGAGGCAGAACGGATCGCCGGCGCGCACGGGCTGGAAATGAAGATCGAGCCGATCTGGTACTTCCCGCCGCAGCCGTTCGATCCGCACTGCGTCGAGGCCGTGCGCCGGGCGGCGGAGAAGGCGGGCTATCCGGCGATGGAGATCGTCTCCGGCGCCGGCCACGACGCCTGCTACATCGCCCGCGTCGCACCTGCGGCCATGGTGTTCATCCCCTGCGAAGCGGGCATCAGCCACAACGAGATCGAGGCGGCGACGCAGGATGATGCCGCGGCGGGCTGCCAGGTGCTGCTGCAGGCCATGATGGAGCGGGCCAACGCCTGATGCTGTTCCGCGCCGCGATTCTGGAGAAGGTCAGGTCGGCGAGTTCGACCTGGCCTTTCGTCGCTGGCTGACCGAAAGCCTGAAAATCGGCTACCGGCTGTCGCCGCGCGGCCGGGCGCTGCTGCGGAAGCCGATGCCCAGGCGAGGGTTGCTCAGGAAGGGGCGGGATTGACGTTGCTGACGGCGAAGCCCTTGGTTTGAATGCCGTCGAGAATGGGCGATATGCCGGGGGAGTTGTGCTTCAATCCGCCGGCGGCGCCGATATCAAGCATCTTGAGCGGCGTCCATGGCGCGCCATCGGCCGGCAGATTGCTGCCTTCGCGATTGGGCGTGAAGCCGAACTTGAACTTGAAACCCGTCCGGTTGCCGGACTGGAAAACATAAATCTTCATGTTTCACCGTAGAGCGAATTGCGATTGGAGGGAAGCGCTTGTGCTTCCCTCCAATCAAGCGGATCGCTCTGCTCATGCAGGTATGGAGCAAACAGGGGGTTTGGCGGCATCGCCCGCAGTTCGGTTCGCCCTGACAGGTGAAGCCGTGTCTATAGCAGCGCTGTCAACCCGCCTGGGCTTCGCGCTGGCGGCGGCGCTGCTGGCGCTGCAGGACGATGGTGGCGACGATGATGCCGATAGTGACGATGCCGACGATGATCGAGGCTAGCACGTTGATCTCCGGGCTGACGCCGCGGCGGACGCTGGAATAGACCAGGATCGGCAGGGTGGTGTCGGCCGGGCCGGTGACGAACTGGGCGATGACCAGGTCGTCCAGCGACAGGGTGAAGGCCAGCAGCCAGCCCGAGACCAGTGCGGGGGCGATGATCGGCAGGGTGATGACGAAGAACACCTTGGCCGGCCGCGCGCCCAGATCCTGCGCCGCCTCCTCCAGCGCATAGTCGAACGTCACCAGCCGCGACTGCACGATGACGGCGACATAGGCCATGGTGAAGGTGATATGGGCGATGGCGACGGTGGTGAAGCCGCGCTCCGGCCAGCCGATCACCTGCTGCAGGGTGACGAACAGCAGCAGCATGGAGATGCCCATGATGACTTCCGGCATCACCAGCGGGGCGGTGATCAGGCCGGTGAAGAAGGTACGGCCGCGGAAGCGCCGGTAGCGCGCCAGCGCCACGCCGGCGAAGGTGCCGAGGATGACCGCGACGGTGGCCGTCACGAAGGCGATCTGCAGCGACAGCAGGGCGGCGGACACCATGTCGCGATTGTCGGGCAGCGCCCGCCACCAGCGCAGCGAGAAGCCGCTCCACACCGTGACCAGCCGCGACTCGTTGAAGGAATAGACGATCACCGAGACGATCGGGATGTAGAGGAAAGCGAAGGCGAACACCATCGCCGTCAGGATGAAGCGCGAGCGCCGGTCCAGCATCGCTTCAGCCCTCCTGTGCGGCCTGGCGGGCGCGCAGGCGCTGGAACAGCACGATGGGCAGCACCAGGATCAGCAGCATGGTGATGGCGACGGCGGAGGCCAGCGGCCAGTCGCGGTTGAGGAAGAACTCGTCCGCCAGCACCTTGCCGATCATCAGGGTTTCCGATCCGCCCAGCAGATCGGGGATGACGAATTCGCCCACCGCCGGGATGAAGACCAGCATGCAGCCGGCCAGGATGCCGGGGAGCGACAGCGGCAGGGTGACGGTGAGGAACGCCTTGAACGGGCGCGCGCCGAGGTCGGCCGCCGCCTCCAGCAGCGACAGGTCCATCTTCTCCAGCGTGGCGTAGAGCGGCAGCACCATGAACGGCAGGTAGGCGTAGACGATGCCGAAGAAGATCGCCCATTCGGTGCCGAGCAGCGACAGCGGCCGGTCGACGATGCCGATGCCGAGCAGGACCTGGTTGAGCAGCCCGGTCTCGCCCAGGATGCCGATCCAGGCGTAGATGCGGATCAGGAACGAGGTCCAGAACGGCAGGATCACCAGCATCAGCAGCGGCGCCCGCCAGCGGTCGGAGGTGCGGGCAATGCCGTAGGCCAGCGGATAGCCGATCAGCAAGGTCAGCAGCGTGCTGATGGCGGCGATGCGCAGCGAGGAGAGATAGGCCGACACGTACAGGCTGTCGCTGAGGATGAAGGCGTATTTCTCCACCGCCTCGGCAAGGTTGATGGTGCCTTCGGCGAAGGCGGAGAACTCGAACGGCGGCACCATCTCGTTGGGCGTGGCGAAGCTGATCGCCAGCACGATCAGGAACGGCGCCAGGAAGAACAGCAGCAGCCAGACATAGGGAACGGCGACGACGAAGCGGGCGCCGGTGATGCCCAGCCGCCGGCTCAGCACGATCGCGCCGCGGTAGAGGGCGAACTGCATCAGCCGCAGATGCAGGCCCTCGACGAAGCCGACGACCCGCGCCTCGTCACCGGAGAGATAGGCGGGTTCCGGGCGCGCCATGGTCAGGCCCGTCCCGTCATGACGTCAGCACGATGGCGTTCTCCGCCTCCCAGGACAGCCAGACCTCCTCGTCCCAGGAAACCGCCGGTTCGGCCAGGCGCACCAGGTTGGGCAGCGTGGCTTCCATGGTCTCGCCCGAGTCCAGCGTCACGTAGTAGTTGGAGACGTCGCCCAGATAGCCGATGTCGCGCACCGTGCCGTGGGCGATGTTGTGGGCGCCTTGCGGCCGGGTGCGGGTGATCTTGACCTTCTCCGGCCGGATCGCCACCCAGACCGTGGCGGCGGGGGCGGCGGAAACGCCGTGGTCGACATAGACGGTGCCGCCCAGCGTCGGCGAATCGATGATCACGTGATCCGATTCGTCCTCGACGATGCGGCCCTCGAACATGTTCACCGAGCCGATGAAATCGGCCACGAAGCGGCTGTTGGGATATTCGTAGATCTCGTTGGGATTGCCGACCTGGACGATCTCGCCGCGATCCATCACCGCGATGCGGGAGGCCATGGTCATGGCCTCCTCCTGGTCGTGCGTGACCATGACGAAGGTGATGCCGACCTTCTCCTGGATGTTCATCAATTCGAACTGGGTCTGCTCGCGCAGCTTCTTGTCCAGCGCTCCCAGCGGTTCGTCGAGCAGCAGCAGCTTGGGCTGCTTGACCAGGGCGCGGGCCAGGGCGACGCGCTGGCGCTGGCCGCCGGAAAGCTGGTGCGGCTTGCGCCGGGCGAACTGCGACATCTGCACCATGTCGAGGATGCCGGCGACGCGCTCGGCGATCTGCGCCTTGGGCAGCCCGTCCTGCTTCAGCCCGAAGGCGATGTTCTGTTCCACGTTCATGTGCGGGAACAGCGCATAGGACTGGAACATCATGTTGACCGGCCGGTCGTAGGGCGCTACCCCAGCCATGTCGACGCCGTCGATCAGGATGCGTCCTTCCGTCGGCGTCTCGAAGCCGGCCAGCATGCGCAGCAAGGTCGTCTTGCCGCTGCCCGATCCGCCGAGCAGGGCGAACAGCTCGCCGCGATAGATGTTGAGGGTCACGTCGTTGACGGCGGTGAAGTCGCCGAACCGCTTGACGACATTCTCGATGCGCACATAGGGCACCGCCGCCGGATCGTTCCAGGGCTCGGGAGCGCGGCGGGCACGGGCGCTGTCGGCAATCGCCATTTCGGGGAGGGTGCTCCGTCGAAAAGGGAGGGACGGGCGGCCTGCGCGGCCGCCCGCAAATGCTTATCTTCGTCTTACCTGCCGGTCTTGATCGAGGTCCAGGTCCGGGTGCGGGTCTGCTCGTACTGGCGATCGGCGGCACTGATCGTGTACAGGTTCGCCATCACCTCGTCGGAGGGATAGATGCTCTCGTTCTCCGCCACTTCCTTGTCGAGGAATTCCTTCGACTTGGCGTTGCCGTTGGCGTAGCCGACGAAGTTGGAGCTCTCCGCCGCCACCTTGGGATCGAGCAGGTAATCGATCCACTTGTAGGCGTTCTCCAGGTTGGGGGCGCCGACCGGGATCGCCATCACGTCGATCCACAGCAGCGCGCCTTCCCTGGGAATGGCGTACTCGATGTTGACGTTGTTGTTGCTGTTGGCGGCGCGGTCGGCGGCCTGCAGGATGTCGCCGCTGTAGCCGAAGGCGACGCAGACATTGCCCTGCGCCAGCGCGTTGATGTACTCCGAGGAATGGAAGCGGCGGATATAGGGCCGCACCGCCTTGAAGGCGTCGGCCGCCTTCTGCAGATCGGCCGGATTCTTGCTGTCGGGATCGAGCTTCAGGTACTTCAGCGCCGCCGGGATCATGTCGGTCGGGCTGTCCAGCACCATGATGCCGCAATCCTTCAGCTTCGAGGCCACTTCGGGATCGAAGATCATGCGCAGCGAATCGACCGGGGCGTCGGGCAGCGCCTCCTTGACCTTGTCGACGTTGTAGCCGATGCCGGTCGTGCCCCACATCCACGGCACGGCGTACTGGTTGCCTGGATCGTACTTGGCGAGCTGCTGCATGATCACGGGATCGAGGTTGCCGTGGTTCTTCAGCTTCGACTTGTCGAGCTTCTGGTAGATGCCGGCCGGGATCTGCCGCACCAGGAAGGGCGAGGCGGTCGGCACCACCACATCGTAGCCCGACGAGCGGCCGGCGCGCAGCTTGGCGTCCAGCGTCTCGTTGGAATCGTAGACCGAATAGTTGACCTTGATGCCCGTGGCCTGGGTGAAATTGTCGACCGCGTCCTCGGCGATGTAGTCGGACCAGTTGTAGACGTTGACCTGGTTCTGCGCCAGGGCCGGCGCCGCAGCGAGGGCGGCAACGAGGCCAATGCCGATAACCGGAAGTTTCATAATGGCTGCATTCCCTTTGCGGTGAGAGGGCGACCCGGCGCAGCGACGCGCCGCGCGACGGCTGAGGCGATTCATAGGCAGTGCGGTGCGGCGTGTAAAGCGCCGCCGGTCCGGTAGCGGCGTCGGCGGGGGAAGCGTGCGTTCTCCGATACAGGTGGGGCGAAAAAGCGCCAGACCGGGCCGGATCAGACGCCCAGATAGCGGTGCTGCAGCTCCGGGACGGCCGCCAGCGCGGCCGAATTGCCGGTCCACACGACGCGGCCCTTCTCGATGATGTAATGCCGGTCGGCCAGCCGGATCAGCGCCTGCACGTTCTTGTCGATCACCAGGATCGACTGGCCGGCCCGCTTCAGCCCCTCCAGGCAGTGCCAGATTTCCTGCCGGATCAGCGGCGCCAGCCCTTCGGTGGCCTCGTCGAGGATCAGCAGCCGGGGATTGGTCATCAGCGCCCGGCCGATCGCCAGCATCTGCTGCTCGCCGCCGGAGAGCTGGTTGCCCATGTTGCCCTGCCGCTCCGCCAGCCGCGGGAACAGCTCGAAAGCCCGCGCCAAGGTCCAGGGATTGCCGCGTGCGTCGCGGTTGGCGGCGGCGGCCACGAGGTTCTCGCGCACCGTCAGGTTGGGGAAGATCTGGCGGCCCTCGGGCACCAGGCCGATGCCCAGCTTGGCGATGCGGTAGGCCGGCAGCCCGCGCACCGCCTGGCCTCCGAACTCGACCGAGCCGGCGCGCGGGGCGACGATGCCCATGATCGAATTGACGGTGGTGGTCTTGCCCATGCCGTTGCGGCCCATCAGGGTCACCACCTCGCCGGCCTGCACCGTCAGCTCCATGCCGAACAGCGCCTGGCTGGCGCCGTAGAAGGTCTCGATGCCGGCGACGCTAAGCATCGGCGTGCTCCTCGCCGAGATAGGCCCTGCGTACCTCCTGATTGGCGCGGATCTGCGTTGGCGTGCCGGTGGCGATGGCGCGGCCATAGACCAGCACGGTGATGCGGTCCGCTAGGGCGAAGACGGCGTCCATGTCGTGCTCGATCAGCAGGATGGTGCGCTGGCCTTTCAGCCGCCGCAGGAAATCCACCATGCGGGCCGATTCGTCGGCGCCCATGCCCGCCATCGGCTCGTCCAGCAGCAGCAGGCGCGGATCGCCGGCCAGCGCCATGGCGATCTCCAGCTGGCGCTGCTCGCCGTAGGAGAGAGTGGCGGCCGGCATCGCCGCCCGCGCGCCCAGGCCGAGCTGGTCGAGAATGGCCCGCGCCGGCTGGCGCAGGGCGGGGTCGTCCTGCGCCGGCCGCCAGAAACGGAAGGAGTGGCCCTGGTGCGCCTGGATCGCCAGCGCCACGTTGTCGAGCGCGGTGAAGTCGCGCAGCACGCTGGTGATCTGGAACGAGCGTGCCAGGCCGGCGGCGACGCGGCGATGGATGGGCAGGCGGGTGATGTCGGTGCCGGCGAACACGATGCGGCCGGCGTCGCAGGGCAGCTGGCCCATGAGCTGCGCCACCAGGGTGGTCTTGCCGGCGCCGTTGGGGCCGATCAGGGCGTGGATTTCCCCGGCGTCGACCTGCAGCGAGAGATTGTCGGTGGCGATAAGCCCGCCGAAGCGCTTGGTCAGCCCGTCGATGGCCAGCAGCGGTTCAACCATGGCGCGGCCCCGGCACGGCGCGGCTGAACAAGCCGTCGAGGCCGCCGCGGGCATAGAGCGCGACGATGACCAGCAGCGGCCCGAACAGCAGCCGCCAGTAGTCGCCCCAGCCCGGCCGCACCAGGTCGATCAGCGGCTTCAGGCTTTCCTCCAGCACGAAGAAGGCGATGGCGCCGTAGAGCGGTCCGAACAGCGTGCCCATGCCGCCCAGCACAACGATGACGATCAGGTCGCCCGAGGCGGTCCAGTGCATCATCGACGGCGAGATGAAATCGGTCTGGTTGGCCAGCAGCGCGCCGGCCAGGCCGCACATGGCCCCGGCCAGGGTGAAGGCGGCGAGGCGGTAGCGGATGGTCGGGAAGCCCAGCGCCAGCATGCGCACGTCGTTCGACTTCGAGCCGCGCAGCACCATGCCGAAGCGCGAGTTGACCAGCCGGTGGCAGAGATAGAACGCGCCCAGCATCAGCACGAAGCAGGTCCAGTAGAAGGTGGCGCGGTCCTTCAGGTTCAGGATGCCGACGAACTCGCTGCGCCGGTAGATCGTCAGCCCGTCGTCGCCGCCATAGGCCTCCAGCCCGACGCCGACGAAGTAGACGAGCTGGGCGAAGGCCAGCGTGATCATGATGAAGTAGACGCCGCGCGTGCGCATCGACAGCGCGCCGACCACCAGCGCCCAGAATGCGGAGGCCAGCATGGCGACGGGCCATTGCAGGAAACCGCTGCCGATGCCGTGATGCGCCATGATGCCCATGGCATAGCCGCCGATGCCCAGATAGGCGGCGTGGCCGAAGCTGACCATGCCGCCATAGCCCAGGATGATGTTCAGGCTGACGGCGGCGATGGTCCAGATGACGATGCGCGAGGCGAAGGAAATCTCGAAATTGTCGGCGAAGAACGGCAGCGCTGCCGCCGCGGCCAGCAGCGCCACGGTCAGCAGGATGCGCGGGTCGCGCAGGGCGGCGGCGGTCTGCATGTCAGCCCCTTGCCCCGAACAGGCCGGTGGGCCGCCACACCAGCACGCCGGCCATCACCAGGTAGATCAGCATCGACGACAGAGCGGGGGCGGCGGTGCTGGTGGCGCTGGTCGACAGGAAGGTCTTGAGCAGGTCGGGCAGGAAGGCGCGGCCGAACGTGTCGATCATGCCGACCATCATGGCGGCGATGAAGGCGCCCTTGATCGAGCCGATGCCGCCGATGACGATGATGACGAAGGCCAGGATCAGGATGTTGTCGCCCATGCCGATCTGCACGGTGACGATCGGCGCCGCCATCAGCCCGGCCAGCGCCGCCAGCACCGAGCCGAGCCCGAAGACCAGGGTGAACAGCAGCTTCACGTTGACGCCCAGCGCGCCGATCATGGTGCGGTTGGAGGCGCCGGCCCTGATCCACATGCCGGTGCGGGTGCGCGTCACCAGGAAGGCCAGGAAAACGGCCACCGCCAGCCCGACCACGATGATGGCGAAGCGATAGGCGGAATAGAGCATGCCCGGCAGCAGCTGGATGGTGTGCGACAGCCAGGACGGGACGGGGATGCTGAAGCCGGCCGGTCCCCACACCGCGCGCACCAGCTCGTTGAAGAACAGGATCAGGCCGAAGGTGGCCAGCACGTGGTCGAGATGGTCGCGCCGGTAGAGGCGGCGCATCACGATCGCTTCGACCACCACGCCCAGCAGCAGGGCGGCGACAAGCGCCAGCAGCGCGCCCAGGATGAAGGAATCGGTCAGGCCGATGAAGGTGACGGCGAAGTAGGCCCCCATCATGTAGAGCGAGCCATGCGCCAGGTTGACGAGGTCCATGATGCCGAAAGTCAGCGTCAGGCCGGCCGCCAGCAGGAACATCAACAGCCCGAGCTGCAGTCCGTTCAGGAGCTGGATGAGGATGAGGGTGAGTTGCGGGTCCATGTCAAAGTTATGGGGGCGCCGATAAACGAAGCGGGAGCGTTCCGGGTCCGGAGCGCTCCCGCCTGTCAGACTAGGGCACGGTTACTTCATCGGGCACTTTTCGTGATACGGGTCCTTGAAGTCCCGCATGATGGTCTCGACCGTCTTCAGCGTCAGGTTGCCGTCGCTATCCTTGACCGTCTCCTGGATGTAGACGTTCTGGATCGGGAACTGGTTGGTGTTGAACTTGAACGGCCCGCGGGTCGAGGTGAAGTTGGCCTTCTTCAGCTCGGCGCGCACTTTGTCCTTGTTGGACAGGTCGCCGTTCAGCCCGACCACCGCGCTGTTGATCAGCATGATCGCGTCATAGCTCTGCTGGCCGTAGAAGGAGGGGTAGTTGCCGTACTTCTTGCGGAAGTCGGCGACGAACCGCCGGTTGGCGTCGTTGGGTAGATCGTTGACCCAGGTCTGGGCGCCCAGCACGCCCAGCGCCAGCTCCTTCTGCTGCGGCAGGGTGGTGGCGTCGATGGTGAAGGCGGTGTAGAGCGGGATCGTGCCCTTCAGGCCGGCCTGGGCGTACTGGGTCAGGAACTGCACGCCGGCGGCGCCGGGGTAGAACACGAACACCGCATCCGGCTTGGCGGCCTGGATCTTGGCCAGCTCGGCGGAGAAGTCGAGCTGGTCGGGCCACTTGGTCAGGTCCTCGCCGATGACCTCGCCCTTGTAGCTGCGGCGCACGCCCTGCAGCATGTCCTTGCCGGCGGCGTAGTTGGGGGCCATCAGGTAGACCTTCTTGACCCCGGCCTTGTTGAGCTGCTCGCCCATGGCCATGGTGGTCTGGTCGTTCTGCCACGAGGTCGAGAAGTAGTTCTTGTTGCACAGCTCGCCGGCGATCTGCGAGGGGCCGGCATTGGACGAGATCAGGATCGTGTCGCCGTCGTCGGTCACGCTCTTGAGCGAGGCCAGCAGCACGTTCGACCAGATGTAGCCGGCGACGAAATTGACCTTGTCCTGCTGCACCAGCTTCTCGGACTTCTGCTTGCCGACATCGGGTTTGAAGCTGTCGTCCTCGTAGATCACCTCGACCGGCAGGCCGCCCATCTTGCGGTCCAGGTGATCGAGTGCCAGCTCGACCGAGTTCCTCATGTCGTTGCCGATGATGGCCTGCGGACCGCTCAGGGTGGTGATGAACCCGATCTTGACGGTCTTTTGCTGCGCCAGAGCCGGCGCCGACAGCAGCGCCAGCGCCGAGGCAGCGGCGAGCAGTTTCATTTTCATCGTGAGCCTCCCGTCATGGAATGGAAACGGTCGTTGGCCGACCTTGGGATTGGATCGCACTTTAGCAGAGCGCCGCCGTGAAAACAGCGGATTTGCCCCAAATCTAGCATTGTTGGCATGCCTAACAAGCGCTGATTCCGTTAGCGCGTCCAATCCGGTAGCGGCAATGCCGAATTGCGCCGGCTACTGGCGCAGGCGGAAGCGCTGGATCTTGCCGGTCGCCGTCTTGGGCAGTTCGGCGACAAAGTTGATCCAGCGCGGATACTTGTACGGCGCCAGCCCGCTCTTGCAGTGTTCCAGCAGCGCCCGGCGCAGCGCGGCGCCGTCGTCGGTGGCGATGACGGCGAGGTCCTTCAGCACGATATGCGCTTCCGGCTTGATCAGCCCGTCGCTGTCGGCGCGGCCGACGATGGCGGCCTCCAGCACGGCGACATGCTCGATCAGCCGCGCCTCGATCTCGAACGGCGAGCACCAGATGCCGCCCACCTTCAGCATGTCGTCCGACCGGCCGCCATAGGTGTAGTAGCCGTCCGAATCGCGGCTGTAGGTGTCGCCGGTATTGAGCCAGCCATCGACCATGGTCTCCGCCGTCTTGGCGGGATTGTTCCAGTAGTACTTGGCGGTCGACCTGCCCCTGATCCACAGCTTGCCCGGCTCGCCATCAGCGACCGGCTGGCTGTGCTCGTCGAGGATGCGCGCCTCGTAGCCGGGGACCAGGCGGCCGCTGGCGCCCGGCTTCACGTCGTCCAGCCGGTTGGAGATGAAGATGTGCAGCGCCTCGGTCGAGCCGATGCCGTCGAGGATGGTCAGCCCGGTCTTCTCCTTCCAGCGCCGGAAGATGTCGGCCGGCAGCGCCTCACCGGCGGAGACGCAGGCGCGGATCGAGGAGAGGTCGGGCGTGGCCTGCTCCAGCGCCTGGAGCTGGGCGGCGTAGAGCGTCGGCACGCCGAAATAGAGCGTCGGCCGGAAGCGTTCGATGACGGCGAAGGTCATGGGCGGCGAGGGGCGCTCGTCGCTGAGGATGGCGGTGCCGCCGACCCAGAGCGGGAAGGTCATCGCATTGCCGTGGCCATAGGCGAAGAACAGCTTGGCGGCGGAGAAGAAGACGTCGCTGTCGCGCGCGCCTAGCGTCTCGACGCCGTAATGCTGGCTGGTGAACACCATGTCGCGCTGCAGATGCACCGCGCCCTTGGGCCGGCCGGTCGAGCCCGAGGAATAGAGCCAGAAGCAGTCCGATTCCGGCGTCGACATCACCGGATCGAGCGTCGGGGTGGCGGTGGCCAGCAGCGCGTCGAAACTGCCGGCATCGCCTTCGGTGCGCAGCACCGAGCGCGGCTTGTGCGGCGACTGGCCCAGCGCCGGCTCGACCTCACTGGCATAGTCGGGCGAATAGAGCAGCGCCGCGCAGCCGGAATTCTCGATGATGTAGGCATAGTCGGCGGCGCGCAGCAGCGTGTTCAGTGGCACTGGCACGATGCCGGCCTTGATGGCGCCCCAGAAGGCATAGAAAAAGGCCGGACAGTCCTTCACCACCATCAGCAGCCGCTCGCCGCGCTGCAGTCCCAGCCCTATCAGTGCATTGCCGGCCCGGTTCACCCGCTCGGCAAGCTGGGCGTAGGTGACGTCCTCGCGCGCGGTGCGGATGGCGAGCTTGCTGCCGCGGCCCTCGCCGAGATGACGGTCGATGAAGGGCACGGCGACGTTGAAGGCTTCCGCCAGCAGGATCTCGCCAGCGCCTTTACCCGGCCTGACCGTTACCCCGGATTTCTGCATGCTGCCGTCTCCCGCCGGTTCTTTTCGTTGTTGGCGAAGATTAAATGATGGACAGTGGGAAGCAAACCGGTCGATTGCAAACCCGCCCCGCCAATACGCAATTCGCAGGAACCAGATCGTGAAGCTGATCACCTGGAACATCCAGTGGGGGCTGGGCATCGACGGCCGGCTCGACCTGCGCCGCATCGTTGCCCATGCCCGGGCCATGGCCGATTTCGACGTGCTGTGCCTGCAGGAAGTGGCCGACAATTTCCCCGATCTCAAGGGCGGCGCCGGCGGCAACCAGTTCGCCGCACTCGCCGGCCTGCTGCCGGACTTTGCCGCCATCGAAGGCATCGCCGTCGACGTGCCCGACGAAAGCGGCGGCCGCCGGCGCTTCGGCAACATGATCCTGTCGCGCTATCCCGTGGGACGGGTGCTGCGCCATGGCTTGCCCTGGATTGCCGACGGCAAGCGGTCCATGCCGCGGCTGCTGCTCGACGCTGTCGTGCAGGCGCCCTGGGGGCCGCTGCGCGTTATGACGACGCATCTGGAGTATTATTCCGCGCATCAGCGCGAGGTGCAGGTGGACGCGATTCGTCGCGTGCTGGACCAGGGCAGGGCGCGGTATCGGCAGGGGGCGATTGCCGGGGCGGGGGTTTTCGCACCGCTGCCGGAAAGCGGCTCGGCCATCGTGGCCGGCGATTTCAACATGGTCGCGGACGATCCGACTTTCGTCCGGCTGCTGGCGCCGGGCGAGGACGGCGCACCGGGCCTGGCTGACGCCTGGACGGCGCTGCATCCCGGCCAAGCGCATCCGTTCTCGTTCTGCATCCATGACCAGCGCTACAAGCAGCCGCATTGCTGCGACTTCGTCCTGCTGACGCCCGATCTGCGCCCGCGCCTGCGCCGGGTGTTCTACGACACGGACACGCAGGTTTCCGACCATCAGCCGGTGCTGGTCGAACTGGACGACGCGCTCAGTTGAAGCGCACGTACTCGAAATCGACCGGCTGGTTGTTGATGCCGCGCGCCGGCGGGGCGATCCAGTTGGCGTACTTGCCCGGCTCGATCACCGCGCCGGCCATCAGCGATTTCACGAAGGCGCGGTCCTCGTCGCTCGGCAGCCAGCGATGGGCGTTCTCGCGCCACTGCGCCTCGCTCAGCACCTTGCCGTCCGGCGACAGGCGGGCCTCGGCGAAGGCGCCGATGGCGCGGTGGAAGCCGCGATGCGGCAGCTTCAGCTCGAAATCGATGCCGGCCTTCTCGATCGCCTTGTTCCAGCGCACCAGGCCGCGGGCGCAGTCGTCGATATAGTCCTGGCGCAGCCGCTCGTTCAGCGCCGTCAGCGCCGGCGCCTCGGCCTCGATGAGCTGCCCGTCGCGGAAGGTGGTGACCTTGTAGCCGGCGTCGGTCAGCCGGTGGTCGTCGGCGATCCTGGTCTCCAGGAAGCGGCCCTTCAGCCCCGCCGTGTAGTAGTTGGCGGCGTTGGTCGAGAGTTCCTGCCCGAACAGGTCGAGCGACACCGAGAAGTGGAAGTTCAGGTATTTCTGGATCGTTGGCAGGTCGATGCCGCCGAAGGCGCGCACGTCGTCGGTCCGGTGCTCGCGCATCAGCTCGCAACTGCGCTGGATGATGCGGCCGATGCCGGTCTCGCCGACGAACATGTGGTGCGCTTCCTCGGTCAGCATGAACTTGCAGGTGCGCGCCAGCGGGTCGAAGCCGGACTCGGCCAGCGAGGCGAGCTGGTACTTGCCGTCGCGGTCGGTGAAGTAGGTGAACATGAAGAAGGACAGCCAGTCCGGCGTCTCCTCGTTGAAGGCGCCCAGGATGCGCGGCTTGTCCGGATCGCCCGAATGGCGTTCCAGCATGGCTTCCGCCTCCTCGCGCCCGTCGCGGCCGAAATAGGCGTGCAGCAGGTAGACCATGGCCCACAGATGCCGGCCTTCCTCGACATTGACCTGGAACAGGTTGCGCAGGTCGTAGAGCGAGGGCGCGGTCTTGCCCAAAAGCCGCTGCTGCTCGACCGAGGCCGGCTCGGTGTCGCCCTGGGTCACGATCAGCCGGCGCAGCGTGGCGCGATGCTCGCCCGGCACGTCCTGCCAGGCCGGCGCGCCCAGATTGTCGCCGAAGTTGATCCTGCGGTCGGCCTCACGGTCGGCGAGGAAGATGCCCCAGCGATAGTCCGGCATCTTCACGTGGCCGAACTGGGCCCAGCCATTGGCGTCGGTCGATACGGCGGTGCGCAGATAGACGTCCAGCTCCTGCGCGCCGTCCGGCCCCATGTCCCTCCACCATTGCAGATAGGCCGGCTGCCAGTTCTCCAGCGCCCGCTGCAGGCGGCGGTCGGAGGCCAGATCGACGTTGTTGGGAATCTTTTCCGAATAGTTGATGGACATGGTCACACCCTCCGTCGATCGAACTTGGCCTTCTGGCCGGTGCCGTAAAGCTTCAGCGCGCCCTCGCCGCCGGCCGCGTTGGGCCGCTGGAAGATCCAGTTCTGCCACGCCGACAGGCGGGCGAAGATCTTGGTTTCCATGGTCTCGGGGCCGGGAAAGCGCAGATTGGCTTCCATGCCGGTCAGCCCGTCGGGCGAGAAGGCGGCGCGCTCCTCGATCGCCAGCCGCACCTCGTCCTCCCAGTCGATATCGTCGGGAATGAAGGTGACCAGGCCCAGTTCCTCGGCTTCCTCCGCCTCGATGGCGCGTCCGATCTCGCCCTTCATCGCTTCCGCCTTTTCCGGTGTGGCGAAGAGGCGGCGCTGCAGGCGGGTCAGACCGTTGCCCATCGGCAGGCGGCCAAAATTCATCCCGGTGAGGCGCAGCGAGGCCGGCGGCAGGTTGGAGCCTTCCATGGCGCCGCTGAGCATGAAGCTGCGGTCGGCGGCCAGCACCAGCTCCAGCAAGGTGCCGGCGAAGCAGCTTCCCTGTTCGACCAGCGCGATCAGGCTGCGCGAGGAAACGTCGACGCGCTTCAGCGTGCGCTTCAGGTAATGGCCGATCTCGCGCACCAGCCAGTCCTCGCCGTTCGCCAGCAGCGCTTCGTCGGCCGCCGCGACCAGTTCCGGGTTGCCGACGGTGCGGAACACCCAGGTGCCGATATCGCCCTCGTTGGCGCGCAGATGCAGGATGGCGTCGTCCAGCTCGCGGGCGATGGCCAGCGGCCAGAACTTCACGCCCTGGGCATGGATGGCGGCCGCCTCCTGCGGCGGCGCTTCCTTTGGCCCCTGGATGACGAAGGTGGCGGCGCGGTTGTCGCGGTCGATCTCGATGGTCAGGTGATCGTAGACGATGCGGTCGGCCTCGAAACGGCGGTTGAGCGTCGTCAGGGCAATCCCCTGTGCGTTCTTCGGCCGGCCCGACTTGGCCGCCAGCGCTTCGGCGCGCGCCTTCGCGACCTCTTCCAGCTTGGAGCGCGGCACGATCTGGTCGACCAGGCGCCAGTCCACCGCGCGCTTGCCGCGGATGCCCTCGGAGATGGTGCAGAAATAGTCGGCGTGGTCGTGGCGCACGCGGCGCTTGTCGACCAGCCGCGTCAGTCCGCCGGTGCCCGGCAGCACCGCCAGCAGCGGCAGCTCGGGCAGCGAGACGGAGGAGGAGCCGTCATCGGCCAGGATGATCTCGTCGCACGCCAGCGCCAGCTCGTAGCCGCCGCCGGCGGCGGTGCCGTTGATGGCGCAGACGAAAGCCTGGCCCGAGTTCTCGCTGGAATCCTCGATGCCGATGCGGGTCTCGTTGGTGAATTTGCAGAAATTGACCTTGTGGTCGTGGCTCGACAGGCCGAGCATGTTGATGTTGGCGCCGGAGCAGAAGACGCGGTCCTTGCCCGACTGCACGATCACCGCCGCCACCTGCGGATGCTCGAAGCGCAGCCGCTGCACGGCGTCGTAAAGCTCGATGTCGACGCCCAGATCGTAGGAATTGAGCTTCAGCTTGTAGCCCGGCCGTAAGGTCGCATCCTCCTGCACGTCCAGGGTCAGGGTGGCGATGGGGCCGTCGACCGCCAGTTTCCAGTGCCGGTAGCGCGCCGGTTCGGTCGCGAAATCGATCGGCGTTGCAGCGACAGCGGCGTCGGCGAGCTGGGGGGCGGCCATGGCGTTTCTCCGGTCGATCTGTCGTATTTGGAATAACAGTACGAAAATACCTATTTACAAACTAGGCGGGTTGTCGCACCGTGTCAATGCGATGAGTCGAAAGCCGCACATAAAGCCTGTGGAGCAGCTGCCGGAACCGGTTGCCGGCCTGCAACCCGTTGTACGGGCTGCCGAATCGGCTGATCTGCCGGCCATCTCGGCACTTGATCAACGCATCACCGGAGCGGCCAAGCTGGCCTATTGGCAGGACATGCTGCGTCGCTATGGCGATGGCTCGGCCGACCGCTACTTCCTGGTGGCGGAGACGGGCGAGGGCAGGCTGCTGGGGTTCGTCATCGGCGAAATCCGCGCCTGGGAATTCGGCTCGCCGCCGGCCGGCTGGGTGTTCGCCATCAATGTCGATCCCGAGACCCGGCTGGGCGGCATCGGCACCCTGCTGTTCGACGCCGTCTGCGCCCGCTTCCGCGCCGCCGGCATACGCTCGGTGCGCACCATGGTCGACCGGCGCGACCACCTGATCCTGTCCTTCTTCCGCAGCCAGGGGATGATGGCGGGACCGTCGCTGGAACTGGAAATGGAGATCCGCGCATGAAGCTGCAGAAGGCGACGCGGTTTGCCATCTATTCGCTGCTGGAGCTGGCGCGCGATCCGGCACAGCAGCTCTCCGCCTCCGACATCGCCCAGCGCTACGCCATCTCGACCAACCATCTCGCCAAGGTGCTGCGCGAGCTGGGCCGCGCCGGGCTGGTCGAGGCCGAGCGCGGCGTCGGCGGCGGCTATCGCTTCGTCGCCAACGCCAAGCGCGTGACCCTGTGGGACGTGGTGTCGCTGTTCGAATCGCTGCATGGCGACACGGTCGAGCCGGGCCAGGACACCGAGACCGGCCAGGCGCTGGGCATGGTGCTGGACGAAATGGGCGAGATTGCCGAGGCCACGCTGCGCTCGATCACCATCGACACCATGCTGCGCATGCGCCCGCGCACCCGCGCCGCCGACGCCGCCTGACATTCCGTCCGACAAAACCGTTGCCCGGTTCGCGCGAGGCGGGAACAATCGCTTCCAGAACGAGAAAGAACGGGGAGCGACCATGGCCGAAGCGATGATCTGCGCGCCGCAGCCGGAAGCGGTGGAGGCCGGCGCCGACGTGTTGCGCCAGGGCGGTAATGCGGTCGATGCGGCGATCGCCTGCGCCTTCGTGCAGGGCGTGGTCGATCCGCTGATGGCGGGCATCGCCGGCTTCGGCTCGATGCAGGTCTACATGCCGGGCAAGGGCATGCACCGCTTCATCGACTTCCACGGCAAGTGTCCGGCCCGGTCGACGCCGGACATGTGGGAGAAGCTGATCGTCGGCGAGACGCGCGACGGCTTCGGCTTCATCCTCAAGGGCCAGGTCAACGACGCCGGCTACAAGTCGATCACCGTGCCGCTGTCGCTGAAGGCCTATGCCGAAGCGATCGAGCAGTACGGCACCTGGAACCTGTCGCGCATCGTGGCGCCGGCGGTGGCCTATGCCCGCAACGGCTACATGGTGCGGCCGGCCGTGTACAGTTTCTGGGTGCAGCCCGACCGCTACGGACGAGTCACGACCCTGGAACGCCTGCGCCAGACGCCGGCCAGCCGCAAACTGTTCCTCAAGGAGGACGGCCTGCCCAGGGACATCGGCGACGTCATCGTCAATCCCGACCTGGCACGCACGCTGGAGCGCATCGGCAGCGAAGGGTCGGACGTGTTCTTCAAGGGCGACATGGCCCGTGCCATCGCCGCGGACATGGAGCGCAACGGCGGGCTGATCAGCTACGACGACCTGGCCAACGCGCAAACGACGCCGGTCGAGCCGCTGTGGGGCAGCTATCGCGGCTATCGCATCGCCACCAACCAGCCGCCGGGCGGCGGCATCATGCTGGTGCAGATGCTCAACATCCTGGAGAACTTCGATCTCAAGGCGCTGGGCCACAACTCGCCGGAATACGTGCGCGTGCTGGCCGAGGCGATGAAACGTGCCACGGCGGACAAGGACGCCCATGTCGGCGATCCGGCTTTCGTCGACGTGCCGGTCGGGCGGCTGACCGACAAGGCCTATGCCGCCCAGTGCGCCGAGGCGATCAAGCGCGGCGAGAGGGCCAGCGTGCCGCGCATGGGCGGCACGGCCGAATCGCAGCACACCACCCATATCTCGGTCGTGGACAAGGACGGCAACTGCGTGTCGATGACCCATTCGCTGGGCAGTTCCTCCGGCGTGGTCACCGATGGGTTGGGGTTCCAGTACAACAACTGCATGGGCGTGTTCGATCCGCGGCCCGGCCGCACCGGCTCGATCGCGCCGGGCAAGAGCCGCTTCAGTTCGATGTGCCCGACCATCGTCTTCAAGGACGACCGCCCGTTCCTGGTGATCGGCGCGCCCGGCGGCACGCAGATCGCCATGGGCGTGCTGCAGGCCATTCTCAACGCCATCGATTTCGGCATGGACATGCAGCAGGCGATCGCCGCGCCGCGCGTGTCGGCGACCTCCGACGCGATCGACATCTCCAACCGCATCACCCGCCGCACGCAGGCGGCGCTGGAGGGGATGGGCTATCAGGTGATCCGCAGTCCGCTGTCCTACACCTTCGCCTGGGTGCACGGCATCCGCATCAGCGATGGCCGGATGGATGGTGGCGCCGATCCGGCGACCGACGGTATGGCGCTCGCCGTTTAGTGGCCCGCTACTTTGCGGTTACCGAGCAGGTCATGACGCCGTCGGTGGCCGGCTTGCTGCATTTGCATTCGCTGAGCTGGACCTTCTTGCCGGCTTCTTTCCGCGCCTGATCGCGGGCGGCGGAGCAGGCGGTCTGGCGGTCGGTTCCGGTCGACTCCGCCGCCAGCGACATGGCAGGTACTGTGGCCAAAAGCCCGGCGAGCATGCCTATGACGATACCGCTAATTCGCATTTGGCTTTCCCTGTGAGGCGATGGTGTAGATCTTCATGCTCGCGCTCTTGCCGCGGATCGGATAGACGCCCAGTTCGGCGCAGTCGAAGGAGCCGTCGAGTTGCCGCCTCGTGGTCTCGGTGAACAGCAGGCGCGTGTTGAGTTCCTTGTTCAACTCCTCGACCCGATGCGCCACGTTCACCGCGTCGCCCAGGATGGCGTAGGTCAGCCGGTCGCCGGCGCCGACCGTGCCGGCCACCACCTCGCCGGTGTTGATGCCGATGCGGACCGAGATGCGGGCGCCGCCGGCGAAGACGTGGCGCTCGATCGCCGCGGCGATCTCCAGCGCGGCGCGAACGGCGGCGCAGGCATGGTCGTCGTGCTCCAGCGGCAGGTTGAAGGTGGCGAAAACGCCGTCGCCGATGAAATTGTTGATGACGCCGTTGTGGCGGTGCACCGGCTCGGACACGATCTCGCTGTATTCGTTCAGCAGCGCAATGACGTCGTGCGGCGGCAACTGCTCCGACAGGGAGGTGAAGCCCTCGATGTCGATGAACATCAGCGTCGCGTCGCGCACGTCGCCGGCCAGCCGCCCCTTGTCCTTGAGGATCTGCGCGGCGACGCTTTCGGAAACGTACTTGCCGAAGGTCTCGCGGATGAATTCGCGATCCTCGA
This sequence comes from Alphaproteobacteria bacterium, assembly GCA_037190765.1. GTDB lineage: Bacteria > Pseudomonadota > Alphaproteobacteria > Reyranellales > JAQSWP01 > JAQSWP01. Next base: position 142,070 of record JBBCJW010000039.1, read on the forward strand.
GGCCTTCGACCATGCGGTTGAACTGGCTGGTCAGGCGGCCGATCTCGTCGTTCGAGGTCACCGGCAGGCGCACGTCGAGCTTGCCTTCGATGACCTCGTCCATGCCCTTGCTGAGAATGGCGACGGGCCGGATCAGGCTGCGGGTGACGAAGATGATCGCCAGGGTCAGGCCGAACAGGGCGGCGCTGGCATCGACCAGCACCTCGGCCCGGGCCCGGTCGCCTTCGTAGGAATAGATGTCGACCAGGATCTGCAGGATCGGCAGCAGCGAGGCGACCAGCAGGGCGACCGCGAGCTTGGTCGAGAAGCGGCCGAAATACAGGCTGAGGTTCTGGCCATAGCGTTCGAAGATGAAGCGGCCCAGGCCGGCGAGATAGTCGCTGATGACGAAATAGACCAGGACGAAGAAGAACACCGCCTCGACCACCACCGTCATGATGGCGTCGAGGACGGTCGGCGTGCCGACCGCCTCGCCGTCGCCGAAAACGGCCTGCAGGCCGAGGCGGAAGCCCAGCAGCAGGAAGGCGAGGATCGCCACGTTGCGCGCCGAATGCAGCGGCAACTGCGTCATGCGCCGTTCGATGCCGGCGAAGTCCTGCCCGGTTTCCAGGAAGCGGGCGATGGGTGCGAACTGCCAGCGTGCGATCAGAACGTTGACCACCACCAGCACCAGGAACGAGGACAGCACGATGCGCGGGGCGAGGTACCACACGTCGCTCAGCGCCATGAAGATCCCGGCGATCGCCATGTCGACGAGGAAGGCGGCGGCGATGAGGTAATAGTATCGCCGCCGCAGCGCGCCGGCGGTGTCGCAGCCGCTGGCCGCCAGCGAGACGGCGGGAGTTTCTGCCGCCCGGTCGGTCACAGTACGATCACCGCAGTATCGGGCACCGCGGCATCAGGGCTGGCGGCGAACAGCCGCGCCACCTGGTCGGCGCGCGCTTCCAGCACCGCGCGCTGATTGATGTAGCCTTTGTCGGTGATCTCGTTGGCGTCGATCGATGGCATGCTGTCAAGCACCAGAACGCGGGCGATCCTGACGGAACTGGCCGTGTTCTCTTTATTGTAGGCGCGCAGGCCCTTTTCAAGGGCGGCGCGCAGCTCGGGCCGGCCGACCAGCACGGGCAGAGGCGTGTCGGGCGCCAGTCCGGGGCAAAGCGACAGGCAGCCGGCCGGATGGGGGAACACCAGCAGGCCGATCTCCTCCCGGTCGTGGCCAGCCACGACGCAGTCCATGATCACCGGCGCGCCGGCACTGATCGCCTTCACGCGCACGGCGCCGGCATGTACCCAGGTGCCCGAGGACAGCTTGAAGTCCTCCGCCACGCGGCCGTCGAAGACGATGCCCTTGGCGGCATCCTCCGGGTCGAAGAATTTTCCTGCATCGCCGATGCGATAGAATCCCTCGGCGTCGAAAGCCGCCTTGGTCAGCTCGGGGCTGCGCCAGTAGCCGGGGGTGACGTTGGCGCCGCGCACGCGCAACTCGTGCTTGTTGCCGTTGGGGGTGAGCAGGATTTCGGTGCCGGGCACCGGCAGGCCGATGACGCCGGGCTGGTCGATGATCCAGTGCACGGCGGTGGCGCAGGGCGCGGTCTCGGTCGAGCCCCAGGCCGAGCCCATGGTGATGCGGTCGCCGCGCTCGGCGATGGAGAGGTCCTCCAGCCGCTGCCACAGGTTCTGCGGCAGGGCGGCGGCGGCGTAGAAGATCAGCTCCAGGTCGCGGAAGAACGAGCGGCGCAGGGCGGCGTCCTGCTCCAGCGCCGGCAGCAGCATGTCGTAGCCGCGCGGCACGTTGAAATAGATGGTGGGCGAGACCTCGCGCAGATTGGCGATGGTCTGCTCGATCAGCCCCGGCGCCGGCTTGCCGCCGTCGATGTAGAGCGCGCCGCCGTGGAACAGCATCATGTTGAAGTCGTGGTTGCCGCCGAAAGTATGGTTCCACGGCAGCCAGTCCAGCAACACCGGCGGTCTGTTGCGGCCGATGAAGCGGTAGACCTGCGCCAGCGCCTGCTGGTTGGAGCACATCATGCGCTGGGTGTTGATGACGCCCTTGGGCAGGCCGGTCGAACCGGAAGTGAACAGCACCTTGCCGATCGTGTCGGGCGTCAGGGCGGCGAAGGCGGCATCGACGGCGGCGGTCGGCGTCGCCGCGGCGAAGCGGTCGAAAGCGATGGCGTCGATGCCGGCGGGGGCGTTGGCGCCGATGACGACGGTGACGTCTTCCAGCAGCCCGGCGTTTTTCAGGGCCGCTAGCGCCTTGGCATAGGGCACGCCATTGTCGACGTAGATGATGCCCGGCGTCACCTGGCGCACGCAATGCAGCAGCTTGGCGTGGTCCTGCGACATCAGCGAATAGGCGACCGAGACCGGTGCGGCCGGCACGCCGACATGCATGGCGGCCAGCGACAGCAAGGCATGGTCGATGCCGTTGCCCGACAGGATGGCGACGGTGCGCTCGCGGTCGCAGCCGGCATCGAGGATCGCCTGCGCCAGCCGGCGCACCGCGTCCAAGGTCTGGCGGAAGGTGATGCGCCGCCAGCCGCCGCTGCCGTCGCGCTCGGCGAGGAAAATGCGGTCGCCGTTGACCTGCGCCTGGTGCACCAGCATGTCGCCGAGGCTGCGCGGATACTCGTCCAGCGCGTGGCCGCTGGCCAGCACGGTGCTGCCGTCGGCACGCTGCGTGACCCTGACCAGCGGCTCGGCGAAATCGAGGCGGGCAAAAGGCGGCCGGGCCGGCCGCGAAGGGGCGGTCATCGACATGGCGTTCCTCCCGGGCGCAGTTTACAGGCCCAGATAGGCCTGACGCACGCCGTCATTGTTCAGCAGTTCCTCGCCGGTGCCCTGCAGCACGATGCGGCCGTTCTCCAGCACATAGGCATGGGCGGCCATGGTCAGGGATACCGCGACGTTCTGCTCGACCAGCACCACCGTCATGCCCTCGGCGTTGAGCCGGCGGATGACGCCGAACATCTCCTCGACCACGGCCGGGGCCAGGCCCAGCGACGGCTCGTCGAACATGATCAGCCTGGGCTGCCCCATCAGGCAGCGGCCGATCGCCAGCATCTGCTGCTCGCCGCCCGACAGCGTGCCGGCGGCCTGGGCCAGCCTTTCCTTGAGGCGGGGGAACATGGCGAAGACCCGCTCCAGCGTGTCCTTCTCCTTGCCGCGGGCGCGCGGCAGGAAGGCGCCGGTCTCCAGGTTCTCCAACACGCTGAGCGAGGGGAAGATCTGGCGGCCCTCGGCGACCTGGCCGATGCCCAGGTCGCAGATGCGGTGCGGCGGCCAGCCGGTGATGTCCTGCCCGTCATAGGCGATGCGGCCGGCGCGCGGCTTTTCCATGCCGTGGATGGTGCGGATCAGCGAGCTCTTGCCCGCGCCGTTGGCGCCGACGATGGCGACGATGCGGCCCGGCGGCACGGCGAGGCTGACCTGCTCCAGCGCCTGGGCATCGCCATAGAAGAGGTCGATGTTCTCCACGCTCAGCATCAGTGCGCCGCCTGTCCCAGGTAGACTTCCAGCACCGCCTTGTCGCGGGTGACTTCCGCCGGCGTGCCTTCGGCGATCTTCTCGCCGTGATGCAGCACCACGACCCGCTGCGACAGCGCCATCACCGCGCGCATGACGTGCTCGATCAGCAGGATGGTGACGCCGGTCTGTTCGTTGAGCTGGCGCAGGAAGGCCACCATCTGGTCGGTCTCGGTCGGCCGCAGCCCGGCCATCACCTCGTCCAGCAGCAGCAGGCGCGGGCCGGTGGCCAGCGCGCGCGCCACTTCCAGCCGCTTGCGGTCGGGCAAAGTGAGGTTGGAGGCCAGCATGGCGCGCTTGTCGAACAGGCCCAGCCGGTCGAGAAGCGCGCGCGCCCGCTCGCGCGCCTCGCCGACATGGCGGGTCTGGTGCAGCGCGCCGATGGTGACGTTCTTTTCCACGGTCAGCGTCTTGAACGGCTTGACGATCTGGAAGGTGCGGCCGATGCCGGCGGCGCAGACCTGGTCGGGCCGCAATCCGTTTAGCAGCGTGTCGCCCAGCCGCACCGATCCCTGGTCGGGCGGGAACACGCCGGCGATCATGTTGAACAGCGTCGTCTTGCCGGCGCCATTGGGGCCGATCACCGCATGGATGCCGCCGTCGGGGACATCGAAGCTGACGTCGTGCACCGCCCGCAGGCCGTGGAAGCTTTTGCCGACGCCGTCGATGGCGAGGGACGCGCTCATCGCTCGTCCCCGTTGCGGTCGAAGCCAAGCTTCCTGGCCAGCCACGGCCAGACGCCGCCGGGCAGGAACAGCACGATCAGCAGCACCACCAGGCCATAGAAAATCTGCTTCAGCCCGGCAAGCTGCGAACCCTCGGTCAGATCGGTCATGATCTCGCCGACCACCACCAGCAGCGCCGAACCCAGGATCGGGCCGAACAGCGTGCCCAGCCCGCCGATGATCGGCCCCAGCAGCAGCTCGATCGAGCGGCCCATGGAGAAGATCTGCTCGGGATAGAGGTTGTTGTAGTAGAAGGCGATGAACACGCCGCCCAGCGAGGTCATGCCCGAGGACAGCAGCACGGCGATCATCTTGTAGCGGAAGACGTTGATGCCGGTGGCCTGTGCGGCCTCGGGGTCCTCGCGGATCGCCAGCCAGTAATGCCCCAGCCGCCCGGTCAGCAGCCAGCGGCACAGGCCGAAGGCCAGCACGACCAGGCTCAGCATCACGTAATAGAACATGGTCGGCGAGCCGCGCAGGTTCAGCAGGTCGTTCTCCTGCCGGTTCTCGACCCGCAGATAGTAGCCGGCCGAGGCGCCCAGCCAGTCGATATGGTCGAACAGGATGCGCGAGAACTCGGCGAAGGCGATGGTCAGCAGCGCGAAATAGACGCCGGTGATGGCGAAGCGGAAGCCGAGATAGCCGATGATACCGCCGACCAGCGCCGCCACGGCGATGGCCAGGAACATGCCGGCCCAGGGGCCGATGCCGGCTTCCATGTAGAGGGCGGCGGCGGCATAGGCGCCCAGCCCGATATAGAGCGAGTGGCCCAGCGAGAGCTGGCCGGCGAAACCCATCATGATGTTCCAGGCCTGGCCGACATAGGCGAAGTAGAAGATCAGCAGCAGCACCGCGACGGTGAACTGGTTGGCGACCAGCGGCGCCACCAGCAGGGCGGCGAGCAGGGCGGCCAGCGACACCAGCCCGCGCCGGGGTACGCCGCCGAACAGCCGGGCCAGGACGGCCATGGCTCAGGCCGCCTTGCCGAACAGCCCTTGCGGGCGGGTCAGCAGCACCAGGATGAGCAGGCCGAAGCTGAACACGCTCTTCAGCGACGGCTCCAGCAGGAAACCGGCCACCGCCTCGGAGACGCCGATCAGCAGCCCGCCGGCGATGGCGCCGCGCAGGCTGCCGAGCCCGCCGATGATGACGATGATGAAGGCTAGCAGCGTGTATTCCAGCGCCAGGAAGGGCTGCACCTGCACCAGCATGATGGTCAATGCCCCGGCGGCGCCGACGCAGGCAGCGCCGATGCCGAAGGTGATGGCGTAGAGCCGGTTGACGTCCAGCCCCACCACCTGCGCGCCGGTATAGTTGTCGGCGGCGGCGCGGATCGCCTTGCCGGTGCGGGTGCGGCTGAAGAACAGGAACAGCAGGAAGGCGATGGCGAGCGAGCCGATGGCGGCGTAGATGCGCACCTTGTCGATCAGCAGCGCGCCGATCTCGAACGAATCCAGCGCGTAGTCGAGCTGCACGCCCTGCGCGTCGGGGCCGAACAGCAGCAGGCAGGAGTTCACCAGGATGATCGCGACCGAGAGCATGAGGATGAACTGCATGTGCTCGGGCACGTTGATGAAGCGGTTGATCACCGTGCGCTGCAGCCCGTAGCCGAAGGCGAACAGGATGGCGGAAATCGGCACCAGCGCCAGCATCGGGTCGATGCCCAGCAGGCCGAAGGACATCACCGCCAGGTACATGGCGACGACCATCATCTCGCCATGGGCGAAATTCACCACCCGCATGACGCCGAAGATCACCGTCAGGCCCAGCGCCATCAGGCTGTAGACCATGCCGGTGAGGAGGCCTTTTACGACGGCCTGGAGCAGGTAGAACCCGTTGATGTCCATCGTCCGCAGCGGTCAAAGCAACGGCCGCCGCACCGCAAGGAACGGCGGCCGTTGGCGGTTGGAAGGATCAGCCGCGCGCCTTGGCGTTCCAGCCCGGCATCGGGAAGACCGGCTTGGCGGCGGCGGAGTCGGTGGGCAGCACCACGGTCGGCTGGCGCTTCAGGTTCTGCACCGCGGCCGACCTGATGTTGACGTTCTGGCCCTTGGGGTCGAACTGGATCGGCCCGCCGACCATGACGTGATCCTCGATCTTGGTCGCCCGCAGCGCCTCGATCATGGCGTTGGGATGCGCCGACCGGGTGCGCTTGTAGGCGTCGGCGGCGATCAGGATGGCCTCGAAGGTGAAGCCGACGTTCAGCTCCAGCAGGTCCTTGGGGAACCTGGCCTTGAAGTGCTTCGCCAGCACCGGGGTCATCTGCGAGCGCGGGTTCAGCCACGGCACGTTGGAGACGCAGAACTCGGAGTACTTGCCCAGCGTCTGGTAGAACTGCTGTTCGTACATGCCCGGCGCGCCCGGGTTGACGATACCCATCGGCTCCCAGCGCTGCTTGACCATCTCCTGCACCAGCAGGATGGCGTCGTTCAGGCGCGACACCGGCATCACCAGTTCCGCCTTGGTCGCCTTGGCCTTGGCGACCTCGACCGACAGGTCCTTGGCGCGCGGGTCGTAGGCGATCACGTCGACGATCTCGTAGGGCATGTTCAGCCTCGGGAACAGCCCCTTGATGCCGTTCTGCATCGCCGTGCCGAAAGTGTCGTTGACGCTCATCAGCACCGCCGTCTTCGGCGTCTTGCCCGAGGCGGCGAACAGGTCCTTCTGCAGCGCCAGCGCGTCGGTGATCAGCATCGGCGCGGTCGGGAAGTTGCGGAACACGAACTTGTAGCCCTGTTCCGTGATCTGCGGGGCGGCGGCGATGTTGATGACGTAGGGAATGCCGCGCTGCTCGGCGACCTGGGCGATGGCCGCGCTCTGGCCGGAATCGAAGGCACCGGTCAGCACGTTGGCGCCGCTGTTGATCAGCTTCTCGGCCTGGGTGCGGGCGATGTCGACGTTGGATTCGGTGTCGGCGTTCATCAACTCGATGCTGACGCCGTAGTTGAGATCGTTCAGCACCGCCTGCGCGATGTCGGCGCCGCGCTGGCAGGACTGGCCCAGCCCGGCCTGCACGCCCGACTTGGGCAGCAGCACGCCGACCTTCAGCGGCGCGTTGCCCTGCGCATGGGCGTGGCGCAACACGCCGGGGGCGGCCAGCAGCGCGCCGCCGGCGGCTATACTGGTGGCGAATTGACGGCGCGAGATGCCGCGGCCGGTCCTCGTATCCTTGCTCATCGTCTCCCTCCCAGATGGATTGCCAATATTGTTTTGGTATCCAACCATAATCCTGCCGGCCGTGGACCGGCAAGGTTTCCTGCCGGAAATCTAGCACGTCAGGCGGAGGCAAACCCGATCAATCACACCGCTCGAGATTGTCGTAAATGCGCCTTTGCAATGCCGGAATATCGATCTGGTCGACCGCGCCGGCGCCGGCCAGGTCGAGGGCATGGGCGGCGGCGGCGCCGGTGGCGATGCAGGGGCCCATGACCCGCACCGTCGACAGCGCGGCCGGCTCGCCGTCGATGCAGCGGCCGGCCGCCAGCAGGTTCTCCGCCCCTTGCGGGATCAGGCAGCCCAGCGGCACGAAATGCATGTGGTCGTCGCCGAACTCTTCCCAGTGCACGCCCGTGGCGCGATTGTGCAGCTCGATCGGCCAGGAGCAGCGGGCGATGGCGTCCGCCGTGCGCACGCCCTGGCGCACCATGTCGGTGGTCAGGTGCTCGCGGCCGACGATCCAGCGTGTCATGCGGATGCCGGGCAGGCCATAGCTGCGGATGCGGGCCTGGCCGAAAGCCTGCGGATAGTGTTGCTGCAGGAAGCCGAGCAGGCGATCAGCCTGGTCGTGCCCGTCCAGCACCATGCGCGAGGCGGCCAGCGGCTCCAGCGGCGTTTCCAGATGGGTCATGTTGATCAGGCAGCGGCCCTTGCCGGGCGTGGCGAAGACGAAGCCGTCATGCCGGCGCAGGCCGTGGGCCGCGGCTTTTTCCGCCAGCAGCCGCTCCAGCCCCTTGCGGTCGATGGCGGCCACCGCCGCCTCGTCGATGCCTTCCAGCACCATCATCTGCGTGCCGTAGATCGGCTCGTCCGGTTCGCGGCAGGCGAAGTCGGCCAGCCAGGCGAGGGCCGCATCGCCGGTGGCGTCGACGAAACCCTGCGCCCGCAATTCGACGTCGCCATGGCGGGTCGCCAGTTTTAGCGCCCGCACCCGGCCGCCGTCGCGCACCGCCTCGCGCAGGATGGCGCCCAGCAGGATGGAGATGCCCGACTGCTCGACGGCGCGGGCCACCCAGCGCGCCAGCGCCACCTCGTCGTACTGCACGATGGTGGTGTTGCGGCGGCTCCTGATGTAGTGCAGCGCGCCCTCCGCGCCGAGGTCGCGCAATATCTCGTCGGCGATGCCGTGCGTGACCTGGTAGGGCTTGGGTCCGTTCGAGAACAGGCCGCAGAACGTGCCGATGACGGCCCCGACCGCTTGGCCGCCCAGGGTCGGCGCGCCATCCACCAGCACCACCCGACGCCCCAGCCTGGCCGCTTCCAGCGCCGCCGACAGCCCGGCGATGCCGGCGCCGATCACGGCGATGTCGGCTTCGACCACTGTCGCGGCGGCGGACTGGCGCCGGACGGTCCTGGTGCCGGTCAGCGCCACCGCAGCACCCATGCCTCGACGCGGCCCAGCGCGACGCTGATCAGCAACCCCAGAACCGACAGCATCACCACGCCGGCCAGAAGCTGGTCGGTCTGCATCAGGTTGCCGGCGGAGAGGATGAAGGCGCCGATGCCGTGCTGGGCGCCGATCATTTCCGCCGCCACCACCAGGATCAGCGCGATCGAGGCGCTGATGCGGAAGCCCGACAGGATGCCCGGCATGGCGCCGGGCAGCAGTATCTCGCGCACGATGGCGTGGCCGGGCAGGCCGAAGCTCTGGCCCATGCGGATCAGGTTGCGCGGCACCGAATCGCAGGCGGTATAGGCGCTGATCACGGTGGGAAAGAAAACGCCCAGCGCGATGACCGCGATCTTCGACGGCTCGCCGATGCCCAGCCACAGGATCAGCAGCGGCAGCAGCGAAATCTTGGGGATGGGGAAGAGGGCGGAAACGAACGGCAGCCCCAGCGACCGGGCGACGGAGAAGATGCCCATGGTCAGGCCCAGCGCCAGCCCCAGCGCGGTGCCGACGATCCAGCCGACCAGGATGCGCTGCACCGACCAGCCGAGATGGGCCAGCAGGGCGCCGCTTTCCAGCAGCCGCCACAGGGCGATGCCGATGGCTTCCGGGCTGGGCAGGAAGATGGCGGAAATCTCGCCGGTGTCGGAAAGCACCTGCCACAGGATCAGGATCAGCGCGAAGCCGATCCACGGCAGCAGCCGGCGCGGCACGTAGTGGAAGCCGCCGCCGCGAAACGGGACCGGTCTGGCGCCGTCCTGCCGCTCAGCCATTGATCACCTCGCGGTCGGCCTCGGCCGCCTCGTCGCGGATCAGCCGCCACAGCCGGGCATGCAGGGTGGCCAGCAAAGGGGCGGCTTCCGGCGAGCCGCGCTGCGACAGCGGCAGGTCGATCTCGACGATCTCGCGCAGCCGGCCGGGGCGGCGCGACAGCACGGCGATGCGGTCGGCCAGACGCAGCGCCTCGTCCAGATTGTGGGTGACGTAGAGCCGGGTGCTGCGCTGCTGGCGCCAGATCGACAGCATCTCCTCCATCAGCAGCTCACGCGTCTGCGCATCCAGCGCCGACAGCGGCTCGTCCAGCAGCAGCACCGCCGGCCGCACCACCAGCGCCCGCGCCAGGCCGACCCGCTGGCGCATGCCGCCGGAAAGCTGCTTGGGATAGGCGTCGGCGAATTCGGTCAGCCCGGTCAGCGCCAGCACCGAGGCAATGCGCTGCTGCCGTTCGGCGGCCGGGATGGCATGCGGCTGCAGCGACAGGCCGACATTCTGCGCCACGGTGCGCCAGGGCAGCAGGGCGAAGTCCTGGAACACGTAGGTGAGGGGGTTCAGGCAATCGGCCGGCGGTTTGCCCAGCAACAGCACCTGGCCGCTACTGGGCCGCAGCAGCCCGCCGACGATGCCCAGCAGGGTGGACTTGCCGCAGCCCGACGGGCCGATCAGCGCCAGCGTTTCCCCGGCGCGCACCGTGAGCGAGACATTGTCCAGCGCCTGCAGCCCGCCATAGCGATGCGACACGCCTTCGATGCGCACTTCCATCGCGGGCGACCGGCGCCCCTAGTTCCTGGGCACGTTCAGGTGACCGCTGACGAAGCCGAGATCGAGGATCTTCGCCGTCTCGACGCTTCTGTCGACCATGCCGTTGGCCTGATACCAGCGGACCTGGGCGTAGATGTCGTTTACCAGCAGCCTGCCCTGCGGGTCGATGTAGGAGGCGCTGCCCTTGACCTGTTCCGGGCTCGGCCTGGGCTCGACGTATTTCTGGATGATGGCGATCAGCGCGTCGGCCTTCTCGCCGAACACCCGCTTGCCTTCGGCGTCCTTCTGCAGCAGCCCGTCGGCGTAGTCGGCGCAGGCCTTCTGGTAGGCGCGGACGAATTTCTCGACCGCGCCGCGGCGGGTTTCGATCACCTTGGTGTTGGCGAACAGGCCGCCAAGCTGCCACGGCGTCTCCTGGTGCACCCAGCCGATGATCTTGCCCGCGCCTTCCTTTTCCAGCGCATAGGCGTTGTTGGCCGGCAGCAGCACGGCATCGACCTGCGCCCCCTTCAGCGCGGCCATCACGTTGGGGATCGACTGCAGCGGCTTGAGTTGCACGTCCTCCAGCTTGAAGCCGCGCTTCTCGGCCAGCTTGCCGAGATTGTAATGGAAGGTCGAACCGATGGTGGTGATGCCCACCGTCTTGCCGGGGAACTGCGTCACCGCGGTGAAGCCCGCCGCGTGCGCCTTGGCGTTCACCACATAGGCCACGAAATCGTAGCCCGGCTCCTCGCGCGACTGGGCGGCGATGACTTTCAGCGCCCCCTTGCCGGCCAGGTTGTAGAAGCCGCCGGTGAAGCCGGTGATGCCCAGGTCGGTGTCGCCGCCCGCGGTCGCCACGGCGATGGGCTGGGCGGCCTCGAAGAACTTGATCTCGACGTCCAGGCCTTCGGCGGCGAAGTAGCCCTTTTCCTGGGCAATGAAGATCGGCGAGGAGGAGACGAAGCGCAGCGCGGCGATGGAAAGCTTTTCCCTGTCCTGCGCCAGCGCCTGGCCGGCCGCCACAACCATCAGGCCGCACAGCACGGCCAGCAGCTTCTTCATGGAATCCTCCCGTTGCGTGGTTGGCCGGACGGTACAATCGGTCCCGCCAACCGTCAACGCGAGGGCGTAAACTTGCCGGCCTCAAAATAGGTTGTCATCGCCCGGCTCGACCGGGCGACCCATGCGGCAATCGCTTCGTTCTTCCAAACGCAAAACGGCTGGCATTTGCATGGGTGCCCCGGTCAAGCCGGGGCATGACGGAGAGGTGACGCCAGCGCCTATTCCGCCGCCTGCGCCGCCCCGTCGGCCTTGACCAGCACCAGCAGCGCCCGGCCGGAAACCTGGTCGCCTTCCTTGACGGCGACGGTTTCGACGGTGCCGGCGACATTGGCCTTGATCTGGTGCTGCATCTTCATGGCCTCCAGCACCACCAGGGTCTGGCCCTTCTCGACGCGGGCGCCCGATGCGGCCTTGACGGCGACGATGCGCCCGTCCATCGGCGCCAGCAGCCGTCCGTCGCCGGCGGCCGCCGCCTTGGCCGAGGCGGTCAGGGTCTGGTCCTCGAACACGCCGGCGAAGCCCGGCAGGTCCAGATGCAGCAGGTCGCCGTCGAACAGGCAGCTCGCCGATTGCTGCACGCCATCGATGCTGTAGCGCACCACGACGCCGTCATGGTCGAGCACGGCGAGCCGGTGCGTCGCGCCCTCGACGACGATGTCGAAGCCCTGGCCGGTGGCGGCCACGGTCAGAAGCTGTTTTGCCTCGCCGCAGACCAGCCGCAGCGGATTGGTGCCGGCGTTGGAATTGCGGAAGTCGCGCAGGGCGCGCGGGGCGCGGCCGTTGCGCTCGTAGATCAGAGCCGCCGCCAGCGCCCAGGCCTGGGCCGAGGGCAGGGGACGGCTCAGTGCGGTGTCGGGGAAAGCCTGGCCGATGAAGGCGGTGGTGGCGCCGCCGCCGGCGAAGAGATCGTGCTCCAGCACGCGCGCCAGAAAATGCTTGTTGGTGGTCGGTCCCAGGATGACGCAGTCCTCGACTGCGTTGACAAGCCGCCGCCGCGCCTGCTCGCGATCGGAGCCCCAGGCGATCAGCTTGGCGATCATCGGGTCGTAGAAGGAGGAAATGGCCTGGCCGGCGCGGATGCCGTGGTCGACGCGCACGCCGTCGCCGGCGGGCGGCTGCCATGCCTTCACCGTGCCGGTCTGCGGCAGGAAGCCGCCATAGGCGTCCTCGGCAGAGAGGCGCACTTCGATGGCATGGCCGGTGAGCGTCACCTGTTCCTGCGACAGCGGCAGCTTGCCGCCGGCGGCCACGATGAGCTGCCAGGCCACCAGGTCCTGGCCGGTGATCATCTCCGTTACCGGATGCTCGACCTGCAGGCGGGTGTTCATCTCCAGGAAATAGAACTGCCCGTCGCCGCCCAGCAGGAACTCGACCGTGCCGGCGCCGCGGTAGCCGATGCTGCGCGCCGCCTTGACCGCCGCCTCGCCCATGCGGGCGCGCAGCCCGGCGTCGACGGCCGGCGAGGGGCTTTCCTCGACGATCTTCTGGTGGCGGCGCTGGATCGAGCAGTCGCGCTCGCCCAGGTGGATGACGTTGCCGTGGCTGTCGGCGAAGACCTGGATTTCGACATGGCGGGCATCGACCACGGCACGCTCCAGGATCAGTTCGCCCGACCCAAAGGCGTTCTCCGCTTCCGAGCGGGCGGCCTTGATCGCCTCGGCGATCTCGCTTTGCTGCGTTACCAGCCGCATACCGCGCCCGCCGCCGCCGGCCGCCGCCTTGACCATGATCGGCAGGCCGATCCGCTTGGCCTCCGCCAACAGGTTGGCATCGGTCTGGTCGGCGCCCTCGTAGCCCGGCACGCAGGGCACGCCGGCCTCGATCATGCGCAGCTTGGCCTGCCGCTTGTTGCCCATGGCGGCGATGGCCGGGGCGGGCGGGCCGATGAAGACGATGCCGGCCTTGGCGCAGGCCTCGGCGAAGCCCTCGTTCTCCGACAGGAAGCCGTAGCCGGGATGGATCGCGTCGGCGCCGGTGCGCCGGGCGGCGTCGAGGATCAGCTCGACTTTCAGGTAGCTTTCGGACACCAGGTTGCCGCCGATCTGCACCGCCTGGTCGGCCAGCGCCACATGCGGCGCGCCGGCATCGGCCGGGGAATGCACGGCCACGGTGCGATAGCCCATGGCCTTGGCGGTGCGGATGACGCGGCAGGCGATCTCGCCGCGATTGGCGATCAGGATCTTGCGGAAACCCGTGCTCACGAAACGCTCCTCACTTGTTATCCTCGCCTTCCGGGCCGCCGGCCCAGCGCGGCGGGCGCTTGTCGAAAAACGCGTTGGTGCCCTCGTTCACTTCGGTGCCGTGCAGGGCGCGGGCGAAGGCATTGGCGCCCATCTCCGCCATCTGGTCCGGCGTTACCACCGCGTTCTGCAGCAGCAGGTCCTTGGTGATGCGGTTGGCATTGGGCGCGCAGCGATGCACGTCGGCCACGATCTGCGCCACCCGCGTATCGAGCGAGGCGCCGTCGGCGGCCAGATGATGCACCAGGCCCAGCGCGAAGGCGTCGCGCGCCCCCAGCCTGATGCCCGACAGCGCCATGCGGCGCGCCAGCGGCAGGCCCAGCCGCTCGACCACATGCGGAATGATCGGCCCCGGCGGCACGCCGTACATGTTGCCGGTGATGCCGAACACCGCATCGTCGCTGGCGATGGCGATGTCGACGACGCAGAGGAAACCGAACCCGGCGCCCAAGGTGCCGCCCTCGAAGGCGCCGATCACCACCGCCGGCGCGGCGTTGATGGTGCGCATCAGGCGCGAGAGCTGCAGGGCGCCCTTGTAGTGCGGGCTTTCGGCGATCGATTTCGGCGGCGTGTCGGCGCCGGCGGCCTGGAACTGGCGCAGGTCGCCGCCGGCGCAGAAATTGCCGCCGGCACCGCGCAGCACCACGGTGCGGATGTTGCGATCCGCCTCGACGACGCCGAACGCGTTCTCCAGCTCGGCGATCATCTGCTGGCTCAGCGCGTTGCGGCTCTCCGGCTGGTTCAGCGTCACGTACAGCGTGCCGGCCTGGCGCTTCAGCGCCAGCGTCTTGCATTTCGGCAAGGCGACGGGGGCGGCGGGCAGCATCGGCGGTCCTAGTTGACCGCCCAGCGCGGCGGCCGCTTCTCGGCGAACGCCTTCAGCCCTTCCGGCGCCTCGTCGCCGCGGCGCGCCTCGGCGAACTTGTCGGCGGCGAAGTCCAGCACTTCGTGCAGCGGCATGCGCGTGACCGCCAGCACCACCTCCTTGGTGGCGGCGTTGGCCTTGGGCGCGCATTTGTCGATCTGCTTCAGCACTTCTTCCAGCCTGGTCTCCAGTTCGGCGCTATCTTTCACCAGATAGTGTCCGATGCCCAGCCTTACCGCTTCCGCGCCCCTGAAGCGGGCGGCAGTCAGGGTCAGGTGGCGGGTCTGCGGCACGCCGATGCGCAGCGCCACGAACGGCGCGATCTGCGCCGGCAGGATGCCGATCGCCGTCTCCGTCATGGCGAAGAAGGCGTTCTCGGTGCAGATGGCGACGTCGGAGCAGCAGGCCAGGCCGAAGCCGCCGGCCAGCGCGTAGCCCTCGATGGCGGCGACCACCACCTGCGGCGTGTTGGTGATCTTCTCCAGCAGGTAGCCGAAGCCGCGGTTCCACACCGCGATAGGGTCCTTGCCGGTGGCGGGCCTGGGGGCGTTCATGCTGGCCATGTTCTTCAGGTCCGCCCCGGCGCAGAACACGCCGTCGGCGCCGCGCAGCGCCACCGCCTTGATGCTGCGGTCGTCCTTCAGCGCGTCGAACACATGGTTCAGTTCCTCGATCATGGTCGGGTTGATTGAGTTCTTCGACTCCGGCCGGTTCAGCGTGAGGTAGAGGCGGGCGCCCTGGCGGCGCAGCAGCAGCGTTTCGTACTTGTCCTTCAGCTGGGGCATGGTTTCCGTGGCTCCGATGTCAGCGGTTCTCGAGACGGGGCAGGGTGCCCATCATCTTGGCGATGATCTGTAGCATGACTTCGTCGGCGCCGCCGCCGATCGACATCAGCCGCGTGTCGCGGAAGGCGCGCGACACCGGGCTCTCGGTCATGTAGCCCATGCCGCCCCAGTACTGCAGGCAGGAATCGGCCACCTGGCGCACCAGCCGGCCGCCTTTCAGCTTGGCCATCGAGGCCAGCATGGTGACGTCCTGGCCGTTGATGTATTCCTCGCAGGCGCGATAGATCAGCGAGCGCAGCGCCTCGATCTCGGTCTTCAGCTCGGCCAGCTTGAAATGCACCACCTGGTTGTCGAGGATCGACTTACCGAAAATCTTGCGCTGGCGCGTGTAGTCGATGGTGTGGTCGATGATCTTCTCCATGCCCTTGAGGCTGGAGACCGCGCCCCACAGGCGTTCCTCCTGGAACTGCTGCATCTGGTAGACGAAGCCCATGCCTTCCTCGCCGATGCGGTTCTTCACCGGCACCTTGACCTCGTCGAAAAAGAGTTGGGCGGTGTCCGATGAGCGCATGCCGAGCTTGTCCAGCTTGCGCGCGATCTGCACGCCCTTGGTCTGCATCGGCACGCAGATCAGCGTCTTGTTGCGATGCGCCTGGCCTTCGCCGGTATTGGCCAGCAGGCAGATCCAGTCGGCCTGGGTGCCGTTGGTGGTCCACATCTTGCCGCCGTTGATGACATAGTCGCCGCCGACGCGGCGCGCCGTGGTCTTGATCGAGGCTACGTCGGAACCGGCGCCGACTTCAGAGACGCCCAGGCAGGCCACGTAGTCGCCGGCGATCGAGGGCACCAGGAATTCCTTGCGCACCTCGTCGGAGCCGAAGCGGGCCAGGGCTGGTGTGGCCATGTCGGTCTGCACGCCGATCGCCATCGGCACGCCGCCACAATTGATGGTGCCCAGCTCCTCGGCCATCACCATGGCGTAGGAATAGTCCAGTCCCATGCCGCCGAACTCGACCGGCTTGCTGATGCCCAGCAGGCCCGCTTCGCCGAACTTCTTGAACACCTGGTGGGCGGGGAAGATGTCGTTCTTCTCCCACTCGTCGACATAGGGGTTCACGTCGCGGTCGATGATGGCGCGGGTGGTGCGGCGGAGTTCCTCGTGTTCCTGGGTGAACTGCATGGTTTCCTCCTGAATTCCCTGGCGCTCAGTGGCGGTCCGGCCGCGGCAGCGTGCCCATCAGCTTGGCGATGATGGTCAGCATCACCTCGTCGGCGCCGCCGCCGATCGAGCCCAGCCGCCCGTCGCGGAAGGCGCGCGAGACCGGGCTTTCGGTCATGTAGCCCATGCCGCCCCAGTACTGCAGGCAGGAGTCGGACACGGTGCGGCGCAGGCGGCCGGCGATCAGCTTGCCCATCGAGGCCAGCATGGTGACGTCCTTGCCGGCCAGGTAGTCCTCGCAGGCGCGGTAGGTGAGGGACCGCAGCGCCTCGACCTCGGTCAGCAGCTCCGCCAGCTTGAAGTGCACCACCTGGTTGTCCAGGATCGGCTTGCCGAAGATATGGCGCTGGCGCGTGTAGTCGATGGTGGCGTTGATGGTGCGCTCGCAGCCCTTCAGCGTGCCGGCGCAGGCCCACAGCCGTTCCTCCTGGAACTGCTTCATCTGGTAGATGAAGCCCATGCCTTCCTCGCCGATGCGGTTGCGCACCGGCACGCGCACGTCGTCGAAGAAAATCTGCGCGGTGTCGGAGGCGCGCATGCCCAGCTTGTCGAGCTTGCGCGCGATCTGCACGCCTTTGGTCTTCATCGGCACGCAGATCAGCGTCTTGTTGGTGTGGACCGCGCCGTCGCTGGTGTTGGCCAGCAGGCAAATCCAGTCGGCCTGAGTGCCACTGGTGGTCCACATCTTGCCGCCGTTGATGACGTAGTCGTCGCCGTCGCGCCTTGCGGTGGTCTTGATCGAGGCCACGTCCGAGCCGGCGCCGACTTCCGACACGCCCAGGCAGGCGACGTAATCGCCGCTGATCGACGGTGCCAGGAACTCCCGACGCACCTCGTCGGAGCCGAAGCGGGCCAGGGCCGGCGTCGCCATCGCCATCTGCACGCCCACCGCCATCGGCACGGAGCCGCCATTGACCAGACCCAGCTCCTCGGCCGAGACCATGACGTAGGAGAAGTCCAGCCCGGCGCCGCCGAACTCGACCGGCTTGTCCACACCCAGCAGCCCGGCATTGCCCAGCTTCTTGAACACCTCGTGGGCGGGGAAGATGCCTTCCTTCTCCCACTCGTCCATGTAGGGGTTGATGTCGCGCTCGATCAGCGTGCGCCAGGTGCGGCGCAGCTCCTCGTGTTCGGGCGTGAACTGCATGGCGGCCTCCTAGAGCCGGGCGACGCCGAAAGTGTTGCCGCGCAGCGGCCGGACATCAGCCTCGCGCACGATCGACAGACAATAGGCCAGCACCCTGCGCGTGTCGCGCGGGTCGATCAGCCCGTCGTCCCACAGATGCGCCGTCGAGTAGAGCGCCGTCGATTCGCGGTTGAACTGGTCGATGACCTTCTGCTCCATCACCGCCAGCGCGTCGTAATCGACCGGCTTGCCGTCGCGCTTGTTCTTCTCCTCGTTGACGATGGAGAGAACCTTGGCCGCCTGCTCGCCGCCCATGACGGCGGTGCGCGTGTTGGGCCAGCCGAAGATGAAGCGCGGATCGTAGGCCCGCCCGCACATGCCGTAATTGCCCGCCCCGAAGGAACCGCCGATGACGATGGTGATCTGCGGCACGGTGGCGTTGGCCACCGCCTGGATCATCTTGGAGCCGTGCTTGACGATGCCGCCGCGCTCGCTCTCGGTGCCGACCATGTAGCCGGTGGTGTTGTGCAGGTAGACGATGGGGGTGCCGGCCTGGCAGCAGAGCTGGATGAACTGGCCGGCCTTGACCGCGCCGCGGGTGGTGATCGGCCCGTTATTGCCGATGATGCCGATGGCGTGGCCGGCGATCGAGGCCCACCCGCAGATGGTCTGGGCGTCGAACAGCGCCTTGAAGTCGAGGAAGTCGGAGCCGTCGACGATGCGGGCGATGACCTCGCGCACGTCGTAGGGCTTGCGGTAGTCCGGCGGCACCACGCCCACCAGCTCCTCGATGTCGTAGAGCGGTTCGGCATAGGGCTTGACCGGCACCGGCGGGCAGGACTCGTTCCACGGCAGCTTGCGCAAAATCTCACGCGCCATGCGGATGCCGTCGGCGTCGTCCTCGGCCATGAACTCGGCGACGCCGGAGACGGTGGCGTGCATCTCCGCCCCGCCCAGCTCCTCGTCGGTGGCGATCTCGCCGGTGGCCGCCTTCAGCAGCGGCGGGCCGGCCAGGAACACCTTAGCCTTCTTGCGCACCATGACGACATAGTCGCTGAGACCGGGCAGGTAGGCGCCGCCGGCAGTCGACGAGCCGTGCACGACGGTGACCTGCGGAATGCCGCGCGCCGACATGCGCGCCTGGTTGGCGAAGCCGCGGCCGCCCTCGACGAAGATTTCCGCCTGGTAGAGCAGGTTGGCGCCGCCGGATTCGACCAGGTTCACCACCGGCAGCTTGTTCTCCATCACGATCTGCTGCATGCGCCGGTTCTTGCGCAGGCCGGCGGGCGAGATGGTGCCGCCTTTCACCGCGCTGTTGGAGGCGGACACCATGCAGCGTATGCCCTCGACATAGCCGATGCCGACGATGCCGCCGCCGCCGGCGCCCGAGCCGTCCCGGTCGTCGTGCATGCGATAGCCGGCCAGCGACATCAGCTCCAGGAACGGGGCGCCGCGGTCGACCAGCAGCTCGACCCGCTCGCGCGGCATGAACTGGCCCCGCTTGCGGAAGCGCTCGCGCGTTTTTTCGGCGCTGGCGCGCACCGTGTCCTCGGCGTCGCGGAAGGTCCTGATGGCTTCCAGCATGTCGGCGCGATTGCGCTGGAACTCGTCCGAATTGCGGTCGATCTGGCTTTCGATGACGGGCATGTGCTGTCGTTGGCTCCCTGGGCGGCCGGCGGCGGCCGTCTCGTTCTTTCCCTTCGGTCTATAAACAAGCGTTCAGAACTTGGCGAGACCGGCCTGCATCCGGTTTCGAGGTGCGGGTTGACGTTTACGTTAAGGGCAAGTACCTTCCGCCATCGCCGGGTCGGTTGCAAGCCCCGCCGGGCGCCGATCGACAGTCAACAGAAGGGATATCGACCATGAGCCTTGAAGACGTGACCAAAGGCATGAGCGAGCGCGCCGGCGCCAAGCCCGCGTTCGGCAACAGCGTTAAATTCGTCTTCTCGGAAGGCGTTATCCATGTCGATGGCACCGCCGGCGGCAACAACGTGGTCACCAACGAGGACAAGCCCGCCCAGTGCACGATCAAGATGACCCTGGACGACTTCAAGTCCATGGCGGCGGGCCAGCTCGACGGCATGACCGCGTTCATGACCGGCAAGCTGAAGATCGAGGGCGACATGGGCGTCGCCATGAAGCTGCAGGGCCTGCTGCGCGGCTAGAGCAAATCACATTCTGACGGAATCGCGCGCGATTCCGTCAGAATGTGTGAATTTGCTCTAAACATTAAGAAATAGAGCCGATTCACACGATTAG
>JBBCJW010000040.1:0-156766 GCA_037190765.1 Alphaproteobacteria bacterium
GCTGTTTAGTAGTCCATTTCAGGACCGTGGCCGTGTCCACCTGCCGGTGCGGCGGGCTTCTTTTCGGGGATTTCCACGATCAGGGCTTCTGTGGTCAGCATCAGACCGGAGATGGACGATGCATTCTGCAGAGCGGTACGGGTGACCTTTGCAGGATCAATGACACCGGCCTTCAGAAGATCTTCGTATTCACCGCTGGCTGCGTTGAAGCCGTAGTTCTTGTCTTTGTTCTCGCGAACCTTGCCGATAACGATGGCGCCTTCAAAGCCGGCATTGTTGGAGATGGCCCGCAGGGGCTCTTCCGTTGCACGGCGAATGATGGAAACACCGATCTGCTCGTCGCCTTCTGCCTTGAAGGTGGAGAGAACTTCACCAGCGCGGAGCAGTGCAACACCGCCGCCGGGGACGATACCTTCCTCGACAGCTGCGCGAGTTGCATGGAGTGCATCCTCGACACGAGCTTTCTTTTCCTTCATTTCGGTTTCGGTAGCAGCACCGACTTTGATCACTGCAACACCACCGGCCAGCTTGGCCAGGCGTTCCTGCAGCTTTTCACGATCATAGTCAGAGGTGGTTTCTTCGATCTGGGCACGCAGCTGTTTAATGCGGCCTTCGATACCCTTGCTGTCGCCTGCACCATCGATGACGGTGGTGTTGTCTTTGTCCACGGTGACGCGCTTTGCACGGCCGAGGTCTTCCAGACGAACGCCTTCCAGCTTAATGCCGGTTTCTTCCATGATGGACTGTCCACCGGTGAGGATGGCAATGTCTTCCAGCATGGCCTTGCGGCGATCGCCGAAGCCAGGGGCTTTCACGGCCGCCACACGCAGACCACCGCGTAGTTTGTTGACGACCAGGGTCGCCAGGGCTTCGCCTTCGATGTCCTCGGCGATGATCAGCAGGGGACGGCCCGACTGAACCACGGCTTCCAGCACCGGCAGCATCGGCTGCAGCGAGGTCAGCTTCTTCTCGTGGAGCAGGATGAGCGGCTCTTCGAGGGAGACCTCCATCTTGTCCGGGTTGGTGATGAAGTAGGGCGACAGGTAGCCGCGGTCGAACTGCATGCCCTCGACGATGTCGACGGTGGTTTCGGCGGTCTTGGCTTCTTCGACGGTGATGACGCCTTCGTTGCCGACCTTGGCCATGGCCTGGGCGATCAGGTCGCCGATTTCAGCGTCGCCGTTGGCCGAGATGGTGCCGACCTGGGCGATTTCCGAGTTGTTGGAGACCGGCTTGGAGTTCGACTTGATCTCTTCCAGCACCGCTTCGACAGCCTTGTCGATGCCGCGCTTCAGGTCCATCGGGTTCATGCCGGCGGCCACGGCCTTCAGGCCTTCCTGAACGATGGCCTGGGCCAGGACGGTGGCGGTGGTGGTGCCGTCGCCCGCCTTGTCGTTCGCCTTGGAAGCGACTTCGCGGATCATCTGGGCGCCCATGTTCTCGAAGGCGTCCTCCAGCTCGATTTCCTTGGCCACCGAGACGCCGTCCTTGGTCGAGCGCGGGGCGCCGAAGGACTTCTGGATCACGACGTTGCGGCCCTTCGGACCCAGGGTCACCTTGACGGCGTCAGCCAGGACGTTGACGCCCTTCAGCATCTTGTCGCGAGCGTCGGTGTTGAACTTTACGATTTTAGCGGCCATGCGGGCTGCTCCTATCTATAAGATTTTACGTTAGAATTCCGGAAACCCAGGACGCGGTTGTCGTTATGTGCCGCGAATATCTGAGCCCGTCCGCGAAGCGGCCGGACCGATTTCGCTTTACGACAGCACGCCCAGGACGTCGGATTCCTTCATGATGATCAGGTCTTCACCGTCGATCTTCACTTCGCTGCCCGACCACTTGCCGAACAGGACGCGGTCGCCGGCCTTCAGCTCCAGGGCGACGAACTTGCCGTCTTCGTCACGGACGCCGGGGCCCACGGCGACGACTTCGCCTTCCTGGGGCTTTTCCTTGGCCGTGTCGGGGATGATGATCCCGCCCTTGGTCTTGGATTCTTCTTCAACGCGCTTGACCAGCACGCGGTCGCCGAGCGGACGAAACGCCATCTGAGTAACTCCCGTTAGGATGTTGGTTCCAGCCCTCGGAGCCCACGACTTTGGCAGTCGCCCTCCCCGAGTGCTAACGACCGGGGAGTTAGGCAGGGGGGCGGGGGGCGTCAAGGGCGAGGCGGACCGAAATTCGGCGCCTTGATGAAGCGAAAATGAACGGGCGCCCCCGGGGTCGTTCAGACAGGCTTCGCTAAAAGGGGGACAACGGATCAACCGGCTTTCGAAAGGAGCCCGCCATGAAGACCCTGTTCAAGATCGGCGCCGGCGCTATCGCCCCTGCTCTGGTTGTGACGATGCTGGCCACGACTCCGGCCGCGGCCCAGAACTATCGCGACCGCGATCGTGACAATACCGGCCGTGACGCCGTCCTTGGCGCTGTCGTCGGCGGCGTGGCCGGCGCCCTGATCGGCCAGGGCGACGGACGTTATGTCGCGGGCGGCGCCCTGGCGGGTGCGGCCCTCGGCGCGGCCTCGTCCTCGAGCAACGACGACTGCAGCTATTACCGCGGCGGCCGCTGCTACCGGAACCAGGGCCACTGGGAGCGCGAACACGGCATCAACAGCCGCGACGGCTATTACAACGGCCGTTACGAGCGCAACAACGGCCGCTATTACCGCGACGGTCGTTACTGGCGGAACCACGGCGAGTGGCGCAGCTATCAGAACCGCCGCGACCGCGACTACCGCTATGACCGCCGCTGGTAGGCGAACGGCGAGATGAAGAAAGGCCCGGTTTCGCGACCGGGCCTTTTTCATGGAGGATTCAGTCGAATTGAGCTTTGCGCGCCTTGCCGATCAAGCCCAGGTGAGTGACCTCGAAGGCTTGCGGAGACTTCAGGCCATAGCCGAGCGCACGATCGAAGCCGATATGCGCCAGCCAGATCAGGCTGAGCGCGATCGCCGACTGCGCGGAGATCAGCAGGCCCGCGCCGGCCAGCAGCAGCGGACCGATCAGGCTGTGCGCCAGATTATAGCTCCAGGCCCCGACGCGCGGCCCGGCCAGATAGCCGGCGAAGGATAGGTCCGGCGCCAGGAAGAGAATGGCGAACAACCCCCAACCTCCGCCCTCCTGGCCGAAACGCCCATAGGCCAGGGCGGAGAGGGCGAGCAGGGCCAGACCCTCGAGCCTCTGCCAGGCGGGGGCGACGACGGTCACGTCGTCAATCGTCGCAGCAGGTCGGCTGTCGAGGGGTCGAGGCCCGAGGAAGGCGCGCCGGCTTCGACGTCCTTGAGCACGGCCTTGGCCAGGGCCTTGCCGAGCTCCACCCCCCATTGATCGAAACTGTTGATGTCCCACAGGACGCCTTCGACGAAGGTCTTGTGCTCATAAAGGGCGATCAGGGCGCCGAGGGAGCGGGGCGTCAGCGCTTCCATCAGGATGGCCGTCGACGGGCGGTCGCCGGGGAAGGTCTTGTGCGGCGCCAGACGGTCGGCCTCGGCCTCGGATGCGCCCGAGGCGAGCAGTTCGGCGCGAGCCTGACTCTCGGTCTTGCCCTGCATCAGGGCCTGGGCCTGGGCCAGGGCGTTGGCCCAAAGGGGCGTCGCGGTCGCGTCCTCGCAGGTGCGGCCGACGATGACGAAGTCGAGGGGAACGACCTGCGGTCCCTGATGCAACTGCTGGAAGAAGGCGTGCTGGCCGTTGGAGCCGGGTTCGCCGAAAACGACGGGACAGGTCTGGCGACCGACGGGCGAGCCGTCGCGGCGCACCCGCTTGCCGTTCGACTCCATCTCCAACTGCTGCAGGAAGGCGGGCAGGCGACGCAGGGCGTGGGCGTAGGGCGCGACGCTGCGCGCCGGGCGGTTCAGGCCGTCCACATTGTAGATGTCGGCCAGAGCCATGAGCACCGGCCCGTTCCTCTCCAGCGGCGCCTCGAGGAAATGTCGGTCCAGTGCGGCGGCGCCGTCGAGGAATTCCTGGAACGCCTCCCAGCCCAGACCGATGACGCAGGACAGGCTGACCGCCGACCACAGGGAATAGCGGCCGCCGACCCAGTCCCTGAAGGCGAAGGTGCGGCCGCATCCGAAGGCCGTCGCCTTGTCCGGCGCGGCGGTCACGCCGATGAAATGTCTGGCCATCCCCTCGGCGGGCAG
Organism: Alphaproteobacteria bacterium; assembly: GCA_037190765.1. Classification (GTDB taxonomy): domain Bacteria; phylum Pseudomonadota; class Alphaproteobacteria; order Reyranellales; family JAQSWP01; genus JAQSWP01. The sequence goes on from JBBCJW010000040.1 coordinate 4,139, forward strand.
GGCGGCGGCCAGCCACGCCTTGGTGGCCTCGGCGTTGGTCAGGGTTTCCTGGGTGGTGAAGGTCTTGGAGACGACGACGACCAGGGTCGTCTCGGGCTCCAGTCCGATCAGGGCCTCGGCCATGTCGCGCGGATCGATGTTGGCGACGAAGCGCAGGTCGATGGCCGGATCAAGCGGGCGCAGGGCGTCCCAGATCAGTCGAGGACCCAGATCGGAGCCGCCGATGCCGATATGGAGCACCGTCCGGATGGCGCGCCCGGTCGCGCCTGTCTCATTTCCGGACCGCACCGCTTCGGCATAGGTCTTCATTTCGGCGCGAACGGCCTCGACCTCGGCCGAGACCGGCTCGCCCAGGGCGTGGAAGTCCGCGCCGTTCGCCGCGCGCAGGGCCGGGTGCAGCACTGCACGACCCTCGGTCAGATTGACGGCTTCGCCGTTGAACAGGGCCGTGCGGCGGCCCTCCACATCGCAGGCGCGCGCCAGGGCCAGGGCCGCGTCCAGGCCGGCGTGGGTCCAGCTCTGCTTCGACAGGTCGATATGCAGGCCGGCCGCCTCCAGCGTCAGCCGCGTCAGACGATCCGGGTCGGCGGCGAACTGATCCTGGATGCGGGCGCCGGCGTCCCGGCGGGCGGCGGCTTCGAGTTCGGCCCAGGCGGCGGCGTGCGGCATCATCGTCTCCCCATGGCGGTTCGGTGCGGTTGGCCCGACGCTTGCAGGCTCTGGTGTACGGCTCAGGCCGAGAAGAGTTCAATCCAGGATCGGGTCAACAAGGGTTTCCTTCGGAAGCGCCGCGGCCCGCTCCCTTGTGAAAGGCACGCCATGTCCTGCGGAATAGCCCTCGCTGTCGCCCTGATGCTGGCCGATCCCGCCGTCGCCGAAGCGGCGGCCCTGCCGCCGGTAGCGCCCGCCGCGCCGGTCTCGGTGGCCCAGGAGCCCCTGTTCGCCGATCTGGTCGCCCGGTCGGGCGCCCTGAAGTCGATCGTCGACGGCTGGATGGCCTCGGGCGAAGCGGACCGGGCCGGCTTCTTCACCGGCGCGGCCTATGCGGCGTTCAAGACCCAGGCGACGGATCTGGCCCAGCGCGACATGCAGGGGCATCTGATCCTCAAGGAACGCGGCACGGATAACGACCTGAAGTGCATCCTGCGCGGCATTTCGGAAGACATCCCGGTCAAGGTCGCGGCGGTGGAGACGGCGCCCGACGCGGCTGCGCGCAAGCTGGCGCTCGACGAGCTGTCCTATCTGCTGAACGACAACGTCGAGGTCATCACCTCGCCCCCTCAGCCCGCGGCGTAGCCGCCGGCTGAGGCTTGATGCTGTTCTTGGGCCTGCCGGGCTTTAGGGGGAGGTTGGTTTCCGCGAGGAATCCTCAGCCCTCCACGGTCTCGGGGTATTTGATGGCGCAGCCGTAGGGCGCGGCGTAGGCGGTCTGGACCGCGCGGCCGGCCTTGGCGTCGGCCAGGGCGGCGCGAACGAAGTTGTCGGCCCCGTCCAGATCTTCCACCTTGTTGGTCGGCCGATCGTCGATGCCGCCGACGTAGATCAGCCGCCCCTCGGGGTCGATGATCCGCATGTCGGGCGTGGTCTTGGCGTCGTAGCGCTTGCCCACCTCGCCGGTCGGATCCAGCAACAGATGGCTGAAGGCGGCCTGGTGTTTGGCCTTCCAGGCTCGCGCCTCCTCGCCCTCGACGAAGCCCTGGGTTCCCGGCGACGAGGAGATGATGGTCAGCCAGACCACGCCGTCGGCGGTCGCCTCGCGCTGCAGGGCCTGCATGGCCCCGCTGTAGTGCTTCTTCACGAAGGGACAGCCTTCGTTGGTCCATTCCAGAACGACCGTCTTGCCGCGGAAGTCGGCCAGCGATCGCTGATGTCCCTCGGCGTCGACCAGGGTGAAGGCGGGGGCCGTTTCGCCGGGGGCGGGCGCTTCGATCGCCTCGGGGGCGACAGCGGCGGTCTCGGACCGCTCCGGCGATGCGGCGGGTTGCTGCTGGCAGGCGGCGAGCAGCAGGAGGGAGGCGGAGGCGGCGGTCAGCAGGCGGAACATGGCGGTCTCCTTGGGATGAAAAGTCAGCGGTCGGCGGCGTCCTTCAGGGCGTCGACGACGACGCCCTCGGTCAGCAACTGCGGCAGGATGCGCGGCTCGGCCCGGCCCGGCGCATAAACGAGGTAGAGGGGCACGCCCGAGCGGCCGTGGCGTTGCAGCTCGGCGGTGATGGCGTCGTCGCGGCGCGTCCAGTCGCCGACCAGATAGACGGCGTTCGCCTGCTCCAGCGCTTCAGTCGTGCGGGTCGAGGACAGGGCGGCGCCCTCATTGAGCTTGCAGGTCACGCACCAGTCGGCGGTGAAGTTGACCAGGACGGGCCGCCCCTCGGCCAGGGCGGCCTTCACCGCCTGGTCGGACCAGGGCTGGGAGGGCAGGCGGGTCGAGGCGCTGTCGCCGTCCGACGCGGCGGGCGCGGCCTTTCCGGCCAGGACGCCGAAGCCCAGGGCCGCGATCAGGGCCAGGACGGCGGCGATCCCCGCAGCCCGACCCTTGCCCGGCGCGGCGGCCTGGAAGCGGCCGTAGAGCCAGAGCGCCAGGGCCAGCATCAGTCCGGCGCCGAACAGTAGAGCTAGGGCGTCGGCGGTCTGGCGGCCATAGACCCAGGCCAGCCACAGGGCGGCGCCGTACATGGGGAAGGCCAGCAGATTGCGCAGCGTCTCCATCCACGGGCCGGGCTTGGGCAGACGGGCCAGCAGGCGCGGATTGAGGCTGATCAGCACATAGGGCAGGGCCAGGCCCAGCCCCAGCATCAGGAAGACCGCCAGGGCCATGGGCCAGGGCATGAACAGGGCCGCGCCGAGCGCAAAGGCCATGAAGGGGGCGGTGCACGGCGCGGCGACGACCACGGCCAGCACGCCGGTGAAGAAGGCGCCCGCCGCGCCGGGCAGGCGCGCCAGCGGGCCGTGTCCGGCGCCTTGCAGGCCTGCGCCGACGTGGAAGACGCCCGACAGATTCAGCGCCACCGCCAGCATCAGCAGGGCCAGGGCGGCCACAACGCCCGGCGACTGTAGCTGGAAGCCCCATCCTAGGGCCTGACCGCCCGCCCGCAGGGCCAGCAGCGCCCCGGCCAGGACGAGGAAGGTCGCCAGCACCCCGGCCAGGAAGGCCAGGCCGTCGCGACGGGCTTCGACCGGTTCATGGGCGGCGCGGCTGAGCGAGGCGGCCTTCATCGCCAGTATGGGGAAGACGCAGGGCATCAGATTCAGGATCAGCCCGCCCAGCAGGGCGAACAACGCCGCCTTGCCGAAGTCAGCGAAGCCGGTCGGCGCGGTCGCTGCGGCCTGAACGCCCTCGCCGTCGCCGATGGCGCCCTCGTCCGCGACGCCGGTCAGGGCCGCGCCGGGTTCGGCCGTGATCTCCCAGGCGCCCAGATCGGTCGACAGGACGCCGCCGATCGGCCCGTTCAGCCCGTTGGTCGTCAGGCCGCGCCCGGCGGGGACGCTGACGGTCAGGCCTTGCGGGCCGCGTTCGCCGGACTGGGCGGCCGCGTGGTCGATCACGCCGCCTTCGAACGGATAGAAATAGGCCCATTTAGGCGCCGCGCCGGTCAGCGGGCCGCCGACGGCCGTCAGGGTCAGCCTGCCGTCGACCAGGGCGGCGCGGGCTTCGATCCCGGCAGGGCGCGGGGCGTCGGCGACGACGTCCTGGATCGCCTGGCCGAAGCGGCCGTCCAGCGGCGCGGCGCCGTCGCGCACCGGCAGATCGAGCGCCAGGTCGAGGTCTTCGGGCACGCACATCTCGTCGCTGCAGACGTAGAAATGGGCGGTGACGCGCAGGGGCAGGCTCCGGCCGGGCTGGGCGTCGGCGGGAATCTCGATCGGCACGGGCAGGAAGACCGTGCCCGAATAGCCGTAGTTCATCAGGCTCTGCAGCCGTTGGCGCTCGGGCAGGGGCCACAGGATGTCGCCTGGCTTCAGGCCGGTCGGCAGGGCCCAGGTCAGGGTCGTCGGGCCGCCGGAATCGCCCTGGTTGCGCCAATAGGTGTGCCAGCCGGGCTCAATCTTCTGGCGGATGGCGACGACAGCGGTCGAGCCCGGGGTCGCCCAGGCTCCCATGCGGACGAGTTCGGCCTCGATCCTTTCGGTGCGCTGGGGACCAGGCGCGACGGCCTCCCCTCTGGCGGGCGCGGCGCCGGCGGCCAGGGCCTCGCGCAGGGCGGCCTCGGACGGGGACGCGGACGCCGTCGCCGGCAGGGCGAGGACGAACCAGGTCAGGAGAAGAAGCAGGATGCGCAAGGGCGACGCCGGAAGCAGAACCAAGGGAAAGGCGCGACCTTAGACCCTCAGGCCCCGCCTAGCCACGCCCCGCGACGGCGGGCCGCAGCCGGCGGTCTGGCGGGGTCAGCGCGGGGCGGCGACCTCGATCAGCACCTCGGTGCGGCGACGCAGAGGGTCGTTGACGCCGCCGACGAGCGCGCCCTCGGCCCCAGCCGCTTCGATGTCGAACGCCGGGGCGGGCAGGCCGGCGCCCGCCAGCGCCTCGGCGACGGCGCGGGCCCGTTGTTCGGAAATGGTCAGGTTGGCGGCGGCCGTGCCGCTGCGGGCGTCGGCCAGGCCGGTGACCTTGACGTGCTTGATCTGGCAGCCCTGAAGCTGGGTCGCGGTCATGCCGATGGCCTGGCGGGCGGCGTCGGTCAGGGTGGCGCGGTCGGGCGTGAAATAGACTTCGAACCGCTTGTCGGCGCAGGCGGCCGGGTCGCTGACCAGGTCGCTGCGCTTCTTGTAGCCGCCGGTGGCGGCGCACCCGGTCACGGTCAGGCCGACGGTCAGCAGAACGACAGCGGAAATGAGCTTCATGTCAGGCCCCTCGCGCGCGCCGTTGCGGCTCGCGCGCCCTCCAGCAAAAAGGGCGACCCGCGCCATGCGGATCGCCCTTTCAGACTGTCCCGAAAACGCTTCGGGCGCCAGAGGCTAGACGCCGGGATCAGTAACGGCGTTGGCCGTTCTCCCAGTAGCACTCGGACTGGCGGTTATCGTAGCAGTAGTAGTAGCGCCCCTGGTTGTCGCGGTAGCGCTGCTGGTTGTTGCGGTCCTGGTTCGAGCCGCGGATGGCGCCGGCCGCACCGCCCGCCAGGGCGCCGATGGCCGCGCCCGTGGCTGCGTTGCCGCCGCCGACGTTGTTGCCGATGATGGCGCCGGCCACGGCGCCCAGGCCCGCGCCGACGGCGCCTTGACGGACGGTTTCGTTCGAGCCGTAGCCGCCGCCGTAGTACGGGTCGCTGGCGCAGGCGGTCACCAGAAGTCCGGCGCCGGCGATGGCGATGATCGCCTTGTTCATGGTTCTGTCCTTCATCCCTTAGGGGGCACCCCTGAAGCTTCGATAACGCAGCCCGAAGAGGGCGGTTCCGAGGCAAAACGCTCGAAGCTTCACTTTAAATTCCAGTGCGTGGCCGCGAGCGCGGAACTGGCCGACCGCGCAGACGTTCGCCGCCCATGACAGCCGACACGCAGAACGACGCTCCGAATTTCCTGAGCCTCCTGGACCCCGCCGCCGCCTCTCAGGATGAGACGCCGCGACCGTTGACGGAGGCGGTCCGACTGGAACGGGTCATCATCCTTGTCAATCCGCTGTCGGGCGGCGTGGGGGCGCAGGCGGCCGACGAGGCCGCCGCCCTTCTGGCCGTCTATCCGCTTCAGGCCGAAGTGGTCGTGCTGGAGGGGGCGCGGATCCCGGATCAGATCGGCGAGGCGCTGGAGGCGCGTCCGGACGTCCTGTTCATCCTGGCGGGCGACGGGACGGCGCGATCGGTGGCCGCCCGCGCCGGGTCCGACGGGCCGCTGATCGCACCCCTGCCCGGCGGCACCATGAACATGCTGCCCAAGGCGCTTTACGGCACGGGGGATTGGAAGAAGGCGCTGCGCCTCGCGCTGGAGGAGGGCGCCCCCCTGGCCGTGGCCGGCGGCGAGGTCGAGGGCGAGGCCTTCTATTGCGCGGCCATCCTGGGCTCGCCCGCCCTGTGGGCTCCGGCGCGCGAGGCCATCCGCGAAGGCAAGCTGAAGATGGCCTGGACCTACGCCCGCCGCGCGCTGAAGAAGGCCTTTTCCGGCCGGGTGCGCTATGCGCTGGACGGAAGCGAGCGAGAGAAGGCTGAGGCCCTGGTGCTGATCAGCCCGTTGATCTCCAAGGCGATGGACAAGTGCGACGGGCTGGAGGCGGCGGCCATGAACACCGCCGACGCGGCCCAGGCCTTCCGCCTGGCCGCGCACGCCCTGTTCGACGACTGGCGTCAGGATCCGACCGTCACCACCCGAGGCGCCCGCAGGATCGAGGTGGAGGCCCGGTCGCGCATTCCCGCCGTGATCGACGGCGAGCCGATGCTGCTGGGCCGCGAGGCGGCGGTGCGGTTTCTGCCGCGCGCCTTCATGGCCCTGGCGCCCAAGCCTCCGGCCGGCGAGGACAGCGTCTAGTGGGTCTGGTCCTCCAGTTTTCGGACGTTCATTTCGGGTGCGAGCATGAACATGCGGTGGCCGCTGCAGCCGACTACGCCCACGCCGCCGGGGCCGATCTGATCCTGATTACCGGCGACATCACTCAGAGAGGCTATCCGCGCGAGTTCGCGGCGGCCGGCGACTGGATCCGCGCCCTTCCCGAGCCGGTCTTCGTCACCGTGGGCAATCACGACGTGCCCTATTGGGACGTGATGGCGCGGCTGTTCTGGCCGTGGCGGGCCTTCGAACAGGCGACCGGCCATCCGGCCCATGATCACGAGTTCCGCCACGACGCCCTGATGGTGCGGGGCGTCACGACGGCGCGCGGCTGGCAGGCCCGTCCCAACTGGTCCAAGGGCGTCATCGACCTGGATCAGACGCGCCGCGCGGCGGAGGCTCTGCGTCAGGCGCCTGACGGCGCTCTTCGCATACTGGCCTGCCACCATCCTCTGGTCGAGATGATCGGCGCGCCCATGACGGGCGAGGTCAAGCGCGGCGAGCGCGCGGCGCGCATCTTCGCCGAGGCGGGCGTCGACCTGGTCGTCACCGGTCATGTCCATGTGCCTTTCGCCCTGCCGATCGGGGTCGGGGACGAATGCTCCTATGCCGTCGGCTGCGGAACCCTGTCGCATCGCGAGCGGGGGGCGCCCCCCAGCTTCAACCGCATCGAATGGGACGCCGAGACGGTGACGGTGTCGGCCGTGGCCTGGGACGGACATCGGTTCGCCGATCACCAGACCTGGCGGCTGCCGCGTCGCCGCGCCTGAGGGTTTCAGATCATGAAAAAGGGCCGCGACGGCTTGGCCGCGGCCCTGATTTCAATGCGTCCGGCTCGGCTAGATGCGCGGCCCGCCGCGCCCTCTCAGGCCGCCCACCAGCAGGGAGACCACGAACAGGATGACGGCGATAATGGCGATGAATTTGGCGATCTCAAACGACATGCCCGAGATGCCGCCGAAGCCGAGAACGGCCGCGACCAAGGCTATGATGAAGAAAATGATGGCCCAGCGAAGCATAGGCGATACCCTCCGTAAGGTGTTGACAGGAGCGGGCTTTCGACCCCTCCCGTCGACAACGCCGCTTGCCTGAACCAACGCGTCGGAGACTTGGCCGTTCCTTTAGCGCCGACGGCGTCCTCTGCTTTTTTCAGTAAAGGCGGCCGCGACCATGGTGGCCAGGGCCGGATTGCGCAGGAAGATGAAACCGCCGGCCAGGGCCGCTGCGGCGCCCAGGATCGGACGCTGCTGGAACAGGTGCAGGGCGCGGGCGCCCAGGCCTTCCGGCTCCTCGTCTTCCTCATCCTCATCGTCGCCGCGTGCGCGGCGCACGAAGACTAGGGCGACGATGGCCGCGATCAGGGCGAACAACAGGGCGGTCAGGGCGGCCGCGATCACGGGCGGCACGACCAGCAGCAGCAGATAATAGACCGTCGCCCCCAGGGCGACCATGGCCACGAAGGCCGCGCCGGCGGCGACGAACGTCGCCACCGCGCGGTTGATGAGCCCCCGCCCGAGCATCAGCGCCGACGCCCGGCCAGCAGCAGACCGAGGACGACGCCGACGCCGAGCGCAATGGCGGTCGACTGGATCGGGCGTTCCTGCACCCGCTCGACGACATAGCGCTGCGCCTCGTCGAATTTCTCGGCGGCGTCATCGTAATATTCACGGCCGCGCACCTTGGCGGTGTCGTAATAGCCGCGCGCCTTCTCGCGCAGTTCGTCGCCCTGTTCGCGCAGGCGGGCTTCGGCCTCGGAGGCCTTTTCCTTCAGACGCTGGGTTTCCTCGCGGGCGCCGGCCTTGAGGTCCTCCTTCAGGGTCTTGAGGTCGTTCTTGATGTCTTCACGAGCCTTGGACGTGGCCATGATGCGCGCTCCGCTCCTTGTGTAAGCTTGACGATTAAATAGAGAAGCCCTGTCCGAAACGCCACACCGACGATCAAGGTTCCTGCAATGCAGCATGGGGCGCCGTGCGGCGAAAATCCGATCTGGCGCGCCGTTCACGGCGCTTCTAGAACAGCGTCATGACCCAATGGCTGTTCCCGCCCGCCCAGACGCCGTCCCTGCTGATCAAGGGTGATTCTCGCCGTCTGCCTGTGCGCCGCATCCTGTGCGTGGGCCAGAATTACGCCGCCCATGCCCGGGAGATGGGCGCCGATCCGGACAAGCCCGCGCCCTTCTTCTTCGCCAAGCCGGCTGACGCCCTGGTCGTCGACGGGCGCGACCCGGCCTATCCCTCGGCGACGCAGAACCTGCATTACGAGGTCGAACTGGTCGTCGCCCTGGGCGCAGACGCCAGGCCGGTCGGCTGGGCCGTCGGCGTCGATCTGACGCGGCGCGATCTTCAGGCCGAGGCGAAGGCCAAGGGCCGGCCGTGGGAGGCCGGCAAGGCGTTCGATCAGTCCGCGCCCTGCGGCGCGCTCAGTCTGACGCCGCCCGCCGCCGGCGCCGCCATCGAGCTGAGCGTCAACGGGGACGTCCGCCAGTCGGGCCGCTTGTCGGACATGATCTGGGACGTCGACGGCGTCCTGTCCAAGGCGGCGGAGTTGTGGGCGCTCCAGCCCGGCGACCTGATCTTCACCGGCACGCCCGAGGGCGTCGGCCCGCTGAATCCCGGCGATCGGGTCGAGGCGGTCATCGCGGGCCTGCCGCCGCTCAGCTTCACGGTGCGCTCATGATTCTGCACGGCTACTGGCGCTCGGGCGCCGGCTATCGCACCCGCATCGCCCTCAATCTGAAGGGGGTCGAGTATCGACAGGCGGCGCTGGACCTGCGCACGGGCGCGCAGAAATCCGAAGCCTACCTCCGGCTCAATCCGCAGGGCCTGGTCCCGGCGCTGGAGACGGACGACGGCCTGGTGCTGACCCAGAGTCCGGCCATTTTGGAGTGGCTGGAGGAGACCCGTCCCGAGCCGCCCCTGCTGCCGCGCGACGCGGCGGGCCGCGCCCAGGTGCGGGCCATGGCGGCGCTGATCGGCTGCGACATCCATCCGCTCAACAATCTGCGGGTGCTGAAGGCCGTGCGCGGTCTGGGCGCCGATCAGGCGGGCGTGGACGCCTGGGCCGGTCAGTGGATCATCGACGGCTTCACCGCGCTGGAGGCTCTGGTCGTACGTCACGGCGAGGGCTGGTGCTTCGGCGCGACGCCGACCCTGGCGGACTGTTACCTGATGCCGCAGCTCTATTCGGCGCGGCGGTTCAACGTCGATCTGGCGGCCTTCCCGCGCCTGCTGGAGATCGAGGCGCGGGCCGAGGCCCACCCCGCCTTCATCGCCGCCGTGCCGGAAAACCAGCCGGATGCGGATTAAGCTTCTTCGTTCACCAACGACCTTGATTTCGGTCAATCTCCCTTAAGCTTTGACGGCGAAAGTGGCGGCGTGAGATTCGCCGTTCCGCCCTCTCCGGCCGACAAACTCGCCATCGCCCTGGTGGTCGAGCCTGATCGGTCCCGCCCGCTGCCGCCCGGCCAGCGGGAGGAGGCGACGCGTCACCTGCTGCAGACTGCGGGCGACGCCGGGATCGGCCTGGTCGCCACCCGGCCCGAGGGCGACGTCGAGCGGATGCTGGGTCAGGCCTGGCCCTTCCCTTCGCCCTTCCGGGTCACCGTCCGCACCGTGCCCCTGGCCGATGGTCTGGACCGGGTCGAGGCGCGCGCCCGCCGCTCGCTCGAGCGCATGGGCCTGCCGCGCGGCGACGCCGTCCTGGTGCAGAACGCCGCCGATCTGGCGGGCGCCGAGGGCCGCGCCCTGTGGGATCGCCTGCAGGCGCTGAAGGATCGCGGGATTTTCCGCAAGGTCGGCTTCATCGCCACGGTCGAGGACGGCCCCGGCCTGTTGGCCCGCCGGTTCCAGCCGGACGTGGTGCAACTGACCTGCAATATCCTGGATCAGCGCGCGGCGCGCGCGGGCGTCATCGCCGATCTGGCGAGCGAGGGCGTCGAGGTGCATCTGGCCTCGGTCTTCGCCCAGGGGCTGCTGTTCGCCAACCGCGACAGCCTGCCGCCCGAACTGGCGGCTCACGGCATGGCCCTGTCGCGCACGCGTCGCCGTCTGGCCGAGGCGCGCGTCGATCCGATGCAGGCGGCCCTGGCCTACGCCCTGACCCTGCCGGGCGTCGCTTCGGTCATCGCCAGCGTGGCGTCATCAGCCGAACTACGCGCCATCATCGCCGCCTCCCACGCCCCGCGCCCCGACATCGACTGGGACGCCCTGGCCCTGGACGAGACGCCCGCCGCCCTGGCCTCGCGCCCGCGCCTGCGGCTGGTCAGCGCGGCCTGATCCACAGAGCTGTCCACAGGTCGCCTTTCGCCTGTGCATGAGGAACGCCGCCCGCGCTTGAGGCCGCCGTCCCGATCCGCCACCCTGCGGGCCAGATGAACGCGCCGCTTTCCCACCCGCCCAAAACCGATCTCAAGCCGGACGCCGGAACCACGCCGGTCATGGCCCAGTATCTGTCGGTCAAGGCCGGCCAGCCGGACGCCATGCTGTTCTTCCGCATGGGCGACTTCTACGAGCTGTTCTTCGAGGACGCCCAGAAGGCGGCGGCGGCGCTGGGCATCGCCCTGACCAAACGCGGCAAGCATCAGGGCGAGGACATTCCCATGGCCGGGGTGCCGGTCCACGCCATGGACGGCTATCTGGCGCGGCTGATCCGTCAGGGCTTCAAGGTCGCCGTCTGCGAACAGTTGGAAGACCCGGCCGAGGCCAAGAAGCGCGGCTCCAAGGCCGTGGTCCACCGCGACATCGTGCGGGTGGTGACGCCCGGCACCCTGACCGAGGACACGCTGCTGGACGCGCGCGGCGCCAACCGTCTGGCGGCGGTGGCGATCCGTAAAGGAAGGGCCGCCGTGGCGGTGGTCGAGCTGTCGGCGGGCGTGGTGGATTCGGTCGCCTGCGACCTGTCTGATCTGGGCGCGGCGCTGGCGGCGTTCCGCCCGTCCGAAGTGCTGGTCCCCGACCGCCTGTTCTCGGACGAGACGATGAAGGGGGCGCTGGACGGCTCGGGCGGCGTGGTTCAGGCCATGCCCCAGGCCCTGGCCGAGCCGGTCGGGGCCAAGGACCGGGTGCAGCGGCTTTACGGCGTCTCGGCGCTGGACGGTTTCGGCGCCTTTGAGGAGGCCGAGATTTCCGCTCTGGGCCTGATCGCCGCCTATCTGGAGACGACGCAGGCGGGCAAGATCCCCGCCCTGACCCCGCCGCGCCGCTCGGGCGAAAGCGGCTTTCTGGCCATCGACCCGGCGACGCGTCTGAGCCTCGAAATCGACCGCACCCAGCGGGGCGAGCGCGACGGCTCCCTGCTGCACGCCATCGACCGCACCGTGACCTCGGGCGGGGCGCGGGCGCTGGCCGAGCGCGTCTCGCGCCCCTTGCGCGATCCGGCGGCGATCAACGCCGGTCTGGATGCGGTCGAGTGGCTGCTGGAGCGGCGTGATCTGCGACGCGACCTCCGGGATGCCTTGCGCGCCTCAGCCGATGTGGCGCGGGCGACCTCGCGTCTGGCGCTGGGGCGCGGCGGGCCGCGCGATCTGGCGGCGATCCGCTCGGGCTTGAAGACAGCAGAGGGTCTGAGCGCCCTGTTCGCCGCCTCGGCCAATGATCCGCTGGCCGGGCCGCCCGCGCGGGTGAGCGCCTGTCTGGACCAGCTGGCGCTTGAGGGCGACCTGTCGCACCTGCTGGCCGAACTGACCGACGGCCTGATGGACGAGCCGCCGCATCTGGCGCGCGACGGCGGCTATGTGAATCCCGGCCACCGGCCCGAACTGGACGCCGCCCGCACCCTGCGCGACGACAGCCGCAAGGTCATCGCCGAACTGGAGGCCAAGGCCGTCGCCGACAGCGGCGTCGCCTTCAAGGTCCGCCACAACGCCGTCCTCGGCTACTTCCTCGAGACCAGCGCCAAGGCGGCCGAGCCCCTGCTGCGGGCGGGACCGGACAGCCCCTTCATCCACCGCCAGACCCTGGCCAATCAGGTGCGCTTCACCACTGTCGAACTGTCGGAGCTGGACGCCAAGATCAGCCAGGCCGGGCACCGCACTCTCGCCATCGAGGCCGAGACCTTCGAGGGCTGGCGGCGCGAAGTGGCGCGTCTGGCAGGACCGCTGCAGGGCGTGGCCGAGGCGCTGGCCGAACTGGACGCCCACGCGGCCTTGGCCGAATGGGCCGAAGAGGTCGGGGCCGTGCGGCCGGTCGTAGACGACAGCCTCTGTTTCGCCGTCGAGGCGGGCCGCCACCCGGTGGTCGAGGCGGCGGTGAAGGCGCAGGGCCTGCCCTACACCCCCAACAACTGCCAACTGGCGGGCGACGGCGTGGGGGCTTCGCGCCTGTCCATCGTCACCGGCCCGAACATGGCGGGTAAATCGACTTTCCTGCGCCAGAACGCGCTTCTGGTGGTGCTGGCGCAAGCGGGGGCCTTCGTCCCGGCGCGGTCGATGAAGCTGGGCGTGGTCGATCGCCTGTTCAGCCGCGTGGGCGCGGGCGACGATCTGGCGCGCGGCCGCTCCACCTTCATGATGGAGATGGTCGAGACGGCCGCCATCCTGACCCAGGCGACCGGGCGCAGCTTCGTCGTGCTGGACGAGATCGGACGCGGCACCGCCACCTATGACGGCCTGGCCATCGCCTGGGCCACGGCCGAGGCCCTGCACGAAACCAACCGCGCCCGCACCCTGTTCGCCACCCACTATCATGAGCTGGCCCAGCTCGAGGAACGGCTCGACCACGTCTGCAACCTGTCGATGAAGGCGAGGGAGTGGAACGGCGAACTGGTCTTCCTGCACGAGGCGGCGCCCGGTGCTGCGGACCGATCCTACGGCGTGCAGGTGGCGCGTCTGGCCGGGGTGCCGACAGCGGTCGTCGGCCGCGCCCGCGAAGTGCTGGAACGGCTGGAGAATGAGAAGGCGGCGACTGCGCGTCTGGACGACCTGCCGCTGTTCGCGGCGGCCGAACCGCCTCCGCCGCCGGTGAAGTCCATGCTTGACGAAGCCGTCGCCGCCATCGACCCCGACGACCTGACCCCGCGCGAGGCGCTGGAGGCCCTTTATCGGCTGAAAAATCTGGCGAAGACCTAAATCACCGCTCATCCCGGCGGACGCCGGGATCCAGTCCTTTGGCCCCAAATGCGCGTTTGGAGGCGGAGCGCCTTTTCAGGCGCTGAGCCTGAAGCTCTTACTGGATCCCGGCGTCCGCCGGGATGAGCGGGAGTGAGGGAGCGTGCTATGTTCCTTCCGTGACCGTCCCGCCTCCGCTCCCGTCCGCCGTTCTTGAGGCCGCCTCGACGCCGGACCCGCGCGCCGCTGTCACCGCCGCCTTGCGCGAAAGTTTCGACGCCGATCGCGCCCGCGCCGCACGCCGGGCCGAGAGCGCCACCGACGGGGCCGAGGCCGCGCGTCTCTACGCCGAGGCCGCGGACGCCCTTCTGACTACCCTGTGGCGGTTCGCGACCGAACAGATCCATCCTGCTCCGGACGAGCGGCTGACCCTGCTGGCCGTCGGCGGATACGGGCGCGGGGTGCTGGCGCCGTTTTCGGACCTCGACCTATTGTTCCTGCGGCCGGGGCAGGCGATCAGCCCGCGCGCACAGGCGGTGGTCGAGTTCGTCCATTACGTCCTGTGGGATCTGGGGCTGAAGGTCGGTTCGGCCTTTCGCTCCATCGGCGAGACGCTGGCGTTGGCGCGCGACGACATGACCGTGCGCACCACCTTGCTGGAAGCGCGGGTGCTGGCGGGGGACGCCGGTCTCGGCGAAAGCCTGCTGAAGCGCTTCCGCAGCGCGGTCAGCCGCGCTGATCCGCGCCCCTTCATCGCCGCCAAGATGGCTGAGCGCGACGTGCGCCTGCAGAAGACCGGTGCCGTCCGTTATCGCGTCGAGCCCAACATCAAGGACGGCAAGGGCGGGCTTCGCGACCTCAACACCCTGTTCTGGATCGCTCGCTCCCTGGCGCCGGACAGCGACCGGGGACAGGCGGCGCTCGAGGGCCTGCTGACCGCGCGCGAGATGCGCAGCTTCCGCGAGGCGATCGGCTTCCTGTGGCGGGTCCGCATCCTGCTGCACCTCAGCGCCGGTCGGGCCGAGGAGAAGCTGACCTTCGACTTCCAGCCCGAGATCGCCCGGCGCATGGGCTGGCGCGGGCGCGGCGATGAACTGGCGGTCGAGCGTTTCATGCGTCGGTATTTTCAGGTGGCGCGCGAGGTCGGCGCCCTGACCCGCGCCGTCTCGGCCCAACTGGAGGCCCGCCAGCAGAAGAAGGCCGAAGGGCTGGCGCGCGGCCTGTCGCGGTTGATCCGCCGCCGCCGGGTCAAGCTGGCTTTCGATGGTCTGGCGGTGGAGGAGGGGCGGCTGACGGTCACTGGGCCGAACGTCTTCGCCCGCGATCCGGTGCGGCTGCTGCTGCTGTTCGTCGAGGCGGACCGGCTGGATCTGGACCTGCACCCCGACGCTTTCGCTGCCGTGATCCGTTCGCTGACGCTGGTGACGCCCGCCCTGCGCCGCGATCCGCGCGCGGCCGAGGCCTTTCTGACGGTGCTGGCGCATGGCCAACGGCCCTATCGCGTCCTGTCGATCATGAACGAGACGGGCTTTCTCGGCCGTTTCCTGCCCGAGTGGGGGCGGATCGTCGGCCAGACCCAGTTCAACATGTATCACGCCTATACGGTGGACGAGCACACCCTGCAGGCGGTCGGGATCATCAACGACATCGCGCGCGGCAAGCTGGAGGGGGACCATCCGGCCTCGACAGGCGTCATCCACCGCATCGCCGACATCGAAGCCCTGATGCTGGCCATGCTGCTGCACGACGTGGGCAAGGGCGGCGACCGGGGCCAGTTGGAAGACGGCGCCATCGCCGCGCGCCGGGCCTGCGAACGGCTGGGCGTCGATCCGCGCCGGATCGAGCTGGTCGTCTGGCTGGTGCGCCATCACCTGCTGATGAGCGACTACGCCCAGAAGCGCGACGTGTCCGACCCCTCGACCGTGCGCGCCTTCGCCGAGGCCGTGGGCGACCCGGAGCGCTTAAGGATGCTGATGGTGCTGACCGTGGCCGACATCCGCGCTGTGGGGCCGGGCGTGTGGAACGGCTGGAAGGGGCAGCTGATGCGCGCCCTGTTCGAGGCGACCGAGGCCCTGTTCCGGGGCGACGCCGTGACGCGCGAAAACCCCCTGGCCGATCACCCGGCGCTGGTCGAACGGGCGCGGCGCGAAGGGGCGGCGGTCGAGGCCCTGCCCGCCGAGGGGCCGCTGGAATCGACCGCCCGCGTGGCCGTGGCGGCGCGCGACCGTCCCGGCCTGTTCGCCGATCTGGCGGCGACGCTGTCGATGGCGGGCGCCGATGTGGTGGGCGCGCGGTTGGCCACGGCCGTGGACGGCATGGCGCTGGACGTGTTCGAGATTCAGGATGGAGCGGGCGAACCCTATGGCCGACGCGAGCCGCGCCGACTGGCCATTCTGGTCAAGGCGATGGAGCGGGCGGTGCTGAAGGGCGCCCGGACCTCGGCTCTGGAGGCGCCGCGCGTCAGCGCCCGCCGCGCCGTGTTCGAGGTGCGCCCCGTGGTGCGGATTGACGCCGATACGGGGACCAGCGCCGTGGTGATCGAGGTCTCGGGCGCCGACCGGCCCGGCCTTCTGGCCGATCTGGCGCGGACGATTTCGGCGCATGGCTATTCCACCCGCTCGGCCCATGTCGCCAGCTTCGGCGAGCGGGCGGTGGACGGCTTCTACATCACCGACGCCGACGGTCGGAAACCGAAAAGCAAGTCGAAGCTGGAGGCGCTGAAGGCTGATCTGCTGGAGGTGCTGGACCGTGCGCCGCAAGGTCCGGCGGGGCGGCGCATCATCCCGGTGCGGGCCAGCGTGCGCGACGTCTCGGATCTGGAAGGCGCGCTGGGCCGCTCGCCCGTATCCAGCGGCCCGCAGGCGCGCTAAGGCGTTTCGGGACCGAGCGCAGGAACAGCCGTGAACGACAAGACCGACCCCATCGAACCGGCCGCGCCGATTCCCGCCGCCAACGCCACGGTCGAACCGGTGGTCCAGCCGCCTGCCTCCGCCGCGACGGGCAAGGCGAAATCAGGCGGGGTGGCGCGGTCATCGGCCATCTTCAGCGCCATGACCCTGCTCAGCCGTCTGGCCGGGTTTGCGCGCGATCTGGTCATCACGGCGGCGCTGGGCGCCTCGGCGGGACCGGCGGCCGACGCCTATTACACGGCGCTGAACTTCCCCAATCTGTTCCGGCGCGTCTTCGCCGAAGGCGCCTTCGCCGCCGCCTTCGTGCCCGCCTACGCCAAGACGCTGAAGAGCGAAGGCGAGGCGGCGGCCGACAAGGTGGCGACCGACGCCCTGGCCGCCGTGGCCGCCGTCACCGTGGCCCTGACCCTCGTCGCCCAACTGGCCATGCCGTGGCTGATGACCGTCATCAACATCGGCTTCCTGGACGATCCGGCGCGCTTCAAGCTGGCGGTGATCCTGACCCAGATCACCATGCCCTATCTGCCCTGCATGGCGATCGCCTCCCTGCTCAGCGGCGTGCTGAACGCGAGGGGGCGATTCATCGTCTCCGGCGCCTATCCGATCTTGCTGAACCTGATCATGCTGGCCGCCGTCATCCCGGTGAAGGGCGACCAGATCGAGGCCGCCTACGCCGCCTCCTGGGCCGTGCTGGTCGCGGGTGTGGCCCAGGCGGGCCTGTGCTGGTGGGCGGCGCGCAAGGCGGGGGCGAACATCCGCCTTAGCCTGCCGAGGATGACCCCGGCGGTGAAGGCCATCATCATCACCGCCATCCCGGCCGCCATCGGCAACAGCGCGACCCAGATCAACGTCTTCATCTCCGGCAACCTGTCCAGCTTCGTCGACGGCGGCCGCACCTGGCTGGCGACGGCGGACCGGCTGTATCAACTGCCGCTGGGTCTGGTCGGGGTGGCGATTGGCATCGCTCTGTTGCCCAAGCTGTCCTCGGCGGTGGCGTCCGAGGACAAGGGCCAGCAGCAGGCCTCGATGGACGAGGCGCTGATCCTGTCCATGGCCCTGACCCTGCCGGCGGCGGCGGCTCTGATGGCCATGCCCTACTTCCTGATCGACGCCCTGTTCACGCGCGGCGCCTTCCTGCAGGTGGACGCCGTCAACACGGCCCAGGCCCTGCTGCATTTCGGCTGGGGCGTGCCCGCCTTCGTCCTGATCCGCATCCTGGCGCCCGCCTTCTTTGCGCGGGGCGATACGCGGCGGCCCATGGTGTTCGCCCTGATCTCGGTGGCGGTGAACGCCGTCCTGGCCATCGGCCTGTTCAATGCAGGCATGGGGGTGTCGGGCATCGCGGCGGCGGTCAGCGCCTCAGCCTGGACCAATGTGCTGCTTCTGGGCGCGACCCTGTGGCGGCGCGATCACTACCGGCCGAGCCCGCGGGCGGTCTGGCGCCTTGGCCGCATCGCCCTGGCCAGCGCGGGCCTGGCGGCGGTGGTCGGCGTCGCGTCGTGGGCGCGGCCGATGCTGCAGGCGCCGGTCGCGGACCTTCTGGCCTTGGCGGGTTCGACCCACGGCGCCAAGGAGATCACCTTGCTGCTGGTCGTGGCCTTGGGCGGTCTGGCCTATGTCGTCCTGGCCTTCCTGACCCGGGCCGTAACGGTGGCCGAGGTCAAGGGCCTCGTCCGGCGGGCGCGGTGAGCTTGCCCTTCGCGCTGCGAACCGATAAGCGCGAGGGCATGGCGCTTTCGGGACGATTTCTCGCTCACGGACGATGGCGCGGCTGATCCGCCGCTCCGCGCTTCCGCACGTCCCCCTTTCGCACGCGAAAACGTGCGCCGACACTCGCCTTTCGATTTCCGAGATCCGCTATCATGACTGACCAGACTCCGGCTCAATACACCGGTCCGCGCCGCATCCTGTCCGGCATCCAGGCTTCCGGCGCCCTGCACCTGGGCAACTACCTGGGCGCGCTGAAGCGCTTCACCGAACTGCAGGAGACGGGTGCGCCCCTGTTCGTCTTCGTCGCCGACATGCACGCCATCACCGTCTGGCAGGAGCCGGAGAAGCTGGCCGCCCAGACGCGCGAGATCGCGGCGGCCTATTTGGCCTCGGGT
Source organism: Alphaproteobacteria bacterium (assembly GCA_037190765.1). Taxonomy (GTDB): domain Bacteria; phylum Pseudomonadota; class Alphaproteobacteria; order Reyranellales; family JAQSWP01; genus JAQSWP01. The sequence continues at coordinate 22,663 of JBBCJW010000040.1, forward strand.
CTCGACCCCGCCAAGGCGGTCATCTTCCCGCAGTCGGCCGTGCCCGCCCACGCCGAACTGGCCTGGATCTTCAACTGCGTCGGCCGTCTGGGCTGGCTGGACCGGATGACCCAGTTCAAGGAGAAGTCGGGCAAGCACAAGGAACGCTCCAGCGTGGGTCTGTATACCTATCCGGTGCTGCAGGCTGCGGACATCCTGCTCTACAAGGCGACCGAGGTGCCGGTCGGCGAGGACCAGAAGCAGCATCTGGAGCTGACCCGCGACATCGCCCAGAAGTTCAACAACGACTTCGGCGCGCCGGGCTACTTCCCCCTGCCCGAGCCTCTGATTCAGGGCCCGGCGACGCGGGTCATGTCCCTGCGCGACGGCGCGGCCAAGATGTCCAAGTCCGATCCGTCGGACCTGTCGCGCATCAATCTGACCGACGACGCCGACGCCATCGCCAACAAGATCAAGAAGGCCAAGACCGATCCCGAGCCGTTGCCGGAAACGGTCGAGGGTCTGGAAGGCCGCGCAGAGGCCAAGAACCTGGTCGCCATCTACGCCGCCCTGGCCGACACCACGCGCGAGGCGGTGCTGGCCGAGTTCGCGGGTCAGGGCTTCGGCGCCTTCAAGCCGAAGCTGGCTGAACTGGCCGTGTCCTCGATGGCGAACGTCACCGCCGAGATGCGCCGTCTGATGAACGACCCGGCCGAGATCGACCGCGCCCTGGCCTCTGGCGCCGAAAAGGCCCGCGAAGTCGCCGAGCCGACTATCGCCGAGGTCAAGAAGATCGTCGGCTTCTGGCAGGGCTGAGCCGAATGGCGCACCCGCTGGATCGTCCGATCTGGAACGCCCTGACGTCTGCGCGTCAGGCGTCCCTGGCCGTAGGGACGGGCGGGGCGTTGCGGCTGGCGCCGGGTTACGGTGTCTTCGTCGCCAGCGTCGATCAGGCGCCGGAAAGCCTGGCGGCCGTCGCGGCGCTGGAGCAGCCCGAGGGGCTGCTGGCCACGGTCGAGGCGGAGCGCACGCCCATCCCGCCGGGCCTGACGGTGCTGAAGGAGGCGGTGCTGACGCAGATGGTTCTGGTCGATCTGGCTCCGGCCAAGGCGCGCGACATCGCTATAGAGCCCCTGACCGAAGCCGACGCCCCGGCCATGCTGGCGCTGGCGACCCTGACCGAGCCGGGGCCCTTCTTCGACAAGACGCACCGACTGGGCGACTTCTTCGGGGTCAAGCAGGACGGGCGGCTGTTGGCCATGGCGGGCGAGCGGCTCAAGCCGGACGGCTTCACCGAGGTGTCCGGCGTCTGCGCCCACCCCGACGCGCGCGGGCGGGGTTACGCCGGAGCCCTGATGCGGGCGGTGATCGCGCGCATCCTGGCGCGCGACGAGACGGCCTTCCTGCATTCCTATGCGGACAACGCCGGGGCCATCGCCCTGTATCATTCGCTGGGCTTCACCACCCGGGCGCAGATGCAGATGCGGATGCTGGCCCGAGGCGATCTGGCCCAAGGCGATCTGGCGGAACCCGCTGAGGGCGCCTAGCTTAGCTTCGACCCTTTGTCTCGGAGCCTGTCATGAGCCAGCACGTCGCCGTCGTCGAATGGAACCGGGGCGATCAGCCCTTCAGCGACAACAAATACGGTCGCGGCCATGACTGGCGCTTCGACGGCGGCGCGGTGGTGCGTGGCTCGTCCGCGCCTTCGCCCATGATCCCGCCGCCCCTGTCGGAAGAGGCGGCGGTGGACCCGGAAGAGGCCCTGGTCGCCGCCCTGTCCAGCTGCCACATGCTGTTCTTCCTGGCCTATGCCCGCAAGGACGGCTTCGTGGTCGATTCCTATCGCGACGAGGCCGAAGGAACCCTGGGCAAGGACGAGCGCGGCAAGATGTCGATCACCGAGGTGGTGCTGCGCCCCGCCGTGACCTGGTCGGGCGACAAGCAGCCGGACGTGGCGGCCATCGCCGACCTGCATCACCGCGCCCATGACGTCTGCTACATCGCCAACTCGGTTCGCGCCGAGGTGAAGATCGAGCCGCGCTGAAATCCTCAGGCCGTCTCCTCTTCGATCAGGGAGCGGAAGGCGGCGTGGGCGGCGGTCATGCCGTCCGTCGTCGCCAGGGTGATGTTGCCGGCGGGCCGCGCCAGGTCGCCGGCGGCGAAGACCCCCGGTTGGCTGGTCTGTTGCTGCGCGTCGACCTTGACGATGCGGCCCATGGGGGTGTCGGTCATCTCGCAGCCCAGGCTTTCGGCGAAGCCGCCGGACTGCCGCACATGGGCGCCGATGAAGACGGCCTTCAGCGGGATGAAACGGCCGTCCGTCAGCCGCGCCCCGGTCAGGGTCGGCGCCTCGCCTTCCAGGCGTTCGACGGGCGTCGGCTCGATGGTCACGCCGCGCCGCGCCAGCACGCGCGCGTCGTCTTCGCTCAGGCGCGCCGGATCGATGAACAGCACGGCCTGGCCCCATTCGGCGACGACGCTGGCATACTGGACCGCATGGTCGCCGCGCCCCAGGACGCCGATCGGCCCGCCGCCGACCTCATAGCCGTGACACCAGGGGCAGTGCAGGGCGGTGCGTCCCCAGCGCTCTTTTACGCCAGGCAGGTCGGGCAGGACGTCCTCGACCCCGTGGGCCAGGATCAGACGGCGGCCCATGGTGCGGCTGCCGTCGGCGAAGGCGACCGAGAAGCCGCCGTCGATGCGTGTCGCGTCCACCGCCTCGGCCATGCGGAAGGCGGCGGTGGGATAGGCCGCGACCTGGGCGCGGGCGGCGGCGGCGATCTCTGAACCGGGACGGCCGTCGTTGCTCAGCAGCCCGTGCGCGCGGGCGGCGAAGCGGTTCCGGGGGCGGCCGTCGTCGATGACCAGGACGCGGCGGCGCGCCCTTACCAACTGCAGGGCGGCGGACAGGCCCGCGTAGGAGCCGCCGATGACGACGGCGTCATGGGGCATCGGATTTTCGCTGGTGCGCATGGAGCAGGTCTCTCTTGGGATGGGCGGTCAGCCGGCGCGAGAAGTCCGCCGCCAGATCGGCCAGGGTGATGGAGTCCAGCCGCGCGGCCAGCAGGGCGCGGGCGGCGGCGTAGGTGTCGGACAGGGCGTCGTTGACGGCGGCCTCGATCAGGCAGCCCTCCGCCTCGACCGGGGGCGCCTCGGGCAGCAGGCCGGGCTCGCCCAGGGCGGCGTGGACCTGACCCAGGGTGACGGCCTCCAGCGGGCGCGCCAGCCGCCAGCCGCCGCCGTGGCCTTTCTCTGATACGACCAGCCCCTGTTCGCGCAGGCCCGCCATGGTGCGGCGGACCACGACCGGATTGGTCGACAGACAGGTCGCCAGCATGTCCGAGGTCATTGGTCGGCCGCAGCGCTGTTCATGCTCGGCCATGTGCAGCAGGGCGTGCAGGATGTTGGAGAGGCGGGAGTCTCTTTTCATGTAACTTCAATTGTTACGTGACGGCCCGCGCGTCAAGGCGCGGTCCAGAGATTATTTTCAGCAGGCTGTTTTTCAGGCGTGGGGCGCGCTGTCCTTCAGGAAGGCGCTGAAGCGACGCAGCGCCTCTTCGGTCAGTTCGGGATGGTGGCGCATGGGGCCGTTGTTGGTCGGCTCGTCAAAGGCGTGGGTGCCGTCGGCGACCCAGCTTTCGACCTCTGAGCCGCAGTCGCGGATCATGGCGTTGACCCGCTCGGCGTTGCGCACGGTGGTCAGGTGATCGCGTTTGGCCGTCAGCGCCAGGACGCGCGGGCAATGGCGCCAGGGCTTCATTCGATTGAAGGCCCAGGGGCCGATGTAGGGATAGGCCAGCCAGACGGCCTTGACGCCGGACAGATCGACGGTTGTGGGATCGGCCACGCCCATACGGCCCGGCTCGGGCGTCTCGCTCATCATCTCCATGATGGCCCAGCCGCCGTGGCTCCACCCGCCCAGCGCCAGCTGCGAGGCGTCGACGTCAGGGCGTCGCGAGACGCCATGAATGGCCGCCAGGACGTCGCCCGCGCGCTCATAGCCGCGAAAGGCCAGGCCGGTGCAGACGGCGATGAGGGTGAAGTTTCGGCCCCATCCGCGCGGCGCATAGGAATCGACGATGAAGGCGCGCCAGCCCGCCGCCTTCGCCGCCTCGGCGTAGCGCGGCAGATGGGCCCGCAGACCGCCGCAGCCGTGGAACAGAAGGACCGCCGGACGGGCCTTGTCGTCGTCCGGTCCGACGACGTGAACATGGGGTTCCAGCTGGGCCCAGCGGGCGGCGACGGTGTCCATCGGCGCAGCTTAATCCGTCTCTCCGCCGAAGAAAGAGGTCTTGCGCTTTCGATATATCGATATATCTGTTTGCGAGTTCGATATATCTAAGTGAGAGAGAAGAGACGCAGATGAGAGGATTCAAGGGAATCGGAATGCGCGGCTACGGCATGGGCCACGGCTTTGCGCGCGGGCACGGCGGCCCTTTTCGGTCGATGCGGCCGGAAGGGCGACGCATGGGCGAGGGCCGGATGCGGGGCGAGGGCCACGGCCGTCGCGGCGGCGGCCGCATGTTCGAGCACGGCGCCCTGCGCTGGGTGCTGTTGTCGCTGATCGCGGACAAGCCCAGTCACGGCTATGAACTGATCAAGGCCATCGAGGCCCGGATGGGCGGAACCTACACGCCCAGCCCCGGCGTCATCTACCCCAGCCTGACCCTGCTGGAGGACATGGGCGCCCTGAGCGTCGTCGCCGAGGGCGGCAAGAAGCGTTACGCCGTCACCGATGAAGGCCGTCGCCTGCTTGGCGAGAACGCCGAGGCCCTGGCTCACGCCGAGCGCAAGATGAAGGTCTTGCGCGGCCGCGCCGATCGTCCGGCCCGCATCGCCCAAGCCATCGAGGCCTTCCGCGCGGCGACCCATGAGCGTCTGAGCCAGGAACCGCCGCTCAGCGAGGATCAGGTCGAGACCATCGCCGACCTGATCGAGGCCGCAGCCGAAAAGGTGAGACAGGCATGAACGACGCCCTGCTGAGACAACCGCGCCGCGTGCGGCACGAGCTGAAGTTCCGCCGTGCCCACGTTGAGGCGGTCGAACAACTGACCCCCGTGCTGAAGCGGATCGTGCTGACGGGCGAGGAGTTGGACGGCTTCTTCAGTCCCGGTTTCGACGACCATGTGAAAGTCTTCCCCACACCGCGCGGCGTGCCGTTGGTTTTGCCCACGCTGGGGCCGGACGGACCGGTGTTTCCCGATCCCCGGCCGGTGGCGCGCGATTATACGCCACGCGCCTTTGACGCCGCCAACCGACGGCTGACCATCGATTTCGCGGTCGGCCATGGCGGTCCGGCGACGGCCTGGGCAGAAGATGCGCGACCGGGCGACGAACTGGGTCTGGGCGGGCCGCGCGGCTCTTTCCTGATCCCGACCAGCTTCGCCGAGCATCTTCTGGTCGGCGACGAGGCGGCCATCCCCGCCATCGCGCGCCGTCTGGAGGAATTGCCCGCGACCGCGCGCGCCATCGCCTGCATCGAGGTAAACGACGCGTCGGGCGAGTTGGACCTGCCCAGTCCGGCGAACGTCGAGATCGTCTGGGTGCATCGCAACGGCGGCCCGCGCGGCCGCGCCGAGGCCCTGACGGCGGCGGCGGTCGCGGCGGCGAAACGGATCGACCCGGCTGACGCCTATGTCTGGGTCGCCTGCGAATCCTCGGTCGCCCGCTCGATGCGCGCGGCCCTCCTGGCCGCCCGGCCGTTCAACCCGAAATGGATGAAGGTCGCCGGCTACTGGCGCCTGGGCCGGGCCGGCTCGCACGAGGTGATCGAGGACTGAGGCCCGACCGGGCCTTGGCCAAAAGAAAGGGCGCTGCCGATGACCGGCAGCGCCCTCTTCTTTGCGCTCAAGCAGCGAGCCGCCGCGCGGCTCGCGTTAGCGCTCTTCATGCCTAGTGCCGGAACACGCGCACGCCCGTGAAGGCCATGGCGACGCCGCGTTCGTCGGCGGCGGCGATGACCTCCTCGTCGCGGATCGAGCCGCCCGGCTGGATCACCGCCGTGGCCCCGGCGGCGACGGCTTCCAGCAGGCCGTCGGCGAAGGGGAAGAAGGCTTCGGAGGCGCAGGCTGAACCCTCGGCGAGCGAATGGGCCAGACCCTTGGCCTCGCCGGCTTCCTTGGCGCGGATGGCGGCGATGCGAGCGCTGTCGCGACGGTTCATCTGACCCGCGCCGATGCCCGCCGTCTGGCCGTCCTTGGCGTAGACGATGGCGTTCGACTTGACGTGCTTGGCCACGGTGAAGGCGAACAGCATGTCCTGGATCTCGGTCGGCGTCGGCTGACGGCGCGTGACGATCTTCAGGTCCGACGGCTTGATCAGCGAGCGGTCGCGCGACTGCACCAGGAAGCCGCCGGCCACCGAGCGGAACACCTCGCCCGGACCGTGCGGGTCGGGCAGCCCGTCCGTGATCAGCAGGCGCAGGTTCTTCTTGGCGGCGAAGACGGCCTTGGCTTCGTCGTCGGCGCCCGGCGCGATGACGACCTCGGTGAAGATGCCGGTGATGGCGCGGGCGTCGTCGCCGTTCAGCGGGCGGTTGACGGCGATGACGCCGCCGAAGGCCGACACGGCGTCGCATTCCAGCGCGCGGGCGTAGGCTTCCGACAGGTCCTTGCCGACGGCCACGCCGCAGGGGTTGGCGTGCTTGACGATGACGCAGGCCGGGGCCTCGAACTCGGCCACCAGCTCATAGGCGGCGTCGGCGTCGGCGATGTTGTTGTAGCCCAGTTCCTTGCCCTGGATCTGGGTGGCGTAGGCCACGCCCGGACGACGTTCGCCGGTGCGGTAGAAGGCGCCGGTCTGGTGCGGATTCTCGCCGTAGCGCAGGGTCTGGGCCAGCGCGCCGGCGATCGACTTGCGCGCCGGGGCGGCGTCGTTCAGCTGAGCGGCGAACCAGCCGGACACGGCGGCGTCATAGGCGGCGGTGCGGGCGAAGGCGCGGGCGGCCAGTTGCTTGCGCAGGGCCAGGGTGGTCGAGCCGTCGGCCTTCAGGGCTTCGACGATCAGGCCGATGCTGATCGAGTCGACGGCGACGGCGACGTGGCCGTGGTTCTTGCTGCCCGAACGGATCATGGCCGGGCCGCCGATGTCGATGTTCTCGATGGCCGCTTCAAAGCCGCCGCCCTCCTCGACCGTCTTCTCGAACGGATAGAGGTCGATCCAGACGATATCGATGGCGCCGATGCCGTGCTCGGTCATGGCGGCGGCGTGGGTCGGGGCGTTGCGCACGCCCAGCAGGCCGCCGTGGACGACGGGATGCAGGGTCTTGACCCGGCCGTCCATCATTTCCGGGAAGCCGGTCAGATCGGCCACGTCCTTGACCGGCAGGCCGAAGCCCGCAATCGCCGCCTTGGTGCCGCCGGTGGAGACCAGCTCGACGCCCAGCCCCGCCAGGGTGCGCGCGGCGTCTTCCAGCCCCGCCTTGTCCGACAGGGAGATCAGGGCGCGGACGGGTTTGATCGCGTCCGGGGCGGGCGGAAAGTCGGGAGCGGCGGGCATGGGCGGCGTCCGTTTACGGCTGGGGCGGGGAGATGGCGGGGCCTCTAGCACCAACGGGGCGCGGCGTCAGCCCTTGGGGCGTGTTCAGGGCTGATCCGAGCTCTGGGGCAGGGCCATGAAGTCGCCTTTCCGCGCGGCTCGCCAATCCGCTTCGTCTGGCCAGCCGCCGCGCGGCCCTCTCCAGCGCGTCGCCAGCCGCTCGTCCGGTTTCAGCGGAACGCCGGCCAACACGGCGTCGCATTGCACCGACATGATGCGACCGATCAGGCGTACGGCCAGTTCGTCATCGCCGAAACGGGTCAGCCACGGTTCCGCAAAGGTCTGGGACGGTTGGAACCAACCCGACGACTGTTGCACGGCCTCTTCATTGACGAGCAGGCGCTCCTGGCCCCATCCGGACCAGGCGAAGGCGTTGTCGACGCAGACCGTGCTGTTGCCGATCCGATAGAGCCAGCGTTGTCCGATCAGGGTCGCCACAGGTCAGCTCGGATCGCCGCTCGCGCCGGCGGGGCTCAGCTTCCAGCGGACCTTGGTCTCGGCGTCGGTGCGGGCCGAGCCGCGCACGACGATCTGCAAGGAACGGCGGGTCAGGCCTTCGTCGATGTGGACGGCGGGCTCGATGGCCACGTCGGGGCCGTCGCTGCGGAACCACCAGCCGCGCCCGGACGGGCCGCGCAGCAGGATGGAGCGGCGGTCGCGGGCCAGCGAGGCCTGAACGCCCGGCTCGAGCTGGAAGCGCAGGGCGTAGGGGGCGGCGATGGCGCGGGTCGCTTCGGGACGGCCTTCGGGCGGATGCAGCCGCTCCTCGGCGCGCAGTTCGTCCAGCCTCTGATCGATGTAGAGACGACGCTGGTGCATCAGGCCGTACAGCGGCATCCAGCCGTCGTGCTCGACCTCCAGCCAGACGGCGCCGTCGCCTTCCTGGTGCTGGCGCGTGACATGAAGGGCGGGGCCGACGAGACGCGGGCCCAGCAACTCGCCCTTCCAGCCCGACAGGGGTTCGCCCAGCGGCTGTTCGCCCAGGGTCAGGGTGGAGGCGCCGGGCGTCAGGCGCAGGGCCTGGCGGTCCAGGGCGCGCGGGGTCCATCCGGCCGAGGTGAACAGGCGGTCGCGGCCGCAGACGACCTCCAGGGCGGCCGGCTGGCCGCAGGCGGCGGCCGACCAGGCGTTGCGGGCCGGGGCCTCGACATCGATCATGACGGTCAGCAGCGGGCTGGAGACGCGCAGCAGGCCGCCGACGAGGCCGCCGGCCGGGGCGGCGGGCGCATCGTCATGGGCGCGGGCGGCGGCGATGCGTTCCGGCGTCGAGGGGCCGCCGCCCTGGAACACGGCCAGGCGCCGGTCGGGCAGGGTCTGGAGGCGCAGGGCCAGGGTCAGGCGCGAGATGGCCTCGGCCACCGGCTCGGGCGTCACCTCCGACAGCTGGGCCAGGGCGTCGTCCAGCGTCAGCAGGTCGAGCAGCAGCTCCAGCCCCATCTCCGGCGCGCGCGTGGCGTGGGCGCCGTCGGGGGCGACGGTGGCGGCCAGGGCGCCGGGCAGACGTTTCAGCGCCTTGTTGCGGATGGCGGCGCCGGTCTTGCCGGTCAGGGCGCAGCCCGCGACGGCGGCGGCGGTCAGGCGCTCGGCGCGGCCCATGATCCCGCCGGGCGGACGCAGCAACTGGCGCGCCTGGTGGGCCAGGATATCCGTCAGTTGCAGGCGCTCGACCTCGGTCGCTGCGCCCGCCAGCCGCCGTCCGGCGCAGGCCAGGTGATAGACCCGGCGGGCCAGGATGTCGGGATCCCAGGAGAAGGGCGACCAGCGGCTGAACACCTCGCGCCAGGCCAGGGTCATGGCCAGGGCCTCGCGCGCGCCGCGATCGCCCTGGGCCATCATGGCGGGCAGCCAGGCGAAGCCGTGCAGCTCGACCGCGAAGGCGCGGCTGGGGGTGGGGCTGTTCCACAGCTCCAGCGGGGTCTCGGCGTCCAGGCTGAGGCCGGCCAGCGTCAGCTTGCCCGACAGCAGGGGGCGCGGCATCTCTTCGGGCAGGGGGCGGAAGTCACGCGGACTGACGGCGAAGCCCTCGGCCGTGGGGCCGCCCAGGGTCAGGCCGTAGCCGGGCAGGCCGTAAAGCTCGATCCACGCCTGGCGCGCGGCCAGTCCCTTGGCGACCGAGGCCCAAAGGCGCGGGTCGGGCCGGGCGCCCGAGGCGACGCGCACGGGGGTCCGCAGGGGCGCGCCCTTCAGACCGGGGATGTGCCCCTCGGCCAGGGGGACGTCGCTGTCGCGCGGGGCGAAGGGGCCGAGGGGACTCACGCGGCGGCGGCCTTCAGGGCCTGGATGTTGGCGGCGTAGGCGTCCGGTCCGCCCTTGAAGACGAAGGAGCCCGCGACCAGGGCGTCGGCTCCGGCGGCGACGCAGGCTCCGGCGTTGGCGGCGACCACGCCGCCGTCGACCTGAAGATGGGCCTTGGACCCGGCGCGGTCGAGGATGGCGCGGGCGCGCTCGATCTTCCTCAGCGAGGTCTCGATGAATTTCTGACCGCCGAAGCCGGGATTGACCGACATGATCAGCACCAGGTCCACCATCTCCACGGTCTCCTCCAGCACGCTCAGCGGCGTGCCCGGGTTGAAGACGAGGCCGGCCTTGGCGCCCAGCTGACGAATCTGGCCCAGCGTGCGGTGGACGTGCGGGCCGCTTTCGGGGTGGACGCTCATGATGTCGGCGCCCGCCGCGCGATAGGCCTCCAGCCAGTTGTCGACTGGAGCGACCATCAGGTGCACGTCGAACGGCAGGCTGGTGTGCGGGCGCAGGGCCTTCACCACGTCCGGGCCGATGGTCAGGTTGGGCACGAAGTGGCCGTCCATGACGTCGACGTGAATCCAGTCGGCGCCGGCCGTCTCCAGCGCGCGAATCTCCTCGCCCAGCTTGGAGAAGTCGCTGGCCAGGATGGAGGGGCAGATCAGCGGGGCGGTCGCGGTCGTCTGGGTCATGACTGTGCGACTTACGGCCCTCGGCGGCGAGGGGCAAGCCGGGCCGCTGACGCAGTTGCCGAGGGAGGCGTCCATTCGCGCTTCGCGAACGGTCGGCGGTGGTCGTTGGCGAAGGCGCGGCGGTCGAGGGCGCAAGGGCGCTGGCGAGGCGCAGCCGGTCGACGCAAGGACGGCGGCGAACCGCTCCACCGTCCCCGAAAGGACCTCGTCATGATCCGCTTGCTCGCCGTCGCCGCCGTCCTCGCCTTCGCTGTTCCGGCGTCCGCTCAGCCTTCGGGCCATCGCTTGACCTTCACCTTCGAGACCGGGGCGGAGACGGGGGCGGTCATGGTCGCCCTCTATGCCGATGAGGCGGCCTATGAAACCGGGGCGCCCAGCCGCGTGGCCCGGGTCGATGTGGCGGCGGGCGACCGCGCCGCCGTGTTCGAGAACCTGCCCGCCGGCGCCTACGGGATGAAGGCGTTCCACGACGTCAACGCCAACGGAAAGATGGACGTGAATCCCTTCGGCATGCCGACCGAGCCCTTCGCCTTCTCCAACAACGCGGTCGGCAACATGGGCCCGGCCAGGTGGGAGCGCGCCCGTTTTGATGTCTCGGGCGTCACGGCCCAGACCATCCGCATCCGCTAGGTCCAGAACGCCAGGAGACGTTGTCATGATCCCGACTCGCCGCACCCTGTTCATGGGCGCCGCCGCCCTTTCCGGCGCCCTGGCCGCCGCCCGCGTGCTGACGCCCGACGTGGCGCGCGCGGCCCAGGCCCTGGCCGCCGCCTCCGACTGGTCTCTGGCCACCGCCGACGTCGAGGGCGATATCGCGCCGCGCACCCTGCGCCTGGCGCACGGCCGGGCGCCCGACGGGTTGTCAGGCAGCCTCTACCGCAACGGTCCGGCCAAGTTCCGGCGCCCCGGCGGCTCGTCCCAGCACTGGTTCGACGGCGACGGCCTGATCCGCCGCTGGCGTATTCAGGACGGTCAGGCGACCTTGGCCGCCCGCTTCGCCGACACCCGCAAGCGCCGGCAGGAGAGCGAGGCCGGGGCCATGCTGATGCCGGGCTTCGGCACCACAGGCGATCCGCGCGCCCGCATCGGCTCGGCCGACGACGCCAGTCCGGCCAACACCTCGGTGCACAAGGTCGGCGGCAGGCTTTGGGCCTTATGGGAGGCCGGTTCGCCGCTGGCCATGGACCCCGAGACGCTGGCGACCGAGGACTTCGTCACCCTGCGTCCCGATCTGAAGAACATGCCCTTCCTGGCCCATCCGCGCATCGAACCGGACGGCCGCATCTGGAATCTGGGCGTGAACGGCGAACAGGCCATGGTCTGGCGTCTGGCGGCGGACGGGACGCTGGAGGACGCCGAGGTGATCGCCCTGCCGCGCGCCAGCTACATCCACGACTTCAGCGCCACGGCCCGTCATCTGGTCATCGTGCTGCAGCCCTGGGTCCATGTCCGCAACGTCGCGCCGATGTCGGCGGGCTTCGACTGGACGCCCGAGGCGGGGGCGCAGGTGCTGGTGGTCGACAAGGCGGACCTGACGCAGCGCCGCCTCTACGACCTGCCGCCCTTCGGCTTCTTCCACGTCGGCGACGCCTGGGACGAGACGGACGGCACGATCCGCTTCGACCTGTGCGCGCACAAGGACATGGACTTCGCCGCGCGCGGCGCCCAGGAGGTGCTGAACGGCGTGCCGCTGGGCGGCGAACCGGCCGAGCTGGCCATGGTCGTGCTGTCGCCGAACGGGCGCGGGCGGCTGGAGCGGACCGGCGTGGTCGGCGAGTTTCCGCGCAGCGATCCGCGTCGCGCCGGTCTGGCGCGCCGCTTCAGCCTGCACACCACGGGCGAGCGCGCTGATCGGCCTCTGGCCTCGGCGGTCGCCGTCACCGACTGGTCGTCGGGGCGCACCCGGTCCTTCGACTTCGGCCCCGATCATGTGACGGACGAGATGGTCTACGTCCCCAAGCCCGGCGGGACGCACGAGGCCGACGCCTGGCTGGTCGGCCCGACCATCAATCTGAAGGCGGGGGTCAGCGAACTGCATGCTCTGGACCTGATGCACGTCGAGGACGGCCCGGTCGCCACCTGGCGCGCCGATGTGGCCCTGCCGGCGGCCTTCCACGGAAACTGGGCGTGAAAGCCACATCCCGCCTTGTCCTCATCGCCGTCCGTCGACGGGCGGTTGACCCCCGCCGTCGAACGGGCCAAGACCCCTGCGCCGCCCAGATGCCTATCGTGGGGCGGCGTCTTTTTGGAAACCCTCAGATGAACCCCGAAGACCGAAGTCCGTCTTCAACTTCTTCGACGCTCTGAGGACGCTCCGCTTCCGCGCGAGGGTGTCCTCGCGAAAGGAAGCGACTTATGCTGAACGCCTATGACTGGCGCGCCGATCGGCTCGTGCGCCTGGATACGGCCGTGGAACACGGCCCCGCCTGCTGGATCGACCTCGTCTCCCCGACCGCCGAGGAGGCGGCCGCGCTGGAGACCCTGACCGGCATCGACCTTCCCAGCCGGGACGAGATGGACGACGTCGAACCGTCCGCCCGCCTTTACGCCGAGGACGGCGGCGTCTTCATGATCGCCGCCGTGGCCACGGATCTGGAGACCCATGATCCGGTCAAGACGCCGGTGAGCTTCATTCTCAAGGGCGGGCGGCTGGTGACGGTGCGCTATGGCCAGCCGCGCGCCTTTCCCGTCTTCATCGCCCACGCCACCAACAAGCCGGGCGAGAGGCTGGCGACCGGCGAGAGCATCATGCTGGGGCTGATCGAAGCCATCATCGATCGCTATGCCGACGCCCTGGAGGCCAAGGGGGTCGAGCTGGAGGGCATTTCGCGGCTGATCTTCCGCAAGCGCGACCCCCGCGCCATGGAAAGCCACAACCTGCAGTCGGTGATCCAGGACATCGGTCGGGCCGGGGACTTCCTGGCCCTGATCCGCGAGAGCCTGTCCAGCCTGCAACGGCTGCTGGCCTATCACGCGGCGCTGTCGGCCTCCCGCGCGCCCGGCAAGGCCGACCGCGAAGCGCGCCAGACCCTGCGTCTGATGCAGCGCGATGCGGCGGCGCTGAGCGAGCTCAGCATCTCGATGTCGTCCAAGGTGACCTTCCTGATGGACGCCACCCTGGGGCTGATCAACCTGGAGCAGAACCAGATCATCAAGATCTTCTCGGTCGCCGCCGTGGCCCTGCTGCCGCCGACGCTGATCGCCTCCATCTACGGCATGAACTTCGATGTCATGCCGGAGCTGCACTGGCGTTACGGCTATCCGGCGGCGGTCGGCGCCATGGTGCTGTCGGCGGCCCTGCCGTATTTCTACTTCCGCAAGAAGCGCTGGCTGTAGGGGCTCACCACCAGCCCGCGTCGCGCAGGGCCTTGGCGTAGCGGCGGCTGACGGGGACGACCAGTCCCCCGTCCAGCGTCAGCGCCGCGCGGCCGTCGCCGCGCGCGACCGAGGCCACGGCGTCACGGGCCGCCCACCAGCTGCGATGGGTCTGGGCGCCCTCCAGCCCTTCCAGTTCCGCCAGGGCGTCCGACAGGCGCATCAGGATCAGGTCGGAGCCCCTGTCCGTGTGCAGGCGCAGATAGTGATCCTCGGCCTGGACGGCGATCAGGCGCGCGCCGCGTAGTTTCGAGGGCAGACGGTCCAGGAAGCGGGCGGGCGCGTCGCCCGGCGCGGCGGCGTGGGTCTCGACGGGCTGCTTGCGGCCCAGAAAGACGTTGAGGGCGCTCAGTACGGCGGTGATCAGGGCCACGGGCGGGAAGAAGTGGACCAGGTCGTCGGCGTGACGCAGCCGCCCCTCGAACATCAGGCCGGTCAGGGCCCAGACCATGAGGGTCAACGGCCCGGTGATGACCAGGGTCAGGGCGGCGACGCCCAGCCACGGGCGCGCGTCCACGTCGATGAACCGTTCGACCAGCAGGCTGCACAGGTGTCCCCACAGGCCGCCGACGACGAGCACGGGCATCCAATAGGCCAGACGCTGCGCCAGCGGCGCGCCGTTGGAGCCGAAGGCGCCGCCGAGCGCCAGGAAGACGCCCGCCCCTACAGCGACCGCCAGGCCGCGCAGGAAGTCGCGCGCCTTGGAGCCTGGCGAGAAATCCAGTCGAGGAGTCACGCGCGGGTCGGACCGCAGACGGCGCGGAAGCCGGCGGCGGCGAACCGCACCATGTAGTCGCAGGCGCTGTCCAGATCGCCCGACTGGCACAGCCCGCCCGACAGGCGGTCCAGACGCCCCGTCTCGCCCAGCGTCAGCGTCAGGGCCCCCGACAGATTGTGATAGGCCCAGTAGAGGTCGGCCTCGTCCGCCTCGGGCATGATGCGCTTGACCAGTTCCAGCAGGCGACGGATCGCCGGGTCGAAATAGCGGGCCATGGTCTCGCCGCCGAAGGCCGGGTTGGCGTTGGTCTGGGCCACCAGGGCGGCGTAGTGCTTCCACCCCGGACCGCCCTTCAGCGACCACTGGAACGGCGGGCGCAGGAAGGCCTCGAACAACCCCTCCAGCGTCATGGCCTCGCCCGCCGCCTCCGCGTAGCGGTCGACCGCGGCCACGCGCTCGGCGTTCCACACCTCGGCGCGGCGGTTGAAGACGGCGTCGAACAACTCCTTCTTGGCCCCGAAATAATAGTGGACCAGGGCCGTATCCACGCCCGCCTCGCGCGCCACCTCGCGGATGGTGACGCCATAGAAGCCATGCTTGGAGAACAGGTCCTCGGCCGCGTTCAGGATGGCCTCGCGCGTCTCCCCGGCGACGGCCGCCTTGGACTTCTTGGGCCGTCCGCGTCGCGCCGGGGCGGCGGGCGGGGCTGGAATCTGGGGCGGCGGCAGGTCGCTCTTCGTCATGGCCGGAAGCTAGTCGCGCTTCGGGGGTTAGTGCAACGGCGCCACAGGGCGGGCTCTTCCGTGACGGAAATCAGGCTTGGCCGTTTGACAGGCGGCCGAAACCCGGTCACCTATGCTGAAAATCATTGAACGCTGAATAAAAAGCGTCGATCGGGCCGGAAACAAGATTGGGATGCACATGAACAGACTCGTGAAGACCGCCCTGCTGGCGGGCGCCGCATTCGGCGCAATGGCCTCGGCCGCTCAGGCGCAGGACGTGACGACGCAGGAGGCTGCGGCCCAGGTCGAAGACATCATCGTCACCGCCCGTCGCACCGAGGAATCGGCCCAGAAGACGCCGCTGGCTCTGACGGCCTTCAGCGGCGAGACGCTGGAGCGCACCGGCGCTCAACAGGTCACCGATCTGCAGGGCGCGGTGCCGAACCTGAACCTGGTCCAGGGCCGGGGCTCGTCGAACGCGACCAACATCTACATCCGCGGCGTGGGCCAGCCCGACGCGCTGCAGACCTTCGATCCGGCGGTCGGGGTCTATGTCGACGACGTCTATTATTCGCGTATTCGCGGCACCCAGTTCGATCTGCTGGATCTCGAGCGCGTCGAGATTCTGCGCGGCCCGCAGGGTACGCTGTACGGCAAGAACACCATCGGCGGCGCCATGAAACTGGTGTCGCGCCGCCCGGACCAGGAGTTCCGCGCCCGCGCCTCGGCCGCCTATGGCGACTATGATCTGGTTGAAGTCCAGGGCGCCGTGTCCGGCCCCGTGACCGACAACCTGGCCCTGGGCCTGTCGGCTCTGCATTCGGAGCGCGGCGGCTATGTCACCGATCCGGCCACCGGCGCCGAATACAATGACAAGAACTCGACCGCCGTGCGCGCCAGCCTGGCCTGGGATCCGGCGTCGAACTTCCGCATCGACCTGAACGCCGACTACGCCAAGGACGACGCGGGCATGACGGTCGGTCAGGCGCAGAATGATCTGACGGACCTGTTGAAGACCACGGTGCTGCGCCCCGTGCCGAACCCGGTTCCTGAATATAATTTCAAGACCCGTACGACGCCGGGCCTGCCGAACGAGACGCGGCTGGAGACTTGGGGCACGGCGCTGCGCGCGACCTGGGATCTGTCCGACGCCCTGTCGCTGAAGTCGATCACCGCCTATCGCGGCCTGAACACCGACGACTACATCGACTTCGACGCCACGGAACTGGAGATCGCCGACGCCCTGGTGGCCGTGGATCAGACCCAGTTCAGCCAGGAGCTGCAGCTGACTTATACCGGCGATCGTCTGAACGCGGTCGCGGGCCTGTACTACCTGAAGGAAGACGTCGACTCCCATCAGGAGAGCTACAACGACGCTCTGCTGGGACCGGCGTTCGGCAACTCCGGCTTCCTGCGCACCATCGACGACACCCTGGAGACGACCTCCAAGGCCGTCTACGGCAACCTCAGCTATGACGTGACCGACAAGCTGCGCCTGTCGGCGGGCGTCCGCTATACTGAGGAAGAGAAGGACTACTGGCGCACGACGTCGACCTTCTACAGCCTGCTGCCGGCATTCAACGCGACCTATGTCTTCGCTCCGGACGTGGGCAAGTACGACGACACTTCGATCATGCTGTCGGCCGATTATCTGTTGTCCGACGACGCCATGGTCTATGCCCGCTATTCGCAGGGCTTCAAGTCGGGCGGCTTCAACGGCCGCGCCAACTCCCCGACCGAGGCGACCGAGTACCAGCCGGAAACGGCGGACTCGTTCGAGGTCGGCGCCAAGACCTCGTTCTGGGATCGTCGCGTCCGCCTGAACCTGGCGGCCTTCATGACCAAGTATGAAGACTTCCAGGCTCGCGTCGCCGGTCTCGACACGGACCCGGTGACGGGTCTGCCCGCCCCGGTTCTGTCGGTGCTGAACGCCGGTCAGCTGGACATCTTCGGCTTCGAGCTGGAAGGCGTTCTGGTCCCGATCCGCGGTCTGACGCTGGACGCCCAGGTCGGCTTCCTCGAAGCCGACTACAAGGAGTTCAAGGACGACCGCTTCACCAACTTCGGCGGCAGCCGCGCCTTCCAGGACCCGGCCTTCTCGCCCAAGTGGACCCTGCGGTTCGGCGGCCAGTACGAATGGTTCCTGTCGGGCGGCTCCTCGGTGACCGTCGGCGGCGCGGCCAAGTTCCGCTCGAAGATGGCCCTGGCGGTCGACAACACCTACGAGAACACGGCGACCGAAATCCCCGGCATGTATCAGGACGACTACTGGCTGTACGACGCCCGCGTCGTCTGGTCGGACGCGTCGGACCGCTACTCGGTCGGCCTGTATGGCCAGAACCTGTCGGACGAGGTCTACAAGACCGACGCTCAGGAGTTCTCGTCCATCGGCAACATCCGCACCGCCTATTACGGCGCGCCGCGGACCTGGATGATCAAGGTTTCGGCCAAGTATTGATGCTGCAAGCCTGAGCGCAGCGTACTGGGCGGCGGTTCGTTGGAGCCGCCGCCCTTCTTTTTTCGTGGCGCGCGGCCGTCGGGCCGCTACCGTCGCCGCAGCAGCCAGTCGGGGAAGGCCCATGAATCAGATCGAGGCCGCAAAGGTCCAGGCGGGAACGGTCGAGGCGCAAACCGCCTCGCCGGGCTATCGCTACTATGTGCTGGGGATCCTGATCCTCATCTACATGCTGAACTTCCTGGATCGGCAGATCATCGGCATTCTGGCCGCGCCGCTGAAGGCCGAGTTCAACCTCAGCGACAGCCAGTTCGGCCTGCTGGGCGGGCTGGCCTTCGCCCTGCTCTATTCGACGCTGGCCATCCCGATCGCCTGGCTGGCCGACCGGTTCAGCCGGGTGTGGATCATGACCGGCGCCCTGACGTTGTGGTCGGGCTTCACCGCCCTGTGCGGCCTGGCGGGCGGGTTCGGCTCCCTATTCCTGTGCCGCATGGGCGTGGGCATCGGCGAGGCGGGCGGCGTGGCCCCGGCCTATTCCCTGATCGCCGACTACTTCCCCAAGTCCCAGCGGGCGCGGGCCCTGGCGGCCTACGCCTTCGGCATTCCGCTGGGCATGGCGGCGGGCACCCTGGTCGGCGGCCTGCTGGCGGCGACCTACGGCTGGCGCACGGCCTTCATCGTGGTCGGCGTCCTGGGCGTGCTGGTCGCGCCTGTCCTGCGCCTGACGGTCAAGGATCCCAAGCGCGGAGGGTTGGACATCGAGCCGGCCGCTGCCGCAGCCGCCCCCGTCGAAACGCCGAAAGCCCCGCCCTTCAAGGCGGTGGTGCGCACCCTGGCCCCCAAGCCCAGCTTCTGGCTGCTGGCGTTCGGCGCGGCGTCGTCCTCTGTGTGCGGCTACGGCGTGGCCGCCTGGCTGCCCAGCTTCTTCATGCGCAGCTTCGGCCTGACCCTGTCGCAGACGGCCTGGTACTACTCCGCCATCGTCCTGGTCGGCGGGGTGGCGGGCATCTGGCTGGGCGGCGCCATGGCCGACCGGCTGGGCAGGAAATCCAAGGGCGCCTATCCGCTGACGCCGGCGATCGCCTTCCTGATTTCGGTGCCGTGTTTCATCCTGGCGATGAATTCAGGCGCGGTGGTGGGCGCGGTCATGCCGGGCTCAGACCCCAACGGCTTCGCGGCCCTGGCCCTGGCCTTCCTGATCTTCCTGATTCCGACGGGTCTGAACCTGACCTGGCTGGGGCCGATCACGGCGGCTGTGCAGCATCTGGCCAGCCCGACCATGCGGACCACGGCCTCGGCCCTGTTCCTGCTGATCAACAACCTGCTGGGGATCGCCGTCGGCATCTACTACTTCGGCTGGATGAGCGACATGCTGCGGCCGACCTTCGGCGAGGAGAGCCTGCGTTGGGCCATCTATACGGGCATGGGCTTCTACCTGCTGTCCTCGGCCCTGCTGTTCGGCGCCTCGCGCACGCTCCAGAAGGACTGGGTCGACTAACGGCCCCCGGAACAGTTCCGGGCGGCGGTCTGGCGAGGCCCGCCGCCCGGCATAAGAAAATCCTCATGAGGCCATAAGACGACAGGCGGTTGCGCTGGCGAAGGCGCGACGCCTATAAGCGCGGCCAAAGTTTCCACAAACCTCCCTAAACGGCGCGGATCAGACATGAACATTCACGAGTATCAGGCCAAGCAGGTCCTCAAGGGCTACGGCGCCCCGGTCGCGGACGGCGTCGCCATCACCTCGGCCGACCAGGCCGAAGCCGCCGCCAAGCAACTGCCTGGCCCGCTCTATGTCGTGAAGTCGCAGATCCACGCCGGCGGCCGCGGCAAGGGCAAGTTCAAGGAACTGGGCGCCGACGCCAAGGGCGGCGTGCGTCTGGCCTTCTCGATCGAGGAAGCCGTCGCCCACGCCAAGGAAATGCTGGGCAACACCCTGGTGACCGCCCAGACGGGCGAGGCCGGCAAGCAGGTCAACCGCCTGTACATCGAAGACGGCGCCGACATCGCCCGTGAGCTGTACTGCTCGCTGCTGGTCGACCGTTCGGTCGGTCAGACGGCCTTCGTCGTCTCGACCGAAGGCGGCATGGACATCGAGGAAGTGGCCCACGCCACTCCGGAAAAGATCCACACCATCGCCATCAACCCGGAAGCCGGCGTCACCGCCGAGAACGTCGCCGCCATCAACGCGGCGCTGGAGCTGACCGGTTCGGCCGCCGAAGACGGCAAGTCGCTGTTCCCGATCCTGTACAAGGCCTTCGTCGAGAAGGACATGGACATGCTCGAGATCAACCCGCTGATCGTCATGGAGAACGGCCACCTGCGCGTTCTGGACGCCAAGGTCAGCTTCGACGGCAACGCCCTGTACCGCCACGAAGACATCCGCGCCCTGCGTGACGAGACCGAAGAAGACGCCAAGGAGATCGAGGCCTCGAAGTGGGACCTCGCCTATGTGGCCCTCGACGGCAACATCGGCTGCATGGTCAACGGCGCCGGCCTGGCCATGGCGACGATGGACATCATCAAGCTGTACGGCAAGGAGCCCGCCAACTTCTGCGACGTCGGCGGCGGCGCCGGCAAGGACAAGGTCGCGGCGGCCTTCAAGATCATCACCGCCGACCCGAAGGTCGAGGGCATCCTCGTCAACATCTTCGGCGGCATCATGAAGTGCGACGTCATCGCCGAGGGCGTCGTGGCCGCGGTGAAGGAAGTGGGCCTGAAGGTGCCGCTGGTCGTGCGTCTGGAAGGCACGAACGCCGAGCTGGGCAAGAAGATCCTGAACGAGTCGGGCCTGACCATCCAGGCCGCCGACGACCTGGACGACGCCGCCCAGAAGATCGTCGCGGCGGTCGCCTAAGCGCCGCTACCGCCCAGCAGACACACAGAATTCAGAGCACAGACACATGTCCATCCTCGTCAACAAAGACACCAAGATCCTGGTTCAGGGCCTGACCGGCAAGACCGGCGGCTTCCACACCGAACAGGCGCTGGCCTATTACAACACCAAGATGGTCGGCGGCGTGCACCCGACCAAGGGCGGCCAGACCTGGACCGGCTCGCACGGTGAAACCCTGCCGATCTTCGCCTCGGTCGCCGAAGGCAAGGAGCGCACCGGCGCCGACGCCACGGTGATCTACGTTCCGCCGGCAGGCGCGGCCGACGCCATCATCGAGGCCATCGACGCCGAGATCCCCTTCATCACCTGCATCACCGAAGGCATTCCGGTGCAGGACATGGTGCGCGTCAAGGCGCGTCTGGACCGTTCGAACTCGCGCCTGCTGGGCCCGAACTGCCCCGGCGTCCTGACCCCGGAAGAGTGCAAGATCGGCATCATGCCGGGCAACATCTTCAAGAAGGGCAATGTCGGCATCGTCTCGCGTTCGGGCACCCTCACCTATGAAGCCGTGTTCCAGACCACCAACGAAGGCCTGGGCCAAACCACGGCCGTCGGCATCGGCGGCGACCCGGTCAAGGGCACCGAGTTCATCGACGTGCTGGAAATGTTCCTGGCCGACGACGCCACCGAGTCCATCATCATGATCGGTGAAATCGGCGGCGCGGCTGAAGAAGACGCCGCCCAGTTCCTGATCGACGAAGCCAAGAAGGGCCGCAAGAAGCCGATGGCCGGCTTCATCGCGGGCCGTACGGCGCCGAAGGGCCGCACCATGGGCCATGCCGGCGCCGTCGTCTCGGGCGGCAAGGGCGATGCGGAATCCAAGATCGCTGCCATGGAGGCCGCGGGCATCCGCGTGTCGCCGTCGCCGGCGCGCCTGGGCACGACTCTGGTGGAAGTGCTGAAGGGCTAAAAACCCTTCAGCGCACGCTGCGCGTGCGGGCGCTATCGCTCGCCGCGCGGCGGCTCGCTGCTTCAGCGCCTTTTTGAGAGGCGCGGCGCTATGCTCGCGACGCGGACGCTCGCGGCTTGAGCGCCGGATTCACCTAAGGGCGGGTGCGGCGTCGGCGGGGCGGCGGATTAGACCAAAGTCTAACCTATCCGCGTTCCGGGGACGTTTTTCGCGCCGTGTGACCTTTTGTAACGCCTCCGGAATCGTCCGGGGGCGTTTTTTCTTGCTGATTCGACCAAATTCCACCCGCTCCGCCTCCCTTCGGTCATGACCAGTAAGGAAACAGGGCCTATATGAACGGCGCTGCTCTCCGCGCGGCTGTGCGCGGGCGGTTGTAAAGGGACGATTGAAAGAAAAATGGCGGACGATGCGGGTCGGCTGAACCAGGTCTTTGCCGAGACCTCCTTCCTCTATGGCGCGAACGCCGCCTTCATTGAGGACCTGCACGAAAAATGGGCTTCGGACCCCGGCTCGGTGTCGGGGGAGTGGCGCGCCTTCTTCGATCAGCTGAAGGACAACGCCGACCTGGTGAAGCAGTCGGCCGCCGCCGGCTCCTGGGGCCGTTCGGGCGCGACCGAGCCGACCGAGGAAACCGCCGTGTTCGACGGCCGCTGGCCGGCCCCCAAGGTCGATCCCAAGGCCGCCGGCAAGCCCGGCCCGCGTCCGGCCGCTCCGGTCGCTGACGCCTCGGGCGCCGTTTCAGCCGCCGACGTGCGCGCCGCCGCCCACGATTCCATCCGCGCCCTGATGCTGATCCGCGCCTATCGCGTGCGCGGCCACCTGCAGGCCAACCTCGACCCGCTGGGCATCGAGCCGCCGATCCAGAACCCGGAGCTGACGCCGGAGTTCTACGGCTTCACCGCCGCCGACATGGATCGCCCGATCTTCCTGGACGGCGTCTTGGGCCTGGAGACCGGCTCGGTCCGTCAGGTGCTGGAGATTCTCAAGCGCACCTACTGCGGCAACATCGGTGTGCAGTTCATGCATATCGCCGAGCCGGAAGAGAAGGCCTGGCTGCAACAGCGTTTCGAAGGCCCGGACAAGTTCGAGCAGAACGCCTTCACCAAGGAAGGCAAGCTGGCCATCTTCAAGAAGCTGGCCGAGGCGGAAGGCTTCGAGCGCTTCCTGCACAAGCGCTTCCCCGGCACCAAGCGCTTCGGCCTGGACGGCGGCGAGGCCATGGTTCCTGCGCTGGAGCAGGTCATCAAGCGCGGCGGCGCCCTGGGCGTCGACGAAATCGTTCTGGGCATGGCGCACCGCGGCCGCCTGAACGTCCTCGCGGCCGTCATGGGCAAGCCCTACAAGGCCATCTTCCACGAGTTCCAGGGCGGATCTTCCGTCCCGTCGGACATCGAGGGCTCGGGCGACGTCAAATACCACATGGGCGCCTCGTCGGACCGTGAGTTCGACGGCCACAGCGTCCACCTTTCGCTGACCGCCAACCCGTCGCACCTCGAGATCGTCAACCCGGTTGTCCTGGGCAAGTCGCGCGCCAAACAGGCCTTCGACATCCGCGAGGCCGAGGTCAACGTCGGCAAGCCTGACGTCGAATGGGTGCTGGACCGCTCCAAGGTCGCCCCCCTGCTGATCCACGGCGACGCGGCCTTCGCCGGCCAGGGCGTCGTGGCCGAGTGCTTCGCCCTGATGGGGCTGAAGGGCTACCGCACCGGCGGCACCCTGCACTTCGTCATCAACAACCAGATCGGCTTCACCACCAGCCCGCGCAACTCGCGCTCGTCGCCCTATCCGTCGGATGTGGCCCTGATGGTCCAGGCGCCGATCTTCCACGTCAACGGCGACGATCCCGAAGCGGTCGTCTTCGCCGCCAAGGTGGCCACCGAATACCGCCAGAAGTTCCACAAGGACGTGGTGGTGGACATGTTCTGCTACCGCCGCTTCGGCCACAACGAAGGCGACGACCCGACCTTCACCCAGCCGCTGATGTACGCGAAGATCAAAAGCCAGCCTTCGACGCTGGAGATCTACGCCAAGCGCCTGATCGGCGAGGGCGTCATCACCCAGGCTGAGGTCGACGCCGAGATCGCCCGCTTCGAGGCCTATCTGGACGCCGAGTTCGAGGCCGGAAAGACCTTTGAAGCCAAGAAGGCCGACTGGCTGGACGGCGAGTGGAAGGGCCTGGGCGCCGAGAACACCGATGACGCCGCACAGCGCGGCGACACCGCCGTCCCGGCTGACAAGCTCAAGGACTTCGGCCACCGCCTGACGACCATCCCGAACAGCGTCGACGTGCACAAGACGCTGAAGCGCGTCATCGACGGCCGTCGCGAGGCGGTGTCGAGCGGCCAGAACATCGACTGGGCCACGGCTGAGAGCCTGGCCTTCGCCAGCCTGCTGGACGAGGGCTACAATGTGCGTCTGTCGGGTCAGGACTCGGTGCGCGGCACCTTCTCGCAGCGTCACTCGGGCGTCACTGATCAGACGACGGAGCAGCGCTACTTCCCGCTGAACAACCTTCGCGACGGCCAGGCCCATTTCGAGGTCATCGACTCGGCCCTGTCAGAAGAGGCGGTGCTGGGCTTCGAGTACGGCTATTCGCTGGCCGACCCGAACACCCTGACCATGTGGGAAGGCCAGTTCGGCGACTTCGTTAACGGCGCTCAGGTGGTGATCGACCAGTTCATCTCGTCGGGCGAGCGCAAGTGGCTGCGGATGAGCGGCCTGGTGATGCTTCTGCCGCACGGCTATGAAGGCCAGGGCCCCGAGCACTCCTCGGCGCGCCTTGAGCGCTTCCTGCAGCAGTGCGCCGAGAACAACATGCAGGTCGCCAACTGCACGACGCCGGCCAACTACTTCCACATCCTGCGTCGCCAGCTGCACCGCTCGTTCCGCAAGCCGCTGATCCTGATGACGCCCAAGTCGCTGCTGCGTCACAAGAAGGCCGTCTCGACCCTGGCCGACATGGCCGAGGGTTCGTCCTTCCACCGCGTGCTGCGCGACGACGCCCAGCTGCGTCCGGACGTGGCGGGCGTCACGCTCAAGGCCGACAAGGACATCCGCAAGGTCATTGTCTGCTCGGGCAAGGTCTATTACGACCTGCTGGACGCCCGCGAGAAGGCGGGCGTCAACGACATCTACATCCTGCGTCTGGAACAGTTCTATCCGTGGCCGATCAAGTCGATCTCGGCGGAACTGGCGCGCTTCCCCAACGCTGACCTGGTGTGGTGCCAGGAAGAGCCGAAGAACATGGGCGGCTGGACCTTCGTCGATCCGTGGATCGAGCTGACGCTCGAGAAGATGGACGTGAAGGCCAAGCGCGCGCGCTACGTCGGTCGTCCGGCTTCGGCCTCGACCGCCGCGGGCCTGATGAGCCGCCACCTGAAGGAACTCGAGACCTTCCTCGCCGAGGCCATGGCCTGACCGCCGCGCCTGACCTAAAAGACAAGCAAAGTTCAGACACGAAAAGACACTGAAGATGGCCGATATCCTGACCCCCGCCCTCGGTGAATCCGTCGCCGAAGCCTCCATCGCCAAGTGGACCAAGAAGGTCGGCGACGCCGTGAAGAAGGACGAAGTCCTGGTCGAGCTGGAAACCGACAAGGTCTCGCTGGAAGTCGTCGCCCCCGCCGACGGCGTGCTGTCGGCGATCAACGCCGGTGAAGGCGACACGGTCGTTCCCGGCACGGTGCTGGGCGCCGTGACCGAAGGCGGCGCGGCCGCTGCTTCGGCCACGGCTGCTGCGGCTCCCGCCGCCGCTCCGGCCGCTCCGGCCGCTTCGGGCGGCGCCGCGGTCGACATCGCCGTGCCGACCATGGGCGAAAGCGTCGCCGAAGGCTCGATCGGAACCTGGCTGAAGAAGTCGGGCGACACCGTCGCCAAGGACGAACTGCTGGTCGAGATCGAGACCGACAAGGTGGCCGTGGAAGTCTCGGCCCCAGCCGCCGGCGTCCTGACCATCACGGCTGCTGATGGCGCTACCGTGACCCCCGGTCAGGTGATCGGTTCGGTCGCCGCCTCGGGCGCCGCCGCTGCGGCCGCTCCGGCGCCGGCCGCCGCTCCGGCCAACACGGGTTCGGCCCAGGCTCCCGCTTCGGCTCACCTGTCGCCCGCCGTTCAGCGCGTCGTTTCGGAAAACAATCTGAACCCGGCCGCGCTGTCGGCCTCGGGTCCGAAGGGCAACATCACCAAGGCCGACGCCATCGCCGCCATCGGCGCCGCCGCTCCGGCTGCGCCCGCCGCTGCTGCTCCGGCCGCCCCGCGCGCCGACCAGCCGCGCGAAGAGCGGGTGAAGATGACGCGCCTGCGTCAGACCATCGCCCGCCGCCTGAAGGAATCCCAGAACACGGCCGCCCAGCTGACCACCTTCAACGAAGTGGACATGACCAACGTCATGGCCCTGCGCGCCCAGTACAAGGAAGTCTTCGAGAAGCGCCACGGCGTGAAGCTGGGCTTCATGTCCTTCTTCACCAAGGCGGTGGTTCAGGCCCTGCATGAAATCCCGGCCGTCAACGCCGAGATCGACGGCACGGACATCATCTACAAGAACCACTACGACATCGGCATCGCCGTCGGCACCGACAAGGGCTTGGTGGTTCCGGTGCTGCGCGACGCCGACGTCCTGTCGCTGGCCGGCATCGAAAAGGGCATCGGCGCCCTGGGCAAGGCCGCCCGTGACGGCGCCCTGACCATGGACCAGATGCAGGGCGGCACCTTCACCATCACCAACGGCGGCACCTACGGCTCGCTGATGTCGACGCCGATCCTGAACGCGCCGCAGTCGGGCATCCTGGGCATGCACAACATCGTGCAGCGTCCGATGGCCATCAACGGCGAGGTCAAGATCCGTCCGATGATGTACCTGGCCCTCAGCTACGATCACCGCATCGTCGACGGCAAGGAAGCCGTGACCTTCCTGGTCCGCATCAAGGAACTGCTGGAAGACCCCGCGCGCGCCCTGCTGGACCTGTAAGGTCCGCGCACCGCGAACGATTGACGACGGCGGGATCTTCGGATCTCGCCGTTTTCAATTGCGCGTCCCGCAGGCGTGCTAGGCTGGCGGCATGAGCCTGGTCGAGATCGCCCGCTATCAAGACGTCTATGAGGCTGATCTGGCGGCCGCCTTCCTGGCGTCGCACGACATCGAGGTGTCCGTGACCGAGCGGTTCCAGACCACGGTCGATCCCCTGATGCAGCGCGCTCTCGGCATCCGTCTGATGGGGCGGGCGGATCAGGCGGCGCAGGCGCGCGACCTGCTGGCGCGCGCCGGGACCGGCGAGTTCGCGACCGATGAAGGCGATGATCTGGACGGACCGGATTCGACGGTTCGCGCGGCGTCGCGAGGGCTGGCCCTGTTCGCCGTCGCGACCGGCGCGGGCTTTGTCGGCACAAGCATGCCGCGTCGCTTCGGCGCCTTTCAGTGGGCGGGCCTGGCGATCCTGGGCGTGGTGGTGCTGCTGTCGCTGGTCCTGTGGCTGGTCGGGGTGTTCAGCGCCTAGAGGCCGACGTCCCAGACGCCCGCGTCGCGCATCCGGCACTCGCGGGCCTCGGCGGCGCGCCCGCCCATGTCCTGGGCCATGGCGCGAATGGCGTCGGACACCGTGGTCTTGTGCAGGCCCGGCGTCACGGCGTGGATGAAGGCGCAACCCGCCAGACGCAGCAGCTTGAAGCCGAAGCGCGACGAGGCGGCCATATGCTCGACATAGGTCTCGTCGACCTCGCGCGGATGATCGCGGAACAGGCGGTTGAAAGCGTTCGACATGACGACAGCCTAGCGTGCTCGCGCCGGTCCCTCTACCCGGCGGCCGCATTCTGGCTTAAACCCGCCGCAGCAACAGGGGACGCTTCGTCACGCCGCTTCAATCCCGCGTGAGCCCCTTACTCAGACGCACAAGGACGACCGATGGCCGACGGCAAGACCCCTTCCGCCCAAACCTTCCGCTGGGATGATCCGTTCGACCTGACGGGGCGCCTGACGGACGAGGAGCGGATGGTTCAGGATGCGGCGCGGTCCTATGCGCGCGAGGCCCTGCTGCCGCGCGTGGTCGCCGCCTTCCGCGACGAGGTGTTCGACCGCGCCATCATGACCGAGATGGGCGAGATGGGCTTCCTCGGCGCCATGCTGCCCGAGCAGTACGGCGGCTCCGAAGCGTCGCACGTCGCCTATGGCCTGATCGCGCGCGAGGTCGAGGCGATCGACAGCGGCTATCGCTCGGCCATGTCGGTGCAGTCGTCGCTGGCCATGTATCCGATCTACGCCTTCGGCTCGGACGAGCAGAAGGCGAAGTTCCTGCCCAAGATGGCGGCGGGCGAACTGGTCGGTTGCTTCGGCCTGACCGAGGCCGACGGCGGGTCGGACCCGGCCTCGATGAAGACCACGGCGGTCGCGGTCGACGGCGGCTATCGTCTGAACGGCGGCAAATACTGGATCACCAACTCGCCCATCGCCGACCTGGCCATCGTCTGGGCCAAGCTGGACGGCAAGATCCGCGGCTTCATCGTCGAGCGCGACTTCGACGGCTTCACCACCGGCAAGATCGGCGACAAGCTCAGCTTGCGCGCCTCGGTGACGGGCGACATCGGCCTGAACGACGTCTTCGTGCCGGAGGCCAACCTCCTGCCGGGCGTGCAGGGGCTGCGCGGGCCGTTCTCCTGCCTGAACAAGGCGCGCTTCGGCATCGCCTGGGGCGCGATGGGCGCGGCCGAGTTCTGCTTCCACGCCAGCCGCGACTATGTGGCCGAGCGCACCCTGTTCGGCCGTCCGCTGTCGTCGCGCCAGCTGGTGCAGAAAAAGCTGGCCGACATGCAGACCGAGATCTTCCTCGGCTTCGAGGGCGCCTACGCCCTGGGCCGCCTGCTGGACACCGGCGCCTGGGTTCCCGAGGCCATCAGCCTGATGAAGCGCAACAACTGCGGCAAGGCCCTGGCCGTGGCGCGCGAGGCCCGCGACATGCACGGCGGGGCCGGGATCACCGGCGAACTGCACGTCATGCGCCACGCCATGAACCTGGAAACGGTCAACACCTATGAAGGCGCGCACGACGTTCACGCCCTCATCCTCGGCCGCGCCATCACCGGCGAAGCCGCCTTCTGAGACAAGCGTTGCAGAAAACGCGCGACGCGACGATCCTTTGTCGTTGTTGCGCGTTTGTCTCGCCTGCGGGGCGGCGATGCTCGCCAGTCTGTCGGCCGAGAACGGTCGACGCGTGAAGGAAACGGGAATGACCAAACACAGCCTGCTGGCCGGCGCCGCCCTGGCGATCTTCAGCTTCAGCGGCATGGCCCAGGCTGCGGCCGCAGCCGTCCAGTCGCCGGTCGCGGCCATGCCCTATGACGCCCGGCGCGGCGTCTTCACCTTCGCCGCCGGCCTGGAGGAAAGCCTGCCCGCCGTGGTTCAGGTGACGACCCTGGGCCAGTCGCGCGGCCCCAGCTCGGAAAACAATCCCAAGCCCTCGCAGGGCGGGTCGGGCGTCATCATCGACGCGCGCGAAGGCATCATCGTCACCAACCACCACGTCATCGAGAACGGCCAGAAGTTCACGGTCGACCTGATCGACGGACGGCTGTTCGACGCCACCCTGATCGGCGCCGACAAGGCGACCGACATCGCCGTGCTGAAGATCGACGCCACGGGCCTGTCTCAGGTGACGACGGTGGATTCCGACACCCTGCGCAGCGGCGACCTGGCCTTCGCCGTCGGCTATCCCCTGGGCCTGGACCAGACCCTGACCATGGGCGTCATCTCGGGTCTGAACCGCTCCGGCATGGGCGACGCCATCGAGGACTACATCCAGACCGACGCGGCGGTGAACTCGGGCAACTCGGGCGGGCCGCTGCTGGACAGCCGGGGGCGGTTGATCGGCATCAACACCGCCATCCTGTCGGGCGGTTTCGGCGGCGGCAACGACGGCATCGCCTTCGCCGTGCCGACGCGCATCATGATGTTCGTGGTCGATCAGCTGCGCGCCACCGGCGAGGTCAAGCGCGGCCGCGTCGGCCTGGGCCTCGGCTCCCTGACGGCCGAGCGCGCGCGCGAGGTCGGGCTGAATATCGTGCGCGGCGCCGTGGTCTATGACGTCGAGCCGGGCTCGGCGGGCGAGAAGGCGGGGCTGAAGCCCGGCGACGTGCTGACGCGCATCCAGGACCGCCCGGTGGCCAACGCCGGTTCGGTTCAGGCCACGGTCGGCATCGCCCGCGCCGGGACCCAGATGCCGGTCGTCTATCTGCGCGACGGCCGCGAGGCCTCGACCCGGCTGACGGTCGAGCCGTCCGATCCGGCGCCGGTGCGCCTGGGCGCCCAGGCGGCCATGGCGCGGGGTCTGACGATGCGCAATCCGGCCTCGGGCGGGGGCGTCCAGATCGCCGTGGTCGAGGCGGGATCGTCCGCCGCCGCGGCGGGCTTCCAGGCCGGCGACGTGGTGGTCCAGGCGAACGGCGCCGAGATCGCCGACATGAAGGATCTGGCCCAGCGCCTGCAGGCCGCGGGCGAGGCGGTCGTGCCGGTCATCGTGCTGCGCGACAACGAGCGGGTCGAGATCGACCTGCCGGCCTGATCCGCGCTGTCTGAAGCTCTACGCATCGCCCGCGTGACCCGGCGTCGCGCGGGCGAAGTCTTGTGCGTCTGGCGGGAAGCGGACAGCAAAACGCCCGCGCTGCCGGGGAGGGGGAGGAGGGGCAGGCGCGGGCGTCGCTTGGAGGAAGCATCGGCCCGCCAGAGCCCTTTACGCGGAAAAATCCAGGGGGCTGGGGGGGCTGTTCAGGATCCGGGACTTTTCCGAACTCCGACAGGCCGATGATGCATGTGTGCGCGCCCTTCCGGGCGGGCGAAGGACCGAATGGGGGCGTTTTCGTGTCGCTTCGGATTTTCCCGATCGGTGAAGCTTAGACCTTTGACAGGATCAAGGTGGCGTTGGTGCCGCCGAACCCGAAGCTGTTGGACATGACGTGCTTCAGCTCGCCGTCGTGGCGCTGACGCAGGATCGGCATGCCCTCGAACTCGGGGTCCAGGGTCTCGATGTGGGCGCTCTCGGCGGCGAAGCCGTGCTTCATCATCAACAGGCAGTAGATGGCCTCCTGCGCGCCCGCCGCGCCCAGCGAGTGGCCCGTCAGCGACTTGGTCGAGGAGATCATCGGCATGGCGTCGCCGAAGACGTTGCGCACCGCGCCCATCTCCTTGCTGTCGCCGACCGGCGTCGAGGTGCCGTGCGGGTTCAGGTAGTCGATCTTGGGATTGCCGGCCATCTCCAGCGCGATCTTCATGCAGCGCTCGGCGCCCTCGCCCGAGGGGGCCACCATGTCGTAGCCGTCAGAGTTGGCGCCGTAGCCGGTGACTTCGGCGTAGATGGTCGCGCCGCGCGCCACCGCGCGTTCGTATTCTTCCAGCACCACGATGCCCGCGCCGCCGGCGATGACGAAGCCGTCGCGCGTCGTGTCATAGGCGCGGCTGGCCTTGTCGGGCGTGTCGTTGAAGTTGGAGGACATGGCGCCCATGGCGTCGAACATGTTCGACATGGACCAGTCGATGTCCTCGCAGCCGCCGGCGAAGACCACGTCCTGCTTGCCCCAGGCGATCTGCTCGGCGGCCGCGCCGATGCAGTGGGCGCTGGTCGCGCAGGCCGAGCTGATCGAATAGTTGACGCCCTTAAGCTCGAACCAGGTGGCCAGGACGGCCGAGGGGCCGGACGCCATGGCCTTGGGCACGGCGAAGGGGCCGACGCGCTTGGGCGAGCCCTTTTCAACCGTGGTGGCGGCGGCCTGCAGGATCACCTGGGTCGAGGGCCCGCCCTCGCCGACGATCAGGCCGATGCGCGGGTCCTTGATCTCTTCGGCGGACAGGCCGCTGTCCTTCAGCGCCTCTTCAAAGGCGATGTGCGCCCAGGCCGTGCCGTTGGCCAGGAAGCGAGCGGCGCGGCGATCGACCAGCGGCGCCCAGTCCTCGGCCGTATGACCCAGGGCCGGCGGCGCCCAGACCTGGGAGCGGAAGCCGTATTTGGCGTGGTCGGCGGCGTGCTGGACGCCCGATTTGGCGTCGCGGAGCGAGGCCGCGACCTGATCCTGGCCGGTGCCGATGGAAGAGACGATGCCCAGGCCGGTGACGACGACACGCCGCATGGTGTTTCCAATCCTACAAAGTCTTCGGGCGCCGCGTTGGCCGCAGCTATCCCATCAAGTGGGGTCAGGCGGCGCTCGGTTCCACCGTGGCCGCGCCGCCGAACAGGCCGACGCGCATATCCTGACAGGTGTAGATGACCTCGCCGTCGGCCTCGAGCACGCCGTCGGCGATGCCCATGACCAGCTTGCGATTGATGACGCGCTTCAGGTGAACCTTATAGACCACCTTCTTTACGTCCGGCGTCACCTGCCCGGTGAATTTGACCTCGCCGACGCCCAGGGCGCGGCCCTTGCCCGGTCCGCCGATCCAGCCGAGGTAGAAGCCGACCAGCTGCCACATGGCGTCCAGGCCCAGGCAGCCAGGCATGACCGGATCGCCGATGAAGTGGCACTGGAAGAACCAGAGGTCGGGGTTGATGTCGAGTTCGGCCTCGACATAGCCCTTGCCGTAGTCGCCGCCGTCGGCGGAGATGGTCTTGATCCGGTCGAACATCAGCATGGGCGGCGCCGGCAGCTGGGCGTTGCCCGGACCGAACAGCTCGCCCCGGCCCGAGGCCAGCAGGCCTTCGTGATCGAACGACGACGGATATTGCGACTGGCTCAAGGGAAATCGGCTCCGAAAGGTGTTGCTGGCGGGTTACACGACCCGGAGGCCGCGCTCAACCATGCCGTCACTATATGAGATCAGGAGGCGCGGCCGGTTCCGGCCGGGCGGGCGGCGTTGCACAGGGCGCGCTCCTGGGCGCCGAAGACCGCCCTCTGCTGCACCCAGCCGCGCAGCTTGCGCGCCCGCACACGGCACCAGCCGTCCTCGCATTCGTCCAGGGGGATCAGGGCGTGCGGCGACAGGAGGGCGCGAATGGAAGCGGTCTCGGACCGGCCGGACCGGATCGGCACGGCCTCGTCCGAGCGGTTGAAGACGCTGCGGCGGCCCGAGGCGACGGTGCGGTGGATCCAGGCCACGGAGCCGTCGGGATCGCAGATCTTCCGCCACTCGCGGGTTTCGGCGATCACCTGAACGGGCAGGCCGGCGGCGCGATATTCCCACAGGATGCGATAGTCGAGGCCTGGCCCCTGACGCGCCCGCACCTGCGACGACTTGAGAGTCACCCAGCGCGGCACCTCCAGCCCCGTGGGGGTCGGGCGGCCGTCCGGCATGGTGGCGCCCGCCGACAGCAGAACCCCGGTCGTCAGGACGGCGGCGATGGCCGCGACGCGAGGCGCCCTTTTGAACCTGACCGCAGCTTTGCTAGACACCGAATATCGACCCGTTCCGAACGGGCGCCGCCCGTGGAAAACCCAGGTCCCCTATGTCCGCTCGCAAGCTTAAGGTCGTATTAACCAGACGCCTGCCTGACGCGGTCGAAACGCGGATGCGGGAACTTTTCGACGCCGAGCTGAACCTGACCGACCGGCCGATGTCGCGCGACGAACTGGCCGCCGCCCTGCAGCGGGCCGAGGTGCTGGCGCCCACCATCACCGATCATCTGGACGCCGAACTGATCGCAGGGGCGGGCGAGCAGCTGAAGATGATCGCCAACTTCGGCGCGGGCGTGGATCACATCGACATCGACGCCGCCGTGGGGCGAGGAATCATCGTCACCAATACGCCGGGCGTTCTGACAGAGGACACGGCTGACCTGACCATGAGCCTGATCCTGGCCGTCAGCCGCCGCGTCGTCGAGGGCGCGGCCGTCGTCGCTGCGGGCCAGTTCGAGGGCTGGAGCCCGACCTGGATGTGCGGGCGCAAGCTGTGGGGCAAGCGTCTGGGCATCGTCGGCATGGGCCGCATCGGACAGGCGCTGGCCATCCGCGCCCGCGCCTGCGGCATGGAAATCCATTATTACAACCGCACCAGACTGCCGGCGGAGCGGGAACAGGGGGCGATCCACTACGCCACGGTCGAGGCCTTGCTGCCGCAGGCGCAGTTCCTCTCCCTGCACTGTCCGCTGACGCCGCAGACCGCGAAGCTGATGGATGCGCGACGGTTGGCGCTGCTGCCCAGAGGCGCCATTCTGGTGAACACGGCGCGCGGCGGCGTGGTCGACGACGATGCGGTGCTGGCGGCGCTCGACTCGGGGCAGCTTGCGGCCGCCGGGCTGGACGTGTTCGACGGCGAGCCCAATGTCGATCGCCGATACCTGACGCAGGAGAACGCTTTCATCCTGCCGCACATGGGCTCGGCCACGGTGGAGACCCGCAACGCCATGGGCTTCCGCGCCATCGACAACCTGAAGGCGGTGCTGATCGACGGTGCGCCGCCGCCACACCGCGTAAGAGCATAGGCGGAGAGATCAGCCCTCGTTGGGATCGATGCAGCGGCCGGACGCTTTCTCGCCGCAGGCCGCGGCGGTGAAGGCGTCGATGCCAGCCTGGCTCTTCAGGCGCTGCCGGACGGCGGCGGCCTCCGCCGGGGTATAGGGGCCGGTGACGACGCGGATATAGCGCTCGCCGCGCACGGTCACCGTCTTCATCGACGGCTGCAGCGACTGGTGCTGGCCGACGACCCGCCTGGCGTTCTCCTCCACCTTGTAGCTGCCCAGCACGACATAGGTGGTGGCGTTCCTGGCCGACGGCTGGGTCGCCGGTGCCCGGGTCGGAGCTGCCGTGGTGCGAACTGGCGCCGGCGCGGCGGCGGCGGCCGGCGGGGCGGCCTGGACCGGGGCTGGCGCGGCCTCGATGGCGGCGGGCGTGGTGGTGATCGGCGGCAGCGGCGCGCTGGAGACGTCGCTCATGGTGGTGCGATTGGAGGGACCGACGATATCGCGCGCGCTGGTCACGGGCTGCCCAGCCATCACCTGGGCAAGCTGGATGCGCTCGGCCTTGGCCTGGCGGGCAATCAGCGCCTGCCGCATCGCTTCGTCGCGGCGGCGGACATCCTCGTTCAGGTCGGCGGGAAAGCCGGCATCGGTCGACTGGACCGCGACCTGCACCTCGCCGGGCTCGCGCCAGTCGTCATAGGGATCGTTGCCGTCGGCAAACTCCTGGCAGATCTCCTCGTTCTTCACCACGCGCCACATCGCGCAATCGCGCTTCTCGACCATCGAGAGGAAATGATCGGTGGAGGTCTTGCCCGACGTCGCCAGCAGCACCCCGTCGGCGGCGTAGCTGGCG
The DNA here is from genome assembly GCA_037190765.1 of Alphaproteobacteria bacterium. Lineage (GTDB taxonomy): Bacteria > Pseudomonadota > Alphaproteobacteria > Reyranellales > JAQSWP01 > JAQSWP01. The sequence continues at coordinate 57,402 of JBBCJW010000040.1, forward strand.
ATCACGATCGCCGGCGGCAGGGCGCAGCCCGCCAAGGGCACGAAAACAACCAGCGGCATGACACGGCGCAACATCGGCCTCTCCCCAACAGGAGCCTGATGCAGCACATTATAAACGAATTTCAACTAATTGAAATTGCTTATTTTATTTGTCGCGATAAAACGCGACCGTTCGCCGCCTGCCAGCGCCAAGCCCCTGATCCGATTCAGGATTTCAGTCCTTCTTCGGCGGCAGGGCCAGGCGGATGTAAAGCTCGCGCAGCCGCTCCTGGGGTACCTCGGCCGGGGCCTGCATCAGCAGGTCCATGGCCTGCTGGTTCATCGGGAAGGCGATGACCTGGCGGATGTTGGGCTCGTCGGCCAGCAGCATGACGATGCGGTCCACGCCGGGGGCCGAGCCGCCATGCGGCGGGGCGCCGAACTTGAAAGCGTTCAGCATGCCACCGAAGCGGTTCTCCACCTCCTCGGGGCTGTACCCGGCGATCTCGAAGGCCCGGTACATGATCTCCGGCTTGTGGTTGCGGATGGCGCCCGAGGACAGTTCGACGCCGTTGCAGACGATGTCGTACTGGAACGCCTTGATGGTCAGCGGGTCCTGGTTGTTCAACGCCTCCAGCTCGCCCTGCGGCATGGAGAACGGGTTATGGCTGAACTCGATCTTGCCCGTCTTCTCGTCCAGCTCGTACATCGGGAAGTCGGTGATCCAGCAGAAGCGGAACTCCTCCCTGGCGATCAGCTCCAGCTCCTCGCCCAGCCGCGTGCGCACCGTACCGGCGAACTTGGCGGCGATCGCCGGCTTGTCGGCGACGAAGAACACGGCGTCGCCGTCCCTGGCCTGCGTCGCTTGACGAATCAGGTCATGACGCGCGGTTTCCAGGTTCTTGGCGATCGGTCCCTTGCCCTCGCCGCCCTCGAACTGGATGTAGCCCAGCCCGGCCATGCCCTGCTCGCGCGCCCATTCGTTGAGCTTGTCGAAGAAGCTGCGCGGCCGGCCCGCCGCTCCCGGCGCGGGAATGGCGCGCACCACCGCGCCTTGCGCCACGGCGCGGGCGAAGATGCCGAAGCCTGACTCGCGGAACGCCTCGGTGACGTCGGCGATCTCGATCGGGTTGCGCAGATCGGGCTTGTCGGAGCCGTATTTCAGCATCGCGACATCGAAGGGAATGCGCGGGAACGGGTACGGCGTCACTTTCCGCCGGTGCTCGCGGTTGAAGCCGGCGAACTCCTCGAACACGCCGTGCAGCACCGGCTCGATGGCGGCGAACACGTCTTCCTGCGTCACGAAGCTCATCTCGAAATCGAGCTGGTAGAACTCGCCCGGCGAGCGGTCGGCGCGGCTGTCCTCGTCGCGGAAGCAGGGCGCGATCTGGAAGTAGCGGTCGAAGCCGGCCACCATCAGCAACTGCTTGAACTGCTGCGGCGCCTGCGGCAAGGCGTAGAACTTGCCCGGATGCAGGCGGCTGGGCACCAGGAAGTCGCGCGCGCCCTCGGGCGAGGAGGCGGTCAGGATCGGGGTCTGGAATTCGGTGAAGCCCTGCTCGATCATGCGCCGGCGCAGCGAGGCGATGACCTGGCTGCGCAGCACGATGTTGCGGTGGATCTCGTCACGGCGCAGGTCGAGGAAGCGGTAGCGCAGCCGCGCCTCCTCCGGGTTCTCCATGTCGCCATAGACCTGGATCGGCAGAACGTCGGCGGCCGACTGCAGCACGAAGTCGCGCACCCGTACCTCGACCTCGCCGGTGCCGAGCCGGGGATTGATGGTATCGGCCGAGCGGCGCACCACCTCGCCGGTGACGGTCACCACGCTCTCCTGGCGCGCGGCCTCGATGGCGGCGAAGCCGGCATTGGAGGAATCGGCCACGCACTGGGTCACGCCGTAATGGTCGCGCAGGTCGATGAACAGCAGGTTGCCGTGGTCGCGCTTGCGCTGGATCCAGCCCGACAGGCGGACGGTCTGGCCGACATGCTCGGCCCGCAACTGGCCGCAGGTGTGGGTACGATAGGCGTGCATGGAACGAAAACCTTCTGAAGGCGGCGAAAAATCGCGCAACCCACTGGAAAACCGGCGCAAAATTCACGCTTTGATCGGCTTTGTCAAGCCGCGCCGGCGCAAGCCCGAGGCCCGCGCGAAGCGGCTTTGCACCCCTGCCGCCGGGGTGTAAGAACACAGCCGGAAATCCCGTTCCGCCACCCTTTTTCGAGGTCCCGCTCCCGCGCATGCGTCTGATCACCGAAACGGCCGAATTGCGCGAATTCTGCGCCGGCCTGGCCACGGCCAAGTTCGTCACCGTCGACACCGAATTCATGCGCGAGCGGACCTATTGGCCGATTCTGTGCCTGATCCAGCTCGGCGGCCCCCAGGACGCCGCCGCCGTCGATGCGCTGGCCGAAGGCATCGACCTGTCCCCGGTTCACGAGCTGATGCGGAACCGCAACGTGTTGAAGGTTTTCCACGCCGCGCGGCAGGACCTGGAAATCTTCTACCGCGACATGGGCGAGATGCCGGTGCCGGTATTCGACACCCAGGTTGCCGCCATGGTGTGCGGCTTCGGCGACCAGGCAGCCTACGACACGCTGGCGGCCAAGCTGGCCAAGGCGCATATCGACAAGTCCAGCCGCTTCACCGACTGGAGCCGCCGGCCGCTCAGCGAGCGGCAGCTGCAATACGCCGTCGCCGACGTCACCCATCTGCGCGTCGTCTACGAGAAACTGGCGGCCAAGCTGCAGAAGAACAAGCGCGCCGACTGGCTGGTCGAGGAAATGGCGCAGCTGGTCGATCCGGCGACCTACGACACCGACCCGCGCGAGGCGTGGCGGCGGCTGAAGCCGCGCGCGCCCAGCCAGAAGCTGCTGCGCGTGCTGCGCGAGGTGGCGGAATGGCGCGAGCGCGAGGCGCAGCGGCTGGATATCCCGCGCAACCGGGTGCTGCGCGACGAATCGGTGCTGGAGATCGCCGCCCACGCCCCGACCGACGCCGAGCAGCTGGCGCGCACCCGCGGCCTGTCGCGCGGCATGGTCGAGGGCAAGCAGGGCGCGGCGATCCTGGCGGCGGTCCAGCGCGGCATCGACAGCAAGGACGTGCTGGAAAGCGACCGGCCGGCCAATGGCCAGCGCATCGTGGCGCCGCCCGCCGTCTCCGACATGCTGAAAGTGCTGCTGAAGCTGAAATGCGATCTGGAGGGCGTGGCGCCCAAGCTGGTCGCCTCGGCGCGGGAGGTCGAGCTGATCGCCGCCGACGATGCGGCCGACGTTCCCGCCTTGCAGGGCTGGCGGCGGGAGATTTTCGGCGCCGATGCGCTGAAGCTGAAGCACGGCCGGCTGGGGCTGGTGATCCGCGACCAGAAGCTGGCGCTGATCGACATGGACGCCAACGCCGCCGGCTAGAGCAGATCAGGTTCCGACGGAAGCGCTTTTGCTTCCTTCAAATCATGATCCGCTCTGATCAGCTCTTTTCCGGCAGCTCGTCGATCACGATCTCGGCCCTGCTGTCGAAGGCCTCGGCCACCGCCTCCAGCCGCCGCTCGGTGACGTCGCCGAGCTGGTTGCGCAGCGCCGGCGGCACGATCAGGCGCACCGCCCCCTTGGTCCGGCGCAAGGCGGTGCGCGGCAGCAGGCCGGGCGCGCCGCCGGACAGGTTGTAGGCCAGCCGCAGCGAGGTGCCGATGCGCTGCGCCACCACCGCCCAGTCGTTGCCGACCAGGTTGAACGCCATAGTGGCGTCCGGGCCGCGCACGCCGCTCTTGTAGCGCCACATCAACGCCAGGGCGAGCATGGCGCGCTCCTGATGGTCGATGCCCGGCACCGGCATGCGCAGCACGCGCAACAGCGCCTGCTCGCCGCGATAGTCGGGATGGTCGGCCCAGGCGATGTCGCTCAGCAGCGACGCCGCCCGCCGCAGCCGCGCCTCCTGCGCCGTCTCGCCGTCGAACAACGGCGCCGTCCAGGCGTCGATCTCGTCCGGCATCAGATCGAAGCGCCGCCAGCGCAGCCCCTCGTCCTCGGCATAGGCGATCAGCGGATCGCGCGCCTGCTCCTTCTCCGGCAGGTTGCTGTAGAAGAAACCTTCGCGCAGGCCGAAAGCGGAGAAGCGCAGCGCCTTGGGCTGCAGGATGGTCAGCAGCCGGTCGAGCACGTGCAGCGACACCGGCAGCGTTTCCAGCCGGCGCTTCGAGACGCCGACGATCTTCTCCAGCGATTTCGGGCTCTGCTGCGACAGCATCGCCGCCATCTCGCGCGCCTCGCGGCCGGAGATGCGATATTCGTGGATCACATGCAGGGGATAGTTCACCTGCTCCATGTGCAGGCGGGCGAAGGCGCGCCAGGCGCCGCCGACCGGAAAGAACGTGCGGCCGCGATAGTCCGGCAGCCATTTCACCCCGGCCAGGGTCTCGTCGACGGTCTCCTTCATGCTGCGCTTGCCGCCCAGCGACTGCAGGCGCAGCGGCCCCAGCGGCAGGGTCACCGATTCGCCCAGCGCGCCCTTGTCCAGCGCCATCAGTTCGAGACTGCCGCCGCCCAGATCGCCCATCACGCCATCGGCATCCTGCATGCCGCAGACGACGCCGAGCCCGGAAAGCTGCGCCTCCCGCTTGCCGCTGATGAGCTGGACCGGCTCGCGGGTCAGGCGCTGCACCTCCTTGACGAAGGCTTCGCCGTCGCTGGCGTCGCGCACCGCCGCGGTCGCCAGCAGGTCCAGCCGCGCCAGCTTCATGTTGCGCGCCAGGGTGACGAAACGCTGCAGATTGTCGAGCGCGCTGGCGACGCCGTCCGGCGGCAGGGCGCCGGTCTTTTCCAGGTCGCGCCCCAGCCCGCACAGCACCTTCTCGTTGAACACGGGAATCGGCGCACGCTGCGCCTGCTCGTAGACCACCAGACGGATTGAGTTCGACCCTATGTCGATGATGCCTACGCGACCGTGATCGGCCGGCTGACGCGCCGCTTGACGGGACTGGGTCATGGCGAGGGTTTAGCTTCTGCCGCGCCTCATGGCAATGCGGCAGAAGCGTGGCCGCCGCTCAGCGCCGCTGGCGGCCGTTGCGCGCTTGGCTTTCCGCCTGGCGCAAGGCGCTGCCGCGGCCGGACAGGCTGGGATTGGTCATGAAATACACATGCGCGCTGTGTGCCTTTTCGTCGGCCGGCATGCGCACATAGTCGCCGTCCGGCCGCAAGGTCCAGCTCTGGGCCACGTCCTTCAGGTTGTTGACCATGATCTGGTCGAGGATCTGCTGGTGCACGGTCGGATTCTCGATCGGCACCAGGGTCTCGACGCGGCGGTCGAGATTGCGCGGCATCCAGTCGGCCGAGGAGATGAACAGCCGCGCCTTGCGCGACGGCAGCTTCTCGCCGTTGCCGAAGCAGACGATGCGCGCATGCTCGAGGAAGCGGCCGATGATGCTCTTGACGCGGATGTTCTCCGACAGTCCCGGCACCCCCGGCCGCAGGCAGCAGATGCCGCGCACCACCAGATCGATCTGCACCCCCGCCTGCGAGGCCTCGTAGAGCGCGTCGATGATGCCGGCATCGACCAGCGAGTTCATCTTGGCCCAGATCGCGGCCGGCTTGCCCTGCCGCGCCAGGGCGGCCTCGCCCTCGATATGCCGTATCAGCGTCTGGCGCAGATTGACCGGCGAGATGGCGATCTTCTCCAGTTCGGTCGGACGGGCATAGCCGGTCATGTAGTTGAAGACCCGCGCCGCGTCGCGCGCCAGGGTCGGCTCGCAGGTGAAGAAGGACAGGTCGGTGTAGATCTTGGCGGTGATCGGATGGTAGTTGCCGGTGCCGAAATGCACGTAGGTGCGCGCGCCGCCGCCTTCGCGGCGCACCACCATCGAGACCTTGGCGTGCGTCTTCAGGTCGATGAAGCCGTACACCACCTGCACGCCGGCCCGCTCCAGATCGCGCGACCAGCGGATATTGGCCTCCTCGTCGAAACGCGCCTTCAGCTCGACCAGCGCGGTGACGGTCTTGCCCGCCTCCGCCGCCTCGATCAGCGCCTTGACGATCGGCGAATCCTGGCTGGTGCGATAGAGCGTCTGCTTGATGGCGATCACCGCCGGATCGCGCACCGCCTGGCGGATGAACTGCACCACCACGTCGAAGCTCTCGTAGGGGTGATGCACCAGGATGTCCTTGGCGCGGATGGCGGCGAAGCAGTCGCCGCCGAAATCGCGGATGCGCTCGGGAAAACGGGCGGTATAGGGCGGAAACTTCAGGTCCGGCCGTTCGTCGACGATGACGGCGTTGACCGATTCGACGTTCAGCGACAGGTCGAGCGAGAAAACGTCGACCTCCTCGCCGGTGATCTCGAGCTGCTCGAACAGGAAGTCGCGCAGATGCGCGGGCATGTCGGCATTCAAGGTCAGCGAGATCAGCTCGCCGCGGCGGCGACGCTTGAGTGCAGTCTCGAAGGTGGAGACCAGGTCTTCCGCCTCTTCGTTGATTTCCACTTCCGAGTCGCGGATCAGCCGGCAATAGCCCTTGTTGACCACCTTGTAGCCGGGGAACAGGCGCTCGAAGTAAAGCTCGACCACGCGCTTGATCGACACGAAGCGCAGCTCCTTGCCGGGGATGCGCACGAAGCGTTCGAGCTGCTGCGGCAGCGGCAGCAGCGCCATCATGTTGCGCCCGTCGGCGGCGCGGCGCAGGTCGAGCACGCAGGAGGTGCTGAGATTGGACAGGAAGGGGAACGGATGCGCCGGGTCGATGGCCAGCGGCGTCAGCACGGGGAACACCTGCTCGATGAAGTACTGGTCGAGCCAGGTTTTCTCCTCGGCGGTCAGCTCGTCGGCCTCGATGACGGCGATGCCCTCGCGCCGCAGCTCGGTGCGCAGTTGCGACCAGACGATCTGCTGGCGGTTCACCAGTTCCGTGACGGTCTCGCGGATGGCCTGCAATTGCTGCGGCGGCGTCAGCCCGTCATCGGACGGGATCTGGATGCCGCTGCGCACCATGTCGCGCAGGCCCGCGACGCGCACCATGTAGAATTCGTCGAGGTTGTTGGCCGAGATCGACAGGAAACGCACCCGCTCCAGCAGCGGATGATGCGGATTGGTCGCCTCCTCCAGCACCCGCGTGTTGAAGGCCAGCCACGACAGTTCCCGGTTGATGAAGCGCTTGGGCGACTTCGGATCGAGCACAGCGACGCCATCTTCCGCGATCGGCGGCTGCGCCCTGGTCGTTGCCGCCGAGGCCACGGCGGTGGCCTTGGCGGTCACGATCGGGGGGGCTGCCTGCTCCGCGGCGGCGCCAGCAAGTTCGGCTTTCGCTGACATGGTTTCGTCCAAAAAGTCGCTGTTATCACGAATTAATGTAGGCATTTTACATGACTCTGTCATGACATGCTGCTAAGCAACTGAGCTAACGAGAGAATTTTGGCTTTTTCGGGGACACGCCGCACCATGAAGACTTTGTGCCTGCTGCGTCATGCCAAATCCGCCTGGCCGTCGGGAATCGGCGATTTCGACCGTCCGTTGAACGGGCGCGGCCGCGATACCGCAGGCGTCATGGGCAGGTGGATGGCTGGTGCGGGGCTGGCGCCCGATCTGGTGCTGTGCTCGGCCGCCACCCGCACGCGCGAGACGCTGGAACTGGCGGCGCTGTTCTGGAAGACCCGCCCCACCATCGTGATCGAACCCGAACTCTATCTGGCGGGCGAGCGCACCTTGCTGGCGCATGCGCGGCGGATCGAACAGCGGCACGGCGTGGCGCTGATCATCGGCCACAATCCCGGCACGCAAGCACTGGCGCTCGAACTGGCGGTGAACGCCCCGTCGATCGAACGCGACCGGCTGGCGACCAAGTACCCGACGGCGGGACTGGCGGTGTTCGACTTCGACGTCGAGGACTGGGCCGATCTGGAGCCCGAACTGGCCAGCTTGCGCGCTTTCGTCACGCCCCGCTCGCTGGCGGCGCGCAGCCAGGCTATTTGACGCGCGACCAGGTCTGCGACTTGCCCAGCAGCGGCATCAGCACATAGCCGCGCAGCACCAGCCGATCGGGGTCCTCCAGCCGGATGCGGGCGCTGTAGGTGTCGCCGTCCTCGGCATTGTAGATCTTGCCGCTGTCATAGGTGCCGGGCTCGCCGGCCACCGGCTGGAAGCCGTGCAGGAACTCCAGGCCGAGGATGCGGCGGCTGCGCAGCGCCTCGTCCGGGTTCTTCACGTCGCTCACCTCCTCGACACTGGCCGCCGGCGTGCCGTCGGGATGGGTGGCGTTGCGCAGCCACACTACCTTGCCGCACACCACGCCGCGCGCCGGATCGGCGCAGGGATAGAGTTCGACATGGGCGTTGGTCGATTCGGTCAGCCACTTGCCATGCACGTCGGCGCCGTCCTGCGCCAGCGCGGGCGGAATCGCCAGAGCGACCAGGGTGGCGATGAAAAGCGCGCGCATCAGAATGTCCCCGGATACTGGCCGCCATCCATCAGGATGTTCTGGCCGGTGACGTAGCCCGCCTGCACGCTGCACAGGAAGGCGCACATGGCGCCGAACTCCTCCGCCGTGCCGAAGCGGCCGGACGGATTGGCCTTGGCCGCCAGCTCCGCCTCCTGCTCCGGCGACCGGTTGGCGTTGCGCGCGCGCATGGCGAGGTTGGAGCGCAGCCGGTCGGTGTCGAACGGGCCGGGCAGCAGGTTGTTGACGGTCACGCCATGGCGGCCGGTGGTGCGGGCCAGGCCGGCGATGAAACCGGTCAGGCCCGAGCGGGCGCCGTTGGACAGGCCGAGCGTGTCGATCGGCGCCTTCACCGCGCTTGAGGTGATGTTGACCACGCGGCCGAAGCCGCGCTGCATCATGCCGTCCACCGTCGCCTTGATCAGCTCGATCGGCGTCAGCATGTTGGCGTCGACCGCCTTGATCCAGTCCTCGCGCGACCAGTTGCGGAAATTGCCGGGCGGCGGGCCGCCGGCGTTGTTGATCAGGATGTCCGGCTCGGGGCAGGCCTTCAGCGCCGCCGCCCGGCCGGCTTCGGTGGTGATGTCGCCGACCACGGCTGTCACGGTCACGCCCGTCGCCTGGCGGATTTCGGCGGCCGTCTCTTCCAGCGTTTCGGCCGTGCGCGCGGTGATGACGACATGCACGCCCTCGCGCGCCAGCGCCATGGCGCAGCCCTTGCCCAGCCCCTTGCTGGCGGCGCAGACGATCGCCTTGCGGCCCTTGATGCCCAGATCCATCCGCTCACTCCCCTTCCGGTTTTTCCCCTTGTAGCGCGGCCAGAACCCGGGCCGCCAGCGGCACGGTGATCGGCCGCTTGCCGGCCAGGGATTCGGCGTCGATCGCCGCCACCAGCGCCCGCGCCGCCGCCAGCGACCGGTCCATGCGCGGCAGCAGATAGGCGATCACCTCGCCGCCGGGGCTGACCTGACGGTCGGCGAACAGCTTCACCAGCACCGCGCCCAGCAGCGCCTCGTCCGGCGCCCCGACCGCGACCGTATTCAGCGCCGCCAACCGCGAGCGCAGATCGGGCAGCGCCACGGCCCAGCGCGACGGCGACTGGCGGCCGGTCAGCAGCAGCGAACCGCCCTGCTGGCGCACCAGGTTGAGCAGATGGAACAGCCCGGTTTCCGCCGCGCTGTCGCCAGCGACGCGATCGGCGGCGTCGAACGCCAGCGCGGTGGGCGGCAGCGACGCCAGCTCCGGCAGCGCCGCCGCCAGCGTCTCGGGCGTGATCCAGCGCGCGCCGACCCGGCTGGCCCAGATATGCGCCAGATGCGTCTTGCCGCTGCCGGCCGGCCCGCATACGGCCATGCTGGCGCCCGAGCCACGCTCGAAACCATCGAGCGCGGCCAGGGCCGCCTCGTTGGCCGGCGTCGCCAGGAAATCGGCACGGCTGAAATGCGGCTGATGCGGCAGGTCGAGGGCGAGCTGGCGCGCTGCCGGGGGCGATGCCGCGGTCATGGCTGGTTCGGCGGCGGGGCTGCGGTGTCGATGAGGCCTTCGGTCGATTCGGCGGCGGTCGGATCGATCAGCACCGGCGGCACCTGGAACGGCGGCACATGGCCGTCGTCGTAGAGCTTGCTGGCAAGATACTGCTTCATGAAGAAGCGCGTCAGCACGCCGATCACCGCCGCCACCGGCACCGCCATCAGCACGCCGGTGAAGCCGAACAGCGCCCCGCCGGCCATCAGGGCGAAGATGATCCACACAGGATGCAGCCCGACCCGGTCGCCGACCAGCTTGGGCGACAGGTAGTTGCCTTCCACCGCCTGGCCGAAGATGAAGATGCCAGCCACGAGGATGACGCTGGTCCAGTCGGGCGGGAACTGCACCAGCGCCATGCCGATGGCGAGGATGCCGCCGACCACGCTGCCGACATAGGGCAGGAAGGTGATCAGGCCGGCCACCAGGCCGATCACCAGCCCGTATTGCAGCCCCACCAGCGCCAGGGTGGCGGCGTAGAACGTCCCCAGGATCAGGCAGACCAGCGCCTGGCCCCGCAGGTAGCCGGCGACCGATTTGTCGGCTTCGCTGCCGAGCTGGCGGATGGTGCCGGCGTAGCGGCGCGGCAGCCAGGAATCGATCTTGGCGACCATGCGGTCCCAGTCGCGCAGCACGTAGAAAGCCACCACCGGCGTCAGCACCAGCGTGGCCACGACATTGAACAGCGCCAGCCCCCTCATCAGCACCGATCCCATGGCCTTGCCCAGCCACTCGAAGATCGCGCCGCTGCGCTCGCGCACCGCCTCGGCGACCTCGTTGCCGACCGTGCCCGAGATGCCCAGCTTCGGCCGCAGCGCCTCGATCTTCGGCATCAGCCGCATGTTCAGGTCGGACAGGTATTTCGGCACGTTGCTGGCGAAGCTCACCGCCTGCTCGTAGATCATCGGCGCCAGCAGCAGCAGGAAGGCGACCACCAGCAGCAGGAAGCCGACCAGCACGATGCAGGTGCCCAGCGTGCGCCCGATGCCGCGCCGTTCCAGCCGGTCGACCAGCGGGTCGAGGAAATAGGCCAGCACTATGCCGGCCACGAACGGCATCAGCACGTCGTGCAGCAGCCACAGGATCAGGATGGCGGCGATGCCGACGCCGATCCAAATGCGCAGCTGCTTCTTTTCGGTCAGCACGTCCATGCGCCCATCCGCCGGGGAATATTGGTTCGGCCGTAACGCACGGCAGGCGAAAACGTTCTACTGCTGCCGCGGCGCGGGAGCGGATGCCGGTGCCGCGCTCGACCGCAGGGTCCAGCCAGCCGCGCCTTCCGTCAGCACCAGATCGACCTGCGCCAGCGCCGCCCGCAGCTGCTGCGGCGTGCCGCCGTATTCGAGCGTGATCAGGGCGGCGCCGACGCCGAGCGAGCGGACGGCGACGTTCCTCACCGACGGCACCGCGCCAAGCTGCCTGCGGATGGCGATCCACTCGCCGATCTGCCGCACCGGCACCGTCACGTCCATCTTGGCGGCGGGGCCCGCGATCGAGGCGGCCGACGCCGATTTCCAGCCCTCCTCCACTTCCTGCGAGATCGCCAGGGCGGTCGCCAGCAGCGCTTCGGGCGGGCGGCGCGGCGACACCGCGATGCGCCGCGGCGCACCGCCGCCGACCGCATGGCGGCTGACAACAAGCTGGTCGATGGTGTCGTCGGCGCCTGGCGTGGCGACGGCGACGATCACCGCATTGGTGCCGTAGCGCCGCGCGATGGCGGCCAGCGCCTCGGCATCGCCCGCTGCCGCCTGCTCCGGCGAAATGGCCTGCAGATCGGTGATGTCGCCCAGCGGCGTCAGCAGCGGCACCAGCCCCTTGCCCGCCGCCACGCGCAGCCAGGCCGCCCGCCAGGGATTGCGGTCGTCGAAGAGCTGCAGGTCGCTGCCGCTGCGCCATACCGGCAGCACCAGCACCGGCTGGCTCTGGGTCTCGGCGATGGCGATGCCGGCATCGCGCATCAGCGCCCGCACCGCCTCGGGCCGGAAGCTGACGGTGAGGTCGGCCAGATAGCGCACCGCGGAGGTGCGCTCGTTGGCGACCTGGAAGCCGGAGACCATGTTGGTCAGCGTATTGGCGTCGATCTGCGGCAGGCGCGGATGGTCGGCGCGCAGCGCCAGCCGTTCCAGCAGCAGCCGCACCGCCCGCCGCTGGCCCTGCGCCACCGCCTGGTCGCGCGCCTGCTGCGCATTGGCCGCCGTGGCGTCGATCGGCACCCCGGTCACGGTGTAGACGTCGTCAATGCCCGCCGCCCGCGCCTCGGACCGCAGCGCAGGGCTGGCGATCAGCCCGGCAAGGGCAAGGAGCAGTGCGACAAGAAGGCCGGATCGGCTCGAACGAGCCATGAATATCCCCGTTGTGGTGTCCGGTTATGGCGTTGCAAACCGCTTGCGATCAAGTATTTTCGCCCCGAATTCGCGCCAAGTCACGCATCCGGATCGAGGCAGATTTGACCCGCAGGAACTCCCTTACCTACCGCGACGCCGGCGTCGACATCGATGCCGGCGAGGCGCTGGTCGATGCCATCAAGCCGCTGGCCAAGGCCACGACGCGGCCCGGCGTGGTCGGCGGGCTGGGCGGTTTCGGCGCGCTGTTCGACCTGAAGGCGGCGGGCTTCAACGACCCGCTGCTGGTCTCCGGCACCGACGGCGTCGGCACCAAGCTGAAGGTCGCCATCGATGCCGACCGCCACGACACGGTCGGCATCGACCTGGTGGCGATGTGCGTCAACGACATCGTGGTGCAAGGCGCCCAGCCGCTGTTCTTCCTCGACTACTACGCCACCGGCAAGCTCAAGGTCGAGGCGGCGCGCGCCGTCATCGCCGGCATCGCCGAAGGCTGCCGCCAGGCCGACTGCGCGCTGATCGGCGGCGAGACGGCGGAGATGCCGGGCATGTACGGCGAGGGCGACTACGACCTGGCCGGCTTCGCCGTCGGCGCGGTCGAGCGCGACGGCCTGCTGCCGCGCCCCGACATCGCCCCGGGCGACGTGGTGCTGGGCCTGGCCTCCAGCGGCGCGCATTCCAACGGCTTCTCGCTGGTGCGCAAGATCGTCTCGGTCAACGGGCTCGCCTACGATGCGCCGGCGCCGTTCGATACGACGCGGCCGCTGGGCGAGGCGCTGCTGACGCCCACCCGGATCTATGTTCGCGCCTGCCTGGCCGCGATCAGGGCCGGCGGCGTCAAGGGGCTGGCGCATATCACCGGCGGCGGGCTGGTCGACAACGTGCCGCGCGTGCTGCCGCCGGATTGCGTCGCCCGGCTGGATGCCGCGGCATGGCAATTGCCGCCGGTGTTCCGCTGGCTGGCCGAGGCCGGTGGCGTGCCCGTGCATGAGATGAGCAGAACCTTCAATTGCGGCATCGGCATGGTGCTGGTATGCGCGGCCGACGACGCGGCGCGGCTGGGCGACGTGCTGCGCCAGCAGGGCGAGAGCGTGGCGGTGATCGGCCGCATCGAGGCTGGCAGCGACGAGGCCGCCTGCGTCGTCGACAACGCGGAACGGCAATGGCGCAGTTGAAAGTCGGGGTGCTGATCTCCGGCCGCGGCAGCAATCTGAAGGCGCTCCTGCAAGCCGGCGACCGGCCCGGTCATCCGTTCCACATCGTCCATGTCGTCAGCAATGTCGCCGGTGCGGCGGGGCTCGAATTCGCCCGGGTCCATGGCGTGCCCACGACCGTGATCGACCACAAGGCCTATCCCGAGCGCGCTGCCTTCGATGCCGCCGTGGATACGGCACTGCGCGGGGCGGGCGTCGGGTTCGTCTGCCTGGCGGGCTTCATGCGGCTGCTGAGCGACGGTTTCGTCGATGGCTGGCGCGACCGCATCGTCAACATCCACCCTTCCCTGCTGCCCGCCTTCAAGGGCCGCCATCCGCAGCGCCAGGCGCTGGCGGCCGGGGTGAGCGAGAGCGGCTGCACGGTGCATTACGTGCGGCCGGCGATGGATTCGGGCCCCGCCATCGCCCGGGCGCGGGTGCCGGTCCTGGCGGTGGACGACGAGGCCAGCCTTTCGGCCCGTATCCTCGAAGCCGAGCACCGACTCTATCCGCTGGCGCTGGAGCTGATCGCGCGCGGCGAGATTACGGTCGCGGGCGAGTGCGTCAGCCGCAGCCCGGCGGCCGAACGGGCCCTGAAGCCCTTGGAAAACTGAGGAAGCCGGCCCTCTTTTCAGGCGCGCCAGGTTTCAGTATAACGGCCGGCGAAGCGGCGGTCGGGGCCGTCCGAGGGAGAGAGTAATGGCTGACGATTTCGACATGCGCGACCATCGCGAGACCTGGAGCAGCTTCATCAAGATGAGCAATTACGGCGTCGTCGGCGTGGCGCTGCTGCTCATTCTGATGGCGATCTTCCTGCTGTAGAATTCCCGCTCCGGCAGCAAAAAGCGGCCCATCCGGGCCGCTTTTCGTTTGGCGCCTGGGAAGGCTCAGCCGACGATCTCGGTGCCGGCGAAGAAATAGGCGATCTCGATCGCCGCGTTCTCGGCCGAGTCCGAGCCATGGACCGAGTTGGCCTCGATCGACTCGGCGAAATCCTTGCGGACGGTGCCGGCGGCGGCATTGGCCGGGTTGGTGGCGCCCATGATCTCGCGGTTCTTGGCCATGGCGTTGTCGCCTTCCAGCACCTGCACCACCACCGGGCCCGAGGTCATGAACGTGCACAGGTCGTTGAAGAACGGCCGCTCCTTGTGCACGGCGTAGAACTGCTCGGCCTGCTGGCGCGACAGCCACAGCCGCTTCTGGGCGACGATGCGCAGGCCGGCCTCCTCGAAGCGGGCGTTGATCTTGCCGGTCAGGTTGCGGCGGGTCGCGTCCGGCTTGATGATGGAAAGAGTACGTTCCTTGGCCATGATTTTCCTGCTTCTGGCGTAAAAAAGTCGCGGGCTTATAGACGGATTCGCCCCGTCCCGCAACACGCCCGCCTTGGCCGCAGCGCCCGGCTATGCTAAGGCCCGCGCCCCATGCTGAGCGTCAACGATCTGACATACCGCGTCGGCGGGCGGGCCATCTTCGAGCAGGCGGCGGTCGCCATCGCCGGCGGCAAGCGCGTCGGCCTGGTCGGCCGCAACGGCACCGGCAAATCGACCCTGCTGAAGCTGATCGACGGCGAACTGCAGCCCGACCAGGGCGGCATCTCGATCCAGCCCGGCATGCGGGTCGGCCGCATGGCGCAGGACCCGCCGGACGGGCCCGAATCGCTGCTCGAAACGGTGCTGGCGGCCGACCTGGAACGCGCCGCGCTGCTGCAGGCGGCGGAGAGCGAGGCCGATCCGCAGCGCATCGCCGAGATCCACAACCGCCTCTCCGACATCGGCAGCCACGCCGCCCCCGCCCGCGCCGCCCGCATCCTGCGCGGCCTGGGCTTCGACCACGAGGCGCAGCAGCGTCCGTGCAATTCCTATTCCGGCGGCTGGCGCATGCGGGTGGCGCTGGCCTCGGTGCTGTTCGCGCAGCCCGACGTGCTGCTGCTGGACGAACCGTCGAACCATCTCGACCTCGAAGCGCGGCTGTGGCTGGAAAGCTATCTGCGCAACTATCCGCGCACGCTGATCCTGGTCAGCCACGACCGCGACCTGCTCAATGGCGCCGTCGAGCAGATCGTCCATATCGATGCCGGCAAACTGGTCGCCTACAACGGCAATTACGACCGCTTCGAGCGCACCCGCCGCGAGCGCCAGGCCAACCTGGTGTCGCAGGCCGCCCGCCAGACCGCGCAACGCAAGCACCTGCAGTCCTTCATCGACCGCTTCCGCGCCAAGGCCACCAAGGCGCGCCAGGCGCAGTCGCGCATGAAGATGCTGGAGAAGATGGAGCCCGTCGTGCTGCTAGCGCAGGAGCAGGAAATCGGCTTCGATTTCCCCAGTCCGGCCGAGCTGCCACCGCCGCTGATCACCATCGAGCAGGGCGAGGCCGGCTACGCGCCAGGCAGGCCGGTGCTATCCGGCCTCAACCTGCGCATCGACATGGACGACCGCATCGCGCTGCTGGGCGCCAACGGCAACGGCAAGTCGACCCTGGTGCGGGTGCTGTCGGACCGGCTGAAGCTGCAGTCCGGCGCGCTGCGCAAGTCGGGCAAGCTGAAGGTCGGATATTTCGCCCAACACCAGGCCGAAGAGCTGGACCTGCGCGATTCCGCCCTCGACCACGTGCGCCGGCTGATGCCCGACGCCAGCGAGCAGAAGCTGCGCTCTTATCTCGGCCGCTTCTATTTCTCCGGCGACAAGGCCAAGCTGGAGGTCGGCCGCCTGTCGGGCGGCGAGCGCACGCGGCTGCTGTTCGCGCTGATGGCGGTCGATGCGCCGCATATCCTGCTGCTGGACGAGCCGACCAACCATCTCGACATGGACGCGCGCGAGGCGCTGATCGAGGCGCTGAACGCCTATGAAGGCGCGGTGGTACTGGTCAGCCACGACACGCACCTGCTGCGCCTGGTGGCCGACACGCTGTGGCTGGTCGCCGATGGCCGGGTCCGTCCCTATGACGGCGATCTCGACGACTATCAGCGCCTGCTGCTGGGCCAGCGCGGCGAGGAGGAAAAGCCTGCCAGGCCCGCCGCCGCCGCTGTGCGCAATCAGGAGAAACCGTCCGAACCGGTCGAACGGGCCAGGGACCGCCGCCGCTCGGAAGCGGAAATCCGCGCCCGGCTGGCGCCGCTGCGCAAGGCCGTCGCGGCGGCCGAGACCGTCGTCGCCAAGCTCGGCAAGCAGCACGAGGCGATCAAGGCGAAACTGGCCGATCCGGCTCTTTACACCGGCCCGCAGGATGCCGTGCGCCAGTTACAGATCGAAGCCGGCTCGGCGCAGAACGCGCTGGCCAACGCCGAAACCGAATGGCTGGAAGCGCTCGAGCGGCTGGAAACCGCCGAGCGCGAGGCGCGGGAGGACGCCTGACTATTGCTGCGGCTGCGGCCTGGGCGGATCGAAGCCCAGCATCCTTATGGCGCGCTGCAATTGTTCGGTGCCGGCCGCCACCTCGCCGCGCCGGCAGCGCTCCAGCCCGACCACGCGATCGACGCCGCCAACCATGAGTTGGCCTTCGCCGCGCCGGTTATAGGTGTCGTAATAGGCGGCCAGGCGGTTGCAGTACTCCAGCTCCGCCTGCGTCTGTGCCGAGGCGGCTGCGGAAACGGCCAGAACGGCGCCTGCCACCATCATGCTCAGCAACGCAATCCTGCCCTTCATCGTATTGTCTCCTGCCCTGTCGGTTGGTCCGATCATACCGCAAAGACAGGCAATGCATCACCTGCACCGGCATAGGGCTGCAGCAACACGGCGCATCGGTTGCTCCGCCCTGCCGGCCCGGCCATGATCCGCCGCAAAGCAGCAGGTGGGAGTGAAGCATGGCGCGCTGGAAGCACAGGCCGGAAGGATCGACCTGGGGCGATTGGGGCGAGGACGACGAGTTCGGACGACTGAACCTCCTGACGCCGGAGAAGGTGCGCCAGGGCATGGCCGAAGTGCGCGAAGGCCTCACCTTCTGCCTCAGCCTGCCGCTCGACTATCCCGGCGGCAGCTCCCTGAACCCGCGCCGCCTGCCGCCGGTGCTGGTACCGACCGGCGACGCCGACGGGCTGCGCTTCAATTTCCCCATGTCGCGGCTCAATCCGCATTTCAACGACATACTCTGCGACGACCGCGTGCTGCTGACCCTGCAGTATTCGACGCAATGGGACGGGCTGTCCCATATGGGCAACCATTTCGATGCCGACGGCGACGGCAAGCCGGAAGCGCTGTTCTACAACGGCTTTCGCGCCGGCACCGACATCGTCGGGCCGCACGATTACGGCGCGGGCGCCATGCCCGGCGAGGAATGCGTCGCGCACCGGCTGGGCATCGAGAACATGGCGGTCAAATGCGTCCAGGGCCGCGGCGTGCTGATCGACCTGGAGCACCATTTCGGCCGCGCCCGCACCCTGGTCGGCTACGACGAGATGATGCGCGTGCTGGAGGCCGACAAGGTTGCGATCGAAACCGGCGACATGGTGCTGCTGCGCACCGGACTGGCGACCATGATCCTGGAGATGAACCGCGAGCCGGATGCGCAGACGCTGCGCAATGCCTGTCCGGTGCTGAACGGGCGCGACGCCAGGCTGCTGGACTGGATCACCGACAGCGGCATGGCGGTGCTGGCCGCCGACAATGTCGCCGTCGAGGGCGTGCCCGCCCCGCCCGGCGCCGGCGATTGCCACGCCAGCCTGCCGCTGCACGAGCACTGCCTGTTTCGGCTGGGCGTGCATCTGGGCGAGCTGTGGTATCTGCACGAGCTGGCGCAGTGGCTGCGCGCCAACGGGCGCAGCCGTTTCCTGCTCACCGCCCCGCCGCTGCGCCTGCCCGGCGCCGTCGGCTCGCCGACAACGCCGATCGCCACGGTGTGAGCCCGAAGGTCAATCCTTGGGAAAATGCCGCCGCCGGAACGCCTGCAGTTCGGGCAGCGCATCGACCTTGCGCGCGATCGCCGTCAATCCAGGGCAATGGGCGGCGAACCACGGCCGCTTGGGCGTCCAGCGCGTCATGACGGCGATGTAGAAATCCAGCGCCGTCATTCTGTCGCCGCAGAACCACGGTGCTCCCGCCGCGCCCTCGACCATGCCCCAGAGCCGGTTGCGATAGTCGTTGACCCGCTGCAGGAACCCCTCATGCGCCGATTGCTGCGGAACGAAACGGTTGGGATCGTCGGCATAGGTGAAGGTGGGATAGACATTGGTGACCAGAAAAACCAGCCAGCGCAAGAACTGCGCCCGCGCCGCATCGCCCGACGGCGGCACCAGCGACCGTGCGCCCGCCTGATCGGCCAGCAGCAGGGTGATGGCAGCACTTTCGGTCATCACCGAGCCGTCGGGCAGCCGCAGGGTCGGCACCTGCGCCAGCGGATTGACCTGCGCCAGTTTCTCGCGCGCCTGCGATGACTTGAAGAGGTCGTCGAAATCGACTGTGTTGAATTCGTGGCCGTACCAGACCAGTTGCGCCTCGACCAGGGCGGAGCCCCACCCGGGCCGGCCGTAGAGCGTGTACATGCGTCCTCCCGTTCAGCGCGGCTGCGGCGCGCGCTGCATGTTCCGGTGTTTCTGCAGGTAGCGCTGCATCGCTTCCAGTGCCGCCTGCTGCATCAGCGGCGCCACCTCCGCCATGTAGGGGCCCATCTTCTGCTGGATCGACTGGCCCTCGGGCGAGCCGTAGAAATCGGCCAGGGCATTGATCTCGGCGGCGGTGAATATCCGCACCATCGAGTTCATCACCGCCGATTCAACGGCCGTGATGTCGAATTCGTTTCGTATCATGTCGATAAAAGTCGCGCGCTGCTCTTCCGGCATCGCCACGGCCATGCCGGTGGCAATGTCCATCATCAGCGATTCCATGCTCTGGGCCTTGAGCAGCCGCTGCGCCGCCGCCACCCGATCGGCGTGCGCATCGCCCGCACCCTGCGCCAGCGCTGTGGCTGCCGGAAGCGCCAAGGCCAGCATCAGGGCCAATCCGGCAGCGACAACAGTCCTTCCCGCCCGCGCCATGGTCAGCTCCTTTCAGCCGGCCTTCTTCTCCCAGCCGCCCCGCTCGTTCTGCTGCCAGTAGGACACGCCGTGCCCGGCGGTGCGATAGGCTTTCCAGCGTTCGCGCGCCAGGCCCACCGCCGCCTCGTCGCGGCCGTCGAACAGCTCGAAGCAGCGCTGGTAGTCGCCGATCTTGGACGAGGTCGCGCCGTCGGTCAGGAACAGCATGGTGGCCGAATTGACGTTGTCGTCGCTGTCGGTCAGCCAGATCGGCTGTTCCTTGGCGTTGCCGTCGCGGGCGCTGCCATGCGGCAGGAAGGAACCGGGATCGTAAGTCCATAGATGCGCGTTCAGCGCCTCGACCCGTTCCGGCGAGCCGGCCATCACCAAGCAGCGCGCGCCGCCCTGCAGCGCCTTTTCCAGCAAGCGCGGCAGGGTCTGTTCCAGCGTCGAGCGCGTGAGGTGATAGAAGCTGACCTCGGTCACGCCGGCTTCCGTCAGTCGGTGGCTTCGTAGCAATCCTCGACCAGCCGGTTCAGCAGCCGCACGCCATAGGCGGTGGCGCCCTTGGGCGTGGTGGACAGGTCGCGGTTGGTCCAGGCCATGGCGGCGATGTCCAGATGCGCCCAGGGGGTGCGGCCGATGATGAAGCGCTCGAGGAACTGCGCGGCGGTGATCGAGCCGGCGCCGCGGCCGGAGCCGACGTTCTTCATGTCGGCGATGTCGGAGTTGATCTCCTTGTTGTAGTTCTCGCCCAGCGGCAGGCGCCAGACCTTCTCGCCGGTCTTCTCGCCGGCGGCCGTCAGCTTCGCCGCCAGTTCGTCGTTGTTGGCGAACATGCCGGCATATTCGTGGCCCAACGCGATGATGATGGCGCCGGTCAGCGTCGCCAGGTCGACGATGGCCTGCGGATTGTAGTTCTTCTGCACGTACCAGAGCGCATCGGCCAGCACCAGCCGACCCTCGGCGTCGGTGTTGATGACCTCGATGGTCTGGCCCGACATCGACGTCACCACGTCGCCGGGGCGCTGGGCGGTGCCGGACGGCATGTTCTCGACCAGGCCGACGATGCCGACCACGTTGGCCCTGGCCTTGCGCGCGGCCAGCAGGTGCATGGCGCCGATCACCGCCGCCGCCCCGCCCATGTCCCACTTCATGTCCTCCATGCCAGCGGCGGGCTTCAGCGAAATGCCGCCGGTGTCGAAGCACACGCCCTTGCCGACCAGCGCCAGGGGCTTCTGCTCTTTGGGCCCGCCCATCCAGCTCATGACCACGAGTTGCGATTCGCGCGCCGAACCCTGGCCGACGCCCAGCAGCGCCCCCATGCCGAGCTTCTTCATCGCCGCCTCGCCCAGCACTTCGACCTTGAGGCCGAGCTTGGCCAGTTCCTTGCATTTGGCCGCCAGCGATTCGGGATGGACGACGTTGGCCGGCTCGGCGACCAGGTCGCGGGTGAAGAACACGGCTTCCGCCGCGCGGCCGAAACCGGCATAGCGCGCCTGCGCCGCCTTGAACCCTTTCACCGCCACGGTAAGGGAGGACAGGGTCGGCTTGGCTTCCGGCTTCTCCTTGGTGCGGTACTTGTCGAAGCGATAGGAGCGCAGCTTGGCGCCCACCGCGATGCGCGCCGCCACTTCGTCGGCCCCCAACGTCGCACCGGCAGGCAGATCGACCACGATCACCAGCGCCTTCTGCGCCGCCCCATTGGCGTCGACCACGGCGCTGCCACCGATCGCCTCCGCCGCCAGTTCGTCGAGGTCGCCGGCCTTGCCGACGCCGATCAGCGTGATGCGGTCGATCCGCGTGCCGGCCGGCGCCATGATGGACAGCGACTGGCCCTTCTTGCCGGTGAAGCGGCTGGCATTCATGGCCCGCTTCAGCGCGCCCCGGGTCTGCTTGTCGAGCGCGGCCGCCGTCGGCAGCAGCTTGCGGTTCTCGGCCACCATGACGGCGACGTTGCCGCTGGCGTAACGGGTCGGTTCGGCGAAGGCGATTTTCATGCTTTCCTCTTGGCGGACCTGCGGCCCCGGGGGGCCGGTTTGGGCCAAACCGTGCCATGCCGGAACCCCAAAAAAAAGCGGTTTCCGCAACAGGCTTGCCGGCGAAGATGGGGTGCTACATAAGTTCGCCGGCGCTAGGCCTTGGCATCGCTGGATTTGTCGCTATCACTTGCGCGCCGCCGCCAATTATACTGGCGCCACCGGTCCGCCGAGCCGCGTCCGGGCATGGATCGTGTTGGGGGATTGCAGCCAGGTGGCAAGGCGTAAGGGCAGCTTGGGACAGAGCCGGACGATGCGGTGCGCGGTGGCCGGCGGCGTGGCGCTGGCGCTGGTGCTGGGCGGCGCCTCCGGCCTGGCCGGGCTGTGGCCGCATGAGGCGGCGGCACAGAGCCGGCAGGCGCCCAGGAGCGACATGCCGCTGGTGTTCGCCGCCGACGAGGTCAACTACGACCGGCAGCTCGACATCGTCACCCTGCGCGGCAGGGTCGAGATTTTCCAGAACAACCGCATCCTGACCGCCGACGTCGTCAGCTACAACCGGCGCGCCGACATCATGTCGGCCTCGGGCAACGTCACCATCATGGAACCGACCGGCGAAGTCGCCTTCGCCGAGTATGCCGAAGTCACCGGCGACCTGAAGAACGGCGTCGCCCGCGACATCCGCCTGCTGATGGCCGACAACAGCCGCTTCGCCGCCAATGGCGGCACGCTGCGCAACGGCCAGCGCACGCTGCTGACCAAGGCGGTGTTCTCGCCCTGCAATCTATGCGAGAAGGATCCCGACCGGCCGCCGCTGTGGCAGCTCAAGGCCAACAAGGTGCTGCACGACCGCGAGAGCCGCAACGTCTACTACGAGGACGTGTCCCTGGAGATGTGGGGCATCCCGATCGCCTACGCGCCCTATTTCTCCCACGCCGACCCGACCGTTGAGCGCCGCACCGGCGTGCTGACGCCGGAGTTCGGCGCTTCCAGCCGCTACGGGCTGTGGACCACGATCCCCTACTACTGGGACATCGACGGCAGCAGCGACCTGACGGTCTATCCGCGCCTCTACTCCGGCCACATGCCGCAGCTCGGGCTGGAATACCGGCAGCGTTTCGCCTTTGGCTCGTTCGAGGCGCTGGGCAGCGGCACCTATTCGCGGGCCGAGGAGATTTCCGACAACAAGAAGTTCCGCGGCCATATCGACGCCAAGGGCAATGTCGAGCTCAGCGACGTGTGGCGCGCGGGCTTTGCGGTCCACCGCTCGACCGACGAAACCTATCTGCGCCGCTTCGGCTACGGCTCGCCGTCCTACCTCACCTCGCAGGCCTTCGTCGAAGGCTTCTCGCGCCGCTCCTACGCCAATATCCGCTCCTATGCCTTCCAGGAAATGCGGCAGGACCTGCGCGACCGCGACCTGCCGATCGTGGCGCCGCTGCTGCAGCTCGACATGACCGGCGATCCCGATCGCTGGGGCGGGCACTACATTTTCCAGGCCGAAGCCGCCAACATCTTCCGCTTCGACGGCGTCGACAGCAACAAGCTCTCCGCCCGGATCGGCTGGACCAGGCCCTATATCGGCGGCTGGGGCGACGTGTGGAACTTCACCGCCACCATCCAGGGCGACGTCTACCACGTCGACGACATCGACCACCCGACCAAGCCGGGACGCTCCTTCTCCGGCGTGACCGGCCGGGTCGTGCCGCAGGCGACGCTGGACTGGCGCTGGCCGCTGGTGCGCAACGGCGGCGAGCAGAGCTACCAGGTGATCGAGCCGATGGTCTCGGTGTCGGTCGCGCCGACCCTGGGCAGCCAGTGGCGCATCCCCAACGAGAACGCCCAGGACATCGTCTTCGACGAGACCAACCTGTTCAACGCCAACCGCTTCGTCGGCAACGACCGCATCGAGGGCGGCCAGCGCCTCACCTACGGCGTCAGGTTCGGCCTGTTCGATACTAGCGGCAACGCCTCCACCCTGTTCCTGGGCCAGAGCTACCGCATCAACGACAAGCATTCCTTCGTCGACAACCAGACCAGCTCCAACTTCTCCGACGTCATCGCCGCGGTGGCGATCAACCCGGGCAAGTTCTGGGACGGCTTCGCCCGGCTGCGCTTCGACGGCGAGAAGCTGAACGTGCGCCAAGTCGACCTGCTGACCACCATGGGGCCCAAGGAGTTCCGGGTCTCGGCCAACTACCTGTTCATCGACAACACCCTGACGGCGCCGAACAATTTCGGCGACCGGCAGGAGCTGAACCTGGCGGTCAACTCGCGGCTGGACGAGAACTGGTCGGTGGGCGCGGTCTGGTCGCACGACGTGGAGGCGAACAAGACCCGGCACTACGGCGGAAGGTTGAAATACGAGGACGAATGCTTCATTTTCGCTCTCGACGCGCAGCGCCGGCTTTACCGCGATCGCGAGATCGACCCCGATTTCAGGGTTCTGGTGCAGGTCGTGTTCAAGCAGTTCACCAGCGTGAGCTCGCGCGTATTCTGAGGCCGGAGGATGGCTGCAGACGGTTTTCCCGACCCTCGCAGCGACAGGACGCATAGGCTATAAAGGCCCGCGACGGGCCCTTCAGGGAGCTAGGAAACTCGATGCGGCGTTGGACATTCGGGCACGCGATTCTCGCGGCCATGGCGATGGCGATCCTCCTTTCGCGACCGGTGGCGGCGCAGCAGGAGCTGACCAAGATCGCGGCGACGGTCAACGAGGACATCATCTCGGTCTACGACCTGATCTCGCGCACCCGGCTGGCGATCGTCGCTTCGCGCCTGGAAGACAACAACGAGACGCGCCAGCGCGTCGCCCGCCAGCTCCTGCGCATCATGATCGAGGAAAAGCTGCAGCTGCAGGAAGCCAAGCGGCTGGGCATCTCGGTCACCAACCAGGAGCTGGAAGAGGCCGTCCAGCGCATCGAGCAGGCCAATCGCTGGCCGCCGGGCCAGTTCCAGGCCTTCCTGCAGGCGACCCAGATCCCCGCCTCGGCCGCGCTCGAGCAGATCCGCGCCAACCTCGCCTGGCAGAAAGTGGTGCGCCGGCGCCTGCGGCCGCAGGTCGACATTTCCGACACGGAGATCGACGAGGAACTGGCCAAGCTGCGCGAGCATATCGGCAAGCCCGAGAACCGCGTCGCCGAGATCTACCTGCCGGTCGACCGGCCGAACCTGGAAGCCGAAGTGCAGCGCACGGCCGAGACCATCGTCCAGCGCATCAGGGCCGGCACGCCCTTCCCGGTGCTGGCGCAGCAGTTCTCGCAGAGCCCCAGCGCCGCCCAGGGCGGCGATCTGGGCTGGATGCAGCCGGGCCAGCTCGAGCCGCAGATCGAGCGCGTCGTGCAGAGCCTGCAGCCGCGCGAAGTGTCGGCCCCGATCCGCACCCTGGCCGGGTTCAGCGTCGTCTACCTGATCGAACGCCGCACCTTCCGCGGCGGCGGCGGTTCCGACGACGTCTCGGTGCAGGTCGACCAGCTCATCCTGCCGCTGCCCGCCAACGCGCGCGCGCCCGAGGTCGCCAGCCAGATGAACCTGGCGCAGCAACTGGCCGAGAACGCCGCCAGTTGCGCCGATCTCGCCAACCTGGCCCGCGAGGTCAGCGGCGGCCGCGCCTCGACCCTGAGCGACGGCCCGCTCAACGCCCTGCAGGGCGAGGTGCGCCAAGCCGTCGCCGGGCTGAATATCAACCAGCCCAGCGCGCCGCTGCGCACGCCCGAAGGCGTCAAGGTTCTGATGATCTGCAAGCGCGACGGCGGCGACGGCATGCCCAGCCGCGACGCCATCATGACCAGCCTGCTGCAGCAGCGCCTGGAGCTGATGGCCCGCCGCTACATCCGCGAACTGCGGCAGACCTCGACGATCGACATCCGGATCTGAGCCATGGCACCGGCCGGCGGCACGAACGGCGCCGGCCTGCCGCTGGCCCTGACCATGGGCGAACCCGCCGGCATCGGCGGCGAGCTTGCCTTGATGGCCTGGCAGCGCCTGCGCCATGGCGGCCCCGCCTTCTTCGTCCTCGACGATCCCGCGCGGCTGCAGGCGCTGGCGCAGGCCCTCGGTTTCGACGCGCCGGTGCGCGCCATCGGCGAGGCCGGGCAGGCCGCCGCGATATTCCCCGACGCCCTGCCCGTCCTGCCCGTCGCCCTGCCGGTTGCCGTCCAGCCCGGCCATCCCGACCGGCAAGCGGCATCAGCGGTGATCGACAGCATTGAAAAGGCCGTCGCCATGACCCGCCGCGGCGAGGCCGCCGCCGTGGTCACCAATCCGATCCACAAGGCGACGCTCTACGGCGCCGGCTTCCGCTTTCCCGGCCACACCGAGTACCTGCTGGAACTGGCCGGCGGCGCCGCCTCCGGCCACAGCGCCGTCATGATGCTGGCCAGCGCCGAACTGCGGGTGGTGCCGGTGAGCGTGCATGTGTCGCTGCGCCAGGCGATCGAGACGCTGACATCGGACATGATCGTACAGGCCGGCATCGTCACCGCCCAGGCGCTGCGGCGCGATTTCGCCATCGCCCGGCCGCGGCTGGCGGTGGCCGGCCTCAACCCACATGCCGGCGAGGACGGCGCGCTGGGCAGCGAGGAACGGACCATCGTCGCCCCGGCGGTCGCCGCCCTGCGCGCGCAGGGCATCGACGCCAGCGGCCCGTGGGCGCCGGACACGATGTTCCACGCCCAGGCGCGGGCCGGCTACGACGCCGCCCTCTGCCTCTATCACGACCAGGCGCTCATCCCGCTCAAGACGCTCGACTTCTTCGGCGGCGTGAACGTCACCCTGGGTCTGCCCTTCGTGCGCACCTCGCCCGACCACGGCACGGCGTTCGACATCGCCGGCACCGGCACGGCTAGTCCCGAGAGCCTGCTGGCGGCGCTGAAGCTGGCCGCGCACATGGCGGCGGCCCGCCGCAACGCGGCGTGAGCCGGCGCCGGTGAGCGACACGCCCCAGCTGCCGCCGCTGCGCGAGGTGATCGCCCGCTACGGGCTGGGCGCGCGCAAGGCGCTGGGCCAGCATTTCCTGCTCGACCAGAACCTGACCGGCCGCATCGCCCGCGCCGCCGATGCGCTCGACCAGGGCACGGTGTTCGAGATCGGCCCCGGCCCGGGCGGGCTGACGCGCTCGCTGCTGGCGGCCGGCGCGCGCCGGGTGATCGCCGTCGAACGCGACGCCCGCTTCATCCCCGCCCTGCGCGAACTGCAGCAGGCCTGGCCGGGCCGGCTGGAGATCGTCGAGGCCGATGCGCTGGCAGTGGACCTGACGCAACTCGGCGACGCGCCGCGCCAGATCGTGGCCAACCTGCCCTACAACGTCTCCACCGCCCTGCTGCTGGGCTGGCTGCCGCAAATCGATGCCCTCACCGCGCTGACCCTGATGTTCCAGAAGGAGGTCGCCGACCGGCTGCTGGCCAAGCCGCGCACCAAGGATTACGGCCGGCTGAGCGTGGCGGCGCAGTTCCACTGCACGGTCAGGCCGCTGTTCCAGGTGCCGCCCAGCGCCTTCACGCCGCCGCCGCAGGTAATGTCCACCGTCGTGCAGCTTCGACCGCGCAGCGAGCGGCCGGCGGATATCGATCCCCGCCTGCTGGAGCGGGTGACGGCGGCCGCCTTCGGCCAGCGGCGCAAGATGCTGCGCGCCGCGCTGAAATCCCTGCTGCCCGACCCGGAACCGGCCCTGAACCGCGCCGGCATCACTCCCACCGCCCGGGCCGAGGAACTCGACCTCGACGCTTTCTGCCGGCTGGTCCGCGCCCTTGCCGGCTGAGACAATTCCCTGCCTGGGGCTGTACGGGGGCTTGAAAAGTGAGCAAACGCTCACAATTTTAGGGGCACATGGGAGGGGCTAGCTTTGCGTTCACTGGCATTCAACCTGTTCTTCTACGCCTTCACTCTACTGTTCGCGCTGATGCTGGTGCCGCTGGCGGCGATTCCCGGCCGCCGCGTCATGGTGTGGGGCCTGCGGAGCTGGGGCCGGGTGGTGGTCTGGGCCATGCGCGCCGTCGGCGGCATGCGGGTGGAGGTGCGCGGCCGCCGGCACATCCCGGCAAGCGGGCCGGGCCTGATCGCCAGCAAGCACCAGAGCGAGGCCGACGGCATGGTGATGGCGGCGGAAGTGCCGGACATCGCCTTCGTCGCCATGCGCGAGCTGTGGGCCTATCCGCTGATCGGCACCATCCTGCGCAAGCTGGAGATGATCCGCGTCGATACCTGCGGCGGCGGCAGGGAGCGGCAGAACCTCTCCACCTTCGCCCGCCGCGCCTACGACGCCAGACGCAACATCGCCATCTATCCCGAGGGCCATCTGATGCCGGTGAGCGAGAAGGAACGCTACCGCAGCGGCATCTACTATCTCTATCGCGACCTCAACCTGCCGGTGGTGCCGGTGGCGCATTCCCTGGGGCTGGTGTGGCCGGAGCGCGCCTGGCGCAAGCGGCCCGGTCGCGCCATCCTGGAATTCCTGCCGCCGATCCCGACCGGGCTGGAGCGCGACGAGTTCATGCAGCGCCTGGAGGACACGATCGAGGACCGCACCGCCTTGCTGGTGGCGGAAGTGACCGGCCAGGCGCCGGTGCCGGCGCGCTTCCGCATCAAGTTTCCCGAGCGCAACGGCGACCGGAAGGAGTCCGAGGAGACTACTGCCCCTCGCGCAGCGCCTTGACGAAATCGCCCAGGCCGATCTGGCGCTCGCGCTTCAGCCGCTCCGCCGCCAGGATGGCGCGCAACTGCACCATGCTGGCGCCGATGTCGCGATTGATGATGACGTAGTCGTATTCGATGTAGTGCGTCATCTCGTCGGCGGCCTTGGCCATGCGCTTGGCCACCACCGCCGGCGCGTCCTGCGCCCGCTGCGTCAGCCGCCGCTCCAGTTCGCGCGTGGTCGGTGGCAGGATGAAGACGCTGACCATGTCGGCCCGCGCCTGCTCGGCAAGCTGCTGGCGGCCCTGCCAGTCGATGTCGAACATCACGTCGCGGCCCGATGCCAGCGCCACCTCCACCGCCTTGCGCGGCGTGCCGTAGTAATAGTCGAACACCTTGGCGTGCTCGAGCAGCTCGCTCCGCTGCACCATGCGGTCGAAAATCTGCGGCGTGACGAAGTGGTAGTCGACTCCGTCGCGTTCGGCCGAGCGTGGCGGGCGGGTCGTCACCGAGATCGACAGGGTGATCTCGGCATCCTCCTCCAGCAGCATACGCGAGAGCGTGGTCTTGCCCGCGCCCGAGGGCGAGGACAGCACCAGCATGACGCCGCGGCGGCCTATCCTGTCGGCAACAGCCATATCTTTCCTATTCGACGTTCTGGACCTGCTCGCGCATCTGCTCGATGGCGCTCTTCAGCTCGATGCCGATGCGCGTCAGGTCGATCTCCGCCGCCTTGGAGCACAGCGTGTTGGCCTCGCGGTTGAACTCCTGGCACAGGAAGTCGAACTTGCGCCCCACCGGTTCGCCGCGCTCCGCCGCCGCCAGGAGCGCGCCGGCCTGCTCGATATGGGCGCGCAGCCGGTCGATCTCCTCGCGCACGTCCGCCTTCTGCACCAGCATCGCCACTTCCTGCGCGAAGCGCTCCTCGTTCAGCCCCGGCACCGCCCCCATCAGGTCGGCCAGTTGCCGCTGCAGGCGCTCGCGGATCGCCGCCGGCTGGGCGCCGGCCGAAGCCGTCGCCGCCTGGCACAACTCGCCGATGCGGTCCAGATGCTGGTCCAGCACGGAGCGCAGATGCGCGCCTTCGGCCAGCCGCGCCTCGCCCAGCCGCTGCAGCGCCGCCTCCAGCGTCTGCAGCATCGCGGCCTCGCGCGCCTGTTCGATCTCGGGATCGGGCGATACCTGCTCCTCGGCTTCGACCACGCCCTTGATGCGCAGCAGACCGTCGGCATTGGGCGCCGCCGCGTGCCCCCCGCGCCGCAGCTCCTCCGTGGTCTGCAGCACCATCTGCAGCAGCTCGCGATTGATGCGGAAGGGCAGCGCGCCGGTACCCCGCGCCACGGTGAGGGTGAGGTTGAGGCTGCCGCGCTTGAAGCGCTTGCCCGCCAGCAGCCGCGCCTGGCTTTCGACGCGATCCAGCCCGGTCGGCACGCGGCAGCGGATCTCCAGCGACTTGCCGTTGACCGATCGCGCCTCCCAGGCCCAGCTCACCTGCGCATCGGAACCCTCGGCGCGGCCATATCCGGTCATGCTGGCCAGCGGCAAACGAACCTCCCCAAAGCCATTCTGTTCCCCTCAACCTGTCTATAGGATAGGAACTCGCCGCTCACAACGCGCCTTTTCCCACAGCCCTTTCCTTACCGACATGCAATCGCCCCGCTCCATTCTCATCACCGGCGCCTCCAGTGGCATCGGCGAGGCGCTGGCGCTGGACTATGCCGCGCCCGGAATCTTCCTCGCCCTCACCGGCCGCGACCTCACGCGCCTGCAGCTTGTCGCCGAAGCCGCGCGCGGCAAGGGCGCCACGGTCGAGGCCCAGGCCATCGACGCGACCGATCGCGACGCCATGGCGGCGTGGCTGCAGCAGGTCGATGCCGCGCACCCGTTCGACCTGGTGATCGCCAATGCCGGCGTCGGGCTGGAGGGCGACCGCAAGCTGCCCGAAGAAGAGGCCATGCGCGGCACCTTCGCGGTGAACATCGACGGCGTGCTCAATACCGTGCTGCCGCTGCTGCCGGCGCTGCGCGCGCGCCGGCGCGGCCAGATCGCCATCATGGCCTCGCTGGCCAGCTTCATCGGCCTGCCGCAGGCGCCCGCCTATAACGGCAGCAAGGCGGCGGTGCGGGTGTGGGGCGAAAGCCTGCGCCTGAGCCTGCGCAAGGACGGCATCGCGGTCAGCATTATCTGCCCCGGCTTCGTCGTCAGCCGCATGACCGCGCGCAACAAGTTCCGCATGCCGTTCCTGATGTCGGCCGAAAAGGCGGCGGCGATCATCCGCCGCGGGCTGGCGGCCGACAAGGCGCGCATCGCCTTCCCCTTCGGCACCAAGGCCGCGGTGTGGCTGGGCATGATCCTGCCGGCATCCCTCACCGACCGGCTGATGCGGGGACAGGCCCACCCGCAGTGAACGGACTTTCCCCGCGCCAGCGGCGCCTGGCGGTATGGCTGTCTTCCGGCGCGCTGGCCATGGCGCTGACCGGCGACCAGTTGCTCTATGTCGTGCTGCCGCTGGCCGCCGATTCCTTCGGCGTGTCGCTGGCCTGGGTCGGCATATTGCTGTCGGCCAATCGCTGGATCCGGGTGGCGCTCTACAGCGAGGTGGCGCGGCTGGGCAACCGCATCGGCCCGCGCCGGCTGACACTGATCGCATCCTGCGGCGCCATCGTCTCCACCCTGGCCTACGCGGTGGTCGATGGCGGCCCGCTGCTGCTGGCCGCCCGCATCGTGTGGGGCCTGTCCTTCGCCGCGCTGAACCTGACGACCCTGGTCTACGCCATCGGCACCGGCGAGAGCGCCGGCCGCATGGTCGGCACCAGCCGCGCCATCCGCGAGATCGGCCCCATCGTCGCCGCCGCCTCCGGCGCCTGGCTGGCGACGACCCTGGGCCCGCGCGAGGCCTTCTACGCCATGACCCTGCTGACGGCGCTGGCGGTGCCGATGGCGCTGGCCATCCCGCGGCAGCAAGCCGCCGAGGCCGCACCGGCGCCGGCCCGCCGCTTCCGGCTGACGCGGCCGACGAACTTCAACCTCCTCACCTTCGCCGTCGGCCTGGCCGGCGACGGCATCTTCATGGTCACGATCGGCCTGCTGTTCCTGCAGGAGGTCTCGGCGCAGATGGCGATGCTGTCGGCCGGCGCGGTGATGGCGCTGCGTCACCTGGTGGTGCTGGTGGTCAGCCCGGTCGGCGGCGCGCTGGCCGACCGCTTCGGTGCGCCGCGCACCATGCTGGGCGCGGCCCTGGCAATGACCGCCGGCTTCGCGCTGGTGCCGTTCGGCCTGCTCTATGTCGCCGCCGTGCTGATGCTGACCGGGCGCGGCATCATTGCCGTCGTCGCACCGCTGATCGTGGCCCGGCGCATCAAGGACAATGTGATGAACGCGGTCTCCGCCAACGCCACCTGGGCCGATCTCGGCGCCGCGGTCGGGCCGCTGCTGGCCGGGTTCGGCGCCGGGCTGGTGTCGCTGGACCTTCTCTATGGCGGCACCGCGGCGCTGCTGCTGGTCCTGCTTGCCGCCTGGGCCATCGCCGAACGCCGGTAGTAGCTGGCGCGAGAGAAAGAAGCCGCGGCAACCCGCGGCTTCCCGTCGAACCCGGCGAACGACTGGCCGGTTATCTCAGGTCCGCCCCCAGGCAACGCTCGATGGCCTGGTTGATGGCGTCGAGCATGCTGGACTCGCCGAACAGGCTTTCGTTGCCGTACAGGAAACTGTCGGCATAGCGCTGGACGCAGGCGCGGAAGATCGGCGTGTTTGCCGGCAAGGCATTGGCGACCGGCGCGGCCAGATCCAGCGCCAGAACGGCGAACACGGCGGACAACACGATGCGTTTCATGAATTTCCCCCATA
Organism: Alphaproteobacteria bacterium; assembly: GCA_037190765.1. Taxonomy (GTDB): domain Bacteria; phylum Pseudomonadota; class Alphaproteobacteria; order Reyranellales; family JAQSWP01; genus JAQSWP01. The sequence continues at coordinate 89,250 of JBBCJW010000040.1, forward strand.
GATAAAAGTATCAAATAGCAACTGATACAAAAGCATTAGAAACAACGGGAAATCTCCGGTCAACAGCCGGTTTGTCCGCATCGAAACCGATATTTTTTGTGCGCGATGAGTACGCGCTATCGCCGCTGCTCGCGCTGCAAGCGGCGCCAGTTGGCGACGTTGCGGTTGTGCTGCTCCAGCGTCTCGGCGAAGGCATGGCCGCCGGTGCCGTCGGCGACGAAGAACAGTTCCTTGCTCTTCATCGGGTTGAGCGTCGCTTCGATCGTGGCGCGGCCGGGATTGGCGATGGGTCCGGGCGGCAGGCCGGGGATGGTGTAGGTGTTGTAGGCGGTCGGCGTCTGCACGTCGGTGCGGGTCAATGTGCGGTCGAGCGGACCGCTGCCCCGGGTGATGCCGTAGATGATGGTGGGATCGGAATCGAGCTTCATGCCGATGCGCAAGCGGTTGACGAACACCGCCGCCACCCGCGTCCGCTCGGCCGCCACGCCGGTCTCCTTCTCGACGATGGAGGCCAGGATCAGCGCCTCCTCCTTGCTCGCCAGCGGCAGGCCGTCCTGCCGCTTCGCCCAGGCGGCATCGAGCGCCTCGGTCATGGCCTGGCGCATGCGCTGCACCAGCGCGTCGCGGCTGTCGCCCAGGCTGTAGTGGTAGGTCTCGGGCAGCAGCGTGCCCTCGGCCGGGCGCAACGTGATCTCGCCGTCCAGCGCCTCGACCTCGCGCACCAGCTTCAGCACCTCGGCCACGGTCAGCCCCTCGGGCACGGTCAGGCGGCGGATGACCGTGCGGCCCGAGCGCATCTGTTCCAGCGCCGACATCACCGTGGTGCCGGCCTGGAATTCGTACTCGCCCGCGCGCAGCGGCCGGCGGTCGTCGCCCAGCCGCAGCGCCAGCTTGAACAGCAGGTCGTCGTCGATCACGCCCTGCCGTTCCAGCAGCGCGCCGATCCCGGCGCTGCCGGTGCCCTTGGGAATGACCACGACTTTCGATGCCGCCAGCGGACCGGGCGCCTCCAGCCGGTGCTGCAGGTAGAGCCAGGCGCCCAGCGTCGCCACGGCGGCGCCGACGAGGAGAAGCAGGAAAAGGCGGAGGACGAGCCGGGCCACTATGCGCTACAGCGCCGGCGCCGCTACGACACGGCGCCGAAGATCACCGAGGCATTGGTTCCGCCGAAGCCGAAGGAATTGGACAACGCGTAGCGCACCTTGCGCTCCTTGGCCTTCAGCGGCACCAGGTCGATGTCGCAACCTTCGGACGGGTTCTCCAGATTGAGGGTCGGCGGCACGACCTGCTCGTCGATCGACTTGATGGCGAAGATCGCCTCCACAGCACCAGCCGCGCCCAGCAGATGGCCGATCGACGATTTGGTCGAGGACATGGAGAGCTTGTAGGCGTCCTGGCCGAACAGCCGCTTCACCGCGCCCAGCTCGATCTCGTCGCCCAGCGGCGTCGAGGTGCCGTGCGCGTTGACGTAGTCGACGCTGTCGGTGCCCAGCTTGGCCCGCTTCAGCGCCGCCTGCATGGCGCGATAGCCGCCATTGCCGTCATCGGGCGGAGCGGTGATGTGATGGGCGTCGCCCGACAGGCCGTAGCCCACGACCTCGGCGTAGATCTTCGCGCCGCGCTTCTTGGCGTGCTCGTACTCTTCCAGCACCAGGCAGCCGGCGCCCTCGCCCATGACGAAGCCGTCGCGGCCCTTGTCCCAGGGGCGCGAGGCCTTCTCCGGCGTGTCGTTGTAGCCGGTCGACAGCGCACGGGCGGAGGCGAAGCCGGCGATGCCCAGGCGGCAGACCGCCGCTTCGGCGCCGCCGCACACCATCACGTCGGCGTCGTCGAGCTGGATCAGCCGCATGGCGTCGCCGACGGCGTGCGCGCCGGTCGAACAGGCGGTCACCACCGAGTGGTTCGGGCCCTTGAAGCCGTACTTGATCGAGACCTGGCCGGAGGCGAGGTTGATCAGGGCGGCGGGAATGAAGAACGGGCTGAGGCGGCGCGGCCCCTTCTCCTTCAGCGTGATCGAGCCTTCGTAGATGGTTTCCAGCCCGCCGATGCCGGAGCCGATCAGCACGCCGGTGCGCTGCGCCTTCTCCTCGCTGTCGGCCTGCCAGCCCGAATCGCCCACCGCCTGGCTGGCCGCCGCCATGGCGTAGATGATGAAGCGGTCGACCTTGCGCTGGTCCTTGGCCGGCATGTAGTCGTCGGCGTTGAAGCGGCCCTCGGCCGTCTCGCCCAGGGGAACCTGGCCGGCGATCTTGGCCGGCAGGTCAGACACGTCGAAAGCCTGGATGCCGCTGATGCCGGACTCGCCGGCGATCAGGCGCTTCCACGTCGCCTCGACGCCCGACCCCAGCGGCGTCACCATGCCCATGCCCGTAACGACCACTCGTCTCATGCCGAAAATCCCGTCCAGTGGCGAAGCGAACGCCCGCGCGAGGCGGGCGTCGGAGGCTTACTTCTGGTGTTCTTCGATGAACTTGATGGCGTCGCCGACGGTGCCGATCTTTTCCGCCGCGTCGTCGGGGATCTCGATGCCGAATTCCTCTTCGAACGCCATCACCAGCTCGACCGTGTCGAGCGAGTCGGCGCCGAGATCGTCGATAAAGCTGGAAGTCGGGGAGACCGTGTCGGCCTCGACGCCGAGGTGCTCGACGACGATTTTCTTAACGCGGTCGGCAATGTCGCTCATCTTCGCAGGTCCTTCGCTTTCAGGATGTTTGTCATGGCTGCGGCAGCAGCCTTCGCTTGTGCCCGCCGGCAAAAAAGCGGCGTTTCGTAACACGTTTCCCCAACCTTGACCAGCCAAAGAAACGCCGTAATTCCAACCAGTTGCGGGGCGCCGGCCGTCCGGTACCCACCCTCATATCATGGCCATGCCACCATTGATGTGCAAGGTCTGGCCGGTGACATAGGCCGCTTCCGCACTTGCGAGATAGACCACCCCGGCGGCGATGTCCTCGGGCGCGCCCAGCCGGTCGGCCGGAATGGCGGCCAGCAGCTTCTTCTTCTGCTCCTCGTTCAGCACGTCGGTCATCGGCGTGGCGATGAAGCCGGGCGCGACGCAGTTGACGGTGATGCCGCGCGAGGCGACTTCGGCCGCCAGCGACTTGGACATGCCGATCATGCCGGCCTTGGAGGCGGCGTAGTTGGCCTGGCCGGGGTTGCCGGTGACGCCGACGATCGAGGTGATGTTGATCATCCGCCCGAAGCGGCGCTTCATCATCCCGCGCATGGCGGCGCGGCACAGGCGGAAGGTGGCGGTCAGGTTCACGTCCAGCACCGCCTGCCAGTCCTCGTCCTTCAGCCGCAGCGCCAGCATGTCGCGCGTCAGCCCGGCGTTGTTGACCAGGATGTCGAGCGAGCCCATGCGCGCCTCGGCATCCTTGACCAGCGCGTCGGCCGCGCCGGCCTCGGAAAGGTTGGCGGTAGCGACATGCGCCCGCTCCTTCAATTCGCCGGCCAGCGCCTCCAGCGCGCCCGCGCGGGTGCCGCTCAGCATCACCTGCGCGCCCTGGGCGTGCAGGGCGCGGGCGATGGCGCCGCCGATGCCGCCCGATGCGCCGGTGACCAGCGCGCTCTTGCCCGAAAGATCGAACATCGGTTTTTCCTCCCGCCGCGTCAGGCCACAGTCTTCAGGAACGCCTCGATGTCGGTCGGGCCGTTGACGGCCGTGCCGGTCATCTCCTTGTCGATGCGCTTGACCAGTCCGCTCAGCACCTTGCCCGAGCCGACTTCGACCAGCGCGGCGACGTCCCTGCCCTTCATGAACAGCACCGATTCGCGCCAGCGCACCAGGCCGGTGACCTGCTGCACCAGCAGCCGGCGGATGGTCTCCGGGTCGCTGGTGTCGGCCGCCTTCACATTGGCCACCACCGGCACCGCGGGCGGCGCCAGCGCGACGCCGGCCAGCGCCTCCTCCATCTCGTCGGCGGCGGGCTGCATCAGCGGGCAATGGAAGGGAGCGCTGACCGGCAACAGCATGCCGCGCTTGCAGCCCTTGGCCTGGGCCGCCTTGATGGCACGGTCGACCGCCTCCTTGTGGCCGGAGATCACCACCTGGCCGCCGCCATTGTCGTTGGCGACCGCCACCACCTGGCCTTCGGCCGCTTCCCTGCAGGCTTCCTGCGCCGGCTCCAATTCGATGCCCAGCAGGGCCGCCATGGCGCCGACGCCCACCGGCACGGCGCGCTGCATGGCCTGGCCGCGCCGCTTCAGCAGCCGCGCTGCGTCGGCGACGGTGAAGGCGCCGGCGGCGCACAGGGCGGAATATTCGCCCAGCGAGTGGCCGGCGACATAGGCAGCCATGTCGGAGAGCTTTTTGCCGCTTTCGCTTTCCAGCACCCGCACCACCGCCAGACTGACCGCCATCAGCGCCGGCTGCGCGTTCTCGGTCAGGGTCAGGTCGCCCTCCGGGCCCTCCTTCATCAGCCGCGACAGGTTCTGCTGCAGGGCTTCGTCGATCTCTTCGAAGACCTGGCGGGCGACCGGGAAGGCAGCGGCCAGGTCCTGGCCCATGCCGACGGCCTGCGAGCCCTGGCCTGGAAAGACGAATGCGCGTGTCATCGGATTTTCCTCAGGCTTCGGCCGGGCACGATCTAGATCGTGTGGCCGTATTTGGATTTATCGGGCAGGAATAGCGGCTTACCGGCGCACGAGCAAGCCGGACCGGGCCGGGTTACCCCCAGCCTCGCGGCCCCGGTTCCGCCGCCCCGCATTGGGGTTGCGCCGACACCTTAAATCTATATAGTCCGCGCCCGCTCCTTGCCGGCGCCGCCGGCTAGGGCCGTTTTGCCGTTACCGCGCCATGGTGGTGCTGTCGGCACCGGCCCATATAACAGCCATAAGGAGTTGTTATGCCGTTCTACGAGAACGTGTTTATTGCGCGTCAGGATATCGCCGGCACCCAGGCCGACGCCCTGGCCGATGCCTTTACCGTCATCATCGAGCAGGGTGGCGGCAAGGTGACCAAGAAGGAAAACTGGGGACTGCGTTCCCTGGCGTTCCGCATGCGGAAGAACCGCAAGGGCCACTACGTCCTGATGAACATCGAGGCTCCCTCGGCCGCCGTGGTCGAGATGGAGCGCAACATGCGCCTGAACGAGGACGTGCTGCGCTACCTGACGATCCGCGTCGATGCGCTCGAGGAAGGCCCCTCGGTGATGCTGCAGAAGCGTGACCGCGACGAGCGCGGTGACCGCGGCGATCGCGGCGACCGTCCGCGTCGTGACCGTGGTGACCGCCCTGACCGTGGCGATCGCGGTGATCGTGGTGATCGTGGCGATCGCGAGCGTCCGCGCTTCGCCGAACGCAGCGAACCCGAAGCTGAAGGAGCCGCCTGATGAGCATGAGCAGCGGGGGCGCGCGGCGTCCCTTCATCCGCCGGCGCAAGACCTGCCCGTTCTCCGGCGCCAACGCGCCGAAGATCGACTACAAGGACGTGCGCCTATTGGGCCGTTTCATTTCCGAGCGCGGCAAGATCGTGCCCAGCCGCATCACCGCAGTATCGACGAAGAAGCAGCGCGAACTGGCCCAGGCCATCAAGCGCGCCCGCTTCCTCGGCCTGCTGCCCTACCTGATCAAGTAAGCAGGGGAGAACAGCCATGCAGATGGAAGTGGTCCTGCTGGAACGCGTGCCGAAGCTGGGGCAGATGGGCGACGTGGTCCGCGTCAAGCCCGGCTACGCGCGCAACTACCTGCTGCCGCGCAAGAAGGCCCTGCGCGCCACCAAGGAAAACCTCGCCTTCTTCGAGACCCAGCGCAAGCGGCTCGAGGCGACCAACCTGGAGCGGCGCCAGGAGGCGCAGCAGGTCGCCGAGAAGATCAAGGACTTCTCGGTCGTGCTGATCCGCCAGGCATCCGAATCGCTGCAGCTCTACGGCTCGGTCAGCGCCCGCGACATCGCCCAGGCCGCCACCGAGGCCGGCGTCCAGATCGCCCGGCCCCAGGTCGCCCTGGAGCACACGATCAAGACGCTGGGCCTGCACGAGGTCGAGATCGTCCTGCATCCGGAAGTCTCGGTGCCGATCAAGGTCAACGTCGCCCGCTCGGCCGAAGAGGCCGAGTTCCTGGCCGGCGGCGGCAAGCTGGTGCCGGAAGCGGTCCGCGCCCAGCAGGAAGCCGAGGAGCAGCAGCGCCTGGCCGAACAGCAGGCCGCCCTGCTCGACAAGAAGGCGGAAGCGGCCGCCGAGGCCGCCAGTGCAGCTCCGGCCGAGGAGGCTCCGGCCGCCGAAGCCGAGGCCGAGGAAAAGCCCGCCAAGAAGGGCAAGAAGAAGTAGGACTGCCGCCCGCGGCGGTCGCCCCTCGCGCGCGATCCGAAAAAGCCCGGCCCCGGCCGGGCTTTTTTATTGCGCACGGGGGCTTTGCGGACGGCGGTTCAGAGGCTAGATTTTTGAAAAGCAACGAGAAGAGGCGCTGGCGCGCCCGGGGTGCATGGCATGCTGTTGGCAAAACTTCTCAGCCGCATACTGCAGGTTGGCACGCTCGAGATCGTCGATCCCAAAGGCGTCCGTCACCGCATCGAAGGTCGCCGGCCCGGCAAGCACGTGGCCGTTCGGGTCCATGACGCGCAGACCGCCCGCCGGCTGCTGACCAACGGCCGGCTGGCGCTGGGCGAGAGCTACATGGACGGCACGTTCACGGTCGAGGACGGCGACATCTACGATTTCCTCGATCTGGTCGGCCAGTCGATGGAAGACTTCGAGCGCCACCCCCTCAACGCCGTGGCCTCGCGCCTGAGCTATCTGCTGCGCGGCCTGCGCCAGTACAACCCGGTCGGCAAGGCGCAGAAGAACGTCGCCCATCACTACGACCTGTCCGGCGCGCTTTACGACCTGTTCCTCGACGAGGACCGGCAGTATTCCTGCGCCTATTTCCGCTCGCCCAACGACACGCTGGAACAGGCGCAACTCCAGAAGAAGCAGCACATCGCCGCCAAGCTGCTGATCAAGCCCGACCACCGCGTGCTCGACATCGGCTGCGGCTGGGGCGGCATGGGGCTCTATCTGGCCCGCGCCACCGGGGCCGACGTCACCGGCGTCACCCTCTCGGTCGAGCAGCAGAAGGTGGCGCAGCAGCGGGCCGAGGACGCCGGCCTGGCCAACCGCGTGCGCTTCGCCCTGCGCGACTATCGCGAGGAGCCCGGCAAGTACCACCGCATCGTCTCGGTCGGCATGTTCGAGCATGTCGGCATCGGCCACTACCCCGAGTTCTTCGACAAGGTGCGCGAGATGTTGACCGACGACGGGGTGATGCTGCTGCACGCCATCGGCCGCATGGAGCCGCCCGGCGGCACCAACCCGTGGCTGCGCAAGTACATCTTCCCCGGCGGCTACACGCCCGCCCTGTCGGAGGTGCTGACCGCCATCGAGCGCGCCGGGCTGTGGGTCACCGACTGCGAGATCCTGCGCCTGCACTACGCCTACACGCTGCGCGAATGGCGCAAACGCTTCCTGGCCAACCGCGACCGCGTCAAGGCGCTGTACGACGAGCGCTTCTGCCGCATGTGGGAGTTCTACCTCGCCGCCTGCGAGATGAGCTTCCACCACATGCGCCAGATGGTGTTCCAGTTGCAGATCACCAAGCACGAGACCGCCGTGCCGCTGACGCGCGACTACATGTACGAGATCGAACGCGAATACCTGGCCACGCGCGCCGCCGAATAGAAACCCGTCCCGCTTTCTCCGTTTTTCAGGACCGCCCCGCATGATCGTGGTCGAGGATCTGGTGTTCGACTACCCGACAAGGCGGGCGCTGCATGGCGTGTCGCTGGTGGTGCGCGAGGGCAGCATCACCGCCCTGGTGGGCCCCAACGGCGCGGGCAAGACGACGCTGATGCGCTGCATCGCGGCACTGGAGCCGCCCTATTCCGGCCGCATCGCCGTCGCCGGCATAGACGTCTTCGAAGAGCCGCGCCGGGCCCATGAAGTGATGGGCTATCTGTCGGATTTCTTCGGACTTTACGATCAGTTGAGCGTGCGCCAGTGCCTGGTGCACGCCGCCGATTCGCGCGGCCTCTCGCGCGCCCGCCGCGAGGAGCGCGTGCAGCAGACGGCGATCGCGCTGGGCCTGCAGGACCGGCTGCAGGCGCGGGCGGAGACGCTCTCGCGCGGCCTGCGCCAGCGGCTGGCCATCGCCCAGGCCATCGTGCACGAGCCGCGCGTGCTGCTGCTGGACGAGCCCGCCGCCGGCCTCGACCCCGAAGCGCGGCACGAGCTTTCGGTGCTGCTGCGCTCCCTGGCAGCACGCGGCATGACCTTGCTGGTGTCCTCGCACATCCTGGCCGAGCTGGAGGACTATTCCACCGACATGGTGATCGTCGATGGCGGGCGCATCGTCGAGAACCGGCCGCTCGACGGCAGCGCACCCGGCGCCGTGCCGCGCGTGCCGATGCTGCTGGAGCTGGCCGGACCGGCGCCCATGGTCGAAACCGTGCTGGCAGGCATCGACGGCGTGGCGGGCATCGCCGTCGCCGGCAACGAGGTGCAGTTCAGCCTGCCCGACGATGCCGCCGCCCGCGCCGCCCTGCTGCGGCGGCTGGTCGAGGCGGGCGTGCCGGTGGCGGGGCTGCGGAGCGAGCGCGCCAGCCTGCAGGATTCCTATCTCAGGCGCGTCAACGAGGCGCGGCAGGAGCGGCAATGAGCCTGAACCCCGAATTCCGCCGCAACCTGTGGCTGGAGCTGACGCCGGCGCGGCTGGGCGTCTCGATCCTGGCCGTGGTGTCGCTGCTGGTGCTGGCCAGGGTGCGCGACAGCGGCCTGATGGCGCTCTCCAGCACGGCGGAGATCGTGTTCGCCGTCGCCGTCTTCTTCTGGGGCGGCCGGCTGGCTGCCGACGCGGTGCTGCAGGAGATCACCGACCGCACCTGGGACAACCAGCGCATGTCGGCGCTGGGGCCGTGGGCGATGAGCTGGGGCAAGCTGTTCGGCGCGCCGGTCTGCGCCTGGGTCGCCGCCGTGCCGGCGCTGGCGGTGATGGCCTGGATCGACGGCGCGGCGCAGGCGGCGATCTACGTGTTGCTGGGCATTCTCTGCCACGCTTTGGCGCTGGCCCTGTCGCTGCAGTCGATCCGCAAGGGCCGCCAGCACGGGCGCATGAAGACGCTGTTCTTCCAGTTCCTGGCGCTGCTGGTGGTGCTGCCCTTCGCCTATTCGCTGGTGTGGCTCGACAAGTGGCTCGAGCGCGACGTGATCTACTGGTTTTCCCTGCCCTTCCCGGCGCAGGGCTTCGCGCTGGCCACCGCCCTGCTGTTCTGCTTCTGGGCGGTGCTGGCAGTCTATCGCCAGATGCGGCTGGAGCTGCAGAAACCCACCGCCCCCACCGCCTGGCTGGCCTTCCTGGTCTTCGTGCTGGTCTACCAGACCGGGCTGATCCAGGGCGGCTCCTACGCCGTCAACGACGTGCTGCGCGACTTCTCCGAGCTACGGCTGGACGGCTCGACTTCCCTCTCCGCCATGCTGACCGCCGCCGGCATCAGCCTGACGGCGCTGACCTATCTGGCGCTCTTCACCGAAGCCAAGAGCATGATCGGCCTGCGCCAGCTCGCCGATGCCGGCCGCCGCGGCGACTGGCGCGCGGCGTGGCTGCACACGCCGCGCTGGGCGGTGACCCTGGCGCTGACCGCGCTGGCCACCGTGCTGATCGTCCTGCTGGTCGAACTGCCGGCCAAGGCTGAGGCCAGCGACGCCGATCTCGACCGCATCGCCATTGCCGCCTTCCTGTTCCTGCTGCGCAACGTCGGCATCGTGCTGCTGTGCAATTTCATGTCGCCGTCGGGCCGCGGCGACATGGCCGCCGTGGTGGTGCTGATCGTGCTCAGCATCATCGCACCGATGATTCTCGCAGGCGCCTCGCCGGTGCTCGCCGCCCTGTTCTGGCCGCCGCTGCAGGGCGGCTGGGCCATGACCCTGGTGCCGGTCGGCGCGCAGCTCGTTCTTGTGGGCGGACTTCTGGTCCGCGTCTGGATGCAAGCGGAAAAGCAGCGAAACCTGCCGGTTTGAAGTTTTTTCCATTCCCGCTATACACAGTCTTCCACAAGATGCATCCATAGCCCGCTGCGGCGGGGCTGATTAGGTTGCCGCGATGGAAGCCAAGCAAGACACCGCCAAGATCGCGCGTTTGCGCGAGGACGACCGTCCCGTTTTCCGCCAGCCGCCGCACAACACCGAGGCGGAGCAGGCGCTGTTGGGCGCCGTCCTGGTCAACAACCTCGCCTATAACCGCGTCTCCGACTTCCTGCGGCCCGAGCACTTCGCCGACCCCCTGCACGGGCGCATCTACGACGCCATGGCGCGCCTGATCGAACGCAACCAGATCGCCTCGCCGGTGACGCTGAAGCCTTATTTCGAGCAGGACGAGAGCCTGGTCGGCGCTGGCGGCGTCGCCTATCTCGCCCGCCTGGCCTCGGCCGCCATCGGCATCATCAACACCTTCGACTACGGGAGGCTGGTGCACGATCTCTACCTGCGCCGCCAGCTCATCGATGTCGGCGACCAGCTGGTCAACGGCGCCTACCAGCCCGACGTCGATCACAGCGCCGTCGACCAGATCGAGGTGACGGAGAAGCGCCTCTACGATCTGGCGCAGACCGGCCAGGTCGAGGGCGGCTTCGTGCCGTTCCAGCGCGCCATCACCGAAGCCATCGTCATGGCCGAGGCCGCCTACAAGCGCGAGGGCCGGTTGACCGGCGTCTCGACCGGCCTCTATCCCATCGACCGGCTGCTGGGCGGGCTGCACAAATCGGACCTGCTGATCCTGGCCGGCCGGCCGGGCATGGGCAAGACCTCCCTGGCCACCAACATCGCCTTCCACATCGCCGCCTCCTACACCGAGGGCGTCGATGAGAACGGCAAGCCGGTGGTGACCGACGGCGGCAATGTCGGCTTCTTCTCGCTGGAAATGTCGTCCGAGCAGCTCGCCACCCGCATCCTGTCGGAGCAGGCCGCCGTGCCGTCCGAGAGCATCCGTCGCGGCGAGCTGAATGCGGAGCAGTTCCACAACGTGGTCGAGACCAGCGCCCGTCTGGAGCGCATCCCGCTGTTCATCGACGATTCGCCCGGCCTGTCGATCGCCGCCTTGCGCACCCGCGCCCGCCGCCTGAAGCGCCAGCACGGGCTGCAATTGATCGTGGTCGATTACCTGCAGCTTTTGTCGCCCTCCGGCGGCTCGCGCCAGGAGAACCGGGTGCAGGAAATCTCCGAGATCACGCGCGGACTGAAGACGCTGGCCAAGGAGCTGGACGTGCCGGTGCTGGCGCTGTCGCAGCTCTCCCGCGCCGTCGAGCAGCGCGAGGACAAGCGGCCGCAGCTGGCCGATCTGCGTGAATCGGGCTCGATCGAGCAGGACGCCGACGTGGTGATGTTCGTCTATCGCGAGGAGTACTACCACAAGCAGCGCCCGCCGCAGCAGCGCGACGACGAGCCGCCGGAGAAGTTCCACGACCGCATGGACAAGTGGCAGCAGCGCGGCGAGGAGATCTACGGCAAGGCCGAGGTCATCGTCGCCAAGCAGCGCCACGGCCCCACCGGCACCGTCCACCTCGCCTTCGACGGCCCCACCACCCGCTTCTCCAACCTGGAGGAGGATGGCGGCGCCGGCGGAATCTGATGGATTCGCCTCTCCCCGACGGGGAGAGGGAATAAGACGGAGAGACTGACTTGCGCGGCACCGCCGGAACGCTGACCATCGATCTCGATGCCATCGCCGCCAACTGGCGGAAGTTGGCCGAGCGGGCGCAGCCGGCGCAATGCGCGGCGGTGGTGAAGGCCAATGGCTACGGGCTGGGCGCCGCCGAAATCGCCCGCCGCCTGCAGGCCGAGGGCTGCCGCTTCTTCTTCGTGGCGCATCTGGAGGAAGCCGTCCGCCTGCGCGAGACGGTGCCCGACCTGCCGATCGTGGCGCTGAACGGGCTGATCCCCGGCCAGGAGCGCGATTTCGTCGCCCACGACGTGCTGCCGGCCCTGAACGATCTGGCCCAGATCGACGCCTGGCGGCAACTGGCGCAGGCGCTGGGCCGCCGGCTCGACGCCGTGGTGCATATCGACACCGGCATGAACCGGCTGGGGCTGGGCGCTGCCGACGTCGAAACGCTGGCGCGGGATCGCGGCCGGCTGGAGAGCCTGCGGCCGCTCCTGTGGATGAGCCACCTGGCCTGCGCCGACATCCAGGACCACCCGCTGAACCTGGAACAGCGCGACCGCTTCCTCTCGGCGCTGGCCGCCCTGCCCCAGGCAACCGCGTCGCTGGCCAATTCCTCCGGCATTTTCCTGGGCTCGGCCTGGCATCACGACCTGGTCCGCCCCGGCGCTGCGCTTTACGGCATCAACCCGGTGCCGTGGGCTGAAAACCCGATGCGGCCGGTCGTTACGCTGAGCGGAAAAATCGTGCAAATTCATAAGGTTGACACCGGAAACTCGGTTGGTTACGGTGCCGAATGGCGAGCCACGCGGGATAGCCGCATCGCCACCGTCGCCGTCGGTTATGCCGACGGCTACCTGCGGTCGCTGAAGGAGCGGAGTTTCGTGTTTCTCAAGGGTCAGCGCCTGGCGGTGGTCGGCCGCATCTCGATGGACCTGATTACCGTCGACGTCACCGACGCCGCCGCGCCGGTCGCGCCGGGCGACGAGGTCGAGCTGCTGGGCCCGCATATCGGCGTCGACGAGCTGGGCGAGCGCGCCGGCACCATCGGCTACGAGATCCTGACCCAGCTCGGCGCCCGCCATCACCGCCGCTACGCCGGCGCCGTCGCGTGAACATTCCCGTCGTCACCGGCGTCGGCCGCGCCTTCATCAGTTTCCTGCAGGGCGCGGGCAGCCTGACGCTGTTCGCGCTGGAAGGCCTGTCGCACTGCTTCCGCCCGCCGTTCTACTGGCGGCTGATCCTGCGGCAGATGCTCGATATCGGCTATTACTCGCTACCCGTGGTCGGGCTCACCGCCATCTTCACCGGCATGGTGCTGGCGCTGCAGTCCTATACCGGCTTCTCCCGCTTCGCGGCCGAGAGCGCCATCCCCAACGTGGTGATCGTGTCGCTGACCCGCGAGCTGGGTCCGGTGCTGGCCGGCCTGATGGTGGCGGGCCGCGTCGGGGCGGCGATGGCGGCGGAAATCGGCACCATGCGCGTGACCGAGCAGATCGACGCGCTGACCACGCTGGCCACCGATCCTTTCAAGTACCTGGTCGCCCCGCGCCTGATCGCCGCCACCCTGACCTTGCCGATGCTGGTGCTGATCGCCGATATCATCGGCGTCATGGGCGGCTACATCGTCGGCGTCGCCAAGCTGGACTTCAACAGCGTCGCCTATCTGCGCAACACCTGGGACTTCCTGCAGTTCGACGACGTCTTCTCCGGCCTGGTCAAGGCGGCGGTGTTCGGCTTCATCATCGCGCTGATGGGCTGCTACAATGGCTACCGCTCCAGGGGCGGCGCCCAGGGCGTCGGCCAGGCCACCACCAACGCGGTGGTCTCCGCCTCGATCCTGATCCTGACCTTCAACTATCTCATCACCGAGATGTTCTTCGCCCGCTGACCCGGAACGACCCAGAGCTGACATGGCCAACAAGATCGAGATACGCGGCCTGCACAAGGCGTTCGGCCCCAAGAAGGTGCTGAACGGCGTCGATCTCGACGTCGGCGTGCAGGAATCGATGGTCATCATCGGCGGCTCGGGCACCGGCAAGTCGGTACTGCTGAAATGCATCCTGGGGCTGCTGCAGCCCGACAGCGGCTCGATCAAGATCGACGGCAACGAAGTCACCGCCATGTCGCGCCGCGAGCGGCAGCAGATCATGCGCAAGTTCGGCATGCTGTTCCAGGGCGGGGCGCTGTTCGATTCGCTGCCCGTATGGGAGAACGTCGCCTTCGGCCCGATCCAGGCCGACGGCATGGCGCGGGCGGAGGCCAAGCAGATCGCGCTGGCCAAGCTGGCGGCGGTGGGGCTGGACGCGGCGGTGGGCGAGCTGTCGCCGGCGGAGCTGTCGGGCGGCATGCAGAAGCGGGTGTCGCTGGCCCGCGCCATCGCGCGCGAGCCGGAGATCATCTTCTTCGACGAGCCGACCACCGGGCTGGACCCGATCATGTCGGATGTCATCAACGATCTGATCGTGAAGTCGGTCAAGGGGCTGGGCGCCACCGCCGTGTCGATCACCCACGACATGCATTCGGCGCGCAAGATCGCCGACCGCATCGCCATGATCTTCGGCGGCCGCATCATCTGGCACGGCGCCACCGCCGACATCGACAATTCGGGCAACGACTACGTCGACCAGTTCATCCACGGTCGCGCCGAAGGGCCGATCAAGATGGAAGTCCGGCGCCTCTAGCTTCGGCGCCTTCAAACGGAGCGTCATGGCCAAGCCGCACAAGAGCTTTGTCTGCCAGCAATGCGGCGCCGTCTCCAGCAAGTGGAGCGGCAAATGCGAATCCTGCGGCGCGTGGAACTCCATCGTCGAGGAAGCGCCCGCGCCCGCCACCGCCGGCCCGCTGCGCGGACTGGCCACCGGCAAGGGCCGCCGGATCGAGCTCAATCCGCTGTCCGGCACCTCGGCCGAGCTGCCGCGTCGGCGCACCGGTATCGGCGAGTTCGACCGCGTCTGCGGTGGCGGGCTGGTGCCCGGCTCGGCGGTGCTGGTGGGCGGCGATCCCGGCATCGGCAAATCGACGTTGCTGCTGCAGGCGGTGGCCGCCTTGACGCGCGGCAACGAGGCCTGCGTCTACATTTCCGGCGAGGAAGCGGTCGATCAGGTGCGCCTGCGCGCCGCCCGCCTGGGGCTCGACAAGGCGCCGGTGGCGCTGGCCGCCGCCACCTCGATCCGCGACATCGTCGCCACCCTCGACACCGCCCACCCGCCGGCCGTGGTGGTGATCGATTCGATCCAGACTATGTATCTCGACACGCTGGACAGCGCGCCGGGCACGGTCAGCCAGGTGCGCGCCAGCGCCCATGCCGCCATCGAGCTGGCCAAGCGGCGCGGCATCACCGTGCTGCTGGTCGGCCACGTCACCAAGGAAGGCACCATCGCCGGCCCGCGCGTGCTGGAGCACATGGTCGACACCGTGCTCTATTTCGAGGGCGAGCGCGGCCATCATTTCCGCATCCTGCGCGCGGTGAAGAACCGCTTCGGCCCCACCGACGAGATCGGCGTGTTCGAGATGACCGATGGCGGGCTGGTGCCGGTGGACAACCCTTCCGCCCTGTTCCTGGCCGAACGGCGCGGCCAGGTCTCGGGCTCAGCCGTGTTCGCCGGCATCGAGGGCACCCGCCCGCTGCTGGTCGAGGTCCAGGCGCTGGTCGCTCCCACCTCCTTCGCCACGCCGCGCCATGCCGTGGTCGGCTGGGATTCGGGCCGACTGGCCATGGTGATGGCGGTGCTGGAGGCGCGCTGCGGCGTCACGGTCGGGCCCAACGACGTCTATCTCAACGTCGCCGGCGGCCTGCGCATTTCCGAGCCGGCGGCCGACCTGGCGGTGGCGGCGGCCCTGCTCTCCTCGCTGTCGGACGCGCCGGTGCCGGCCGACATGGTGATTTTCGGCGAGATCGGGCTGGGCGGCGAGGTGCGCGCCGTGTCCCAGCGCGAAGCCCGCCTTAAGGAAGCGGCCAAGCTGGGGTTCAAATCCGCCATCGTGCCGGCGGCGGCGCGCGGCGCTCGTTCAGGGGGCGGCGACGGAATTCGCGTTGACGAAATCGAGCATCTGACCGACCTTGTCGCCCGACTGCGGCCGCCCGGCTCCGTGCCGCGCAGGACCGCAACCCGGCCGGGCCGAAACAGCGAGACAGGCTGAGCCACGCATGGAAAACCTCCCCATCACCACCTTCGACCTGATCGTCTTCGCCATCATCCTGCTGTCGGGGATCATGGCGCTGTCCTCCGGTTTCGTGCGCTCGATCCTGTTCGTGCTGAGCTGGGCCGGCGCCGCCCTGATCACCCGCGAGCTCTATCCCACCGCCCGCGAATACGGCCGCCAGCTCATCCCCGAGACCATCATCGCCGATATCGGCACGGCGGTGGTGCTGTTCGTCGTCATCCTGGTGATATTGAGCGTGTTCACCGACGCGGTGTCCAAGGCGGTCAGCGGTTCGGGCTTCAGGGGCGTCGACCGGCTGCTGGGGCTGGGCTTCGGTATCGTCATCGGCTGCGCCATCGTCAGCCTGGGCTATCTCGCCTACCGCTACATCGTGCCGCCGGCGGAACAGCCGCAGTGGATCACCGCCGGCCGTTCCTTCCCGGCCGTGCAGCAGGGCGCCAACCTGCTGGACCGCTACATACCGGAGGAATTCAAGAAAAAGGGCAGCGGCACGGGCACCCTGACCCCCGCCGACCGCAACCTGGCGCCGCCGGCGACCACGCCGCCTACCACCACGCCGCTGGCACCGGCGCCCGCCCCGGCTCCGTCGCAAACGCCGCCGCCGGACCCGGCCCAAGTGCCGCCGAGCCCTGCTCCGGCCGCGCCCCCGGCTCCCGCGAATCCGACTGGCGGGCAGCGTCAGTAGCATTATATAAGGGGCCCGAATTCGGGCAGGCCCGGTCGGACGGGCAGGCCGAACGAAAATCCAGGAGCAGCGTAATGAGCGATGGATTTCCGGCGCTGACGACCAATCCGCTGGCCGACGACAAGCTCCGGGAAGAATGCGCCATTTTCGGCATCTGGGGCACCGCCTCCGCCAGCGCCCACACCGCGCTGGGCCTGCATGCCCTGCAGCACCGCGGCCAGGAAGCCTCCGGCATCGTCGCCTATGACGGCAGGCAGTTCCACAGCCACCGCGACCTGGGGCTGGTTGGGGATATCTTCGGCGAGGAGGCGGTGATCAAGCGCCTGCCCGGCTTCGCCGCCATCGGCCACAACCGCTACTCCACGACCGGCGAGACCATGCTGCGCAACGTGCAGCCGATTTTCGCCGATTTCGATTTCGGCGGCCTGGCCATCGCCCATAACGGCAACCTGACCAACGCCTACCAGCTGCGCCAGGAGCTGGTGCGGCGCGGCTGCCTGTTCCAGTCGACCATGGACACCGAGGTCATCAACCACCTGATCTCGCGCTCGCAGTTCTCCACCGTGATCGACCGCATGATCGACGCGCTGCATGCGGTCGAGGGCGCCTATTCGCTGGTGGCGCTGACCAACGACGCGCTGATCGGCGTGCGCGACCCGCTGGGCGTGCGGCCCCTTGTCCTGGGCCGGCTGGACGACGCCTATATCCTTGCTTCCGAGACCTGCGGCCTGGACATCATCGGCGCCGACTTCGTGCGCGACGTCGAGCCGGGCGAGCTGGTGGTGGTCTCCGACAAGGGCGTGCACTCGATCAAGCCGTTCCAGCGCCAGAAGAGCCGGTTCTGCGTCTTCGAGTACATCTACTTCGCCCGGCCCGACTCGTCGGCCGAGGGCATCTCGGTCTACGACGTGCGCAAGCGCATCGGCCAGGAACTGGCCAAGGAAAGCCACGTGCCGGCCGACGTCATCATCCCGGTGCCCGATTCGGGTGTGCCCTCGGCCATGGGCTATGCCGAGCAGTCGGGCATTCCCTTCGAGCTGGGCATCATCCGCAACCACTATGTCGGCCGCACCTTCATCGAACCGACCGACCACATCCGCCATCTGGGCGTGAAGCTGAAGCACAACGCCAATCGCGCCCGCATCGAGGGCAAGCGCGTGATTCTGGTCGACGACTCGATCGTGCGCGGCACCACCTCGGTGAAGATCGTGGAGATGGTGCGCGCGGCCGGCGCCACCGAGGTGCACATGCGCATCGCCGCTCCGCCGACCACCCATTCCTGCTTCTACGGCGTCGACACGCCCGAGCGCGAGAAGCTCCTGGCCTATCAGTACGACGTGGCGGGCATGACGAAATACATCGGCGTCGATTCGCTGGCCTTCATCTCGCTCGACGGGCTCTATCGCGCCGTCGGCGAAAAGGGCCGCAATAGCGCCGAGCCGCAATACTGCGACGCCTGCTTCACCGGCGACTATCCGATCCCGCTGATCGACCGCGACGACGGCGGCATGCCGCGGCAATTGTCGCTGCTGACCGAGTCGGCCTGACATGACGCAGACCGGGGGCGGCCGGCCAGTGGGTCGATTGGCGGGCCGGCTGGCGCTGATCACCGGCGCCTCGCGCGGGCTGGGCCGCGCCATCGCGCTGAAATTCGCCGAGGAAGGCGCCGACCTGGTGCTGGTCGCCCGCACCGTGGGCGGTCTGGAGGAGGTCGACGACCGGGTCAAGGCACTGGGCCGGCAGGCGACCCTGGTGCCGCTCGACATCACCGATTTCGATGCGCTGGACCGCATGGGCCAGGCGCTCTACGACCGCTTCGGCCGGCTCGACGTGCTGGTCGGCAATGCCGCCACCTTGGGCATTCTCTCGCCGCTGTCGCATGTCGATCCCAAGATCTGGAAATCGACCTTCGATCTGAACCTGACCGCCAACTGGCGGCTGCTGCGCTCGATGGACCCGCTGCTGCGCGCCAGCGATGCCGGCCGCGCCATCTTCGTCACCTCCGGCATCACCCGGCGCACCGCCGCCTACTGGGGGCCCTACACCATCGCCAAATCGGCGCTGGAAGCCATGGTGCGCATGTACGCCGCCGAAATGGCGCATACGAAAGTGCGCGCCAACCTGGTCAATCCCGGCCCGATGCGCACCGGGCTGCGCGCCGAAGCCTTCCCCGGCGAGGACCCGCAAAGCGTGCCCGCACCGG
Organism: Alphaproteobacteria bacterium; assembly: GCA_037190765.1. Lineage (GTDB taxonomy): Bacteria > Pseudomonadota > Alphaproteobacteria > Reyranellales > JAQSWP01 > JAQSWP01. Next base: position 107,930 of record JBBCJW010000040.1, read on the forward strand.
AAGAGCTGGCGGAAGCTTTCGTGCCGCTGGCCGAAGCCTCCTGCGAACTGAATGGCGAGTGGGTGGCGGCGGACGAGTGGCTCAAGAGCCGGTCGTTGCAGCGGCAGTAGCAAGCCCTCCATCTCCAAAGTCCTTCTTCCGCTTGCGGAAGGAGCGTGACTCCTACGCCTCATCCTGCGCTCGTCGAAGGATGAGATGCAGCAGGCACCCTCTCCTTAGCGCATGCTTCGACGAGCTCAGCATGAGGAGGATGTGTGGGGCTAGAGCAAATCACGTTCTGTCGGAATCGCTTGCGATTCCGACAGAACGTGTGAATCCGCTCTAGCGCTTGGAACAGTGCGTCACCTGGAGCAAGACGCCTCCACTCCGACGCCCGTCTCTCACCTGCAGCAAGGTCGCGTCAGTCCTTGTCGTCCACGTAAGGATTCTTCGGTCCGCGCATGACCATGCGGATCGGCACGCCTTCCAGCCCGAAGCGCTGGCGCAAGCCGTTGGTCAGATAGCGCAGATAGGATTCGGGCATCGCCTCGGGCTGGCTGGCGAAGATGGCGAAGGTCGGCGGACGCGCCTTCACCTGCGTCATGTAGCGGATCTTGATGCGCCGGCCCTTGTTCAGCGGCGGCGGATGGTCGGCGACGATCGGCTCCAGCCAGCGGTTGAGCGCGCCGGTCGGGATGCGGGTGTTCCATACCTTCCACGTGTCGAGCACCGTCGGCATCAGCTTCTCGACGCCCTGCCCGGTCGCGGCCGAGAAGGCCACCACCGGAATGCCCCTGACCTGCGCCAGCGACGCCTCCAGCCGGTCGGCCAGCTTCTTCACCGCGCCCTTCTTGTCCTGCACCGCGTCCCATTTGTTGACGCCGATGACCAGGGCGCGGCCTTCTTCCACCACCATGCGGGCCAGCGCCAGGTCCTGCTTCTCCAGCATCGCCTCGCCGTCCAGCACCAGCACCACCACGTCGGCGAAGCGCACCGAACGCAAGGTCTCGCCCACCGACATGTATTCGATCTTCTCGACCACGTTGGCCTTGCGCCGCATGCCGGCGGTGTCGATCAGGCGGATCGGCGTGTCCTTGAACCGCCAGTCGATGGCGATGGCGTCGCGGGTGATGCCAGCCTCGGGCCCGGTCAGCAGCCGCTCTTCGCCCAGCAGCCGGTTGATCAGGGTCGACTTGCCGACATTGGGCCGGCCGATGATGGCAAGCTGCAGCGGCTTGCCCGCGTCCGCCGCATCCTCGTCCGCCGCCTCGATGTCGTCGGCCTCGACCGGCGGCGCGTGCCGGCGCAGGGCGTCGAACAGGTCCGACAGGCCCTCGCCGTGCTCGGCCGAGACCGGCACCGGATCGCCCAGCCCCAGGGCGAAGGCTTCCGCCAGCCCGTCCTGCCCGGCCCGGCCCTCGCATTTGTTGGCGACCAGCACCACCGGCTTGCCGGTACGGCGCAGCCAGGAGGCGAAATGCCGGTCCAGCGGCGTCACCCCGGCGCGGGCGTCGATCAGGAACAGCGCCACGCTGGCCTCCGCGACCGCCTTCTCGGTCTGCCGCCGCATGCGGCTCTCCAGCGCCTTGGGAGCCGCTTCCTCCAGCCCCGCCGTGTCGATGATCGTGAAGTCGAGGTCGCCCAGACGCGCCGCCGCCTCGCGCCGGTCGCGCGTCACGCCCGGCGTGTCGTCGACGATCGCCATCTTGCGCCCGGCGAGACGGTTGAACAGGGTCGATTTGCCGACATTGGGCCGGCCGACGATGGCGACGCGAAACGACATGGCAATCCCGCCGCCCTTCGTCCCGCCTAGCGCAGGGCGATCAGATCGGCGTTGTTGGTCAGCAGGTAGATGGTGCGGTTGGCGACGATCGGCGGCATCGCCAGTTCGGTGCCCAGGTTGAGCGAGCCCATGATGCGCCCGTCATAGGGCGACAGCGACAGCATCTGCCCCGAGGCGCCGGCGATCAGCAGCCGGTCGCCAGCCAGCACCGGTCCCAGCCAGCGCAGCGGGTTGCGCCGGCGCTCCTCGTCGCGATAGCGCTGCAGGGCGGTGACCCAGCGGATGCGGCCGTCCTCGCGCGACAGCGCCACGACCTCCGAATTGTTCGACAGCACGAACACCCAATCGCCCGCCACCCACGGCGTCTGGGTGCCGCCGATCGGCTTGTCCCAGATGCGCGTGCCGGAGCGCTGGTCGATGGCGGCCATGATGCCGGCATTGCCGATGGCGATGACAAGGCCACGGTCGATCACCGGCCGGCCGCTGATATCGGCCAGGTTGGAGACGGCGTCGGCGCGGCGCACGGTGATGAGGTTCTCCGACCACTGCACGCGGCCGCTCTCCAGCCGCAGCGCCACCAGTTCGCCCGACGAATAGGGCGCCACCACCATGTCGGTCGCCACCGCCGGGCTGCTGCCGCCCAGCAAAGCGGCGGTTTCGCTCAGGCCGGTATGGGTCCACTGGTCCTTGCCGTCGATGGCGGACAGCGCATGGGTCTGGCTGTCGATGCTGACCACGAAGACGCGGTCGGCGAACACGGTCGGCGCCCCGCGCACCGGGCCGGAAACGTCAGCGCGCCAGATCTCGGCGCCGTCGGACGGATCGAGCGCGATCACCTGCGCCGAGCCGGTGCTGACGAACAGGCGGCCGCCGAAGAAGGCGACGCCGCCGCCGAAGCCCTCCCGGTCGCGGCTGTTCTTGCGCGAGACGTCGGTGCGCCAGATGGTGCGGCCGGTATCGGCGTCGAGCGCGGTGACCGTGTTGGCCGCGTCCTTCAGGAAGATGCGGCCGCCGGCGACCACCGGCGGGGAGATGATCTGCCGGTCGCTGCCGGAGCCCTGGCCGACGCTGACCCGCCACGCCACCTGCGGCAGGTCGGTGGTCTCCAGGTGATGCATGGCGAAGCTGGGATAGCCGCCCGACTGCGGCCAGTCCTCGTTGACGAAGGGCCGCGGCAGCAGCACCTCGCGGGTGGCGATCGAATCGTCGGGCTGCAGGTCGCGCTCGCCCTGCAGCACGGCGATGCGCTCGCCCGGCAGCGGCGGTTCGGAGGAACCCAGCCCCAGCATGTTGGAAATGCCGTCGAACGTGCTGCAGCCGGAGACCAGTGCCGCCAGCAGAACCATACCGACGGTCGTCCTGAACGAACGCATCATTTCTGAGAGTCCTTGTTGTCGCCCGAAGCGCTGCCGCCGGAAGCATTGTCGCCGCCCGCTGGCGCGGTCGCGGCCAGAAGCTCGGCGGCGCGCGCTTTCTGGCTGGGCGCGGCCTGCTCGTCGTTGCGGATGGTTTCCCACACCTGCCGGGCGCGCGCCACGTCGCCGCTTTTCCAGGCGACGAACGCCAGGTAGTCGCGCGCCAGCGCCCGCCACGGCCGGCCGTCGGCGGCATGCGGCTCCAGCCTGGCGATCACCGTCGCTGGCGGATCGGTGCTGATGGTCTGCACGATCGCCATCAGCTCGGCATAGTCGCGGATCAGCGGATCCTCGCTGCGGCTGGCGGCGTCGGCGAAGGTGGCGGCGGCCGCCCTGTCGCCGGCCTCGGCCATCAGCGCCGCCTGGCGCAGCCGGGCCAGGCTGCCATAGGGCTCGCGCGCATCCTGCGCCAGCTCGCCCAGCGCGGCGATGGCGCCGGCGCGGTCGCCGGCGGCGGCCTGCATGAGGGCGGCATTGAAGCGGTCGGAAGCCTGGGCGTGCTGGCTGGCGACGTACTGGCGCCAGCCGGTGACGCCGGCCACGGCCAGCACGATGACCAGCGCAACGCCGATCACAATGGGCGCATAGCGCTTCCACAGCTGCTGGGCCCGTTCGCGGCGGACGTCTTCCTCGACTTCCTGAAAAATATCCGCCACCGGCCTGCTCTCCCTCGTCACCACTGGCTAAAAAACGGGCCGCAGCGGAAGGATCGAAAGGCTGCGGCGCGCGGCTTTTCTACCTCGCTGCCCCGGGTTTTGCAATTCGCACGGCGGCGCGGCTGCGGTGGCCAGAACCATGATTTCCCTAGCTGTTTGCCTCCGTTCGGCCGCATTCGCGGCGCCGGGGCAAAATGCTGGATTTTTGAGCGACCGCTCGCTAACAATGGCGTCCCGCCGCCGGCGCCTGGGGATACGCCCGCAGCGACGAAGTCCAAAAACAGGAAAATCGAGGGGCGGCTCATGGGCGCAGGTGGCAGAGTGTTCGGCGGAGTCCTGGCTGTGGCGCTGCTGGTCGGCGCCGGACCGGTGACGGATGCCCTGGCCCAGCGCACGCCCAAGGGCGCGCCGGTGCCGTTCGAGACCGAGCTTGCCAAGCAGCGCCGCGACCGCAGCTTCCTGTCCTTCAACGAGCACATCTCGGCCGTGCCCGCCAACCGCATCCGCGACCTGCCGGTGGTGAACGGGCGCATGGGCGATCGCGTCACGGTCGGCGAGGGCCACACGCTGCATTACCCGCTCGGCTATCTGGTCACCGCCACCTATGTCTTCGACAAGCAGCGTTCGCGCAGCGGCACGGGCTATGCCAGCTCGGCGGCGGAGCTGGAAGCCAATCCCTCCTATGCGCTGGTGCAGCGCTTTGACGCCGAGCTGGGCCCGGTCTGCGCCCGCACCGAGGACAGGACCAACGACGTGAAGGCCGAGTTCCGCCTGCGCCAGGGCCAGTCCATGGCGGTGGTGCTGGACATGCCCGGCCGCTTCGATTCGATCACGCGTGAGAAAACCCGGTCCTACCTGGTCTTTGTCGGCGCCGAGGAGCGCTATGTCGCCACCGACCCGACGGCGAAACGGCTGCTGGCCCATTGCCGCTCCGGCGCCCGCGACGTGACCGTGCCGCATGACGGGGTGCCGCTCAGTTCGGCCCGGCTGACCGGCGTCGGCAGCTAGTCTGACGGCCGGTTTTCCAAGGCAATCAGCCCCCTACCCGGCGGCCTTTACCGGCCGGCCGAATTCGGTAACACTTTGCCGGCGGCGGCCGGTTCCCGGCGGCCGCCCGTGACAACGACCGAAAACGGCCTCATGAGTAACGTCCTCCCGCTTCCCCAGCGACCGCGGCATCGCCGCAAGATCGTGGTATTCGACCGAAGCGAACTGGGCCAGCTCCTCAACCTCTATGCCAAACGGGTCGCCGCCGGCGAATGGCGCGACTACGCCATCGATTTCCGGCCCGGCATGGCGATGTTCTCGGTCTTTCGCCATACCGCCGAGCAGCCGCTGTTCGCTGTCGCCAAGATGGCCCCCGGGGCGCAACGCCAGGGCGACTATGTGGTCGTCAGCGGTCCCCGCCGCATCGCCCAGGGCGGCAGCATCGCCGAGGTGCTGGCGACGCTGGAGCGGCGGCTGCAGCTCATTTACAGCAACTAGAGCAAATCACGTTCTGTGGAATCGCGCGCGATTCCGTCAGAACGTGTGAATTTGCACTCAAGATCTAGAAATAGAGCGGAGTCACACGATTGGATGGAGGCGCAAGCGCTTCCATCCAATCGTGATCCGCTCTGACGGAATAGGCAGCGGGCAAAAGAAAACGGCGGCACCTTGCGATACCGCCGTCTCCCTGCAGCCGGAAATCCGGCCTGTGCGTCGTTAGCGCTGGGGCGTCGTCGCCGCGCCCACGCCGGCGCCGACCGCGCCACCGATCAGCGCACCGCCCAGCACCGAAAGGCCGCCGGTCGCCGCACCCACGGCCGCGCCGGTACCGGCACCAATCGCGCCGCCGGTGACAGCACGCTGGCCCCAAGTGTCGCCACAGGCCGCCGTAGCGAACCCGAGAACGGCAACCATCGCCAGAACCTTGACCTTCATCATTCCTCTCCTCTGCTCTTCCGCCCGTAACCCTCCCGGGCAGCATGATCAAAAACGATACCCATCGACTGAGACCAAAACGAGGCGGGGTATGTCTGGTTCCTGATTTTGGTCCGGATCGCCGGACCCCACCCCCATGCTGTTTTTACGTCGCCGCCGAGGGCCGCATCCCCTCACATCTAATACCTTAGAAAGATATTATAATCCACTGTAAACAATGAATATTATATCTCATCTAATGGCTGAGGATCGGATCAGCGAAACAGCCCGGCATAGAGGTCGGGTTTGAAACCGACAGCGATCCTGCCTTTGATGTCCAGCACTGGCCGCTTGATCATTGAGGGCTGCGCCAGCATCAGGGCGATGGCCTTCTTTTCGGTCAGGTTCTCCCTGTCCGCCTCCGGCAGTTTGCGGAAGGTGGTGCCGGCGCGATTGAGCAGCACCTCCCAGCCGACCTGTTTCGCCCATACCTCCAGGGTGGCGCGATCGATGCCGGCGCTCTTGTAATCGTGAAAGCTGTAGGTCACGCCCTTGCCGTCCAGCCAGGCGCGCGCCTTCTTCATCGTGTCGCAGTTCTTGATGCCGTGGATCGTGATGGTCATGGCCTTTCATACCACGACCGCCCCGGCCCCGCGACGCGGGCTCAGGACCGCGTCGTCGTCTTGACGTCGACGCTAGCCTTGATGGCGTTGGAATAGGGACAGATGTTGTGCGTGGCCTCGACCAGCTTGCCCGCCTCGGCTTCGGGCAGGCCCGGCAGATGGACGTCGAGCTCGGCGGTGATGCCGAAGCCGCCTTCCGAGCGCGGCCCGATGCCGATGGTGGCCGTCACCGTCGAACCCTCGGGCAGCTTGATCTTGGTCTGCCCGGAGGCCACCCGCATGGCGCCCAGGAAGCAGGCGGAATAGCCCAGCGCGAACAGCTTCTCCGGATTGGCGCCGTCGCCCCCGGGGCCGCCCAGTTCCTTGGGCACCACGAGCTGCAGCGACATGGTGCCGTCGGCCAGCGCCGTCCTGCCGTCGCGACCGCCGCCGCTGGCGGTGGCCGTGGTCTTGTACTTGGCGTCAACGCTCATGGTGATGATCCCTTTGTTTGGTGTGGATGAAATCCGGTCATGCCGGCCACTGCATGACGATAACGCACGACACCGGTCCGCGGCACCAGGCGGTGCCGGCTCTCATGGCGGCGGCCCGCGTTTCTCCCGGCACTAGGGAGAAAACCGCGTTACAGGTCCAGCGCCTCCCGCAACGGCAACTCTCCCCTGGTTCGCAGATCGAGGTCGGCCTCGATATGCTCGATATGGCGCAGGACGAGAGTCTGCGCGGCGGAGGCATCGCGACCGGCGATGGCCTCGACGATGCGCGCATGCTCGTCATGGCCGCAGCTTGACGCACCGGTGCGGCCGTAGAGCGAGATGACCAGGGAGGAGCGCGCCACCAGTTCCTCCATGAAGCGGTGGAGGATGGCATTGCCGCCGATGGTGGCCAGCATCAGATGGAAATCGCCCGAGGCCTTGATCTCCGCCCGGCGCGCCGCCGCACCCGGCTGGTTCATGTGCCGGCGCTCGGCCGTCAGGTGCTTGCGCAGTCGGGCCAGATCCCGGGAGGTGGCGCCGGCACAGACGGCGGCGACGATGGCCGGTTCGATCAGCCGGCGCGCGGCGAAGACCTGACGCGCCTCCGCCGGCGGCGGATCGGCGACGAAAGCGCCGCGATTGCGCTCGATGCGCACCAGCCCCTCGAACGCCAGCATCTGCAAAGCCGACCGGGCGATGGTGCGGCTGACATCGAACAGCGCCCCGACCTCGGCCTCGGCCAGTTTAGCGCCGGATACCAGCCGACGGTCGATGATCGCATTGCGCAGCCGGTCGCGGATCAGCCGCGCCCGATCCTCGCCTGCCCTTTCGATCTCCGGTTCGCTGGTATCTGTGATGGCCATGGCGTGGTTCGCAATCGTCCCCTGTTTCTAGCCTGAATCATGCACAAAGGGAGCCATTATCGAATGCAATCTATCAATTGATTGTATGCAATTTTATCAGGCAATCGCCGACATGAGCCCAGTTTTTGCGCACGGACGAAACAGCCCGCAGTTTGGCTGAACGGTTCGCCGCCGATGAAATCCGGCTGGAATCAACGGACTGGTCGGAGGCTGGCGGTTTGGCACGCATGCTGCATTTGCTCGTGGAAACGGGAGAGGGTTCATGAGCAAAGGCGCCGTGATCGACATTGCCTCCGTCTCCAAGGTCTATGGCACGACCACCGCCGTGCACGCGATCAGCCTGAAAATCCCGGCCGGCAGCTATTGCTGCCTGCTCGGTCCCTCCGGCTGCGGCAAATCCACCACTCTGCGCATGATCGCCGGCCACGAGAGCATTTCCTCCGGCGACATCCGCCTTGGCAGCACCGTGGTCACCGACCTACCGCCCGCCAGGCGCGGCACGGCGATGATGTTCCAGTCCTATGCCCTGTTTCCGCATCTGGACGTCGCCGACAACGTCGCCTTCAGCCTGAAGATGAAAGGCGTGGCCAAGGAAGAGCGGCGGGCCCGGGCGCTGGAGATGCTGAAACTGGTGCAGATGGAGGCCTATGCCACGCGCCGGCCGGCGCAGCTTTCCGGCGGCCAGCAGCAGCGCGTGGCGCTGGCCCGCGCGCTGATCACCGATCCCGAAGCGCTGCTGCTCGACGAGCCGCTCTCCGCGCTCGATCCGTTTCTCAAGATCCGGGTCCGCGCCGAGCTGAAGAAGCTGCACAAGCAGCTCGGCATCACCTTCGTCCACGTCACCCACAGCCAGGAAGAGGCCATGGCGCTGGCCGACCTGATCGTGGTGATGAATGACGGGCGCATCGAGCAGGCGGCGCCGCCGCGCAAAGTGTTCGAGCGGCCCGCCACCGCTTTCGTCGCCCGCTTCATGGGCGATCACAACGTGATCTCGGGGCGGGTGACTGCCAGGACGGAAGACGGCGTCACCATCGAGGTGCCCGGCGGCGGCGTGTTCGTGGCGCAGGGCGGTTCGCGCGAGATCGGGGCCGAGGCCGACATCGCCATCCGCAACGACCACGTGCGGATCGCCGGCGATGCTGATACCGGCCTCGGCTTCACCGGCATCGTCACCAACGTCGAGTATCACGGCTCGTCGGTGAAGCTGACCGTCGCCGGCGCCGGGGTCGACGACTTCGTCGTCATCGTCCCCGACGTCGATTTCCATGCCCGCCCCGTCGCCACCGGCGAGGCGGTGCCGCTCGCCTGGGAGGCGGAGGACGCCCTGCTCCTGGGCCGGCTCAACTAGATCAACCGACACCACCAGCGAAGGGGACAGACCATGACCAAAACGACGAAGACGACTTCCGGCATCTCGCGCCGCACGCTGTTCAAGTCCGGCGCGGCAGTCGCCGGTCTGGCCGCCGGTTCCGGTGTGATCGGCGGTTTCCCAACCATCTGGGCGCAGAACCCGATCACCCTGCGCCAGTTCGGCACCGGCGTGTCGAACCTCAACGCCATCGCCAACAAGTGCAAGGAAGACCTCGGCATCACGCTGGAAATGACGGCCACCGACTCCGACGCAGCCGCCCAGCGCGCCGTTACCCAGCCCAACTCCTACGACATCGCCGACATCGAGTACTGGATCGCCAAGAAAGTGTTCCCCGCCGGCGTCATGCAGCCGATGGACACCAAGAAGCTGAAGTATTTCGACAAGATCGTGCCGCTTTTCATCAACGGCAAGCTGACGCCCGACAGCGTCATCGCCCAGGGCACCGCGCCGCATACGGTCGGCTTCGTCGAAGGCAAGGACTCCAAGACCTTCGCCAAGCAGCCGACCGAATGGATGACCATGGTGCCGACCATCTACAACGCCGACACGCTGGGCATCCGCCCCGACCTGGTCGGCCGCCCGATCACCACCTGGGCCGACATCATGGATCCCGCCTTCAAGGGCAAGACGGCGATCCTGAACATCCCGTCCATCGGCATCATGGATGCGGCCATGATCATGGAGGCCATCGGCGAGGTGAAATACGCCGACAAGGGCAACATGACCAAGGCGGAGATCGACAAGACCATGGACTTCCTGCTCAAGGCCAAGAAGGCCGGCCAGTTCCGCGCCTTCTGGAAGTCCTTCGACGAGAGCGTCAACCTGATGGCCTCGGGCGAAGTCATCATCCAGTCGATGTGGTCGCCGGCCGTGGCGGCCGTGCGGGCGCGCGGCATCCCTTGCGTCTACCAGCCGCTGAAGGAAGGCTATCGCGCCTGGGGCGGCGGCATCGGCCTGGCCAGGCACCTGTCGGGCGCCAAGCTCGACGCCGCCTACGAATACATCAACTGGTACCTCTCCGGCTGGGCCGGCGCCTATCTGAACCGCCAGGGCTACTACTCGGCGGCGATGGAGACGGCCAAGCAGCACATGTCCGAGGACGAATGGGGTTTCTGGGTCGAGGGTAAGCCGGCCCAGGGCGACATCCTGTCGCCCGACGGCAAGGTGATGGAGAAGGCCGGCGCGGTGCGCGACGGCGGGTCCTTCAACGAGCGCATGGGCAAGGTCGCGTGCTGGAACTCGGTGATGGACGAGGACCGCTACATGGTCCGCCGCTGGAACGAGTTCATCGCGGCCTAGGCATAAAGGGCGCCGCGGCGGCGAATGTCGCGGCGCCGCTCTTCTTGGGACCGTCGCCGCCTCCGGGGCGGCGCCTGCCGGAGTGACACGCCGTGACCATCGCCGCCGATCCTTCCGCAGCCCCGGCCCTGGTGCCGGCGAAACGCAGGTTCACCCTGGCCACCGCCGCTTCCTACCTGCAGGCCATGCCGCTGACGCTGATCCTCGGCGTCTTCCTGCTGGCGCCGGTGCTGATGATCGCGGCGGTGAGCTTCTGGGACTACGATTTCGCCCGGCTCTATCCCGACTTCGTGCTGACCAACTACGCCGAGACCCTGGGCTCCTGGGTGACCTGGCGCACCTATCTCAACACCCTGAAATACGCGGCCATCGTATGGGCGCTGACGCTGTTCATCGGCTTCTGGGTCGCCTATTTCCTGGCCTTCCACGTCCGCACCTCGACCATGCAGATGGTGCTGTTCCTGGTCTGCACCGTACCGTTCCTGACCTCCAACATCATCCGCATGATCTCGTGGATTCCGGTCCTGGGCCGCAACGGGCTGGTGAACTCGACGCTGATCGAGATCCGGCTGATCGATGCCCCGATCGAGTGGCTGCTCTATTCCGACTTCGCCGTCGTGCTGGCCATGGTGCATCTCTACACGCTCTTCATGGTAACGCCGATCTTCAACACGCTGATGCGCATCGACCGCTCGCTGGTCGAGGCCGCGCGCGATGCCGGAGCCAACTCCATCCAGATCCTGAGCAACGTCATCCTGCCGCTGGCCAAGCCGGGGATGGCGATCGGCACCATCTTCGTCGTCACCCTGGTGATGGCCGATTTCATCACCGTGCAGGTCATGTCCGGCGGCCAGAGCGCGTCGGTGGCGCTGATGATGCGCAACCAGATGTCGCTGCTGCAGTACCCGGCGGCGGCGGCCAACGCCGTGATCCTGCTCGCCATCGTCCTGCTGATGGTCGCCGCCATCCTGCGCGTGGTCGATATCCGCAAGGAGCTCTGACATGCACCGCGAGAAACGCAGCCGCGAGTTCTGGATCCTGGCGATGTTCTTCGCCGTCTTCGTGCTGTTCCTCTACGGGCCGCTGTCGGCGATCCTGATCCTGTCTTTCCAGGGACCGGATGGCGGCCTCACCTTCCCGCTCAATGGCGTCTCCGTGCACTGGTTCCACAACCTGATGCAGGAACAGGCGGTGGGCGATTTCGGCGGCAGCTTCCGCCGCTCGCTGCTCCTGGGCATCGGCGTGATGCTGGTGACGGTGGCGGTCTCGCTGCTGGCCGGCCTCGCCTTCCGGCGCCAGTTCGTCGGCGCCACGCCGCTGTTCTATCTTTCCGTCGCCAGCCTCGTGGTGCCGTCGATCATCATCTCGCTGGGCATCGGCGTGATGTTCCAGCAGCTCGGCATCCTGCCGACCTGGTTCGGCTCGGCCTTCGGCGCGCACCTGACCTGGACCCTGCCCTTCGGCGTGCTGATCATGTTCGCCGTCTTCAATCGCTTCTCGCCATCCTACGAGGAAGCGGCCCGCGATCTGGGCGCCAGCCCGTGGCAGACCTTCCGCCACGTGCTGCTGCCGATGATCGCTCCGTCGCTGATCGGCGTCGGCCTGTTCGGCTTCACCCTGTCCTACGACGAGTTCGCCCGCACGCTGATGACCGCCGGCTCCTACAACACCCTGCCGCTGGAAATCTACGGCATGACCACCAACGTCACCACGCCGGTGCTCTACGCGCTGGGCACGGTGACGACCGCCTTCTCCTTCCTCATCATCGCCACGACCCTGGGCGCCATCGTCTGGATCGGCCGCCGGCGCGCGCGGGGATGACGCTGCGGCCATGCGCATCCTGGTCGTCAATCCCAACACCACCGCCTCGATGACGCAGATCATTGCGGCGGCCGCGCGCGCTGCCGCCGCGCCGTCGAGCGAGATCGTGGCCGTCACGTCCCGCCACGGACCGGCCTCGATCGAGGGCTATTTCGACGAGGCCCTGTCGGTGCCTGGCCTGCTCGACTGCATTCGCGAGGGCGAGGCTGCGGGTGCGCAGGCGGCGATCATCGCCTGTTTCGACGATACCGGGCTGGATGCCGCCCGCGCCATGGCCGCCATTCCCGTGCTGGGGATCTGCCAGTCGGCCCTGTCGCTGGCGGCTCTCGTCGCCAAGCGCATCGCCGTCGTCACCACCGATCCCAAGGCCGTGGTACCGCTTGAAGAACTGGTTCAGCGCTACGGCATGGCCGGCTGCGTTCGGGTCCGCGCCGCCGGCATTCCGGTCCTGGCGCTGGAAGATTCCGCCGCCGACGCCCCGGCAAAGCTGCGGGCACAGATCGTGCGCGCCCTGGAAGACGACCATGCCGAAGCCATCGTGCTGGGCTGTGCCGGCATGGCCGATCTCGCCGCCGCCCTGCAGCGCGAGTTCCAGGTGCCGGTCATCGACGGCGTCGGCGCCGCCGTGAAACAGGCCGAAACGCTGCTGGCGCTCGGTCTCGCCACCAGCAAGCGCGGCGCCTATGCCTTCCCGGCGCGGAAAAGATACGACGGGGCGTTCGCTGAACTCGCCGTCACCAAGTCAGCCGTCTGACGCCGCCGCGCCAGCGCCTTTTCCGCCGCTAGCAGCCCAGGCCGCGCCGGCCGCCATTCCTGCCGCGTTCCGATCCCATGGCTCGTCATCGCCCGGCTCCTGTTTGCCGGGTTGACCTGCGATAGGATGGGAAGGAAAGCGGACGGAGAAGAATGACAGGTGTGACGCGATTGCGCGCGACGGCAGCACCATGGACTCGCTGATCACGGCGGCGGCGCGGGCGCTGGCGCGGGGCGATCCGCTGGCGGCGCTGAACCTCGTGGCGCTGCGCGCCGATCCGCCGGCGCTGGCGCTGCGCGGCATCGCCATGGCGCGGCTGGGCGATCTGGAGCGCGCCCGCGCGCTGCTGCAGAAGGCAGCGCGCGGCTTCGGCCCAAGAGAAGCGGTCGCTCGCGCCCGCTGCGTCGTGGCCGAGGCCGAGATCGCGCTGGTCACGCGCGAACTGGGCTGGCCGGCCAGGACGCTGGAGGCCGCCCGCGCCACGCTGGAACGGCGCGGCGACTGGATCAACGCCGCCCATGCGCGGCATCTGCAGATCCGCCGCCTGCTGCTGCTGGGCCGCCTCGACGAGGCCGAGCAGACGCTGGCGCAGCTCGATCCCGCGCCCCTGCCGCCGCCGCTGCGGGCGGCGCACGAGCTGGTCGTGGCCGGCATCGCGCTGCGCCGCCTGCGCACGGGCGAAGCCCGCGCTGCCCTAGCCCGCTCCGAACAAGCCGCCCGCCAGGCCGGCATCGCGGCCCTGATGGCGGAAGTGGAGACCGCAGCGGCGATGCTGGCCACTCCCGCCGCACGCCTGATCGCCGCCGGCGAAGAACGGCTGCTGTGCCTGGACGAGGTCGAGGCGCTGCTGCACTCGGGCGCGCTGGTGGTCGACGCCTGCCGCCATGTCGTGCGCGACGCCGACGCCATCGTGCCGCTGGCGCGACGGCCGGTGCTGTTCGCGCTGGCCCGCGCGCTGGGCGAGGCCTGGCCGGCCGACATGCCGCGCGCCGCGCTGATCGCCCGCGCCTTCCGCGCCCGCCACGCCGACGACTCGCATCGCGCCCGGCTGCGGGTGGAGATCGGCCGGCTGCGCGCCGTCCTGCGGCCGCTGGCCGGCGTGACCGCCACCAGGCACGGCTTCACCCTGGCGCCCCGCCATGCCGGCAGGGTGGTCGTGCTCGCGCCGCCGGTGGAGGACGGCAACGCCGCGGTGCTGGCGCTGCTGGCCGATGGCGAGGCGTGGTCGAGTTCGGCCCTGGCGCTGGCGCTGGATGCCAGCCAGCGCACGGTGCAGCGCGCGCTGGAGACGCTGGCCGCGGCCGGCAAGGTGCAGTCCTTCGGCCGCGGCCGGGCGCAGCGCTGGACCGCCCCGCCGCTGCCGCGATTCGCGACGACCTTGTTACTCCCAGCCCCGCTGCCGGGCGACTAGAACGGGCTCAGGCAAAACAAGGAGCAGCCCATGAAAACAGGCAAAGCGGAAATCCTGCGGGAATACGGTCCCTTCCCCGGCGTCGAAAGCGTGCATGGCGTCAGCTTCGACGGCAGCCGCGTCTGGTTCGCCGTCGGCGACCGCATCAACGCGCTCGATCCCGAAACCGGCCGCATCGTCGCCGCCCTGGAGGTGCCCGGCCATGCCGGCACCGCCTTCGACGGCACGCATCTGTTCCAGATCGCTGAGGACCGCATCCAGAAGATTGATCCCGGGACCGGGCAAGTGCTGGCCACGATCCCCGCCCCCGGTGGCGGCGGCGATTCGGGCATGGCCTGGGCCGAGGGGGCGCTGTGGGTGGGCCAGTATCGCGACCGCAAGATCCACAAGATCGACCCCGAGACCGGCGCCATCCTGCGCACCGTCGACTGCACGCGCATGGTCACTGGCGTCACCTGGGTCGACGGCGAATTGTGGCACGGTACCTGGGAGGGCGAAGAGAGCGACCTGCGCCGCATCGACCCGCAGACCGGCGCGGTGCTGGAAACCCTCGCCATGCCCGAAGGCACCGGCCTCTCCGGCCTGGAATCCGACGGCGCCGACCGCTTCTATTGCGGCGGCGGCCCCAGCGGCAAGGTCAGGGCGGTGAAACGGCCGCGCCGCGCGAGATAGAGCGACGATACCCTGCGGTGCTGCCGCGCCCGTTCTTGCAAAGGCCGGCACGGCAGCACCGCGATGGGCTTTCACGACCGGCCTGGAACTGGTTCAATGGAACGCACTGCCCGGTGATCCGCGTTTCGCATTGGAACAACGGAAGAGCCATGACCATCGTTCTCGACCACACCATCGTCGACGTCACCGATCCGGCGGCCAGCGCCGCCTTCCTGACCGATATCCTGGGCCTGGAGCCGGCAAAGAAGCTGGGCCCCTTCACCATGGTCCAGATCGGCCCCTCCACCTTCGACTTCGCCAAGGCCGACGGCCCGGTGACCTACCACCATTTCGCCTTCCGGGTCAGCGAAGAGGCGTTCGACGCCATTTTCGACCGGGTGCGCCAGCGCGGCCTGCGCTACTGGGCCGGCCCGCACCACACCATCCCCGACCAGATCAATCACTGGGACGACGGGCGCGGCGTCTATTTCGACGACCCCGACGGCAACTCGCTTGAGGTGCTGACCCGTTCCTACGGCAGCGCCGGCTGCGCGGCCAAGCATCCCCACCCGCTGCTGAAGTGCCCGCCGAAATAGCGGCAATCGGACACGCTGCAACAGCCGATAACTTTCAGACGTCCACGTCCATCTCGATCTGGGTCAGCGCCGTCCGCCGCCATCCGGTCGCCGCCAGGAACGGCGCGGCCAGCGTTTCGGGCACCATGGCGGGGATGGTCCATGGCATGCCGGCAAAGCGGTCGGCCAGCGACAGCATGAAACGCCGGCCGTTCCCTTGCCGGCGCTGCCCCGGCGGCACGGCGAAGGCCAGCAGGCGCATGGCAGCACCTGCCGGCTCGACCAGCGCCACCGCCCCTGCGGCCGAACGGAAAGCCTGGACCGGCGGCACCGAGCCGGCGAAGCCTTCCGGCGCGATCTGCCACGACACGTCCTGGGGATAGAAGCTCAGCAGATCGCCCAGTACGCGCTGCGGTTTGCACTCGATTGCCGCGTTCGGCAGATCAGAGGACGGCTGCGCCGGCCGCTCGTAGCCCACCAGGGTCCGCCGCTCGACAAAGCCGCAGCGCTGATAGAGCCGCTGCGCGCCGGTGTTGGCGGACAGCACCTCCAGGATCACGCAACGGTCACCGCGGGTCCGCGCATCAGCCAGCGCCAGCTCGACCGCCCGCCGGCCGATGCCGCTACCGCGGGTCCGGGGCGCCACGCCAAGGGCGGCGATACGGGCATTCCGGCCGCGGCGGGCGATCAGCATGCCGCCGCAGGCCTCGCCGGCCTCGTCGAGGAACAGGTAGCTCTGCGTCAGGTCGATGTGCTCGCTGCGGATGCGCCGCAGCAGCGCTTCGACGGTGAAGCGCACCGGCACGGCATAGCCCTCGTAGCCGCGCTCCAGTGCGACCATCACCTGCGCGATCGTCACAGTGTCCAGCGTCGTCCGCGGCAAATCCTGATGCGTCACAGCCAGCCCGTCCTCCAGCAAGGATTTTCGCCACACATGCCACAGCAAGCCGCCCTTGCCCATGCTGTCATTCGATTGCGCCGGACGGCCGGCAATGCGATCAATGCCCGACCACACGGGCAGTCGGCGGAGGAGCGAGGCGATGGCGAGGAAACGGTTCAGGGTCGGCATCGTCGGGTTGCAGCCCGGCAGGAGCTGGGCGGCGCGCGCCCATATCCCGGCCCTGTGCGCGCTGGCGGCCGATTTCGAGATCGCCGGCGTCGCCAACACCAGCCGCGCCAGCGCCGAAGCGGCGGCCAAGGCCTGCGACCTGCCGCGCGCCTACGACGACGTCACCGCCCTCCTCGCCGATCCGGCCATCGACATCGTCGCCGTGACGGTGAAGGTGCCGCATCATCGCGACATCGTCACAGCCGCGCTGAACGCGGGCAAGCACGTCTATTGCGAGTGGCCGCTGGCTCGCACGCTGGCGGAAGCGGAGGAACTGGCGGCGCTGACGCGCAAGACCGGCATGCTGGCGGTGTGCGGCACCCAGGCGTGCGTGGCGCCGGAGATACTGCATCTGCGCCGCTTGATCGAGGACGATGCCGCCGGCACCATCCTCTCCAGCACCGTCATCGGCACTAGCCCGAGCTGGGCCGGCACGATCCCGGAACAGAAGACCAACGCCTACCTGCTCGACCGCGCCAACGGCGCCACCATGCTGACCATCCCCTTCGGCCACATGCTGGCCGCCCTGCGCGACGTGCTGGGCGACATCGAGCCCCGGCACGCCATCCTCGCCACCACCCGCAAGATGGCGCGCGCGCTGGACACCGGCGAGACGCTGGAGGTCACCGCCCCCGACCAGGTGCTGGTCAACGCCACCCTGCAATCGGGTGCGCCGGTCTCGCTGCACTATCACGGCGGCGCACCACGCGAGGGCAGCGGCTTGCTGTGGGAAATCCACGGCACCAAGGCCGACTTCCGCCTGACCGCCGCCACCGGCCACATCCAGACGCTGCCTTTGTCGCTGCAGATTTCAGGCGGCGCGCGCGAATGGCAGCCGGTCGAGCTTCCCGCCGAAGCCGACGCATCCTGGCCGCAGGATCCCGTGCCGGGCAACGTGGCGCGTCTCTATGCGCGGATGGCGGCCGATTTGCGGGATGGCACGAGAACGGCGCCGAGTTTCGACGACGCCGTGGCGGTGCATCGGATCATTGCGGCGATAGAGAACTCTGCCGGCTGAAGGAAGTTTCGGCGCCCACAGAGGTTTGCGCCCTCGCGTGCTCAGCCCTGCAGTTTCCAGGTGCCGTAGGGCTCGTAATGCTTGCGGCCCTGCAGGCTGAGGATCAGGGAGAACTCGTCCACATGCCAGGCGATCGGCTGGTCGAGGGCGCTTTCCGGCACCGCCCCGCCGCCGTAAAATAAGGTCAGGTGCGGCGTGAAGCGGGAGTCGAACAGCTTCCGGTCGGCGCCCGCCCCGGCCAGCGCGTGACCGATGGCGTTCTGCAGCGCCACGAAACCGTACAGTCCCTTGCCGCAGCGCAGGACCAGCGGCTGCTTGCTGCCGCTGAACGCCTGCACGCCGTCGAAGACCGCGTCGAACGGCTTCACCCGCACCGACTGGGCCGCCGCGCCGACCGCTGCGATGATGTCGTGCGGAATGCCGTCATGTTCGCCCAGGCCATAGACCGTGACATGCGGGATGCGCGGCGTCCGCTCCAGGCCGAACCGCTGCTGCAGACGCTGCGCCAGCGCCTCGACCTGCGCGGCGATGGCGGCAGGCGGCATCACAGCGAAGAACAATTTGTAGCGCTCGCCCGAACCAAGGCCGAGGGGGAGCTGCCGCGCATCGGACCGGCGCGGACGCAGGCGACGCTTGGGTTTCATGGCGACAAGGACACTGCGTGCGACATGGCGAAACAACGCTCCCGCCGGCTGCCCGTCCCATCCTACAATCTAGTCAGCGCCAGCGCATTGCCAAGAGCCGCGCCCAGGGCGGTGTTGTCGAAGATGCACCAGGTCGGGACATTGCGCGCCAAAGACCCGTCGAGACGCCGGCGCAGCGCCAGCAAATCCGCCTCGCCGTAGTTGGAGAAGTAGATCCGCGGCGAACCGTGCCAGCGGTAATAGGCCAGCCCGTCCCAGCCGCCCGTCTCGCCCGCGCCAGGCGCCGGCGCGGGATCGGCCGCCACGCGCGCCACCAGGCGCCGGGCAAGCCAGCCGCCCAGGCCGGAAGCGAACCAGCTGCCATGGCGCGGCTCGAACGCGACGGGCGTGGCGATGCGCCGGTGCAGATCGGCGAAGAAGCGGTCGGCCACGGCTTCGTCGAAAGCCAGCGACGGCGGCAGTTGCACCAGCAACACGCCCAGCCTGTCGCCCAGGCCCGACACCTGCGCCACGAACGCATCCAGCAATGCATCGCAATCGATCAGGCGACGCTCATGCGTGATGGCCTTCGGCAGCTTGACGGCGAAGCGGAAACCGGCCGGCGTCGATTGCGCCCAGCGCGCATAGGTCTTGTGCCGATGCGGCCGATAGAAGGAGGAGTTGATCTCCACCGCGTTCAGCCGCCGCGCGTAGCGTTCGAGATGGGTGCCGCCCAAGGGCATGTCGGCAGGACAGGCGGCGGAGACGTTCCAGCCGGCGGTGCCGATGTACAAATGGTCGACGGTCATGCCGTCGCTCGCAGGGATGGTGCTAGATGAATGAGCTCAGCCTTCCGCTGTCAATTCCCGCTCACCCTACCGCCCGATGCGAAGAATGGTTCCCGGGTGACCAGGCTGTTCGCCCACCTCGCGACACGGAGCCGCGTTCAGACGCCGGGGATCATCCTCTGCCGCATGAACTCCCGAAAGATCCGCTCGAACATCTCCTCGCTGTCGAGATGCTCGGTGAAGCCGTAGCGGCGCGCCTTGCCGGTGTCGAGCAGCAGGTCGTAATCGTAGCTGAAGGAGAGGTCGCCGAAGCCCCAGCTCACCACCTGCTCGTAGGCGTGCGGCTGCAGCCCGTATTTCCTGACCATGGCGTCCCATAGCGGGCCCTTGTCGGCCATCATTTCCGACAGCACGATCTTCTGCGGCGGCAGCATCTCCATGCCGAACAGGCGCGCGAAGCGGGGCCACAGATTGGACCAGCGGATCGCCTCGCCGTTGGTGACGTTGAAGGCCTCGCCGGCGCAGCGCGGCTCGAGCGCGGCCCAGACCATCGACTTCGCCAGCAGCTCCGCGTCGGTCACGTCGCGCAGCGCGTTGAAGGCGCCGACCGTGCCGGGAAAGCGCAGCGGCAGGCCCAGTTCGCGCGAGATGGCGGCGTAGACGGCAATCACCGTCGTCAGGTTCATCGGGCTGCCGACCGAGAAGCCGCAGATGGTGCAGGGCCGCACCGCGCTCCAGGTCCAGCCCGCGTTCCCCTGTCGGGCGCGCAGATAGTCCTCCTGGTCGTAGTAGAAATTGGGCGGCATGTGGCGCGGATCGGTTTCCTTGGCCGGCGTCTTGAACGGCCCCAGATGCACGCCGTAATACTTGGTGCCCTGCACCAGCACGACGCGCTGCAGCCCCGGCCCCGCCGCCTCGATCGTCTCCACCAGATTGGCCAGCATGGCGAGATTGGGCGCCACGTGCTCGGCCGGCGTCGGGAACGCCTGCAGCGCGGCGAAGAAGATATGCGTCACGCCCCGCATCTGACCCAGCTTGGCAACGCAGTCCTGGCGGTCGAGCAGATCGACCGACAGCTGCGGAATGCCATCGGGGTGCGGGTCGCTGCGCCGCGACAGGCCGATCACCTCCCATTCCGGCAGCTTCGCCAGATGGCCGGCCAGAGCCCGGCCGGTCACGCCATGGGCCCCGGCGATCACCGCTTTGTACTGTCGCACGTCGTCCTCGATCCGCTGCAGCCTGTCCAGTCGCGGCAGATTATGGCCATGGGCCAGCCTATGATCAATCGTTTGATTTCAACCGACCAAGTCCATAAGATCAAAGCATTGACCGGGGTATTGTCGAGCAGCAGACTTTTGCCCCGGCCCCGCCCCAACCATCCGCATCGGACGAGAACCCATGACCATTCGCGCCAATGAAATGAAATCCGTGATGCAGCGCGGCGCGCTGGCGACCAGCTTCAGCGTCAACCGCTGGCGCTCGGTGGACGCGGCGGAGATCG
Organism: Alphaproteobacteria bacterium; assembly: GCA_037190765.1. Classification (GTDB taxonomy): domain Bacteria; phylum Pseudomonadota; class Alphaproteobacteria; order Reyranellales; family JAQSWP01; genus JAQSWP01. The sequence goes on from JBBCJW010000040.1 coordinate 128,545, forward strand.
CGAAGCTGGCCGGGTTCGAGTGGCTGTTCCTCGACCTGGAGCACAGCGTGCTCAGCGAAGAGGCCGCCTCGCAGATGGCGATCATGGCGCTTTCGGTCGGCATCACGCCGGTGGCGCGGGTCGGCATGGACCAGTTCTACCAGGCCGCGCGCCTGCTGGACGGCGGCATCCAGGGCATCATCTTTCCCCATGTCGATACGCCGGCGCAGGCTACCGCCGCGGCGCGCGCCACCAAGTATCCGCCGCTGGGCGCCCGGTCGGTGACCGGACCGCTGCCGCAGGCCAGCTTCGTCAGAAGCGGCGATCCCGCCTCGCTGGCGGCGCTGAACGAGCAGACCCTGACCATCGTCATGCTGGAGACCGAAACCGCGATCCGCAACGCCGCCGCCATCGCGGCGGTGGACGGAGTCGATGCGGTGATGATCGGCGTCAACGATCTTGCCGCCGAGCTGGGCATTGCCGGCCAGCTCGCCCATCCCCGGATCCAGGCCGCCTATGCCGAAGCGGGCAAGGCGGCGCGGGCGGCGGGCAAGTTCTTCGGCATGGGCGGCGCCTATACCCGCGAGCTGGTCGAGACCTATCTCGAGCACGGCATCCAGTTCATGCTGGGCGGGCCGGACATTTCCTTCGTCATCGACGGCGCCAAGGCGCGGCGCGCCATGCTGGCGGAGCTGGATGCGGCCCGCAAGTCGCGCCCGCGCCAGGAGGCGTGAGGCCGGGGATGAGCGCGTCAGGCCACGAGCTGAAGCATCCGCACCTGCCGATCAACGAGGAATGGCTGGCGCGCCGGCAGGAGGAAATCCTCGAACCGGAGCTGCCGATCGTCGACGCCCATCATCATTTCTACGGCCCCCGCCCCTACCGGTATTTCCTCGAGGATTTCCTGGCTGACACCAACACCGGCCACAACATCCGCGCCAGCGTCTACGTCCAGTGCCGCTCGATGTACCGCGCCGACGGCCCGCCCGAACTGCAGCCGGTGGGCGAGACCGAATTCGCCAACGGCGTCGCCGCCCAGAGCGCCAGCGGCCATTACGGGCCATCCCGCATCTGCGCCGGCATCGTCGGCTTCGCCGACCTGACCCTGGGCGACCGGGTCGAGCCGGTGCTGGAAGCGCATCTGCAGGCCGGCGGCGGCCGCTTCCGCGGCATCCGCAACTTCACCGCCTCCCATTCCGATCCGGATCTGCGCACCACGCCGATCCCGCCGCCGCTCGGCCTGCTGGTGGATGACGGCTTCCGACGCGGCGTGGCGCGGCTGGGCAGGTTCGGCATGACGCTCGACGTCTGGGCCTACCACACCCAGTTGAACGAGGTGATCGACCTGGCGCGCCGCTTCGCGAACCAGGTCATCGTCGTCAACCATGTCGGCGGCCCGATCGGCATCGGCTCCTATGCCGGCAAGCGCGACCAGGTGTTTGCGGCGTGGAAAGCGGACATGCTGACCTTGGCAGACTGTCCCAACGTCTTCGTCAAGCTTGGCGGGCTGGCGATGCGGATCGGCGGCTTCACCTTCCACGAACGGCCGCTGCCGCCGTCCTCGACGGAGCTGGCCGCCGCCTGGCGGCCCTATATCGAGACCTGCATCGAGGCGTTCGGCCCCTCCCGGTGCATCTTCGAAAGCAATTTCCCGGTCGACAAGGGGATGTGCAGCTATCCGGTGGTGTGGAACGCCTTCAAGCGCCTGGCCGCCGGCGCCTCCGCCGACGAGAAGAGGGCGCTGTTCAGCGCCAACGCCGCCAGGATCTACCGCCTCGCCATCGATTAGATCAGGCAAATCGTGACGGCAGGACACGTGCTGCCGTCACCTGGCAATGGGGCGCTCGTGTTCCGCGTCAGGCGAACACCAGACTCAGCGAGGGGAAGCACGCCAGGATCACCAGCAGGACCAGCATGAACACGACAAACGGCGATGCGCCGATGAAGATGTCGGAGAGCGAAATCCTGGCGTCTTGCAGGCTGCTCTTGATCACGAAGACGGAGATGCCGAACGGCGGGGTCAGAAGACCGATCTCCACGGCGACGATGGTGACGATGCCGAACCAGATCAGGTTCATGTCGAACCCCATCGCCACCGGCAGCATCAGGGGCAGGACGATCAGCAGGATCGAGCTCGAATCGATGAAGCAGCCGAGAATGATGATGAGGATACTATAGGCGGTGAGAAAGCCGGAGGAACCGAGACCCGCGCTTTGCAGCACCTGGACCAGATATTGCGGGACGCCGCTGAGCGCCAGCATGCGCGTGTAGAGGCTGGCCCCGATGATAAGAAACGAGACCGATACCGTGATATGGCCGGTTTCGACCAGCACCTGCCACAGCTTCTTGCGGTCGAGCCGTCGCTTGTAGAGGGCGATCAGCAGCGCTCCTGCCGCGCCGACCGCGCCGGCATCCGTGGCATTGAAGAAGCCGCCGTAGATTCCGCCGAGCACCAGCGCAACCAGCACGACGATCGGCAGCAGCTTGGCGGCCATTTCGCCCAGCCCCATCAGGGCCCGCCCCTCGGGAATCCGTGCCTCGCCGACGAAGTTCGGCCAGACGCGCACCATCACCATGATGCCGATCGAATAGATGATGACCAGCAGCAGGCCCGGCACGATGCCGGCCAGGAACATGTCGCCCACCGACACGCCGGCCAGGAACGCGTACAGGATCATCAGCAGGCTGGGCGGAATCAGCATGCCGAGCACCGAGGAGCCCGCCACGACCCCGGTCGCGAAGCGGCCGGTGTAGCCGTAGCGCAGCATCTCGGGGACGGCGACCTGGGTGAAGACCGCGGCGGAGGCGATGCTGATGCCGGTGATCGCAGCGAAAATGGCGTTCGCCACCACCGTCGCCAGCCCCAGCCCGCCCTTCAGCCGGCGCAGCCCCTGGTTCGCCACTTCGAACGCATCCTTGCCGATGCCGGCGATCCCCACCAGCAGTCCCATCAGCACGAACAGCGGCACCACCGCGAAAACGTGGCTGGCGATCGCGTCCGACGCTCCCTGCGACAGCATCGAGACAGCGACCTGCGGGTTGCCGCGGATGAGCCAGACGCCGACGAAGGACGCCAGCGCCAGCGCCACGGCGATGTGCATTCCGAACCAGATCAGGGCCAGCATGCCGGCGATGCTGAGAAAGCCGATTTCGACTCCGCTCATCGGCTGCGTCCGAGCACGATGCCGATGTCGCGGGCGCAGAAGATGAGATATTGCACCATGGTCACGAAACTGCCGATCAGGATGACCAGCTTGATCGGCCATGTCGGCGCGGTGAAATCGCCCGCCGCCCCGACATAGTCGCCGATCTCCACCGCGTCGATGAAGGACGGGACGCTGCCCCAGAAGATCAGGCCCAGGACAACCGCGCCCGCCAGGTGGAACAGGGCCTGCAGCAGATGCCCTGCCCGCTTGCGCGACACCAGCAGCGCGCCGATGATCAGCTCCGAGCGGGTCATCCTGTTGACCATCAGCGTGTGTCCAAGCTGCATGAACACGATGCCGACGATCGACAGTTCTACCAGCTCGCTGGTGCCGCGGACGGGCGCGTTGAAGAATTCCCGGCCAATGACGTCGGCGTTGATCAGGAGCATGAGCGCCATGATCCACAGCGTCCCGATGGCATTCATGCCACCGAGCCAGCGAACGAACATGCTACGACCCCGGAAACTGGATGCGACTTAGGGTTGCAGCCAGTCCCGTGCCGGCTTGCCGCCCAACGCCTCGATGGCGGCGACGTATTCCTTGAGGGTCTCCGTACCGGGCAGCCCCTTGCCATCGAGTTCCTTGGCCCAGGCCAGTGCGATATTCGGCAACTGGGCCGCCCACTGCTTCCGCTCCTCGGCGCTGACCTCGCGGATTTTGGCCCCGTTCGCAGCCATCATCTGCTGCAGGGAGCTGGAGGTCTTGATCATCAGATCGCTGAAATATTTGTCGTATTCCATTCCGACCTTGACGAAGACCTTCTGCGCCACTTCCGGCAGCCTGTCGAAGACCTGCTTGTTGATCACCACGCCGCCGGTGAACATGGCGCCGTAGCCGACCATCGTGATGTGCGGCGCGACCTCGTAGATCTTGGTCGGCGCCACGCCATTGGCGAAGCTGACGACGCCGTCGGAAACGCCGGTCTGGATGTCGCTATAGAAGGTGACGATGGAACCGCTGACGCCGATGGCGCCGGCTCCCTTGACCCAGACCGCGCCCTGCGCGGGGCCGCTGATCTTCTTGCCTTTCAGGTCGTCCGGCGAGTTGAGCGGCATGCGCGTGTAGAGATTGTAGTCGTCCAGGGTGGAAGCGCCGAGGAAGATCATGTTGTTGCGGGTCCAGACCTCGCGCATGGCCGGCACCTTGGCTTCGACCATCCGGACGGCCTTGGTGATGAGGTCCGGATCGTCCGACATGAACGGCGCGGCATAGGTGACGTTGTGCAGCGGGAAGCGGGCGGATTCGATGCTGGTGGCGAGGAAGGCGACGTCCACCAGCCCGTCGCGCACCGCCGCCGATTCGCTGCCCAGCTTGACCAGGCTGCCGCCGAAGGCCTGGTTCCATTCGATCTTGATCTGTCCGCCCGATGCCTCGGCGAGCTGCCGGTCGATCTCGGGCATGAAGAAATTCACCAGCGATCCGGCCGTGGGCACCGTGGGCGGAATGCCGGACGCGATGGTGAGCTTGATGGTCTGCTGCGACATCGCCGGCGTGGCAAGAAGGGCCGCAGCCATGGCGCAGGCGCCGAACAGCTTGAAGTTAAAGGACATCTTTTTCCTCCCCGTGTCTGAGCGATCCGGATGCGAGCCCCGAGGGAGCCCGCACCGTTCTTCTTCATTCGCCGCTCTGCTCGATCACGGTGCGAGGCGCGCCGGAAAACCATGCCCTCGACACGGCAGCAGCAGCATACATAAAGCATCATCGCACCGTTGCCGCAGCTTGGTCAATGCTTTGATTAAAGGATTTTACAGTTGCAGGAGCGCTGTACGCCCAACGCGGACCCGATCCACGCACGGGTTGCCGCAACTGCCATGGACCGGTCGCATCAGCCCGCCTTCGCCGGCGGCATCCGGAAACGGGCAATCGTCCGGTGCTCCATCCAGGAATCGGCCGCAACCCGCGCTCCCGGCGCTTGGGTGACAAGCGGCTGGCCGACCGTCTATCCTCTGCCGCGCCTGACCGTCGCCGCGGCCAGCCGCTCACGGCTCGGCCGGTCCGGGGGCGGAAGCTGGAGTTGATCCCATGGCGTTGACACTGGAAAAGATCGCCCGCGAAGTCGGCGTCGACACCTCGCTGGTGTCGCGCGTGCTCAATGGCGATCCCAAGGCCCGCATCTCGGCCGAGAAGCGCGCCAGCATCCTGGCTATCGCCCGCGAGCACCACTACCAGCCGAACCGCATGGCCCGGTCGCTGCGTATGCAGCAGACGCGCATCCTGGCGATGCTCAATCCGGACATCACCAACCCGTTCTATGCCCATCTGTTCCGCTCCGTCGAGCGCACCGCCTCGGCGGCCGGCTACGACGTCATCCTGTGCAACACCGACGAAAGCAGCTCGCGTTTCCGCCAGATCGTGGAGACCCTGACCGAAGGCCATGTCGACGGGCTGCTGATCGCCACGGCTCAGGAGCACGACATGGCGATCGAGTGGCTGCGCGAACGCAACTTTCCCTATCTGCTGCTGAACCGGTGCCGCCAGGCCGATGTCGATCCCTGGGTCGGCTCCGACGACTACCAGACCGGCTGGCTGGGCGGCAATCACCTCGCCGCGCTGGGGCACCAGCGCATCGCCCTGCTCACCAGCCCGACCACGCACAATATGCGGCAGCGGGAAATCGGCTTCCGCGCCTCCCTGGCCGAACTCAACTGCCCAATCCGCGAGGAGCTGATCTTCTCCAACATCGCCGGCCGCCAGGGCGCCAAGACCTGCGTCGAGGCCCTGCTGGCGCTTCCCGAGGACCGGCGTCCGACGGCGATATTCGTGCCCCACACGCTGCTGACCGACGGCGCCGTCGCCGCCCTGTTCGCCTCCGGCCTGCGGGTGCCGCAGGACATCTCGATCGTCGGCTGCAGCGCCACGATCAGCCCGGACATCACCAGCGTCTGGGTGCCGATCGAGGAGATCGGCCGCGTCGGCACCGAATATCTGCTGCAGCGCTTGCGCTCGGGCGAGCACAACGCGCCGCCGCCGCTGCCGCGCATCGAATTCCCGGTCGCCCTGGTGCAGTGGGGCACGACCGCGCCAACCAAGGGCGGCTGAACCGGTTGCAGTCAGGGCCGGTTCGCCTCAGAACGCGTGGCCATGCGGCAGCAGCCAGGCGCGGTTCTCGTAGCCGGTAACAGAGGTGCGGTTGGTCTGATACGAATTGCGGTTGACCAGCGGCCTGCCGTAGAGCGGATGCGTCATGCTGCGCATCTCGTGCTCGACCGTGAACAGCACCTCGCCACTTTGCGGATCGACGATGTCCTTGAAGCGGTACTGCCAGGGGCTGCTTTCGTCATAGATCAGCCCGCGCTCCAGCAGCCCGCGATAGGGACCGGAGAAATTGGCGAGATAGATCTGGATATGGTGGCCGTCATAGGGCGGCAGTGGGCCGTCGGTTTCGCGGAACAGCAGGTGCTGGCCGATGCCGGCCGCCACCTGCGCATATTTGCCGGCGTCATCGGCGATCACATCCGAGGGCGCGCCCAGCACCGACGAATAGAAAGCGGCAATGCCCGCCGCCGTGCCGACCGGAACTTCGAATTCGACATAGGGCATGCCCAGCGCCATGCGCCCGAAGCGCTGCTGCGGCTCGAAGATCCTGAGGCGATTGCCCCACGGGCAGGTCGCTTCGATGCAGGACTCCAGTTCGCGAAACGCGAAACGCGTTCCGGCCAGATCCTTGCGGACCTTCTCAAGCTGCTGCAGCAGCCATGGCCGGTCGGGAATCACCAGCCCGGTATGGCCGCGCAGCACTTGCGGCTCGCCGGTGATCAGGTGGAACTGGCTGCGGCCGACATTGACCCACATGTTGTCGATGCCGGTCATCAGATACGGGTCGCGCGTCAGACCCAGGCCGGTGACGTAGAACAGGGTCGCCAGCCGCTGGTCCGAGATCAGCAGATTGACGTGCTCGAGATGGACGATGTTGCCGATATCCTCCGCCGCGCGGTCGAAGCTGCTGCCAGCCATCGGTTAGCTCCTTTTCAGCCGGTCCAGCCGGACGCCGGTTGGCGCGCGAACTGGTTTCGTCGGTCAGACTGCAAGACGGGCGCTCATTAATGTTTAGAGCAAATTCACATGTTCTAGAGAAACTGCGGGCTAGAGAAACTGCGGGTCGACCTCGATGCCGAGGAGGTGCTTGCCGACAAGTTCGAAGTGCGCCAGCCTGCCCTGAAGATGCTGGGAAATCGAGTAGCCGTCGCGAAAGCGCCGCTCGAAGGGCTGGCTTTCGAAGATCGCCGTGGTCCCCGCCGAGCGATAGGCGCGCTCGAGAACTTCCGTCGCCTGGTGGATGGCGAAGGTGCCCGCCATGCGGATCGCCATGCGCTGGTCCAAGGTGATCCTGCCGGTCTGCGCGATGCTGGCCTCGGCCTGCGTCAGGGTATCGAGCACCAGCAGGCGGGCGGAGCGCAGCTGCGCTTCGGATTGCGCGACATGCATCTGTACGACGGCGCTGGCGCTCAAGGGATTGCTGGCGCCGCGTGGCGTCTTCGACCCGGCCAGGCGCAGGAAAGTGTCGAGCATGCCGCGCGCATTGCCGAGCGCCAGGGCGCCGAACCCGGCGGCATAGAGGGCACTGCCGGTGAAGCGGTAGAGAATGGCCGGATCGCAGGGCTGGACCGTCAGCCAGTTGGCGATCACCGGCGAGGTGAAGGCGGCCGGCACGAACAGATCCTTCACCGAATAAGTGTCGCTGCCGGTGCCCCGCAGCCCCATCACGCGCCAGGTGTCCTGGACATCGGCACTGCGGCGCGGGAACAGCATGGTCCGCTCCACCGCCGCGCCGTTGCGATCGAGCTGCGGCGTGCCGTCGGCATTGACGATCGCGCAATGCCCGCCCAGCCAGGTGGCATGGCGGCTGCCGCTGCCGAACATCCAGGTGCCACTGACGCGATAGCCGCCGTCGACGGCGACGGCCGACGCGTTCGGCCCCACGCCCCAGGCCAGCAAGGCGGCCGGAGCGGCGAACATGTCGCCGGCAGCCGACGCATCCATGTACGCCGTCACCATCGAGCAGATCGAGGTCTGGCAGACGCACCAGGCGGTGCTGGCATCGGCGTGGGCCAGCGCCTCGATGACCTGGACGAAGGTGCTGGGATTGACGGCGGCACCGCCCAGCGCATGGGGCATCAGCAGGCGCAACAACCCGTTCTGGCGCAGCAGCGACAGCACGTCGTCGGTCAGTTCGTTCTGCGCCTCGATGCGCGACGACGCCGCTTCCAGGACCGGCGCCACCTGGCGGGCGCGCTCCAGCCAGTCGGAAGCGGCGGCCTCCTCCCGAGGGCTCGTCACATTGGCCAGCACCGCCTTGTTGTCCATCCCCATCGATCCCTTTCGAACCGCCGCCGGCAACAACCTGGGCGACAATCCGCATCACGGCCACGATCTCGTGGAGCGGAGATGGAAGGCTCCTTTCGAGCCTCCATGCACCCCTCAAACGAGTTCAGTTCAACATACGAGCATCAATTGGTCAATGGTTTGATCTAAAGACTATGGTGATCCACCGACGGCGCGAGTTGGCCGCAGGATCCCGTCCCGGGCAACGTGGCGCGCGTCTACGTGAAGCCGGCGGCTTATCTGCGCGATGCACCAGAACAGCGCCAGGGTTCGATGGGACTGTGCCGGCGCATCGCTTGCTGTTCGCGGATCGAGCACGCGGCAGGCTGATAGTCTCCGCCACAGGAACGAAGCGCGCCCGGCTTGACCCCCATCATATGCATTGATATGCATATACATGATAATGCAATTAAATGCTTTCGAAACCCTTGCCGATCCAACGCGCCGGCGCATCGTGGAAGCGCTGCGGCACGGCGAGCGCCCGGTCAGCGATATCGTGCGCCAGGCCGGGATACATCAGTCGGGCGTCTCGCGGCATCTGCGCATCCTGCACGAACAGGGTTTCGTCTCGGTGCGGCCCAGCGGGCAGCAAAGGCTCTACGCGCTGCGGCCCGAACCGTTTCGCGCGCTGGAAGACTGGCTCGCCGACTACCGCCGACTCTGGGAAGCCAGGTTCGACCGCTTCGGCGCGGCGCTGGAGGAACGCCAGGCCCGCTCCCGCAGGACAAGGAAGGAACGCCCATGAACGAGACGGAACAGGCCAAGGTGACGATCAAGCGCAGCTATCGCGCGCGCGTCGAGGAATTGTGGGCGCTGTGGACCAGCGCCGAGGGCTTTGCCTCGTGGTGGGGACCGGAAGGGTTTCGCGTCGACGTGCACAAATTCGAGGCGCGCGAGGGCGGCGAGATCGTCTACGACATGGTGGCCGACGCGCCCGAGGCGATCGCGGCGATGAAGCAGATGGGCCAGCCGGCCTCGCACAGCACGCGCGGCCGTTTCACCGAGTTCAAGCCGGTGCGCCGGCTGACGCTGGTGCACGTGATCGACTTCATCAAGGATGTGGAGCCCTACGACAGCACCATCGAGGTCGAATTCCACCAGCAAGGTGAAATGGCGCGCATGGTGGTGATCCTGCATCCGCACCGCGACCCGCACTGGACCCGCATGTCGGTCGAAGGCTTCACCAGCCAGCTCGGCAAGCTCGACCGGCGCTACGGCTGGACGGGACAGTAACGGCCGCCGTCTCGACGCTGCCGGCGGCCACCGCCCCCTGCCCCCTGCCGATGGCAAGAGCAGCGGCCGGGCGTGGCGGACGATTGCCGTGACGGCATCGGCCGGGGGATTCTCCACCAGGTTCCGGCCGGACACCATGGTGCGCGATTGGCGCAAGCACATCGGGACGACGCGGGCTTTTTGAAGGTGGGTTTTTGAAGCTGGCTTTTTGAACACGGCAGCAGCGTGTCGGGCGATGGCGCGGCGCAGGGCGATTTCGCAAGCGGATCGATCCCGTGCCCAGCGAAGGGAAAGCCCGCCTCGCGATGGCGACCGATACCGCCCCTGCCGCATCACCACGCGGGTGGCGGCGCCGGGAGCCAGGCTCAGCCCATCGCCTGCGCCGTCAGTTCCAGCGATCGCAACCGCTTCTCGGGATAGAAGACGTCGGTGACCATCATCAGCTCGTCGGCGCCGGTGTCGGCAATGAGCTTGCGCAGGCCGCTGCGCACCGTCTCACGACTGCCGACGACGCTGCAGCCCAGCATCTGCCCGGCATGGGCTTTTTCGTGCGGCGTCCAGTAGGTCTCGATGTCGTCGATCGGCGGCTGCATCAGGCCGCGCGTGCCGCGGATGATGTTGGTGAACGACATCTGCTGCGAGGTCGCCAGCCGGCGCGCCTCCGCGTCCGTCCCGGCGGCGATCACGTTCACGCCGACCAGCGCGTAGGGCTTGTCGAGCTGCTGCGACGGCCTGAAACCGGCCCGATAGATTTCCAGGGCGCGATGCAGCGCCTGCGGCGCGAAATGGGAGGCGAAGCCGAACGGCAGACCCAGCATCGCCGCAAGCTGCGCGCCGAACAGGCTGGACCCCAATATCCAAAGCGGCACGTTCGTTCCCGAACCGGGGATCGCTTCGATGCGCTGGCCCGCCTGAACGGGCGCCAGGAACGCCTGCAGTTCCAGCACATCCTGCGGAAAACTCTCCGCACTCATCGGATCCCGCCGCAGGGCACGCAGGGTCGCCTGATCGGTTCCCGGCGCCCGGCCCAGCCCAAGATCGATGCGCCCGGGAAACAGGGTTGCGAGCGTGCCGAACTGCTCGGCGATGACGTAGGGCGCGTGATTGGGCAGCATGATGCCACCGGCGCCGACGCGGATCGTACTGGTGCCCGCGGCGATGTGGGCAAGAACGACGGCGGTCGCGGCGGTAGAGACGCCGGGCAGATTGTGATGCTCCGCCACCCAGATCCGCCGATACCCCAGCCGCTCGGCGTGCTGCGCAACGCTGCGCGCCTCATCCAGAGCGGCGCGGCGGTCGGAGCCCTGACGGATGCGCCCGAGTTCGAGGATGGAGAGGGGGAACATGGGGTGGGGGTGCTTTGAGTTATAACTATTGAGCCAGTTTACTTAGTCGCTGCCAACGACGATCTTGGCGAAGTTCGGGAGCTGCTTCTATGAGGCGCCTCATGACTTCCGCCAGGCCATAGGGAGGCCTTGAGCTGCTTTCATCAATGATCTTATTCAGCAGCGTGAGCGTCTCGGATGGATATTTCATAGTCAGATCACCATGACCGCGCTCGCGATCATGGCTGAATTGAAAGACAAAGACATCGGTGTTGGGGGAACTCACTAGAAAATCTGCAAGAAGGTGTACACCTTCAGGAAAGTGCTCACCTAGGTCCTCCACGAGCAAAACCATTCTGCGGCTCGATTCGGCCGTCTGAAACTGGCGTTCACGCGGCCAAACATTGCGAAAGAATGGAACGATTATGCGCTTCCAACTATCAGGTGCAGAAACTCGTTGGCGTAAAAATGATAATGCTTCCGATCGCACTGCTGCATCGGCAGAACGTAATGCTGTATGCGCTTCTTCAGCCGAAATATAACTTTTGCCGCGTGGCGGGCCTTCCAACGCTAAGAGAAGGTGCTGCGCCAGATGCTCAATACCCTCTGTTTTCCATCGATTGGTAGCTTCAAAGGCCGCAAGAAAATGTTCGCGCATATCTTTAAACAAATTGCGCCATGCCAATCGAGATGCATGCAGGTACCCACTCCAAAGTGCCTCAGCCTCCGGTCTAGCGGGATCAAAATGGGGAAGTAGAAATTTGCGTGTCCAGTCGCGATCAATTTGATAAAGATTATGCAAATTCCGTGCGGCAATAGTTAGCGCATGCCAGCCACCTTCTTTCCGCAGAGCAATGAGTGCTTCCAGCCGCAAACGGATATCGGCTGGCAAGCCCTGTCCGGCCTTTGGTTTACGGGCATAGAGCGCAGTGAATAGCGCTTCGGCCAAATGTCCCGTCGGCGCATTAATGGCATAATCGACTCCCATCCTATTGCTAGGAATTTCGACACCACCAACCGATGATTTACCTAGACCGCTGCGCGTAGCGTCCACATCAGCGCTGCTGAGCGCCGCTACAACGTGATCGAAAAACTGATGAGCGGACTTCCGCTCAAGCCCGTCGATAACTGCGTAATTGCGGACGAACCAACTAGTGAGCTCGTAACGAATCTCAACGATGGTTGTAGTTGGCAGTTTCGCACCGGCTCGCGCAATTAGCTTAAAACGTTGCGGTGACGCCTTGACCGGCCAATCACTGAAGAGACGCGACCAATATCGCCGCGGATAATTGTTGTGGCGCGCTTCATAATTAAGAACTGCCATCGCTCTTTGCGGATTGGTCGCAACAAGGCCGCGAAACGGATCAACATCGGTAAAAGTTTGGAACCTACGTTCAGCTAGGCTATCACAGCGCGCTACGACATCCGAAACTGGCAAATGTACAATCTCTGCTGGATCTTTCTCCTGCTTTACCCAGCCGGAACGACTACCGAAACTCTCGTCAGCTGATTTAGCCCAGGAATCGCGCCATTGCGGATCAGCACGTTTCAATCCTAGAATTTTAGATCGCGTAGCAGCACCAAGCGCAATCCCAGCGTCTTGTAACCATATCAATCGCTGAGCGGACAGACTGGCGCGGCGCTGTTCATATTCATCATTGCTTTCAAGCTCATATTTCTGGCGTCCTGCCAAGGTTCGTCTTTCGATCGCAAGACGATCACGAGGGGAAAGATCAGCCCAACGCGCTCTTAGGGCCCAAAGCAATTCACGAGCATGATCGGAACTCCAAAACATTTCTGGCGACATCGCGCGGATCACTCGGCCCACTTCCGTACCCGTAGTCAAACGAGAATCGCCGAGGGTAAACAAGCGCAACGGCACAAAAAAACGCACAGAGAAATTCCAATTACGCGCTTCGTGCGCAGCGATGTTTATATCTATATTTGTCAGTCGCTTAAACAATTGCACAAAGTGCAAGTAATAACTTTCGACATCCGAATTATAGTGTTCACCTTCCTTTTCTTCAGGATAAAGGGTGGGCAAACGCGAATGAAATTCAGATATCTCGTCTTCTAGAGCTGCGCCGTATTCTAGATTTACGCGCATTACTGCCACGATGGCCGCTAGGCTTGTGTCGGGGATGCTTTCAACATCTTCCATAAGTTTTGGATAAACCACATCGAAGCGACCAATACGCGATAGGGAGAGTTCTTCGCTGATCGGCGGTGGGACCGGCGAACGATGCCAAGGCCGTTCCACAACTAAGCGCGGGCGCGTTGCCACAGCAAAAGCGCGTACGTTACGCTGTGTCCAACCTTCCTTCCGGATTTGATCGCGCACACCATGCCAGCCCTCTCGTATATCGTCAGGCACTGACTCATGAGCTTCCACAATGAGTCGCCATGCTTGGCGGACGACGGGGGCAAATTCAGTTGTACGATCGAGCTCCCATGATATTTGATCATGTAGGAAGTTGTGCAACGCATGACGCCCTGCTGCCCACCAAACTGCGGTTGGAGATGCAGCGATCGACACTATCCAACGAGCAATTTGGAACAGACGAGTATTCAAGGGACTGGCAGCACCACGCCCAGCAACCACAATGCCCTGCTCACGCGCGACCGGATCATCCGATTTCAAAGGCTCGAGAAGATTAACGCCGGAAAATGCTTGTTGTTGATCTGGTTCATTAGGACGTGGTGGATCATCGTCTAGGCCATAAATTGTTAGAGGATCAATTTCGGTCTGCGGCGCTTCATCGTAAGAAAAAGTGCGGCCTGGTTTGGCGTATCGACAAGCGGAGTCGAATACGCAAAGCCATTCCGCAGGTGGTGGCGGAGCGGCCGAAGCAAAAACTCTTGCACCCTCAGTTGAGCTACATAGAGCCACAACCTGTCCGCGCTCGAATGGCTTCAGATACTCCGGCGCAGTACCAGCGAGATCAACAGTTCGCGAGCGCCAAGCAGCTACATTTCGCGCGCGATCCGCCCAAGCGTGTATCGTTTCCCAGAGATGTTGGTGTTGGTTTGTTTGATCGTAAACAATAGGCGTGACGCCGCGTTCGCGCCAATCAAGGTCGGAGCGAGCGGTATCATTAGCAGCAAACGCATAAAGCCTCTGCTCGCGTATCCGACCTGTAATATTCAAACCTTCAAGGAGATAGCGAACAGGCGGATCTTCGGCACTATATCCAAGAAAAACCACAATAAAGCGATCAAGCAAATCGCAAAAGAAACGCGTGGCCCAGGCTTCAGCAAGGTAGGCTCTGCCAAAATCTCCGCTACTTAGAATTAAGCCCAAGGTTTCGTCGCTGGCCTTTGCGGTAGAAGCAGGCAGTAAACCATGCAAATGCACTACACCATCGAAGCCATCAGGGCGCGATAAATTTGGAAATAGAGGCGGCACATAGCTATGTAGCCGTTTATCAGCTTTCTGAAAGAGCCGATCAAAATTAGTTGTGATGAGTCGACGACGGCCATCTGGCCCACGCGCCAAATCTAATAAAGCCCGATGGTGGACCAAATTTGGTCGCTTTGGAAAGCGAAGCGCTTCGGCGACCTTCGCTTCAACCTGCGGCGCTCCAAAGTCACGCATAAGGAGTCGAAAAATTCGATCAAACGAAATTGGGTCATGAAGTTCATCAGCGGGATTGGCCTCTCTGGCACGCCTCTCCAATGCAATTAGCTTGCCTGCTTCAGAAGTAGGATGACATCGCAATGCCTGAGCAACATCGCAGGTAAGCTGAAAAAAATTAGGGAGCCCAGAAGGCATAGAAATGCCCGCTCCGCATAAGAACACAACTTCGCCAGCATCCCGAGCGTCAACTAATACATTCGGGATGGTGGGGCCAAATTCGGTGAAGCGCAAATATCACCTATGATGCCTAGTGATGAAGATATCACTCCCACTCAATCGTCCCCGGCGGCTTGCTCGTGATATCGTACGTCACCCGATTGATCCCCCGCACCTCGTTGATGATGCGGTTGGCGACGCGGCCGAGGAACTCGTGCGGGAACGGGTAGTAGTCGGCGGTCATGCCGTCGGTTGAGGTGACGGCGCGCAAGGCGCAGGCGTAGTCGTAGGTGCGGCCGTCGCCCATGACGCCGACGGTGCGCACCGGCAGCAGCACGGCGAAGGCCTGCCAGATGGCGTCGTAGAGGCCGGCGTTGCGGATCTCTTGCAGATAAATGGCGTCGGCCTTGCGCAATATGTCGAGCTTCTCGCGCGTGATCTCGCCCGGCACGCGGATGGCGAGGCCCGGTCCGGGGAACGGGTGGCGGTTGACCATGTCCTCGGGCAGGCCCAGCTCGCGGCCCAAGACGCGCACCTCGTCCTTGAAGAGTTCGCGCAAGGGCTCGACCAGCTTCATGCGCATGCGCTCGGGCAGGCCGCCGACATTGTGGTGCGACTTGATGGTGACGGAGGGCCCGCCGGTGAAGGACACCGATTCGATGACGTCGGGATAGAGCGTGCCCTGGGCCAGGAAATCCGCACCGCCGACCTTCTTCGCCTCCTCCTCGAACACGTCGATGAAGGTGGCGCCGATGATCTTGCGCTTGCGCTCGGGATCGGAGACGCCCTCCAGCTTGTCGAGGAACAGCTTCCCGGCGTCGGCATGGACCAGGTGGATGTTGTAGTGGTCGCGGAACAGGCGCACCGCCTGCTCCGCCTCGTTGGCGCGCATCAGGCCGGTATCGACGAAGACGCAGGTCAGCTGCTCGCCGATCGCCTGGTGCAGGAGGACGGCCACCACCGAGGAATCGACGCCGCCCGACAGGCCGCAGATCACCCGGCCCTTGCCGACCTGGGCGCGCACGCGCTCGATCTCGCGCTCCCTGAAAGCGCCCATGGTCCAGTCGCCGGTGCAGCCGCAGATGTCGCGCACGAAATTGCGCAGCAGCTTGTGGCCGTCGGGCGTGTGCACGACCTCGAGGTGGAACTGCACGCCCCAGATGCGCCGCGTCTCGTCGGCGATGGCGGCGAAGGGCGAATTCTCCGAGGTGCCGACCACCTTGAAGCCGGGCGGGATGGCGGCGACCTTGTCGCCATGGCTCATCCACACCTGGTGCTGTTCGCCCTTCCGCCACACGTCCTTGAAGAGCCGGCACTCGTCGGTGACCGTGAGGAAAGCGCGGCCGAATTCGCGATGGTCGGAGCGCTCGACCTTGCCGCCGAAAATCTCGCAGATGGTCTGCTCGCCATAGCAGATGCCAAGGACGGGCACGCCCCGCTCGAACACCGCCTTCGGCGCCGATGGCGATTGACCCTCGTAGACCGAGGCCGGGCCGCCGGAGAGGATGATGCCCCTGGGGTCGAATGCCTTCAGGCTTTCCGCCGTCACCGCGTTGAAGGGATGGATCTCGCAATAGACGCCGGCCTCGCGCACACGGCGGGCGATGAGCTGGGTGACCTGCGAGCCGAAATCGACGATCAGGATCTTGTCGGTCATGGGGTGGCGCTGTCCTTCGGGCGGAAAATGGCGGCGATCGCGGTCACGACTGGGCCCGGCTGCGGTCGGTGCGGGCAGCCAGCCGCGTCATGGCCACCGGCAGGTCGGGCCAGCCATAGCAAATCTCCTCCAGCCGCGCCCCGGCGAATTTCTCCACACCGCTGCCGATCGCCTGCCCGCCCATGGCCTCGTAGAAGAAGCGCGAGGGATTGCCGGCCAGCACCCACAGCATGGCGGCCTCGAAACCGCCTCCGACCAGCTCGGCCAGGCCGTTGGCCAGCAGCATGCGGCCGATGCCCTGCTCGTGGAAATCGGGCAGCACGTAGAGCGTATAGACCTCGCCCCAGCGCGTATCCGCAGGCGGCACGGTCTTGGGCAGCTTGCGCGCCGGCCCGACGCTGCAGAAGCCGACCACCTCCTCGCCCTCGGCGGCGACGAACACCACTTCCTCGCCGGTGCCCATCTGCAGCGCGCGCTGCCAGTGGATGGCGCGGGTGTCGATGGAGAGGTGTTTGGCGAGATATTCGTGCGGCAGCAGGGTCGGGTAGGTGGCGCGCCAGGTCTCGACATGCACGCGGGCGATGCCGAAGGCGTCCTGCGGCGTGGCCAGCCTGATGCCGATCATGCCGCCGCCCTTTCCGTCGCCTGCCGCCGCAGCACGCAGACGAAGAACCCGTCCGTGCCATGGGCGCCGGGATTGAGCCGCAGCCCCTCGCCATCCTCGATGCCGGCGGGCAGCGCCTCGCCGGTCGCCTCGCGCCACGCCTCGGAAAGCGGCACGATCCGGTAGTCGGGATGGCGCTGCAGGAAAGCGGCGATCTGGTGCTGGTTCTCGCGCGGCAGGATCGAGCAGGTGGCGTAGATTAGCTTGCCGCCCGCCTTCACCAGGGCTGCGACGCTGTCGAGGATTTGCGCCTGCTTGGTGACCAGTTCCTCGATGTCGTTCGGCTGCAGCACCCAGCGCGCATCGGGGTTGCGCCGCCAGGTGCCGGTGCCGCTGCAGGGCGCATCGACCAGCACGCGGTCGATGCTGCCGGAAGCCCGCTTCAGCCATTTGCGCGCGGCCGCATCGATCACCTTCTGCGTCGCGTTGTGGATGCCGGCGCGGCGGATGCGGGTGACGGCCCGCTCCAGCCGCATGGAAGAAACGTCGCAGGCGGTGATCGAGCCCTTGTTGTTCATGGTGGCGGCCATGGCCAGGGTCTTGCCGCCGGCCCCGGCGCAGTAATCGACCACGCGCAAGCCCGGCTTGGCATCGGCCAGCAGCGCCACCAGCTGCGAGCCCTCGTCCTGGATTTCGACCAGCCCGGCGCGGAACGCCTCGCCCGTCACCAGCGACGGCCTTCCCTGCGCCCGCAGGCCGAAGGGCGAGAGGCCGGTCGGGCTGGTGGCGACGTTCTCCTTCGCCAGCGCCTGCTGCGCCGTCTCGCGATCGGCCTTGAGCAGGTTGACGCGCAGGTCGACCGGCGCCGGCCTGTTCATGGCGGCGTATTCGGCTTCCGCCGCCGGCCCCAGGGCGGCGCGCAGTTCGGGCTCGATCCAGCCGGGGATGTTGAAACGGACCGCGACCGGCTGGTCGGGATGGTCCAGTGCGTTGCCCGCCAGGTCGCGCAGCACGCGGCGCTCCTCGCGCTCGAAAGGCAGCGGGCGGAACTTGCCGCCGTCGAACAGGCCGGCGATGTGATCGGCCGACAGCCCCTGGTTCAGCGCCAGATCGGCCACCACCAGGCCGCGACCGGTCGAGGCGCCGTCACTGCCGGCGCGCTGCAGCCACCATTCGAGCTGGGCGCGCCGGCGCAGCACGCCATAGACGCGCTCGGCCACGTCGCGGCGATCGCCGCCGCCGATGTAGCGCCGGCCGCGGAAGAAGGCGCCGACCACGGCGTCGGCCGGCTTGCGCGGATTGGCGAGGATCTCGTCGAGCAGGTCGATGGCGGCTTGCAGCCGGGCTCCGGGCGTCATGGCGCCCTCATGCCGCCGCAGCCGCCGGCGGCGAAACGCGGATCAGGTGCGCTGCGGGTAATTTGGCGCCTCCCGCATGATCTCGACGTCGTGCACGTGGCTCTCGCGCAGGCCCGCGCCGGTGATGCGCACGAACTGCGCATTGCGCTGCATGTCGGCGATGGTGGCGTTGCCGGTGTAGCCCATCGCCGCCTTCAACCCGCCGACCAGCTGGTGCAGGATCGACGACACCGGGCCGCGATAGGGCACGCGGCCCTCGATGCCCTCGGGCACGTATTTCAACGTGTCCTTCACTTCCTGCTGGAAGTAGCGGTCGGCCGAGCCGCGCGCCATGGCGCCCAGCGAACCCATGCCGCGATAGGCCTTGTAGGAGCGGCCCTGATAGAGGAACACCTCGCCCGGCGCCTCGTCGGTGCCGGCCAGCAGCGAGCCGATCATGGCGACGTCGGCGCCGGCGGCGATGGCCTTGGCCAGGTCGCCCGAGAACTTGATGCCGCCATCGGCGATGGCCGGGATGCCGGCGGCGTGGCACACCTCCGCCGCCTGCATGATGGCGGTGAGCTGCGGCATGCCGACGCCGGCCACGACGCGGGTGGTGCAGATCGAACCCGGGCCGATGCCGATCTTGACCGCGTCGGCGCCGGCATCGACCAGCGCCTTGGCGCCCTCGGCGGTGCAGATGTTGCCGGCGATGACCTGGGTGTAGTTGGAGAGCTGCTTCACCCGCCGCACCATGTCGAGCACGCCGGCGGAATGGCCATGGGCGGTATCGACCACCACCACGTCGACCTCGGCGTCGAGCAAGGCTTCCGCCCGGCGCATGCCGTCGTCGCCGACCCCGACCGCGGCGGCCACGCGCAGGCGGCCCTTGTCGTCCTTGGTGGCGTTGGGATAGAGCTGCGCCTTCTCGATGTCCTTGACGGTGATCAGGCCGATGCAGCGATAGGCGTCGTCCACCACCAGCAGCTTCTCGATGCGATATTTGTGCAGCAGCCGCTTGGCTTCGGCGCGATCGACGCCTTCCTTGACGGTCACCAGCCGCTCATGCGTCATCAGCTCGCGCACCTTGACCGAGGTGTCGCTGGCGAACCGCACGTCGCGGTTGGTGAGGATGCCGACCAGCTTGCCCGAGCCGCGCTCGACCACCGGAATGCCGGAGATGCGGTGCGCCGACATCGCGCGCAGCGCATCGGCCAGGGTCGCCTCCGGATCGATGGTGACCGGGTTGATCACCATGCCGCTTTCGAACTTCTTGACCGTGCGCACCTCGTCTGCCTGTTGCGTCACGTCAAAATTCTTGTGGATGACGCCCAACCCGCCTGCCTGCGCCATGGCGATGGCCAGCCGCGCTTCGGTGACGGTATCCATGGCGGCGGAGATCAGCGGGATGCCCAGCTCGATCTCGCGCGTCAGGCGGGTGCGGCTGTCGGTCTGGCCGGGAAGGACGGATGAGGCGGCAGGCTTCAGCAGAACGTCGTCGAAAGTGAGCGCTTCCTGGAAGTTCATGCTGCCTCCGAAGCCCGGGAGGCGCTGCCAGTGGAAGGCTGAGCGCCCCAGGGGGCGGTTCCGATTGGCGCGCCATAATACACATTGCCGGTCCCCTGCCAAGGGCGGCCATCACCTGTGTCGCGCGCTCCACGCATGGAAGCACCGCGTTGCCGCCGGCTTGCGCTCGATCAAGGCCGTCCGGCGGAACCGAAGGTAATTTTCCGCTGTTTAGACCCGGTGTGGAGGACCGAACATGACCAAGCAGACCTGGGTATTGGTGGCCGATGGCGGCCAGGCCCGCATTCTTACGACCCCTCGTGTGGCCGGCGACGGCAAATACGTGCAGCTCGCCGCCTACGACAATTCCGAAGCCCTGAAACAGCCCGTCACCAGCGACCGGCCCGGCCGCGCCCACGAAAGTTCCGAGGGCACGCCGCATGCCGTGGTCGAGTACAGCGAGCTGAACAAGCAGCCGAAGCTGGAATTCGCCGACCAGCTCGCCAACATCGTCAACCAGGGGGCGGCCAACGACGACTATGCCCGCCTGCTGCTGGTGGCGCCCCCCAGCATCATGGGCCGCCTACGCGGCGCCTTGTCGGACCAGGCCAAGAGCCGGCTGGTCGGCAGTCTCGACAAGGATCTCACCCATGTCGGGCTGAACGACCTGCCCAAGCACCTGGAAGGCGTGGCCGAGACGACGCTCGACTGACGCGACGCGGGTTCTGACGGAATCGCCGGCGGTCCCGTCGGCCCCCCCTTATCCGCCCTGTCCCCTGTCGAGGCCGCGGAAACCGGTGGCGACGACGTAGATTTCGGCCGAATCGGCGCGGCTGGCCGGCGGCTTGATGTGGCGCACCTTCTCGAAGCCGCGCTTCAGCCGTTCCAGCAGGCCCCGCTCGGTGCCCCCGCGCAGCACCTTGGCGACGAACACGCCGCCGGGCGCCAACACCTGCTCGGCGAAATCCTGCGCCGCCTCGGCCAGCGCCATGATGCGCAAGTGATCGGTCTGGGGATGGCCGGTCGAGGGCGCGGCCATGTCGCTCAGCACCACGTCGACCGGGCCGTCCATCAGCGCCTTCAGCCGCTCCGGCGCGTCGTCGGCCATGAAGTCGCCTTCCAGCACGGTGGCGCCGGCAATGGGATCGACCGGCGTCAGGTCGATGCCGACCACCTGCCCGCCGCCCGGCTTCGGCTTCACGCGCTCGACCGCCACCTGGGTCCAGCCGCCCGGCGCTGCCCCCAGGTCGATCACCCGCAGGCCCGGGCGCAGGAACTTCACCTGGTCGTCGAGTTCGGCCAGCTTGTAGGCGGCGCGCGAGCGATAGCCCTGGCGCTTGGCGGCGGCGACATAGGGATCGTTGAGCTGGCGCTGCAGCCAGCGGGTCTGCGACACGGTGCGCCCGCGCGCGGTCAGCACCCGCGTCGTCTTGCCCCGCCCGCCGGCCGGGCGCGAACCGCCGCCGCCCCTGCCCTTGCTCATGCCGGACGGCCGGCGCGGTCGCGGCGGATCAGGTCGAGCAGCACACCCTCGCGCAGGCCGCGGTCGGCCACGGTGATGGGATCGACCGGCCAGCGCTTGGAGATGCCTTCGAGAATGGCGCAGCCGGCCAGCACCAGATCGGCCCGTTCCAACCCGATGCAGCCATTGGCCGCCAGCCCCTTCAGATCGTCGGCCAGCAGCGAGCGGCAGACCATGTTGATGGCGCCGCGCGTGATCGGCGTGCCGTCCACCAGATTGCGGTTATAGCGGCGCAGGCCGAGATTGATCGCCGCCACCGTGGTGACCGTGCCGGAGGTGCCGATCATCTGCACCTGGCGCCGGCCAATGGCGGCCATGATGCCGTGCCGCGCGTCGAAATCGGCCAGGCGCTCGGTAACCTGCGCGGCAATGGCCTCGTAACGGGCCAGCGGCAGGCGGCCGCAGACATAGTCCTCGGCGATCTGTTCCGACAGCGTCACCACGCCGTAGGGCAGCGAGATGAAATCCACCAGCCGCGGCCGGCCGTCCTCAACGCCGATCCAGCTCACCTCGGTCGAGCCGCCGCCGATGTCGATCAGCAAGGTCCACGGCAGGCGTGGATCGATCAGCGGCATACAGCCGGCCAGCGCCAGCCGCGCCTCCTCGCGCGGCGGGATGATTTCCAGCGCCAGCCCGGTGCGCTCGGCGACACGGGCAACGAATTCCTCGCAATTTGCGGCACGACGGCAGGCTTCGGTGGCGATATGCCGCTGGTCGGCAGCCGCCCAGCGGTCGATCTTGCCGGCGCAGACCTCCAGCGCGCGCATGGTGCGGTCGATGGCGGCATCCAGCAGCCGGCCGTGGCGCGCCAGCCCTTCGCCCAGCCGCACGATGCGGGAAAAGGAATCGACGATGGCGAAGCCCTCGCCGCGGGCGCGGCCCAGCATCAGCCGGCAGTTGTTGGTGCCAAGGTCGATGGCCGCGAAAACGCGCTCGCCGTCCTCGCCCGCTGGTGCGATGGCCTCGCGCGCCTCCATGCTACCGCAAACCTCCTCTTTTTCTGGTTTTACCCCGAGGACCGGGCAGGCGCGAACCCTTAAATCAGGCTTTGCTTTCCAGCGGTTGGAACGAAGGCGGGACTGCGTCGTTGGCCGGGTCCGGAACCGGGAACGGCGCTGGACAGAAGCGCTTGTTCGGGCGCGAGTTTGCGTGTTAAAAGCTCGCCGCCGCGCCGGTTGCCGGCGCCTGAGACCCCTGCTGGGGGATAGTTTAACGGTAGAACGTCGGGTTCTGACCCCGTTAGTCTAGGTTCGAATCCTAGTCCCCCAGCCATTCTCCCTGAATTTCGTCGAGCCGGCGGCAATCCTCGCCGCCATGTTTGGCCTTCCCCCTCTCCAAGGTCCGGCCTTTGTCTCGGTCCGGATCGGAGAAAAGGAAGGCCATGGGACGAAAGCGGCCCAAGGCCGAGGAGCCCCTTTCGGTTCGCGCCGTCAGCCGCGGTGCAGGGCGCAGATCTTGTTGCCGTAGGGATCGCGCAGATAGGCCAGATAGAGCCGGCTCGTGCCGCCTTCGCGCCAGCCGGGCGGGTCCTCGATGCTCTTGCCGCCGTTGGCGACGCCGGCGTCGTGGAAGGCCTTCACTTTTTCCGGACTGTCGCAGGCGAACCCTATCGTGCCACCATTGGCATGGGTGGTCGCTCCGCCGTCGATCGGCCTGGTGAGGCCGAACATGCCGGTCGAGGTGCGATAGAACACCCGTCCCTTGGGATCGACCTTGCCCTCCGGCACGCCGATGGCGCCGAGCACGGCGTCATAGAACTTCTTCGAAGCGGGAACATCGTCCGCGCCGACAAAAATATGGGAGAACATTCTTCCTCTCTTGCTTCATTTTCCGACCGGACCCCTTGAGTGGTCCCAAGGAAATGTTAGCGCGCGGACAGCCCCGAGGCCAGACAGGGCACGGTCGCCGAAACTCGCGACGTAC
The DNA here is from genome assembly GCA_037190765.1 of Alphaproteobacteria bacterium. Lineage (GTDB taxonomy): Bacteria > Pseudomonadota > Alphaproteobacteria > Reyranellales > JAQSWP01 > JAQSWP01. Next base: position 151,952 of record JBBCJW010000040.1, read on the forward strand.
GACGGCGAAATCGAGGTGGCAGCAGGCGGGCGAAGCCGCACTTGCCGATCATGTTCGACCGCGATACCGCCGCCAGAAGCCGCTCGCCAGCGCTTGGCGCAGCCCAGACGCGCAAAATTCTCGACGGCCGAAAAGAGCATTTTGCGCTAAGCAGGAACGGCAACAACGAGCGTCGCCAGTTGAAAGGCCTCGCCGCACCGGGTGGAAACCGCATGTCGCATCTCACGGGCCCGGACACGCCGGCCTGGCACCAGCATCGTCATTATCCCCTGATACGACTGATCGCATCGCTGGCCATCGCCACGGTCGGCAATGTCGGCATGTACATCGTCGTGGTGGTGCTGCCGGAGGTGCAGGGCCAGTTCGGCATCGCGCGAACCAGCGCCTCGCTTCCCTTCACCATGACGATGCTGGGTTTCGGGTTCGGCGGCCTTGCCATGGGTCCCCTTGTCGATGCCTATCGCATCGTGCGGCCGATGCTGCTGGGGGCCATGCTGCTGGGCATCGGGTTTCTCATCGCCTCGCTGTCGGACTCGGTCGTCCTTTTCGCCGTCGCCTCGTTCCTGATCGGCGTCGGCTGTTCGGCCAACTTCGCGCCTCTGGTCGCCGACATATCGCTCTGGTTCACCCGCCGGCGCGGCATCGCCGTCGCCCTGGTCGCCAGCGGCAACTATCTCGCCGGCGCCCTGTGGCCGCCGATCGTCGATACTATGGTCGTCGATCATGGCTGGCGCTTCGCCTATCTGTTCTTCGCGGTCTTCAGCCCCACGGCGGTCTTCGCGCTGTCGGCGCTGCTGCGACCGGTGCCGCCGGTCCTGGCCATCGAGGTTCCATCGACGACCTCGGACGCTATGCGCACGCCCCGCAATCCCGACCGGCCCCTGGGCATGCGTCCGGGCGCGCTGCAGGTTCTGCTCTGCATTGCCGGCATCGCCTGCTGCGTTGCCATGTCGATGCCGCAGGTTCACATCGTCGCCCTGTGCGCCGATCTGGGTTATGGCACCGCGCGCGGCGCGCAGATGCTGTCGCTGATGCTGTTTTGCGGCATCATCAGCCGCCTTACCTTCGGCTGGATATCGGACCATATCGGCGGCGCGGCCACGCTGCTGCTGGGCGCAACCTTGCAGGCCATCGCCCTGGCCCTGTTCCTGCCCAACCAGTCGCTCGACATCCTGTTCGTGGTTTCCGGCCTCTTCGGGTTACTGCAGGGCGGCATCGTTCCCTCCTACGCCATGATCGTGCGCGACTATTTCCGTCCGGAGCAGGCCGCGACGCGGGTCGGGGTCACGATCGGCGCCACGCTGCTGGGCATGGCGCTCGGCGGATGGGCGGCCGGCGCGATCTTCGACTGGACCGGCTCCTACGATGCCGCCTTCATGCACGGGATCGCCTGGAACCTGGTGACGATCGTGATCGCCGCCATGCTGGTCGTTCTCCACCGCCGCCATTACAGCGCCGTCGCCGCCTGACTTGCCCACGCGCGAAAACGCCAGCCGCAGCCGACCGGCGCGGCCGCAGTCAGTCGCGCAGGCGCATATCGGCGAAGGCGAAGCCGTCGCGCTCGACGATGCCGCCGGCAATGACGTCGATGGGTGCCGCGAACATGGGGCCGGCCGTCACCAGTGTGTGGAATTCGCCGTTCTCGCCGCAGAGATTGATCCCGGCCGGCAGGTCGCGCAGCAAGGCCCGGTCGAAGCGGCGGCCGGCGAAGGATGGATCGAGCCGGCGGCGATCGACGCACACCAATCTCGCCTCCAGTCCGCTCTCCACCATGGCCTCGGCCAGCTCGCGCGTGTTGCGCCCCCATAGCGGAAAGATGGCGCCCATGCCGATGCGGCCCAGCCGGTCCTCGCGATAGGCGCGGATGTCGGCGAGAAAGAGATCGCCGAACACCAGATGCGCCACCCCTGCCGCCTTCATGGCCTCGCAGGCCGCCGCCATGCGCGCCTCGTAAACCTCGTTGCTGCAGCGGTCGGGAATCTCGACCTTGATCGCGGGCAGGCGCAGGGCAGCGATCTGGCGATCCAGCACCGCTTCGCGCACGCCGTGCATCGACACAAGGCGATCGCTTCCCGCAACCACCGTGAGCACGCCGACGATCTGGGCAATCCCCAGCCTATGCGCTTCGAGCAGCGCATAGGCGCTGTCCTTGCCCGAACTCCACGACAGGAAAGCCTTGGGCGGCGGCTGGACCATGGGATAGACTCGCGCCAAATTGACCAAGCGCAACACTTAAAGCACGGATCGAGACATGCAAACCAATGGCGCCGCCAAACGGCTCGGCTGGATTGCGGTTCTGACGGGCGCCGGCTTTCTGTTCAGCTTCGTCTTCGCCTGCGCCACGCCCTTCGCCGCCCTGGCGGCCTTGGCGGCGCTGTCGCTGCAGCGGGGCGATGCCCTGACGCTGATCGGCGCGACCTGGGCGATCAACCAGATCGTCGGCTATGGGCTGCTCGGCTATCCGACCACCTGGGACAGCTACGGCTGGGGCATCGCCATCGGCATCGCCGCCCTGCTGGCGACCGCCGGCGCCATGGCGACGACCAGAGTTTTCGCGGCACGGACCATCATCGGCAGCGCTACCGCCTTCGCCTCGGCCTTCGCGATCTACCAGCTCGCCCTGTACGCCGCCACCGCCGTTCTGCCCGCCGGCAACGGGTTCTCGCTGGAAGTCGTCACCTATGTCGCCCAGGTGAACCTGCTGGCTTTCGGCGGGCTTCTGCTGCTGCAATACGCGGGCGAACGCACGGGGCTGGCGGCGCTGGAGCGGCGCTCCTCCTCCGGCGCCTGATGTTTCCGCCGCAACGCATCGTCTGCCTGACCGAGGAAACGACCGAGACGCTGTACCTGCTGGGCCAGCAGCACCGGATCGTCGGCGTCTCCGGCTACACCGTGCGCCCGCTCCAGGCGCGGCGCGAGAAGCCGCGCGTGTCGGCTTTCATTTCCGCCGACATTCCCAAGATCGCAGCACTCAGGCCCGATCTGGTGCTGACCTTCTCCGACCTGCAGGCCGACATCGTGGCGGCGCTGGTGCGGCAAGGCATTGCAGTGCACGCCTTCAACCAGCGCAGCATCGCCGAGATCCTCGACATGATCGGCATGCTGGGCGCGCTCGTCGGGGTGACGGAACGCGCGGCCGAACTGGTGCGCTCGCTGCAGGACAACATCGAACGGGTGCGGCGCGAGGCGGCGGGCCTGCCCGTGCGGCCCGGCGTCTATTTCGAGGAGTGGGACGAGCCGATGATCTCGGGGATTTCCTGGGTTTCCGAGATCATTGCCATCGCCGGCGGCCGCGACGTGTTCGCTCATCTCGCCGCCGCCAAATCGGCGAAGGAGCGGATCGTGTCCGCCGCCGACGTCATTGCCGCCGCCCCCGAGATCGTGATCGGCTCCTGGTGCGGCAAGAAGTTCCGCCCCGAGCGCTTTGCCGGCCGCCCCGGCTTCGACGCCATTCCCGCCGTCGCCGGCGGCCAACTGCACGAGATCAAGTCCTCGATCATCCTGCAGCCGGGCCCCGCCGCCCTCACCGACGGGCTGGAAGCGGTCCGGCGCATCATCGCCTCCTATGCCGGCCGGCCATCCACGCCGCAGCCCAATGCGACCTGAGTCGCCACCCAGCCTGCGACATAATCTACTGAACTCGATGCCGCCTGTGCCAGACAGGCCCGGCTCCACCCGAAATTTCCAGCATTTCCAGCACAAGACGCCTTTCCACACAGCGGTTCAGTTCTATATATCTAATCGATATATAACTTGACAATATAGTTTCGTTGCCGTATTTCGCTGACTGGAAAGGGGTATGTCCATGGACGTCAAAACCCTCTGCCTGGCGATTCTCTCCCGCGGCGAAGCCAGCGGTTACGAGATCCGCAAGGAGCTGGCCGAAGGCATCTTCAGCGTCTTCTGCGATGCCGGTTACGGCTCCATCTATCCCGCCCTCAGCCGGCTGACCGACGAAGAACTCGTCACGCTGCGCGAGCTGGAGCAGGAGAAGCGTCCCGACAAGAAAATCTATCGCATCACGCCGATGGGTCGCATGGCCCTGCTCGACGCGCTGCGCCACAAGCCGGCGCCGGACAAGTTCCGCTCCGACTTCATGCTGATCATGCTGTTCGCCCATCTGCTGCCGGCGCGCGACATCGACGAGCTGGTCGGCGACCGCCTGGCCCATCTGCGGCGCGAGCTGGAGGAGTGCGAACGCTGCCTGCAGGCGGAACTGTCGCCGGGCGAGCGCTTCGTCTGCCAGTACGGCGCCACGGTCTACAAGGCGTCGATCGAATTCCTCGAAGAGAACCGGCACGAATTGCTGCGCGTTGCCCTGCTGGCCGAGCGCAAGGCCGGCTGAGGTCGCCGCCATGAAAATCAACCGCTCCTACGTCATCGCCTTCGGCATCGTCGGCGCCATCGGGCTGTGGATGCTGAGCGGGGCCTTCGCCGATCCCAAGAAGGAGGAAGCCGCCGTGCCGGTGCAGACCGCGGCCGTCGTCGCCCCCAAGGTGCAGGTCCGCGATTTCGCCGCCCAGGAGCTGACGCGGCAGATCAGCGTGCGCGGCCAGAGCCAGGCGGTGCGCATCGTCGAGCTGAAGGCGGAAACCGCCGGCCGCGTCATCGAAGTCCTGGTCGCCAAGGGCGCGCCGGTCGCCAAGGGCGACATCATCGCCCGCCTTTCGCCCGACGACCGCCCTGCCCGCCTGGCCGAGCTGAAAGCCGTCATCGCCCAGCGCGAGCGCGAGCTGAATGCCGCCGCCAGCCTGGCCTCGCGCGGCTACGGTCCGGACCTGCGCGCCACTGAGGCGCGGGCCGCCCGGGAAGCGG